>JBLXEY010000001.1:42987-961454 GCA_048262655.1 Rhodospirillales bacterium | reverse complement strand
GGTACGGATACACTGAACCTAAACAACATTGGAAATGATGAGCTCTCCGTGAGCAACATAGAGACGATCACCAGTGGCTCTGGAAATGATCTGATTAATTACATCAGCCTTGCCCTCACTGGTACGACAATCGACGGCGGCGCCGGTACGGATACACTGAACCTAAACAACATTGGAAATGATGAGCTCTCCGTGAGCAACATAGAGACGATCACCAGTGGTTCCGGAAACGATTTGATCGATTATACCAGCCTTGCATTGACCGGAACGACTATAGATGGCGGGGCTGGTACGGATACGCTTAACCTCAATAACACAGGAAACAATGTCATTGTCGTGGCAGGTGTTGAAACTATTACCGGGAATGATGGTAACGATACGATTACCGCAAGTAACTCGGTTGCCATGACGATATCTGGTCAAAGTGGGGACGATATAATTACCGCTGGAGATGGCGCCGATATAATTACCGGTGGCACGGGGCTTGATACGATTGATGGGGGTGCCGGGGCCGATAATATCAACGGTGGAAACGGCGCAGATACAATAACAGGCGGCGCGGGCGACGATATCCTTTCAGGCGCCGGCGGGGCGGATACAATATCTGGTGGAACCGGAAGTGATAGAATTTCATACGGACTAAAAAGTCACGGCGGCGATACCTTAACAGATTTCGATTTTGGAACCAATTCAACGACTGTTGACGTGATCGACCTTACCGGCTTGACGGGGCTGGACCCCTACGCGACAGCGACTTCAATAAATATTCTGACAGGCGCAACCTCGCTCGGTACCGTGAACGTTGTCGTGATGAACGAAACAGCAAGTCAATACGCCAGCGGAGCTTCAGCACTTGCTGACCTGATCAGTAATATTTCTGATGCCGGGACGTTTACGAAAGATTTTCTTATGTTCTATGAAAATACAAGTGGTAACGCGGTCATGGCTTTTGTCGACAACGAAAGTAACGGGTCCTTTTTGTCGACAAGTGACTCTGTTACCGATTTGGCAACCTTTAGCAGTCTCGATATCGAAACGGTAGCGTCTAATATTTCATCCAACGATATCGAATTCCAAACCGTTTAAAAAAGTAACGGAACATGTTTGCATTTATTGGCTCACGACACGATCTCATGGCGTACTTGCCTAAATCAAACATTTCAACGGTTGTCGAAGTTGGGGTTTGTGAGGGCATAAACGCACAATGGCTGCTTGAAAACCTGTCGCCCGACGTGCTTAGTCTTGTAGATCAATGGCAAGCCTATTCGGCGAAAGAGCCTCCGTTCTATTATGTGGACGGTCCAGAGATTGAGCAGTTTATGGAACAGTACCTGGGTGGGCCAAGCCATGAACAAGCAACATTTGATCGTTTGTACGCCAAAACTTTAAAGCGTTTTGAGGGCGATAAACGCGTACACGTCCTTCGGCAATCAAGCCGGAATGCGGTCGAGATGTTTGACGATAAAACACTGGATCTGATTTATATTGATGCTGATCATGCTTATGAGATGGTGATCGATGACCTGTTTATTTGGGAGAGCAAGTTAAAGGACGATGGTTATATCGTGCTTAACGACCACGTCATAAACCCAACAGGAAGTGCCAAGTATGGTGTGGTGCAAGCCGTCGGAACATTTTTGAGAAGCCGGCTAGATTTTTACCCGATCGCTATGAATCTATCAAACTACGCTGATTTAATTATTGGCAAAAAAGGGGGAAACCATTCTGAATTGCTAACACGATTGATACAATCCAATAAAATTCTTGAAATACCGGATGCCGTACTCTCGAACTTTCATCGCCGGAAAAGTGGGAATTTGTCTTGGTTGAGCTTTAACTGAATCTATGTTTGCTGGAAAACACTTTGTATCAAGGCGATTTGCTGTCCAATGACATTGGTCTCTGAGTAACGGTCTTCTGCTCGGGCGCGACTGGCCAAGCCGCACTGCAGGCGATGTTCAGGATTTTCAATCCAGTCAATAATCGAGCAGCTCAGTTCGTTAGCCGTCTGTTCTACATTGGAGGGGGATGAGATGATTTTGCCGCACCCCTCCAATGCCTCTCGGTTTCCGCCGACATCAGTCGCAATGACGGGCAAACCTTTTGCCATTGCTTCCAGAATGGTCAACGGTAATCCCTCGGAATAGGAGGTGAGCATGAATACGTCGCCAGCATCCAGTATTTCGTCCAGGTTCCATACGTGTCCGGGCAATTGAACATGGTCTTTTAATGCTAGGTCGCGCAACCGATTGGAGACCGCCTGTCGATATGTCCCTTCGCCGGCCCACATAAAGTAAATACGATCCCACAGATGCGTCCTCTTAAGTATTTCGAGTGCGCGTATTTGAATTTCATAACCTTTTACGGGCTCAAACTTTGCTGATGTGACGCAGAGTATACCGTCTTTCGGCACGCCCCATTTGGCTCTTAACTGGGCACGGCGTTGTTTGTTGATCGGGCCGTAAAAGACGGAAGAGGCGAAGGTGGGAATCAGTACGCCGAAGTGATCTGGCATGTTGAAATGGTTTTTTACGATTTCCAGGTTATGGCGAGCGACAAAAATGGTGGCATGAGACGCCAGATAATTTTTTTTGATGTCGTCATAAGGGATTGGGGCTTCCGTAAAAGCTTCCGTTCGAACGTGACCTTCCCAAATAATATAGGGAACTTTCCGCTGACGTGCAGCCAAGACCCCGGAATAGGTATTGGTCGGAGAACCGTTTGAAAAGACGACGAGATCCGGATCCACGCGATCCATAAGGGCTTGCGCAAGACTATGATCGTTGGCGAATCTCTCGGGTTGTTGGTTCGGGTCGTAGTCGAACCACTGATAAATGACCCCAGTTGCCTTTAAGCGAGACTGGAGCGGGGTGTTCTCTCGGCATTGCGCACAAACAAGTCGATATCCTGTTTTGGATAAGGCGGTCAACAGGGCTGCGTTATACCTGCCAACGCCGCAAAAACTATGAGAGTCCGTATAAAGCAGGATGGTTTTCATTTATTCTCTCGCAGTAGAAGTCCTGGCGCTGGCAGACCAATCCGACCCCAGCTCAGTGTGACAATACCAAAAGGCCGTTTGGATGCAGCAAAGAAGTGCTGCCAATTAAAAAAAGCAGTTTCATTTGATTGCAGCAAGCTCGATACCTGTGGGTGATTTTTTAAATAGCGAGAAGGGTCCGGATTGTTCATACCAAAATTATTCGGATTTAAGAAGAGACCGTTAAAATTGCTTTGTTCTGGAGCTGTCTGTCGAGTTCTAAACCGATTATGCGCCGACAGTGCTATTAGATAAAACAAATTGTTCAGGTCTTTCTTGCGCATGTGTCGCGCGAGATAAGGTTCCGGACCTATAGAAGTATTCAAAGGTAAATTGGTCGAATAATCTCGTAAAACTCCTAGGCTTGCGAAGCCGTCTGGTGCTGTTTGTATCTGTCTTTTAGCTCTCGCTTTAAGACTTTACCGGCTGGGTTTTTTGGCAGCTGATCCAGGAGAATGATCCTTTTGGGTCGTTTTATGGGGCTTAAGTGGGTGTCGCAAAAGGTTGTGATCTGTTCCATCGATGAAGGATCTTTTACAACCAGAAAAGCAACGGCTACCTCTCCGGATGCTGAATCAGGCCACCCAACGACGGCAGCATCAATGACTTCAGGATGAGAGAGCAGGGTTTGTTCGATTTCTTGTGGATAGAATTTTATTCCACTCCTGCTGATACGATCGTCGGCGCGGCCTTTTAGATAGATATGGCCGGTATCTGAAATTAATGCGAGGTCACCCGGATAATGCCAGCCCTCTCTAAACTGTTGTTGGTTAGCAGTTGGATTATTAATATATGCGCTTGGCAGGTGGGGTGCTCTTAGTCGCAAGACACCAATTTCACCTGTTGGCACTTGGTGGGCATGGTCGTCGACGACCTCTACGTCAAAACCTTCCACGGGTTTTCCTGCCGACCCCGGGTAGTTA
The DNA here is from genome assembly GCA_048262655.1 of Rhodospirillales bacterium. Lineage (GTDB taxonomy): Bacteria > Pseudomonadota > Alphaproteobacteria > Rhodospirillales > Casp-alpha2 > JABMNT01. Next base: position 957,494 of record JBLXEY010000001.1, on the reverse strand, counting down.
AGATGATCTTCATTGGAAGCGATTGCGATATTACCGCATTCATTGGTCCCATAGTATACATCTATGCGTGGAGCGACCGTTTTTAAGGCGTTTGCCAACTCTTCTTGCGTCAACGCACCGCTGATCATCGCGGCAACAGTTAAGTCTGGGAACAACATCTCCTTCTTCCGAGCAAGTTTAAGCATCAGCCGCATTTGTGGAGGTACCATGATGAGATAATCAATGCGTGCTCCCTTGACGAGTTGTAAAAGCGCCAGGTCCGATGTTGCCCGATTGACCACGATGGTCGCGCCCGCAATCAGAAATCTTAAACTATAGCGGCAGCCTGTATTGAGGCTCATTGCCAACAGCGAAAGGCTGCGACAGGTCTGTTTCCAGATTCTGCCGGGGTTTTCTGTTTCGACCGAATCGATCAATTGTTGCGCGCTGAAATAGGCGAGTTTTGGGCGGCCCGTTGTTCCTGACGATTGCACAAGAACAGCAGGTGCGTCGGCGGTCCGGCTTATTCGTGTGAAGACTGACTCGGCGGGAGCGGTAATCTCAGACATATCGATTTGTGTGACGGGCTGGGTGAGACCTTGCGATCCATTGTTTATGAGCGCTTTACAGGGAATTTCACACAAGAACCGATCCAAATCACGAGGTACGGTTGTGATCTCGATTGGCCATATCACGGCGCCAACCAATGTAAGCCCACACATAACGATCAGGTGATCAGCTGAATCAGATAATAGGAGCGCAACGATATCACCTGGCCCAATCCCGTTGGCTGCGATATTTGCAGCGGCATTTTGAGCCAAGATAGCGAGTTGTTGATAGGTTATAACCCGGTCGCCATCTTCAATGGCGGGGTAATCCGGATTCGTCGTGGAATGCTTAAGGATGTAATCTGCTATGTCCAAGTCTGGTAAACCTTTCCTAAGATGGCTTTGACCACGAATGCCTTTAGCGATGTAGAGCAGGGACCGTGTGATATTAAACGGGTTTTCTTTATATCCTATATCATAAGTGGAACCTTTATAAATGCGATTGCTTAAGATGTTGAGTGGTTATTAAAAGGCAGATGTGATAGATTGGCAGGCCAGTTGGGAGAGTGGATCGTTGGCCAGACGCAGTGTATCCGGAACATCAAAACCCTATGAGCGGAAAAATCAGCGGGTCGAAGTGCCCGAGATTCAACTGTCATTTCGTGGTGGACGCTATCGGACGATGGATTGGGGCCTCGGCGGCTTTCGGGTCGACCTTTTTAAGAAACCGATGAAAAAAGACGAAGAGTTTATGGTCGATGGCATTGGTCCTGTTAATGCCGATTTGATGGCAGTCCGCATACCATGCCGGGCGGTACGCAGAAATAAATACGAACTGTCATGTGAGTTTATCGCTCTCGGTTCCGAGGCCTATGATATTATAGAAGCTCTTATGTTGCGCCGGACAAAAGCGCTGGAGAAGCTAAAAGCCAAATTGAACGTGAAACCCACTTAGATTTGTGGGGACAGATAACGTAGATCAGGCCTTGCCTTTTATAATGGCGTTCAAGGCATTAAATTGCTGGGCTTCCTGTTTCGCCCAAGCCTTCATCTCAATTAATTCTTGCTCTGAGAAACCGAACGCATAGACGATTTCTCCAAGAATTTTAGACTCGTCCACATGCAGGTGTTCATCGACATAGGCGACAACGAAGACGCCTAAAAGCGCAAGAACCCGAGAAGCCCGTGTATCGAATGGCGCAGTGTTTGGGGGCCCTTCGACCTCTTCCAGAGGGAATTCAAGATCGTGGCCAAATGCGTCCCCAAGTTCCTGCAGCAAGGGGACTTCTTGTGGTGATACATGACCATCAGCCAACGCCATTTTCGCGGCCAGCGCTAAAAATGATTTTCGTTGATCATGGGTGAGAGCATTAAGGAACATGCTATAAACTCCAGTGCAGAGGTCTAAAGGCGGTAAACACGGGTCGCTGTATCATGATAGAGCTGTGCTTTTTCAGCTTCAGAATACCCTGTTGTCAGGCGTTTGAATGAATTCCAGAGCACATTGTAACTGCAACTGACCTGATCAACGGGAAAGTTTGATTCAAACATACAGCGTTCAACACCGAAGTGTTCAATTGTATATTCATAATACCGCCGGGTCGCCTCCATAAGTTCAAGACTGGTTGGAGGTTTGGGCTTTTCATGCCAACCAAAACCGTTTTCAATCATGTTGATGCCGCCCAGTTTGGCATTTACGTTCTCGCATTTTGCCAATTCCCGAATGTCTTCTTGCCAACCCGAAAACACTTCATCGGCTTTTCCCGCGTAGGGACCGACACCCAAAGGTCCACCAAAGTGGTCCAGGATAATTGTCGTCTCCGGAAATGCCCGCGCAAGATCAATTGCGTCGGGTAGTTGGTGATGGTAGCACCAAATTTCAAAACTCATGTCACGTTTTGAAAGTTCTGCAAACCCCTCACGGAATGTTTGATCGAGCATTAAGTGCTGGCTGGGTAGGGTCCGGGCTTTGGGAACAACGTCGCTGGCATCCCAGGGTAAGCCATGGCGAATGCCACGTACGCGCCCGCCACCGGCAGCCAACTGTGCGTCTAATACCTCACCCACGGCGGCCCCTAACGTCAGGTCAGCTGTGCAAATAATCCCGGCTGCAATTTTACACGGGCCGTACATTCCGGAAGCGCTCATCGCGGCAATTCCATTGACGAATTCAGTCTCGCCAATTACTCGCATTGGCACCGGGCCATCGGCCTTCCACATGGCACCACATTCGATAAACACGGTCGATACAATATTATGACCGGCATTAATGTCTTCCAGAATATCGTTGAGCAAATATCGATTGGCAGAGCGCTCAAATCTGTTTTCCCATAAATGATGATGCGGGTCACAAATGGCCAGTTCAGGCTCTAGCGTCTCTTCGATGGTAAGTGGCAGCCAATCGGCGTTTGATGGAGATGACATAACAGACCTCAAATTACAGATATCCCAGAAGCGGACTGTTACGGTATCGATTTCAAGGTCGTATGGAAACAGATTTTATTGGAAGGCCGCGATGGCCTTCCAAAGAAACTAAAAATACGTAGCAATCTGATCTTTTAGGGCAAGTCGTTGCCGACGCAACTGCTTTTCATATCCTTCGTCCGTCGGAGTGACATTGGTTTCGATCCGGTGAATTTCCCGATTAACGCTATGATACTCGTCCGTCAATTTCGCAAAATGAGTATCGCTCTGGTTGAGATTGTGGATTTGATCAACATTATTCGGGAACTCTTCAGCGAGTTCGTGAGGTACGTGTGACATCGGCTTCCCTTTGTTTATTCAGCTAATGATCTAGCCTAAAACGCCGCAGAGCAGGGAGCATTGATGTGTATCAAAAAGGACTTCAGATCTTAACTTTTTAAATCAGCACAGGCGCGTTGAATGCGTTGGCAGGCGTCCTCCAGAAGGTCGGTCGCGGTTGCATAGCTAATTCGAAAATGCGGGCTGAGGCCGAAGGCTTCTCCATGGACAACAGAAACGCCCTCTGTCTCCAGCAAGTAGGTAACGAAGTCTTCGTCGGTTTCAATTGTCTTGCCGGCGGGGGTCTTTTTCCCAATCAGGCCTTTAATCGACGGGAAAACGTAAAAAGCGCCTTCCGGTGTCGGACAATCAATACCAGCAGCCTGATTGAGCATGCTTACCACCAGATCGCGGCGCTCTTTGAACACAAGGTTATTGCTTGCGATAAACTCTTGCGGGCCGTTTAGTGCGGCGATGGATGCCGCCTGACTGACCGCCGCGGTATGGGTTATCGATTGCGATTGAACTTTTGTCATGCCCTGAATTAATTCTGCGGGCCCGCCTGCAAAACCAACGCGCCATCCGGTCATGCAATAGGCTTTCGACATGCCGTTCATGGTAAGTGTCCGACCTTTTAGACGCGGCTCAACTTGGGCCACGGTCATAAACTCAAAATCATCATAAATCAGATGCTCATAGATATCGTCCGTCAAGATCCATACCTGTTCATGGCGCAACAAGACATCTGTTAAGGCTTTGATTTCGGATTGACTGTAGGCCGCACCGGTCGGGTTGGACGGTGAATTCAGGATCAGCCATTTGGTTCTTGGCGTTATTGCGGCCTCAAGTTGCGCTGGTGTGAGTTTGAAACCTGCTTCAACGGGACAATCTATGATCACAGGCTTGCCACCAAATAACATAGGGATATCTGGGTAACTCACCCAATAGGGAGCAGGAATGATAACCTCATCTCCGGGATTAATTGTCGCCATCATGGCATTAAAAATTACCGGTTTTCCGCCACAACTGACATGTATTTCGTTACGCGTAAAATCGAGGTCGCTATCGCGCTTAAACTTGGCGATAATAGCATCTTGCAGTTCCGGCATGCCGTTGACGCCGGTGTATCGCGTGATACCGCTATCGAGCGCCTGTTTGGCCGCTTCAATAATATGGTCCGGTGTATCGAAATCGGGTTCGCCTGCGCCTAGACCAATTATATCGCGACCCTCACTGGCCAGTTCCCGGGCTTTGGTGGTTACAGCAATTGTTGGAGATGGTTTAATGGCACTCAGGCGATCAGCAATAAAAGACATGGCGGACTCTTTATATTCGAGGGGGTAAGACAGGTTCAAAGATTACGCCTGAGGGCGCTTTGAGGCAATACAAGGCGGGTAAAAAGGTTCAATGAAAAGGCGGTTGGCAAAGACCGAGATTGCTGCTTGGCGGGGCTTGTCAGGAGACATGTGAAAAAATGCACTTAACACCGACGAAGACTCGATAAGCACCATAAGGCAGTCTATATTTAAGTTCTTATGTCTATGGAACTACAGCACACTCCGGCAACCTTTATCCCGACGGCGCGTCCTGCCGTCGATGACGGGCGTCGCTTGAAACTGGCGTCGCCGTTTGAACCCGCAGGTGATCAACCAACAGCGATTGAGGAATTAACCCGGGAACTCAAGGCGGGTGAGCGAGATCAAGTCCTATTGGGGGTTACGGGGTCCGGTAAGACCTTCACTATGGCCCATGTGATCCAGAACTTGCAGCGACCGGCTTTGGTTTTGGCACCGAACAAAACCCTTGCCGCGCAACTTTACGGGGAAATGAAAGAGTTTTTCCCGGACAATGCCGTCGAATACTTTGTCTCTTATTATGATTATTATCAGCCAGAAGCCTATGTGCCTCGAACCGATACCTACATAGAAAAAGATGCTTCTGTTAATGAACAAATTGACCGTATGCGGCACTCCGCAACGCGGGCTTTGTTGGAACGCTCAGACGTTGTGATTGTCGCCTCGGTGTCGTGTATCTACGGCATTGGTGCGGTCGAAACTTATGCGGAAATGACCTATAAATTGGCCGTAGGCATGCAACTTGAGCGCAATGATATCCTTAAACGTTTGGTGGAATTGCAATACAAACGTAATGACGCGGCATTTTTCCGGGGCGCCTTTCGAGTTCGTGGTGATGTCATCGAAATCTTCCCGTCTCACTTTGAGGACCGCGCTTGGCGATTGTCGATGTTTGGTGATGAAATAGAGGATATCTGGGAAATCGACCCACTCACCGGGGAAAAGATTGGAACGCTTGAAGAGGTTATTGTTTATCCAAACTCTCACTACGTGACACCGCGTCCGACGCTGATGCAGGCCATACCGCAAATAAAAGCCGAGCTGAAACAGCGCCTTCGTGAGTTGGATGAAGAAGGTAAGTTGCTGGAAGCCCAGCGTCTGCGAGAACGAACAACGTTTGATCTCGAAATGCTGGAAACGACGGGGCATTGTGCCGGCATTGAAAATTATTCACGTTATCTTTCGGGCCGCAATGCTGGTGATCCGCCACCGACTTTGTTTGAGTATCTTCCTGAAAATGCCGTGTTAATGGTCGATGAGAGCCACGTGACGGTCCCACAAGTGGGAGGGATGTATAAAGGCGATTTTAATCGCAAGTCGACCTTGGCCGATTTCGGGTTTCGATTGCCCAGCTGTATTGATAACAGACCGTTGAAATTTGAAGAATGGGATCAGATGCGGCCCCAATCTGTCTATGTTTCGGCGACGCCGGGGCCATGGGAACTCGAGCGAACGGGAGGCGTTTTTACAGAACAATTGGTCCGTCCGACAGGCTTGATCGATCCCGTCGTCGAGATACGGCCCATTGAATCCCAGGTCGATGATTTGCTGGGAGAGGTGAAAGCGGTTGCCTTGAAAGGTATGCGGTCTCTGGTCACGACCTTGACCAAACGCATGGCAGAAGATTTAACCGAGTATCTGCATGAACATGGTGTGCGGGTGCGTTACATGCACTCCGATATCGACACGCTGGAGCGTATTGAAATTATCCGCGACCTAAGACTGGGTGCCTTCGATGTGTTGATCGGTATCAACTTGCTGCGCGAGGGGCTGGATATCCCTGAATGTGGCCTTGTGGCGATCCTGGATGCCGATAAAGAAGGGTTTTTGCGCTCTAAAACGTCACTGGTTCAGACCATTGGCCGCGCAGCGCGAAATGTTGATGGGTTTGTCATCCTCTATGCCGATAAAATGACAGGCTCCATGGACTATGCCATTGGCGAAACCAACCGCAGACGGGCGAAACAGAAAGCTTATAACGATTTGCACGGGATCACGCCGGAAAGCATTAAAAAGGGTATTTCGGATGTTATCGATAGTGTCCATGAGCATGATTATGTGACTGTAGATACCGGCGTCGGCGGACGGAAAGAGCTTGTTGGGCACAACATTCAATCGGTGATCGCTGATTTAACCGACCGCATGAGGTCCGCGGCGGCTGATCTGGATTTTGAAGAAGCGGCACGTTTGCGCGACGAAGTGCGCCGCCTCGAAGCGACAGAACTGGGGTTAAACAAGCCCGGCACGTCGCCTAAAGTGGCCTGGACCCACAATAAAAAAAGTAAAAAAAGCCAGAGACGATAGGCGGCTTAAAACAGGCCGATCTTTACGCTACCCTCCGAGTAAAGACGGCCGCATCATCCATCGAAGAGTCCAGGTGGGACGGTCATTGGTGCTTTCAAGGGCAATCACGCACCCCGGCTCAAATTGAACGGTTCCGGCCGCCTGATCACCTGTCAGGAGATGGGATGCCAGTTTATCCATATAAGGCAAATGACCAACAATCATAAGACTGTCGTCACTGTTGACTTCAGCCGCCAAGGCCTGTTGCAAGATATCGATGGGATCATTTGGGCCAATGGGGTAGGCGCTGTCCTGGACAAAGCGTCCTGGACCAAGGACTTCAGCATAAATAAGCGCCGTTTGTTGGGCGCGCAGTTTTCCCGAATGCAGCACCCGTGACACCCTCAGGCGGCTGCGGGCTAGAAAAGATGCAAGCTGTCCTACACTTTTGCGGCCTTTTTCGGATAAAGGTCGGTTTGGGTCCACTTCTTTAGAGACCGCATCACCATGCTGAACCAGGTACAGATGCATAAGTTCTTCTCCTTTTACATTGCACGTTTATCTGACAAGGATGGATTCTTTTTCCAGCTTTGAAAACGCCTCTTGCGATATATAGTAGCGCCTAAACCCGGGAACCTGACCAAAGTGATTTTCAATCACACTCATTCCCGCGGTTTCAAGGATACGACAAGAACGCTTGTTGGTTTCCAGAGCCACTGCCGATACTTCCTTTAAGCCGCCCTCGCCCAAACCATATGTGAGTGCCGCCTTCACAGATTCAGGTGCTAAACCCTGGCTCCACCAGCCTTGGCATAACGTATAACGTAGCGACATTCCCTCTATATCCGGTCGCGCCACAAACCCGCACTCACCAACAAATGCGCCGCTGGCCTTGTGGGTTAAAGACCACATGCCAATCCCGCGCGCGGCCCATTGACGCCGGTATTCGTCGAGCTGCAGGGACGCTGCCTCTGCGTCAATGACGCCAACTGTTGTCATTGCCATATTGGCTTCGGAACCCTTGAGGTGGATCAGATAGTTAATGTCAGAAGCGGCGAAGGGCCGCATGATAAGTCTGTCGGTAATAATATCGGTCATGAGTTGAATTCCTTGATTGAGACGTAATTGAAAACGAGGGATAGCCAATGGTGCAGGCACACCACATGGCTCCGTTTTCGTCGTCGATCAAAAAAAATCAAAGCTGTCGTCTTCATAACATCCTCAAACAAAAAAACGCGGCACTGGAAAGTGCCGCGTTTTTTAAAAGAAACTATTTTAGTTAACTTCTATCCAGCGGCGGCTACCAACGCTTCTGCGACATGTCGCTCCATCTCTGCTTTCGCTTTGACGGCGTCGTCGGCGTTTTGCCATGCAGTATTGGCCTCTTCGAGGCGCTTTTCTGCTGCGGCTTTATCAATATCACCAACCGGCATGGCTTCTTCGGCCAACACTGTGCAGCGTTCTGGTGAAATTTCACAGAAACCACCAGCGACAAAAATACGTTCCTTAACGTTGCCACCTTCATGGATGTCAATAACACCTGGGCGCACAGTCGCAATCAAAGGCGAGTGCCCAGGGAGAACACCGAGGTCACCCTCAGCTCCTGGGACAACAACCATCTCTACCGACTCTGATTTCAAGAGCTTTTCTGGTGAGACCAGTTCAAATTCGACCATATCGGCCATGCCTACATACTCCTTAACAGGACTTAAGCAGCCTCAGCTGCCATCTTTTTGGCTTTTTCCAACACATCGTCAATGGTGCCTACCAGATAGAAGGCTGCCTCTGGAATGTGATCATATTCGCCATCAAGAATACCTTTAAAGCCTTTAATCGTCTCTTCCAATGATACGAGAACACCAGGAGAGCCCGTGAAGACTTCAGCAACGTGGAAAGGCTGGGATAGGAAGCGCTGAATTTTCCGGGCACGTGCCACGGTCAACTTATCTTCTTCCGATAATTCATCCATACCCAAAATCGCGATGATATCTTGCAGGGACTTATAGGTCTGCAAAACCTGCTGAACGCCGGTTGCAACCGCATAATGCTCATCACCAATGATCCGTGGATCCAGGATACGAGAGGTTGAGTCAAGCGGATCCACAGCCGGATAAATACCCAATTCTGCGATTTGCCGGCTTAAAACCGTAGTTGCATCTAGGTGAGCAAAAGATGTTGCAGGTGCTGGATCGGTCAAATCATCAGCAGGAACATAAATGGCCTGCACAGACGTAATCGAGCCTTTGTTTGTTGATGTAATCCGCTCTTGCAAGGTACCCATATCAGTCGCCAGTGTCGGCTGGTAACCCACAGCAGAAGGAATACGTCCCAACAGAGCCGAAACCTCAGAACCAGCCTGTGTGAAACGGAAAATGTTATCAACGAAGAACAACACGTCTTGGCCTTCTTCATCACGGAAATACTCAGCCAGTGTCAAACCGGTCAAGGCAACACGGGCACGGGCTCCTGGAGGCTCGTTCATCTGACCATAAACCAGAGCGGCTTTTGATTCGCCTTCGAGGTTAATAACACCAGACTCGATCATTTCATGATAGAGATCGTTTCCTTCACGTGTCCGCTCGCCAACACCGGCAAATACAGAATATCCACCGTGTCCTTTAGCAACGTTGTTGATCAATTCCATGATCAAAACCGTTTTGCCAACACCGGCACCACCGAACAGACCAATTTTACCACCCTTTGAGTAAGGCGCGATCAAATCAACAACCTTGATACCCGTTGTCAGGATTTCGGTCTCCGTTGACTGTTCGCTAAATTCAGGCGCATCGCGGTGAATAGCAGACTTTTGTTTGGTCTCGACGGGGCCGCGCTCGTCAATGGCATCACCAATAACGTTCATAATCCGTCCCAGAGTCTCGGGACCGACAGGAACCATGATTGGGTTGCCTGTGTCTATGACTTCCATAGACCGTTGCAAACCTTCTGTTGCATCCATAGCAATGGTGCGAACCGAGTTCTCACCCAAGTGCTGGGCAACTTCGAGCACCAGCTGCTTGCCATTGTTGTCAACATGAAGGGCGTTCATGATCGACGGCAATTCACCATCAAACTGAACGTCGATCACAGCACCCATAACCTGAGTGATTTTACCTTTAGAATTAGTTGTCATCGCTGATGCTCCTGTTGCCTTTCAGCGTTCGTGTTGCTTACAAACGGATTAAAGTGCTTCCGCACCGGAGATGATTTCAATCAACTCCTTGGTAATAACGGCCTGACGTGTCCGGTTATAGGTCATTGTCAAACCATCAATCATATCGCCTGCGTTCCGGGTTGCGTTGTCCATGGCGGTCATCCGGGCTCCATGTTCAGACGCAGCACTTTCCAGCAAGGCCTGGAAAATTTGCACAGCCATATTTCGGGGCAGCAAATCAGCCAGAATATCTTGTTCTTCGGGCTCAAAAATATAAACCGACTTGGCACCCTGGTCTGCCGCAACCTCTTCTTCCTCGTCGTCACGCTCCGGTGGACTAAAAGGAATGAGCTGTTGTGGCGTCACAATTTGCGTCATTGCCGATTGAAAGCGGTTAAAGACGACGGTGCAGACATCAAATTCACCAGCATCAAACATCGTGGTGATTCTATCTGCGACTTCTGCCGCTTCACTGAAGTGAATATTCTTTTTGCCGAGTCCGGTGATCATATCCACAGTTTCGTTGGCGTATTCACGCTTCAAAACGTCGTGGGCCTTGCGGCCAACAAACAGAATTTTAACGGTTTTACCATCAGCCTTAAGCTGACTAGCCATTTTCCGGACTTGCCGAACAATGGAGCCGTTGAAACCGCCACACAAACCGCGGTCTGCAGTAAAGGCGACCAGTAATTGCACTTGATCACTTCCAGTTCCTGCCAACATCTTGGGGGCGCCATCGACACCTCCAAGCGATTCGGCCAGCGAACCGAGCATGCGTTCCATGCGCACGGCATAGGGGCGGGCAGCTTCAGCTGCTTCCTGTGCCCGGCGCAGTTTAGCCGCTGCCACCATTTTCATGGCTGATGTGATCTTCCGCGTCGACTGGACACTGGTGATCCGAACTTTTAGGTCTTTGAGATTGGCCATCGATGCCTATCCGTTCCTATTGGTTATTGTGTCCAGGTTAAGCAAACGTTTTGACGAAATCTTCAAGAATGCTCTTCAGCTTCTTGCTGGTATCGTCAGAAATGGCTTGCTCCGAGCGAATCGTTGCTAAAACGTCGTCATGTTTCGCGCGGAATTCACTGATGAACTGCTTTTCGAAATTGGTGATTTCTTCGACGGGAATGCTATCGGTGAAACCGTTCACACCAGCGAAGATCACCACAACCTGCTCTTCAACAGGATACGGCGTATACTGAGGTTGCTTTAGCAATTCTGTCAAACGTGCACCACGAGCCAACAACTGTTGGGTTGAGGCATCAAGATCAGATGCAAACTGGGCAAAGGCTGCCATCTCACGATATTGAGCCAATTCCAGCTTAATCGTACCCGCAACCTGTTTCATCGCTTTAATCTGGGCTGCTGAACCCACACGGGAAACAGACAGACCAACGTTCACAGCCGGGCGGATGCCTTTATAGAAGAGTTCCGTTTCCAGGAAGATCTGACCATCGGTGATCGAAATCACGTTGGTTGGAATATAGGCAGAAACGTCACCCGCCTGTGTCTCAATAACCGGCAAAGCCGTCAAAGAGCCGTTTCCAGCCGCATCGCCCAACTTACAGGCGCGCTCCAGCAAACGGGAGTGCAGGTAGAAAACGTCACCCGGATAAGCTTCACGTCCAGGAGGACGACGCAGCAACAGAGACATTTGACGATAAGCCACAGCCTGTTTGGTCAAATCATCGTAGAAGATAACCGCATGCTGACCGTTATCACGGAAATATTCACCAATCGTCGCGCCCGTGTAAGGTGCCATAAACTGAAGAGGAGCAGGCTCGGAAGCCGTCGCCGCAACAACAACGGAATACTTCATCGCGTCATAGTCTTCGAGGGTTTTCACCAACTGAGCAACCGTTGAACGCTTTTGACCAACAGCAACGTAGATGCAGAAGAGCTTCTCTGAATCATCCTTCGCCGCGTCATTGGTTTTTTTCTGGTTCAAAATGGTGTCGATAATAACAGCTGTTTTACCGGTTTGACGGTCACCAATGATCAATTCGCGCTGTCCACGGCCAACCGGGATTAGGGAATCGATTGCCTTGAGGCCGGTCTGCATGGGCTCATGCACGGATTTCCGGGGGATAATGCCAGGTGCTTTAACCTCAACCAGTTGACGGGTCACATCTTCAAGAGGACCTTTCCCATCAATCGGGTTGCCGAGCGCGTCAACAACGCGCCCCAACATGCCTTTGCCAGCAGGGACGTCAACAATGTCGCCGGTCCGCTTAACAGTGTCGCCTTCGCGAATCGTCCGGTCATTGCCGAAAATAACAACACCAACGTTGTCAGCTTCCAGGTTAAGGGCCATGCCTTTAATTCCACCTGGAAACTCAACCATTTCACCGGCCTGAACCTGATCAAGTCCGTGGACACGGGCGATCCCGTCACCAACAGACAAAACCTGTCCGACTTCAGCGACTTCAGCTTCTGAACCAAAATCAGCGATTTGTTTTTTTAGAATTGCAGAAATTTCCGCGGCACGGATTTCCATTAACCGACCCCTTTCATGGCGAAACGAAGCTGATGAAGCTTCGTTTTCAAAGAACTATCAACCATACGGGACCCGACTTTCACAATCAGGCCGCCCAACAGACTCTCGTCGACGCTTGCGTCAACGGTAACTGTGGTCCCCATGGCACTTTTTAAAGAATCTCCAATGGCTGTTAACTGACCTTTGGTCAGTGGCTTAGCCGAAACAACTTCCGCTGTGGATTCGCCACGAAGCGCGCTGAGTTTGGCTTGATAGCCTTTAATCATCGCGGGGAGGGCAAAAAGCCTGCGGTTTTGGGCAACAAGCCCAATAAACTTTCGGGTTAGATCACTTGTCTCGGCAGCGTCCAGAACTGCGTCCATGGCAGTGCTCTGATCCTTGCGCGACAAGACGGGCGATCTGATAAGGCGATTGAGGTCGTCCGACTCATCAAGCATCTGAGTAATGGCAGAGAGATCTCCAGCCACTTTATCCAGTTGCTTGTCTGCGTCAGCAAGCTCAAAAAGCGCTGTAGCGTAGCGACCTGCTAGGCCGGTGGCGCCGATTACATCCGATGTCACCTGATGAACCTCATCTTTAGAGTTTGATAATAAGAATTTGCCTTAAACAATCGATCATCGGATTAAACAAGACAAAATCTGCTCCTCCAAGATTGACCCTTCGAAGCGGGCACTTCGTACCATACTCAATCGGGGTATGCAACGGACTCTCCGCACCTTTTTGCAATGCAATAGGCCGGTCGTTTCAACGGCGATTTTAAAGCCCTTCCAGAAGGCCGAAAAGAGCATCCGAGTGTGATCTTCATCACAGTGGAATCAGCAATCTTAACTATATGGTCTTAATACGGATACTACCTGAATAAATATGGGTCGTTTGTTTTTCTTGGGGTTAGTCTGTGGACGGGATAAACGGTCATCGGGACCAGAAAACGCTGGAAGTAAAACGGAATGCGTCGCCAGCGTCGACATCGGATGAAGCGTTGGCGCGCTTCAGCCAGTTACGGGTATTGGTCATTGATGACAATTATTTCGCCCGGGCCTTGTTAAGAAACGTCCTGCAGGCTCTGGGGGTCTGGAAGGTTGCCGCCTGCAGTTCTGCAAAAGATGGTATTGTCCATCTGTCAGAGGAAGCGTTCGACCTGGTTCTCGTCGACAATTTTATGCCTAAAGTTTCCGGAACGGCCTTCACTCGGACAGTCCGCCGCAGCGATATCGTTAAAGATCAAATGGTTAAGATTATTATGGTCTCAGCCTATACAGATGTGCGCCGGATAAAAGATGCCGTCGACGCCGGAATACATGACTTTCTGGCGAAGCCTTACTCCGCAGCCAGCGTTGCCCAGCGATTGTGTGCCAGTCTGGACGATGAACGCCCCTTCATCAGGGAGCACCATTATATTGGGCCCTGTCGCCGGAGTACGGTGCGCAAGCATAAAACATATCCAAATGACCGACGGGCGAAAGAAGAGGTTGCGGTCGAAGGCGAGATCGAGGTTGAGTGACCTATTCTAGAAAAAACTCATGGGATCGACATCGACTTGAATACGAACCTTTTTATAACGCTGTGAACGCGATAACCATTGGCGAACGAGTGGTTGGACGGCTATATCCTTGCGTGTTTTGAGCAGTAATCGCCGGCGATGGCGACCTCTGAGCAAGGCAAAAGGGGCTGGTGCAGGACCCAAAACTTGAATGTCTTTGCCACTTGGTGCAGCGCGGGCAAGCGCATTGGCAGCTTGATCGACCATGGTTTCACTGACGCCGGAAACGATCAGGCTGACCAGTCGACCGAATGGTGGCATCATCGCCTCTTGGCGCGATTTCGATTCTGTATTTAAAAATGCATCCCGGTTCCCCGAAAGTAAGGCCTCCATTACCGGATGATTGGCCAGGTAAGTTTGCAGCAGCACCCGGCCTGGCTTGTCGCCCCGACCTGCCCGCCCGGATACCTGATAGAGCAGTTGAAATGTACGCTCGGCAGCACGCGGGTCGCCACCCTGCAGCCCTAAATCCGCATCTATCACGCCAACCAGTGTCAAAAGGGGAAAGTGATACCCCTTGGCAACGATTTGAGTGCCGATGATCAGATCGATCTCGTGATCTTCTATACGGCGGACCAGTTCAGCCGCCGCGCGGGGCGATTGGATGTTGTCGCTGGCAGCGATGGTCATCCGAATATCTGGGATCAGGGTTTCCAGCTCTTCGGCCAGCCGTTCGACACCGGGACCGCAGGCAACCAGACTGTTTTCTGTTTTGCATTCCGGACAGTGTTCGGGTGGCGAGATATGAAATCCACAATGATGGCACTGTAGCCGCCCCGCGAGACGATGCTCAACCAGCCAGGCCGTGCATCGGGGGCATTGGAACCGGTGACCACAGGTCCGACACAGGGTCAAGGGTGCGTAACCACGGCGGTTTAAAAACAAAAGCACCTGTTCGCCTGCGCCGATTGTCTCGGTGATTGCTTCTGCAAGTGCCGGAGACAGCCACCGCCCGCGTGGTGGCGGGTTTTTGATCATGTCGACGGCTTTAATATCAGGTAAAGCGGCACCTGCGTGGCGACTTGGCAAATCATACTTTTGATAGCGACCGTCTGATGCGTTGATGATGGTCTCCAGCGAAGGGGTCGCGGACGCAAGGACAATCGGGATTTCACCCAAACTGGCGCGCACAACGGCCATGTCGCGGGCATTATAGATAACACCGTCCTCTTGCTTAAAGGCACCGTCATGTTCTTCGTCTATGACCATCAGTTGTAAGTCTGGAAAAGGAAGGAACAGGGCAGATCTGGCGCCAACGACGACCCGGGCGTGGCCTTCGGCAACCCAACGCCAGGTGTTGCGGCGTTGAGCCATCGTCAGGTCAGAGTGCCATACGGACGGATCGACCCCAAATCGGTCTCGAAAGCGTTCCAGCCATTGGGCACTCAAAGCAATTTCTGGCAACATAACCAATACCTGCCCGCCTTGTCGGAGAGCTTCGGCCACGGCCTCGAAATAAACCTCTGTCTTGCCTGAACCGGGAACTCCATCCAGAAGGGCAACAGAAAACTGCTTGTCCTTGACGGCATCGATCAAGTGCCGCGAGGCATCGGCTTGTTCGGGCGATAAAACCGGGCCTGGTCGTTCAGGGTCCGGTGCCGCGATGGCGGGGTCTGTCGATAAAGAGACTTTGAGGAGTGCACCGGCTTCAAAAAGCCCTTTTACCACACTGCTACTGGTTGCCGCTTCGCGGGCAATCTCTGTAGCGGTACGGGGTGGACCATCTGTCATCAGTTGCAAGACGCGCTGGCGGGCCGGTGTCTGACGCAGTTCGGGTTGTTCGCTGGCTTTAATGTATGCGAGTGTTGGCTTTGGTGGCTCCAGGGCATCTCGGACACTCATGGCCATCTTTAGAACGGAACCCTTGGCTTGAAGTGTATAATTGGCCGTCCAGTCTATCAACCGTCGCGATACAGCGGGGAGCGGCGGGCAGTCCAGGCGAGCGATAATTTCCTTGAGTTTGGTTTCTTCAACATCACCGACAGCAGGTCCCCATACAACGCCTTCGGCAATTCTGGGGCCCAACGGCACACGGACAAAATCACCATCACGGACCCGATCTGTTGCGTTGACCTTATAGTCATATGCGCCGCCAATCGGCAACGGCAACTGGACGGCTACACGTGTTCCCGGTTCGTAGTAAGATGGCGTGGTCGGATTGGTGTTCTTTGATGCCATAGATGTGTGGATGTTTCTTATTTGTTAAGGATACTTCGTTAACCATACGAAGGTGTATAATAGGGCGATTCGCAGCCAAGGGCGACGAATAACGGGAGTTGATCGATGACGCAACAGCCAGACAGTGTTTTTAATGAACATGAAAACGAGAATATAATGCAAAATCAACAGCTTAATGAAAAACAAGTCGCTGAATATTTGCAAGAAAATCCAGATTTTTTTAAAGCGCACCCCGAGATCATGAGTGAAGTTGTGGCGCCGGAACGCTGGACCGGTGACGGAGTCGTCGATATGCAGCGCTATATGCTGGATCGACGGACATCAGAAATTGATGAACTGAGAAATTGTGCGCAGGAAGTTATTGAGACCAGTCGCTCGAATATGTCGACACAAACGCGAACGCACGCCGCAGTCTTGGCCGCCGTAACCGCCAAGAGTTTCGAACACCTGGTTCGGATTCTTTCCGATGACTGGCCGTTTCTTTTGGATGTTGACGTCGTCTCGATTGGGTTCGAGCCGGCCCATACTCCCGATCCGCGTATTGTTTTAAACGAAGTGCGTCAGCTGGACGCTGGGGATGTCGATTTATATGTTGGCGCGGAGCAGGATATCTGTTTGTACCGAGAGTTCTCGGATGATGGCCGGATATTTGGTGCGGGAGCCGGACTCGTTCAATCTGCGGCACTTGCACGGTTGCGACCTTCTTTAGCGTCGCCGGTTGGCGTCATGGCGCTGGGGTCCAGAGGCAGTGTATTTCACCCGGGGCAGGGGTCTGAATTGATAGGGTTTTTGGTCCGCGTTCTCGAATCTCTTATTCATCGGGAGCTGGGTGAGGCTTAATGATCCCGGTTGCTGAGCCTGCTGTCTTAAAAGCCATTACGGATTGGCAAGACTGGCTTGCGCACGAACGGCGCTACTCTGCCCATACGCTTGACGCCTATGGGCGCGATCTGGTTGCCTTTATGAAGTTTTTAATGGAGCATTTAGGTCATGGTGCCGGTTTGGCCGATTTGGATCGGCTGACAACACGCGATTTCCGAGGGTATCTTTCTCGCCGGAATTCTGACGGATTGAGCCGCACATCTACGGCACGCGCAATGTCGACCTTGAAGAGCTTTTTCAAATTTCTGGAACGCGAAGGACGGATCAACAATACGATCATTCAAACGGTACGCATTCCGAAAGTCCCAAAATCTATTCCAAAAGCCCTTTCCATTGAAGATGCGCTGATGGCTCTGGAGGTCGTCGAAGAATTGAGTGATGAGGCATGGGTTGGGAAACGTGATAAAGCCCTGTTGTCGTTACTTTATGGATGCGGGCTGCGGCTTGGTGAAGCTCTAAAACTCTCTTTTGACGACGGGAGACGTGCTCTGGACGCGGAATCGGCGTTGGTCATTAGCGGCAAAGGCAATAAACAACGCCTGGTACCCGTGTTGCCGGCCGTTGGGACAGCAATTCGTGACTACATCGACATCTGTCCTTTCCATCAAGAAGGCGACGATCCCCTTTTTCTGGGCGTCCGCGGCAAACGTTTGAACCCGGCAATCGCACAAAAACAGGTGCGTGATGTTCGGGCGCTCCTGAATTTACCCGAATCCGCCACACCCCACGCTTTGCGCCACAGTTTTGCGACCCACCTTTTGGGCGGCGGCGGCGATTTGAGGACCATTCAGGAGCTTTTGGGCCATGCGTCGCTATCTTCGACCCAGCGTTACACGGAAGTCGATGGCGAGCATTTGTCGATGGTCTATGATGCGGCCCACCCAAGGGCGCGTCGGCGCTAATTCTGTCAGGTGTCAGATTTCAAGATTTTGCAGTTTACGATCTGCGCTGGCGGCTCAACAGCCAGATAAAGACTGGTCCAAGCCCGACAACCAGACCGCTAAGCGCAAACGCCCAGCCCCATGATGCCGTGGTCGTGCCACCGACGCCGGTGGCTGAACTGAAATCGAGAGCCATGCCAAAAACAAGCGGACCGGCGAAGGAGCCCATAAAACCAATACATGAATGGACAGCCATTGTCGCTCCGCGATAGCCGGGTGGCGCTGCGGCAACGGCACCGGCTGTCACAGAAGACGACTCCCCCGCGATCACCATGCCATAGAGAATGAGCAAAATGGCGACAACGATGAATGGCAATTCTGCGGTGAAACCGATAAAGCAGGCGAAGACCGCTGACGTGCCCATGATAATGTTAATTGCTTTATGCCTGCCAATGCGGCGCGATAATTCGTTGCCCAGGATACTGGCGGGCAAGGCAAATAAATTTGCGATGGCGGCCCACGCGGTTGCTGCGATTAAAAGGTTTTGTCCTGGCTGCGTCGATGCGGAGTAGGCCAGGAAGGCGACCATCCACGACCGATAGGCAAACAGTTCAAAGTTATGAACCGTATAGGCAAGTACGTAAGCCATTGCGGGTCGACATTTGAGCACAGGCCTGAAGTCGAGTGGATGGGTTTCTGGGGCTTTGTGGGGGCGCGGGTCATCTCCCCGAAGAAAAAAGTGAATAAGCGCGATTGAAATTAAGGGGCCAAAGGCAGCGATCAGGAACGCGGTTTCCCAATTCCAAAGGGTCGCGATCTCGCCGGAAACAAAATAGGAGAGCGCGGTGCCGATCCCGAAAGACGACGTGTAAAAAGCGACAATTCGGCTGTTATCAGTATTCGGGTCCTGGGTGTCCAAATGATCTGTTAACAGTTTTAGCCCCGGCATATAGGAGCCGGCCAAACCAATACCAGCCAGTGTGCGAAAGACCATAGCCGACCAAAAACCATCCGTCGCAAAGGCGAAGCCGAAACTGGAGACGGCCGTGAGCAGCAAACTATAGATATATATTTTTCGCGCCGACATGTGATCTGTCATGCTGACCAACAAGGGAACAGCAATCAGATATCCGCCAAAATAGATGCCGTTTAACCAACCCGCATCTGTATTTGTTAGGTCCCAAGAGGAAATAAAGGTCGGCAGCAAGGCTGGGAACGTAACCGAGCCAAGCATGCTAACGACTTCAGCACAACAAAACAGAACAAGCAGCTGTTTCCGGGGCAGGCTAGACATGGAGGCCACCATCCAGATCGCACTCAGGATGTCGTATGGGCCGGGGCATCACCCTAGATATGAAGGGCGCGGCCTCCCGCTCCCAATGCCGCTTCTTTCACGGCTTCGGGTAGACCCGGATGACCGTGACAAATGCGTGCAACATCTTCGGCGCTGGCGCTGAGTTCCATGGCAACGACAATTTCCTGAATGAGATCACCGGCGGCTGGACCAACGATATGGCAGCCAAGGATCGCATCGGTTTTTTTGTCGGCCAGAATTTTTACAAAGCCGTCCGCATCCGCATTTGTTCGGGCGCGCGAGTTTGCAGAAAAGGGAAACTTGCCAACATTATATTCGACGCCGGCTTCTTTGAGTTGCTCTTCGGTTTTTCCGACGCTGGCGACTTCCGGGTGGGTATAAACAATGCCCGGGATCGTGCCATAGTCTACATGTCCAGATTGCCCGGCGATGATTTCAGCGCAGGCAGAGCCTTCTTCTTCTGCCTTGTGGGCCAGCATAGCCCCACCGATCACATCACCAACGGCATAAATGCCTTCGACGTTGGTTTGGTAATCTTCGTCAACGGGAATAAAGCCGCGCTCATCAACCGTAACACCAACTTTATCAAGGCCCAGTTTATCTGTGAAGGGGCGACGACCAATAGCGACCAGGACAACATCTGCCTTGATCTTTTCAGCCGCTCCGCCATCGCGGGGCTCGACCGTTAAAGTGACATTGGTCTTGGTTGCTTTGGCACCCGTAACCTTGGTTTTCATCTTCAGGTTCATGCCCTGCTTTTTCAAGATGCGTCCCATGTTCTTGGAGACTTCCGCATCCATACCCGGCAGCACAACATCAAGAAACTCGATAACCGTGACGTCAGCGCCCAAGCGCCGCCATACGGAGCCGAGTTCCAGGCCGATAACACCGGCACCTATAACCGCGATCGACTTGGGAACTTTCGGCAATGACAACGCACCCGTTGAGCTGACGATCAGTTTTTCATCAATCGTTATGCCGGGCAACGGTGTGACTTCCGACCCGGTCGCGATCATGATGTTTTCCGTTTTTAATGTCTGTTTGCGAGCGCCTTTTTTCGGCGGCTTAACGGAAACTTCATTTGCCGAGACGATTTCACCAAAACCGACGATGTAATCGATTTTGTTTTTCTTCATCAAAAACTCAATGCCACCGGTCAGATCTTCAACGACTTTGTCTTTGCGGGCGAGCATTGCTTTTAGATCAAGCTTCAGGCCTGTTGCCTGAATGCCGTGATGGGCAAATTCTTTCTCGGCGACTTCAAAATGATGCGATGATTGAAGCAGCGCTTTTGAAGGAATGCAGCCGACATTCAGACAGGTGCCGCCCAGCTTACCACGGGATTCGACAACAGCCGTTTTCAGGCCCAATTGAGCCGCCCGAATTGCGGCTACATAACCACCTGGACCACCACCGATGACGATCAGATCATATACGTCGCTCATTGCCATATTTCCTTTTAACGAACTGCTTTGTTTATACGTCCAACATAATGCGCTGCGGATCTTCGATCAGATCTTTAATCCGAACCAGGAAGGAGACGGCTTCACGGCCATCAACAATCCGGTGATCATAGGACATGGCGAGATACATCATCGGGCGGACGACAACCTCATCTCCAATCGCAACAGGGCGCTTTTGGATTTTGTGCATACCCAAAATAGCCGATTGTGGCACGTTGAGAATTGGCATCGAATTCAATGATCCAAAAACACCGCCGTTGGTGATGGTAAACGTGCCACCGGTCATCTCGTCCATCGACAGCTTGCCATCACGTGCCCGGCGACCGAAGTCACCGATATTGCCTTCAATCTCGGCAAATCGCATCTGGTCTGCATCTTTAAGGACAGGAACAACAAGGCCCTGCGGTGTGCCGACAGCAACGCCGATGTTATAGAAGTTCTTGTAAATCTGCTCATCACCATAAATTTCAGCGTTAAGCGCGGGCCACTCTTTCAAGGCAATGCAGGCGGCTCGAACAAAAAAGGACATGAAGCCCAGCCGGACACCGTGTTTTTTCTCGAAAGCTTCCTTGTAAGCGACGCGCAAATCCATGGCAGCGCCCATATCGACCTCATTCCAGGTCGTCAACATCGCCGCGGTATTCTGGGCTTCCTTAAGGCGTCCTGAAATAATCTTACGCAACTTGCTCATGCGCACGCGTTCTTCTCTCGGGTCTTCCGGACGTGGCGGTAAATCTGCAGGAGTTGCCGTTGCGAGAGACGTCGCTGAGACCGGCGCAGGGGCGGCCCGACGAATAGCGGTGCCGGCTTCCATAGCGGCAAGTACATCACCTTTGGTGATCCGGCCATCCTTGCCCGTCGCGGCGATTAAACTCGCATCCAGGTTGTTATCATCGACCAGCTTACGGACCGCCGGAGACAACGGTTTCATGGCTGCTGCTGCGGGCGCCGCTGCCGGTGCAGGAGCAGGAGCAGGAGCCGCAGCGGGCGCGGGTGCTGGGGTAGGAGCAGGCGCTGGTGCGGGGGCAGGGGCCGGTGCTGGAGCCGCAGCGGGCGCTGCAGCAGGAGCGGCTTCGGTACCTGCCGCACCTTCTTCAATCAACCCTAACAAAGCATCAACTTCGACGTCAGTTCCTTCTGGAACAAGGATACTGGCGAGGGCTCCGGCGACGGGAGAATTTACTTCAACGGTTACTTTGTCCGTTTCAAGTTCTACAAGAGGTTCATCAACCGCGACAGCGTCGCCGGGTTGTTTAAACCATTTGGCGACGGTTGCTTCAGCAACAGACTCGCCTAATACCGGAACCTTGATTTCAACTGACATTTTTGCTTCCTCAATAATCAAAATGAGTTAGGACTCTGAGTGAACCTATAACTATTTCGTGCTTTTTCTTGCAGCAGGTTTCTTTGTGGGCGCCTTCTTGGCAGCCGGTTTGCGGCGTGCCGCAGTTTTCGGCGCTGCAGCCGTTTTGCGCGCAGGCCTTGCCGGGCTCACGCTAAGAGCTTCATCAACAAGCTTTGCCTGTTCGGCCACGTGTTTCGACATCAAACCGGTAGCAGGTGCAGCCGCTTCCGGGCGGCCTGCGTATTTAAGGCTTGTATTCTTATGCCCAAGATCCGCTACCAATGACGACAAACGTTCGATCAAGAACGTCCAGGCTCCCATGTTACGGGGTTCTTCCTGACACCAAACCACGTCCGCATTCTTGAACCGTTTGAGTTCCTGAATGAGGGCTTGTTCCGGGAACGGATATAGCTGTTCCATTCTCAAGATATAAACATCATTGGCTTTGCGTTTTTCGGCTTCTTCGAGCAGATCATAATAAACTTTGCCCGTGCAGATAACGACGCGTTTGACTTTGCTGTCTGCAACCAGTGAACCTTCACGATCATCCCATAGGACACGATGGAAGGTTGTCCCGTCAGCCATTTCCGACAGTTTGGAGACCGCCCGTTTGTGACGCAACAGTGATTTTGGCGACATAATTACCAGCGGCTTACGGAAATCTCTTTTTAACTGACGGCGCAACACATGAAAGTAGTTAGAAGGCGTTGTGCAATTGCAAACTTGCATGTTGTCTTCCGCACACAATTGCAAATATCTCTCCAGACGGGCAGAACTGTGTTCGGGGCCTTGTCCCTCGTATCCGTGTGGAAGCAACATTACCAAACCGCACATGCGCAACCATTTGTGCTCGCCCGATGAAACGAACTGATCAATGACGACCTGTGCCCCGTTGGAGAAATCGCCAAATTGCGCTTCCCAGAGGACCAGCATCTGAGGTTCTGCAAGGCTGTAACCATATTCAAATCCCAGAACACCAGCTTCCGAGAGCGGGCTGTTAATCACTTCGTAGGGGGCTTGGCCAAAGCGCAGATTGTTAAGCGGAATATATCTGTCTTCGGTTTCCTGATCTGTCAAAACGGAATGTCGGTGCGAGAACGTCCCGCGCTCAGAATCCTGACCGGATAAACGAACCGCATGGCCTTCCAACAGCAGCGAGCCAAACGCCAATGCTTCACCGGTCGCCCAGTCAATGCCTTCGCCTGTATCAAACATTGCCTGTTTCGCCTTGAGCTGACGAGTGATTTTTGAGTGCACGTTAATATTGCCTGGAATTTGGGTTAAAGCGGTCCCAATTTCTTTTAGGCGGTCAACGTTCACACCCGTATCGCCGCGGCGTGCATTGCCGGATGCGACGGTTATTCCTGACCAAGCTCCATCAAGCCAGTCGGCTTTGTTCGCCTTATAGCTGCCCGCAGCCTCATAGGCGGCATCCAATTGCGCTATGAACTGAGCCAATTGGTCTTCGATCTCTGCTTCGGTCAGAACATTCTCGCGGATCAATTTACGCGCATAGATATCGCGTGTAGTTGGATGCGTCGCGATTTTCTTGTACATATTTGGCTGCGTGAACATGGGCTCATCGCCTTCGTTATGGCCATGCCGGCGATAACAAATCATATCAATGACAACGTCTTGCTTGAATTTCTGACGGTATTCAATGGCAATCCGCGCGCAATGAACAACGGCTTCAACATCATCTGCATTCACGTGCAAAATGGGCGCGGCCACAGTTTTTGCGACGTCAGAGCAGTAGGCAGACGACCGCGAATGCCGTGGATTGGTCGTAAAACCAATTTGGTTGTTGATAATGATATGGATGGTGCCACCGGTCTGATAGCCCAGCAAATGCGACAAATCCAAGGCTTCAGGGACCAGTCCTTGTCCCGCAAACGCAGCATCACCGTGCAACAGAAGCGCCATGACTTTTTCACGCTCAACATCGTTTTTCTGCACTTGTTTTGCCCGGACCTTACCGAGGCAAACGGTGTTCACGACTTCAAGGTGGGATGGATTGGCGGTTAATGACAGATGCACTGACTTGCCATCGAAAACCCGGTCGGACGACGAGCCAAGATGATATTTTACATCACCAGATCCCATGATGTCATCGGGACGGGACTGTCCGCCCTGGAATTCATGGAAGATGGCCTGAAACGGTTTGCCCATGACGTTCGCAAGAACGTTCAGACGCCCGCGGTGGGCCATGCCAAGTACAATTTCTTCAACACCCAACTGTCCGCCACGCTTGAAGATTTGCTCCATCGCCGGGACGAGGCTTTCTCCACCATCCAGACCGAACCGTTTGACGCCGCTGAACTTACGATCCAGATACTTTTCAAAGCCTTCCGTCTCGATCAGTCTGTTCAGGATGGCTTTTTTACCATTGGCGGTAAACGTCGACTGGTTGTTAATACGTTCCATGCGTTGCTGGATCCAGGATTTCTCATCCGGGTCCTGAATATGCATAAACTCGACGCCGATGGAACTGCAATAGGTTTGGCGAAGAATGCTGATGATTTCGCGAACCGTTGCCGTTTCCAAACCCAGCACGTAATTGATAAAGATCTCACGATCCATATCTTTTTCGGTAAATCCATAGCTGGCAGGGTCGAGTTCTGAATGTTCGGTCGGAACTTCGATCCCCAAGGGATCCAGATCCGCCAGCAAGTGACCACGAACCCGATAGGCGCGGATCAGCATCAAGGCTCGAATGGAATCAAGCGTTGCCTCGCGGACCTTGGTCCCGGACATGCCGGCGTTTGCCATTTGCTGCGGGAGTACCCCTTGGGCAAGATGCTCTGAAGCCATCCGTTCAGAAAGCGGAGCCAAGTCAGCCTGACCAACAATTCCAGAATCCGACGGCGCCCACGTCGCGCCGCGAATCTCAGAATTAACGTTTTTCGCGTCGTCTTCCAATTCCGAGAAGAAATCTTGCCAATTGATGTCAACGCTTCCGGGATCGTCGAGATACCGTTCGTAGAGTTCGGCCACGTAAACCTGATTACCTGAATAGAGGAACTGTGTCGGATCGAGTTCTGTCATCCTCAAATAGGCGCACCGTTGCCGGCGCGTCTTCCCTTATGCGTTGCGGCCCTGAGCAGTTGCTTCTTGAATCCGGGCCATGACGTTAACCGATGGCTTTTACCATCGTTTCACCAATACCGGCTGGAGAATCTGTAACGTGAATTCCAGCCTCTTGAAGCGCTGCGATTTTATCGTCTGCGCCACCTTTGCCGCCGGCGATAATTGCACCAGCGTGCCCCATACGGCGGCCCGGAGGTGCTGTAACGCCAGCGATAAATCCAACAACCGGCTTTTTGGTGCCGGAAGCCTTGATGAAGGCTGCTCCGTCTTCTTCAGCGGAACCGCCAATCTCACCAATCATAACAATCGCTTCTGTCTGGTCGTCCTCGACAAACATTGTCAAACAATCAACAAAATTGGTGCCGTTGACGGGATCCCCACCAATACCGATACAGGTTGACTGACCAAAACCTGCTGCTGTGGTCTGCGCCACCGCCTCATAGGTCAATGTGCCGGAACGCGAGACAATCCCAACTTTGCCAGGCTTGTGAATGTGGCCTGGCATAATTCCGATTTTGCACTCGCCCGGCGTAATCACGCCAGGGCAGTTGGGCCCAATTAAACGCGTTCCGGAATTCTCGAGAGCGCGCTTAACTTTCAGCATGTCCATGACCGGGATACCCTCTGTAATACAGATGGCGAGCTCGATACCGGCGTCGATGGCTTCCAAAATAGCATCCGCAGCAAATGGCGGCGGCACATAAATGACTGATGCGTTTGCTTCTGTTTTGGCAACGGCATCTTTGACCGTATCAAAAACGGGCAAGTCCAGATGCTTGGTGCCACCTTTACCGGGTGTTACGCCACCGACCATGTTGGTACCATAGGCGATTGCCTGCTCGGAATGGAAGGTGCCCTGAGCTCCTGTAAAACCCTGACAGATGAGCCGTGTGTTCGAATTAACTAGGACGGACATTTACTGGGCCTCCTTCACGGCTTTTACAATTTTTTCGGCAGCATCAGCGAGGTTGTCACCGGAAATGATAGGCAGACCTGAATTCGCCATAATCTCTTTGCCTTGATCAACGTTTGTTCCTTCAAGACGGACAACAAGGGGAACGTTCAGGCTCACCTCTTTAGCCGCAGCAACAACGCCCTCGGCAATCACATCGCAGCGCATAATTCCGCCAAAAATATTTACCAGAATGCCTTTAACGTTGGAGTCGGACAAAATGATCTTAAAGGCCGTTGTTACACGTTCTTTGGTCGCTCCGCCCCCAACATCAAGGAAGTTTGCAGGCTCACCGCCATAAAGCTTGATGATGTCCATCGTGCCCATGGCCAAACCCGCGCCGTTCACCATACAGCCAATGGAGCCGTCAAGTTTGATGTAGTTCAGCTCATGTTTGCCAGCTTCAAGCTCAGCCGGGTCTTCTTCGCTTTCATCCCGCATTTCCTCCACGTCCTTGTGGCGATAGAGTGCGTTGTCATCAAAATTAATCTTCGCATCCAGAGCAATAACATCACCCGACCCGGTAACGACTAAAGGGTTAATCTCGACAATGGAGCAATCGAGTTCAGTGAAGGCTTTATACATGGCCAACATGAATTTGACGGCGGCACCGACCTGTTTCCCTTCAAGGCCAAGGCCAAACGCCAGTTGACGGGCATGGAAAGGCAGCATTCCGGTTGCCGGATCAATGGCAACTTTCAGGATTTTTTCAGGTGTTGCTTCCGCAACTTCTTCAATTTCCATGCCGCCTTCCGTTGACGCCATCATCGTTAGACGCGACGTCTCGCGGTCCAGCAGCATGCCGACATAAAGTTCACGCGCGATATCACACCCTTCTTCGATGTAAATACGTTTGACTTCCTTGCCTTTTTCGCCGGTCTGCTTGGTCACCAGCACGTGACCGAGCATCTCGGCGGCATTCTCGCGAACCTCATCAATGGATTTCACGACCCGGACACCGCCTTTGCCGTCCGGGTTGTCGGCAAAGCGTCCTGCACCGCGGCCACCAGCATGAATTTGTGATTTCACCACAAACACGGAGCCACCCAGTTCCTTGGCAGCGTTAACGGCCTCATCTACATTAAATGCCACATGGCCCCGCGGAACAGGGACCCCGTATTTCGCCAGCAGTTGCTTGCCTTGATACTCATGAATGTTCATGACGTCCTCGTGTTATCCATTAATGGTTTTGGTTTCGACTATTTTTTTACTTCTGCTGCGGGCGCTGAAGCGACAGTTGCAGGTGCTGCTGGTGCAGCAGGTTTCACGGGTGCTTTTGTGGCAACGACTTTTTTAGGAGCCGCCTTTTTCACAGCCGCTTTTTTAGGGGCTGCCTTTTTAACAGGAGCTTTTTTAACAGCTGCTTTTTTTGGCGCCGCTTTCTTCGCAACTGCCTTTTTAGGCGCTGCCTTGGTCGCGGGTTTTTTCACTGCTGTTGCTTTTTTTGCAGGGGCTGCCTTTTTTGGAGCTGCCTTTTTTGCTGCAGGTTTGGCGGCTGTTTTAGCGGCCGGCTTTGTGGCTTTCTTCGCCGCAGGTTTTGCTTTGGCGGCGGGCTTCGCCTTGGCGGCTGCTTTCTGGAGCTTTTCAGTCAAGGTGACAAGGCCACGAACATCACGCACAGATTTTCTGAACATGGCCCGTTCTGCCGCGTCCAACTTGACTTCGACGATACGTTCGACACCTTTCGCGCCGATAACAACAGGCACACCAACGTACATGCCTTTGACGCCATATTCGCCTTTCAAATAAGCAGCGCACGGAAGAACCCGTTTTTTATCCTTCAAATACGATTCTGCCATTGAGATCGCCGCAGCGGCAGGGGCATAGAATGCTGAGCCTGTTTTCAGAAGGCCAACAATTTCACCGCCGCCCATTCGCGTACGCATAACGATCTCGTCAATGCGCTTTTGGGTTGTCCATTTCATGGCAATCAAGTCAGGCAAGGGAATTCCCGCAACTGTTGAATAGCGGATCGAAGGAACCATGCTATCACCGTGTCCGCCAAGAACGAATGCGGTTACATCTTCTACAGAAACTTTAAACTCTTCTGCCAGGAAGTAGCGGAACCGAGCAGAATCAAGAACACCGGCCATTCCGACGACTTTGTTGTAAGGAAGGCCGGACGCATCACGCAAGACTTTGACCATCGCGTCAAGTGGATTGGTAATGCAGATAACAAACGCGTTTGGCGCGTTCTTCTTAATGCCTGCGCCAACTTGCTGCATCACCGAGGTGTTAATGCCAATCAGATCATCACGGCTCATGCCAGGTTTGCGCGCGACACCAGCGGTCACGATAATAACATCAGCACCCTTGATGCCAGCGTATGATTTTGTGCCGCTCAAATTTGAATCGAAGCCATCAATAGGAGAGCTCTCAGCGATGTCGAGCGCTTTTCCTTGTGGAATTCCGTCGACTACGTCGAACATTACAACGTCGCCAAGTTCTTTTAGACCGGCCAAGTGAGCAAGTGTGCCACCGATATTTCCGGCGCCTATGAGTGCGATTTTATTACGTGCCATGATTGATTTTCCAAAGTGGTAAAACGAATGAGTTCGTGTATCGGAGCGACAAGCCCTCTGATACATTTCTGTCGTACCTTGTTTCGGAGTCTAGGGCAAGCGTTTGCTGGGTTTTCAGAGGCTTAGCAGATGAATAACTATAAATATCGAGGGCGCTTTACGCCCAGGCAATATCCAGGCCGATATCGACGGCGGGGGCACGTTGAGTGATCGCGCCAACGGAGATGAAATCGACGCCTGTTTCTGCAATCGCGCGAATGGTCTGTAAATTGACTCCACCGGAAGCTTCCAGAGATATTCTTCCATCAATTAAGCTGACAGCTGCGCGCAAGTCGGTAAGCGACATATTATCAAGAAGCAGGGAGTCGGCACCGGCATCAAATGCCTCTTTGACTTGTTCCAGCGTGTCACATTCGGCTTGTATTTTGATGTCGCCAAAGTCGTGCTGTTTGGCGTTGTGGACAGCAACACCAATAGAGCCCGCAACAGCGATGTGGTTATCCTTTATCAAAATGGCATCATCCAGCCGCATCCGGTGGTTGGTGCCGCCACCGCAGCGGACGGCATATTTTGACAGATTGCGCAGCCCCGGAACAGTTTTGCGTGTATCAAGCAAAACGGCTTTTGTTCCTGCAATTTCACGGACATAAGTGCTTGTCGTGGTCGCGATCCCGGACAAGAATTGTATGCTGTTGAGTGCGGTCCGTTCCGCTGTCAACAGACCTTCTGCCGGACCTTCGAGTTGGGCCATAATCGTCCCCGCAGAGACCGAAGCCCCGTCAGGCGTCAAGATAGCAACACTGGTATCGGGAGCCAGCCGATTGATGAGTTCCTGAATGATCGGCATGCCAGACACGACCATATCTTCCCGCGCAGTCATCGCCGCTTTCAGCCGCGCGCCTTCCGGAACTGTTGCCCGAGTTGTCAAATCGCCGCGACCTATGTCTTCGGCCAGTGCCACATCAACAACAGCAGAAATATCCGCCGGGTCCATTACAAATTCCGTCATTGTTATTCGGCAGCTTGTGATGCGGATTTAGGATTTGCGGGTGGTGACATTTCCAACATCTTTTCAAGCGGACGCAGCGCTTCGAGGCGCAATGCTTCCGGTATTTCGATCCCGGGCGCTTCGTTGACCATGGACAGGTAAAGTTTTTCCAGCGTGTTCAGTTCCATAAACGGACAATTCGCGCAGTTGCAACTGCCATCGGATCCGGGTGCTGGGATAAAAGTTTTATCAGGCGATTGCTTCTGCATTTGATGGATAATGTGCATTTCTGTCGCGATGATAAATTCCTGATCCGGTGATTTTGTCACGAAATCCAGAATGGATCGGGTCGAACCAATATGATCTGCATGCTGCAAGATGCCGTCATGGCATTCGGGATGCGCTGCAACTGGTGCGCCTTGGTGCTGACCTTTCAGTTTTACGAGTTCGCGTTCTGAGAACTGATCGTGGACAATGCAAACGCCATCCCACAGGACCATGTCGCGTCCGGTTTCCTGAGCGAGCCAGCCACCAAGGTGGCGGTCCGGAGCAAACAGAATAGGCTGGTCTGCGGGGATTTGATCAATGATGTATTTGGCATTTGAGGACGTAACAATGATATCCGAATGCGCCTTGACCGCCGCGGAACAATTTATGTACGTCAGCGATAGATGGTCAGGGTGTTTGGCCCGAAATTCAGCAAATTCTTTGGGCGGACAAGCATCTTCCAGAGAACATCCCGCATCGGCGTCCGGCAACACCACCTTTTTGTTCGGGCTCAGTATCTTGGCGACCTCGGCCATAAAGCGCACGCCGCAAAAGACAATCATGTCCGCATCGGTAGCCGCCGCCGCGCGCGACAGATCAAGAGAATCGCCAACGTAGTCCGCGATATCCTGCAGCTCAGGGTCTTGGTAATAATGCGCTAAGATGACGGCATTTTTTTCACGTTTCAGACGTTCAATTTCTGCCCACAAATCGAGCCCGGGATCCAGGCGTGCCTCAGTCAGCGCATCAGCTGCGGGGAAAACAACGGTTTCCATGAAAATATTTCCTTCTGTCAGGCTTGCGAACACGACCCTTCATCGGTCCGCGCCAGGTCATATAAGTGTCATATATAGTAAAGTCTGTGGCGGGCGGCAATCCCCAGCCTTAAAGCTTCAAGAGTTTGATTCTAGGAGTCTTTGGAGCCATGTGGCAAGGCCATATACTCAGGCGATTGCATTTCAAGCAATCGGGAGACCGTCCGTTCGAACTCGAATGCGCCATCTCCTTCGGTGTAGAGTTCCGTTGGCGGCGCATCCGCAGCACATATCAGGTTTGTTTTGTGATCGTACAGGGCATCAATAAGGGTAACAAAACGTTTTGCATAATCGCGGTTTTCTGGGCCAAGTCGCGGAATGCCGTCGATGATGACGGTGTGAAATGCATCAGCCAGCGCTAGATAATCGCCGGCACCCAAAGGGTTTTCACACATCGCGGAGAAACTTGTAAATCCGACACCCTCGGACGCTTTTTCGATTTCGATGGTTCGTCCATTGACATTGAGGACACGTTTTCTTGGTTCTACCCCAATGCTCAAAGAATGAAAGGCAGTTTCGAGTTTGTCAGTCGCTTCCGGACCCGTCGGAGCAACGTATACGTCTAATGCGCGCAGGCGTTCCAAACGGTAGTCTGTATCAGAATCCAGATGAATAACCTGCATCTTCTCGTTCAGCATATCAATAAACGGAAGAAAGCGTTCGCGTTGAAGGCCATCTTTATAAAGATCGTTGGGGTGTCGATTTGACGTCGTCACTATCACCACACCCATATCAAAAAGGGCTTCAAACAACCGACCCAAAATCATCGCATCACCAATATCGGTGACGTGAAATTCATCAAAGCACAGGAGCCATGCTTGATCGACAATCACTTTTGCGAGCGCTTTAAGCGGATCGCTAGACTGGGCGACCTTTCCTGCTTTCTGCGCTTCTCGGAATGTGTGTATCCGCCGATGAACCTCCTGCATAAAAGCATGAAAATGCACATGTTTGCGTTCGCTGACGGTCGAGTGATCGTAAAACAAGTCCATAAGCATGGTTTTGCCACGACCGACGCCACCCCACATATAAATCCCTTTAGGGACGGGCCGTTTTCTGTTGCGAAAACTGAGCCGGGCACGCCATCCGGTTTGGCCCATCTGCTGACTGTAGAGCTCAAGTTCTGTGTGTAGTTCCTGCAGCAACGCTATCGCTTTTTGCTGGTTGGGATCGACACGAATTTCACCATCACTTATGAGATTTTCGTAGGCGGCAAGGGGTTCGGTTGTTACAAACATGTTTTAGATCGCCTGTCTCATTCAAACGCCACCGGCAACTGGAATACAGGCACCATTTGTGAACGTATTGTTTTCATCTAACAACCACATGACGGCGTTTGCAATTTCTTCCGGTTGGCCGCCCCGGCCCATGGGCAGCGTTTGTCCGCGTTCTTCAAACCGATTGGGTCGCCCTCCGCCGGCATGGATTTCCGTATCGACAATGCCCGGAAGGATCGCATTGACCCGGATGTTTTCCTTGGCGACTTCTTTGGCAAGCCCCATGGTCAAGACATCGACCGCGCCTTTTGAAGCGGCATAATGAACATATTCGCCAGGACTGCCCAACCTCGATGCAATGGACGAAATATTGATGATGACTCCGCCGGCGCCACCGTGAAGGCTGGATAAACGTTTTACGGCTTCACGCGATGCGATCACGCAACCAATGACGTTGACATCCATTACAGTTCTCAGGGTTTGGTAATCCAATTCGTCAACACGGCAAAACTTCCCGGTGATGCCTGCATTATTGATCAGGCCATAGAGATTGCCCAATTCAGCATCGACGGTTTCAAACATGGCAACGATATCGGCTTCGTT
Source organism: Rhodospirillales bacterium (assembly GCA_048262655.1). GTDB lineage: Bacteria > Pseudomonadota > Alphaproteobacteria > Rhodospirillales > Casp-alpha2 > JABMNT01. Next base: position 924,884 of record JBLXEY010000001.1, on the reverse strand, counting down.
CGCCATATCCGCTTTGCAGGTTATGGCCCGAACCCCCAGTTCCCGAACCTGTTCTAACATGTGTTGGGCGCGATCTGCATTCTGTGAATAGTTGATGCAAATATCAAAACCGGCGCGGGCCGCCTGAAGGCAAATTTCAGCACCGATTCCGCGGCTGCCACCGGTTATTATCAGTGACTTGTTCATGTGGATTTCGATTTCGCATCTTGGCCCGTTTTACCGGGCTTTTCCGTTACCGGCTTCAACGTCGTTTCCATTTCCCTGCGGGCCTGATAGGCAACCGAAGATCCGAGTGTATCGCCTAATTCGACGTCGGCCCAGGTTACGATATGGCCCTCGCGGACACTGGATTTCAGCGTGACCCCATGGGCCAGTCCAATCGGAATGGCGCCAAGACTCATGGAGTCGTTTGCCACCATGAGACGACCCCATACCGTATAGCCGCCTTCACCATCAAGCTGTTCTCCTTTAGCCAGATCGCGCTTGGCGACGGCCACAACATCGCCTCTGAACGCATTGGCTGAGCCGGTCGCTTGTTGAAGAAGCGCCGCGTAAGCCACGCTGACCCCCAATTCAAGGCCAATCAGATGGTAGGGGCGCCAGAGGGCTGAATAAGTTCCGGAGGGGTCGGTGATCAGGCCATAGTCAGAAAAACAGTTCTTCACATAGTCGCTGGGGGCCTCGAACGTTACATAGACGCCCCACCGTAAACTGTTTTCAAGATCATTTCCGTCGCGCCCCCGGCTCGATACGACCTCTACCTGACCTTTATGGTGAAGGGTTCCGCCTGCGCTGTCGGGTATCATCTTTGATGCCAGTTCGTGGACCTCACAGGCCGGAAATGTCAGGCCGCCGGGCGCTGGCGTAAGTTCTGTCGCGTTTGCTACGGCTGCCATTTCGATGCTTGATTTGGTACCGTCCAAAAAAGAATTAAACATCTTGGCATTCATTCCACTCTGTGCAGCACGCTCAGGTGTTAAGCCATAATGCGTCCAGACTGTATCTGGCGTCGATCCATGAAATTCAGGTTGATATAAAGTCCCTTTGCCGGCGGAGACAACATCCAGGCCGATGGATCGGACCCAGTCGATCTGTTCACAGATCAATGCCGGTTGATCGCCATAGGCCATGCTGTAGACAACGCCCGCTTGCCGGGCTTTTTTACTTAGGAGCGGCCCGCATAGGACGTCCGCCTCCACATTGACCATGATCACATGTCGGCCGCGGTCAATCGCGCTCAGGGCATGGCGAACACCGGCTTCCGGTATGCCTGTCGCTTCGATGACGACATCTACGCCGCCGGCCTGAAGGAGTTTATCTGTGTCTTCTGTCAGGAATGTTGTGCCTTGTGCCAAAGCCTTGGCGGCTGATGTGGCCGCAAATTGTTCTTTGGGCCAACCCGTTTCAATCAAAGCAGCTCTGGCACGTTGCAAGGACAGATCGGCAATACCGAGGACATGAATGCCGGGTGTTCTTCTCGCTTGGCTGAGAAACATGGTGCCGAATTTTCCCGCACCAATAAGGATAACCCGAATGGGCTTTTCGGCTTCAGCACGCGATTTTAGAAGACTATGAATATTCATTTTGTATGCTTGAACACGGTGGTTAAAAAAACAGCAGGGTGCACCCGACCGGAGCAGGTGAGCCTCTGGAGTTTATAATTAACGCAAGTGACAGTAATCAAAAGGGAAAAATTAAATCAGTTTCGGGTGTTTCGGCCCAGTCAGGCCCAAGTTCTTAACCTGCATCCATCTCGATAGCGACAGCAAGAGATTGAGGGTCGCCCATTTCGCGTAATCCCTCGGCGGCGGATTTTTGCACATCAGTGGATTTGTTCTGGCTCATTTTTCGTTTGCCTTCCAATCGAGTAATCGGCATTTCGAAGGCGACGATTCCTTTCAGCATACCTCTTAAAACAGAGGGGTCCATTTTGTCCGTTGTCCAGTTCCCGGTCGTTGCGTTTTCGTAAGTACCACTGAGCTGGCTGAGAAGCGAGACGACCGCATCCGGGTCTTCAATAAGGGTCGGTAAACCGTATGCATGCACGGCAATATAGTTCCAGGTAGGAACGGCGTTAGGGGAGCGCAGCCAATTTGGAGAGATGTAGGCATGGGGACCTGTGAATATCGCCAAGGTTTCATGACTGCTGCTGAAATGCGTCCAGTGATCGTTGGCCCGTGCGACATGGCCATAGAGCGTGCCAAAGGGACCGGCGTTCGGATCAAAGCTCATGGGTAAATGGGTGGCGTAAGGGCATCCGTCTACCGACGTTACAAGAGCCGCAAAGCTTGAATGCTGAATATAGCCCGTAAGGTCAGCCGCTTCTTCGACGTTGAAATGTTTGGGCACGTACATGGGGCTCTCCTTCCGATTGGCCAATCGTCAGAAGATAGAGCAGATTTGGCTCCTCCTAAAGAGCCGAACCCGGATATCAGATAGAGCCATTTTAGCGCAGGCTAGGTTCGCTTAAGCATTGCCGACTTGATTTCTGCGATGGCTTGTCCCGGGTTAAGGTTTTTAGGACAGGTATTGGTGCAGTTCATGATGGTGTGGCAACGATACAGACGGAACGGATCGTTCAAATTGTCTAGACGTCTGCCGGTTGCTTCATCACGGCTGTCGGCAATCCAGCGGTAGGCCTGCAACAAGATGGCAGGTCCCAGATATCGATCCCCATTCCACCAATAACTGGGGCAGCTTGTCTGACAACAAAAACATAAAATGCACTCCCACAGGCCATCAAGCTTTTCGCGCTCTTGCGGGCTTTGCAACCGCTCCCGATTGGGGGCAGGTGTTTCAGCCTGAAGCCAGGGCTCAATCGAACGATACTGCGCGTAAGGGCCATTCAGGTCCGGCACAAGATCTTTAATGACCGGCATATGAGGCAAGGGGAATACTTTAACATCGCCGTCAATTTCAGAAATTGATTTTGTGCAGGCAAGCGTGTTTGTGCCATCGATGTTAAATGCACATGAACCACAAACCCCTTCGCGGCAGGAGCGGCGGAACGTCAGTGTTGAATCCATTTCGTTTTTGATCTTGATGAGACCGTCGAGAACCATTGGTCCACATTTATCAAGATCAACCTCAAAGGTGTCTATGCGCGGGTTTTTACCTGTGTCCGGGTCATAACGATAAACCCGAAACTTTTTGATCTTTGTCGCACCTGCAGGAGCGGCGAAGGTTTTGCCGTCGCTATAGGTGGAATTTGCGGGGAGTGTAAGTTCAACCATCTTTTATTCCTTAATTTCCCGACCTAGTAGACCCGCGCGCGCGGTTCGATATATTCGACTTCGTCCGTTAATGTGTAATCATGAACGGGCCGATAATCCAAGTCGACTTTGCCTTTTTCGTCGATCCACGCAAGTGTGTGTTTCATCCAGTTTTCATCATCGCGATCCGGATGATCTTCATGCGCGTGGGCTCCGCGGCTTTCGTGACGGGCTTCGCCTGAATATAGTGTTGTTTTCGCACTGATCATCAGGTTCTCAAGCTCAAGTGCTTCAACCAGATCCGAATTCCAGATCATGGATTGGTCAGAAACCTGAACGTCGCTCAACTGGCTCCAGACTTCGTCAATTTTTTCACAGCCTTCTTTCAGCACTTCAGACGTTCTGAAGACGGCGGCATTGTTTTGCATGACGCGCTGCATGTTGAGACGGATTTCGGAAACCTTGGTGCCGCCCTTTGCGTAACGGTAGCGGTCCAAACGTTCCAGTGCCGCGTCTGCGCAGCCTTTGCGGAAGGGACGCAGGGCATCGCCCGGTGTTACCAATTCACGCGCCCGGATTGCTGCAGAGCGGCCAAAGACGACCAGATCCAGAAGGGAGTTTGTGCCCAGACGGTTTGCACCGTGGACACCGGCGGACGCACATTCTCCAATCGCCATCAGACCCGGCGCAACAGCATCGGGATCGTCGGCAGTTGGTCTAAGAACTTCCGTTTTATAGTTCGTTGGAATGCCGCCCATGTTGTAGTGAACGGTGGGCAGAACCGGGATGGGTTCTTTCGTCGCATCGACGCCCGCGAAGATACGAGCTGATTCTGTAATGCCTGGCAACCGCTGGGCTAGTGTTTCCGCACCCAGGTGCTCAAGATGCAAATGAATATGATCGCTATCGGGCCCGACGCCGCGGCCTTCGCGAATTTCAACAGTCATCGAACGGCTAACCACGTCCCGACTGGCAAGATCTTTTGCCGTCGGCGCATAGCGTTCCATAAAGCGCTCGCCTTCTGAATTGGTCAGATACCCGCCTTCACCGCGGGCGCCTTCTGTTACCAGGCAACCAGATCCGTAAATGCCGGTCGGGTGGAACTGGACAAATTCCTGATCCTGCAGAGGCAGGCCTGCGCGGGCGACCATGGCATTGCCATCACCGGTGCAGGTATGCGCTGACGTGCAAGAGAAATAGGACCGTCCGGAACCGCCGGATGCCATAACAACCAAGTTGCCACGGAAAACGTGGATGGTCCCATCGTCTAAATTCCAGGCAACGACGCCTTCTGTCGTGCCGTCTTCGCCCATGATTAAATCAAGGGCGATGTATTCCACATAGAATTCTGCATTGTGACGCAGGCTTTGCTGATAAAGCGTATGCAAGATTGCATGACCTGTGCGGTCAGCGGCTGCGCAGGCGCGTTGCACAGGAGCTTCGCCAAAGTTACGCATATGACCACCAAAGGGGCGCTGATAGATTTTACCATCTTCTGTGCGCGAGAACGGAACCCCGTAGTGCTCCAGTTCAACAACAGCGGGCACGGCTTCGCGGCACATATATTCAATGGCATCCTGATCACCCAGCCAATCGGCACCTTTAACGGTGTCGTACATATGCCATTCCCAATGATCTTCTGCCATGTTGCCAAGTGCCGCACTAATGCCGCCTTGTGCGGCAACCGTGTGGGATCGCGTTGGGAAAACTTTCGATATGCACGCTGTTTTCAGGCCAGAAATCGCCATGCCGAAGGTCGCGCGCAGGCCTGCGCCACCCGCACCGACAACAATGACATCATATTTATGATCAATAATCTCGTAAGCAGACGACATGTGTTAAGAGCTCCCGAAGGTCAGCCGCAATATAGCGAATATGCAGGATGCGCCAAAGAAGATGGCGGCAAATTTTGTGATGATGAGTAGTGTAATCTTTGCACCCTCGCCATGAATATAATCTTCAATAACGACTTGCAGGCCCAATAAACCATGATGGAACATAGTGAAAACCAGCAAAATGAGCAAAATCGGGTTTCCGTTTTCACCAACCCAGACAACAAATTCCGAATGGCTTGCATCGGTCAAATGAATGGCTGAATAGATGAACCAAAGCGTCAGAGGCAGAAGGGCTATGCCCGTAAGGCGCTGGAGCCACCAATGGCCGACGCCGTCATTGGTCGAGCCCAATCCTCGGGCCCGGCCCAGATGAGAACGCATATCCATTACGCACCCCCCATCATTGTGTAACCGATAAACCAGCTCAGCAGGGTTAACGCGACTGAAACCACAACCACCGCTATTCCCGTAGCGCGGACGGTCGATAGCTCAAAGCCGAAGCCAAAATCCCATCCCAAGTGCCGCAGGCCATTTGCCATGTGGTAAAACAGCGAAAACGTCAGGCCAAATAAGATTAGCCGGCCAATCCACGAGCCGAGATGGGATTGTGCGGTTTCAAAGGTTTCAGGTCCGTATGTCGCAGATATCAGCCAATAACTCAGGACAATCGCCCCAAAGGTCAAGGCAATCCCCGTCATGCGATGGAGAATCGACAAAACAGATGTCATTTGTTTTTTATAGATTTGCAGATGCGGCGATAACGGCCGGTTTTGCGCTGCCATGGGTCCAACCTCATCCATGTTGTTCGTCAGGCGTCGTCTCTACGCCTTCAATTTACCATACCTATACATCCAAGCGTATGAAGTCAACGTTCGCAGGTGCAGAAATTGGGTGGCTGCATTCCATAATAAACATAGGTTTCATGTGGTCATTACCATGCCTGAAGAGTCGATTTTAAGACCATTCGCGGCGAGGTCTGTGTCCGCGGATGATTGAATGTGGGGCTATTATGCAGATTTTTGAAAAAAGCTGTGGATAACGTGTGTGTGCTTTGTGCATAGGAGCATAAGTTACCCACAGATATTTTGAGTTACCCCCGCTTTTCCTCATTGTAGCAGACAGGCAACTTAAAGCATTCTGGGTGCGTGCAAGAGAGTGCCGCAAGGCCGAGCTTCTTTGTGAATGTCCTATGAGACATTTATTTAACAGGTTTGGGTAGTGCGCACTTGATACGATTTCCAGTTGATGGTCTCTGCCCAGGGTGCATCTCAGGAAATTGTTGGCGGGCTACGAAGCTCTTTTGTATGCGGGGCCTGGCCGGCTCCAAGAGGCATCAGATTGACGCGATGTAAGTCGCGTCGTTAGGACGGTTTCCCAGGACCAGCCTGTCTGATGCCTCTTCTACTATCAAAGCTGCGAATCGGGCGCAACCGAAATTTTCACATGAATCATAATGACTTAGCTTCGGCGACGTTGGTGTCGCCGGAAGGCAAAAAGTATTGAGTCGTATCAACGGCTTATGGCCAGTCAAACCGATGCCGCGTTCCTTGAAGTTTTTTCATATGTGCGGCCAGAATTGGCCCATTGCAAAGGCCAAAGCATCTGGTTTTTATTAATTTTGAACTCGATTCGCATGCGAACGATGTGGCCGTGCCGACCCTGCGGTCTAAACGACAGGGCGTGGACATGATTATTTTCGTGGCATAAAGACCCAGTAGTCTAATTCAAGAACTTTATTCTGGATGTACATGCCATCTGTGTCCCGGTCGGGGAAGTCATGGCAAGACTGATTCTTGAGGGCTGAAGTGCGGATGCGGAGAGCGCCTAAGTCATTGCGACCGGGGATTTCGTTTTTCTCAAGAACTTCTGACCAGGCAAAAATTGTGTCCCCAGCGAACGACGGGTTCGTGTGACTGCCACCATTGATCGCGGCGACTTTAAACCCGTTAGCAAGACCATTGTAGGAAAGAGAACGGGCCAGACTTATCATGTGCCCGCCGTAGATCAAGCGGCGTCCAAATCGACTATCTTGCTGGGCGAGCTGGTTGAAATGGACCTTCGCCGTATTCTGATAAAGCCGTGTCGCCATCATATGTTCGGCTTCTTCTAGTGTGTAGCCATCCACATGATCAATTTTTTCACCAATTGCATAGTCGTCAAACATGTGTGACGAGCCTGATAAATCTGGGTCATAGGCAGAAAGATCAAGCTCCCGCGGCACATTTAAATCATCGACGGACAAGCACTTAGGCAGATCAGGGACGCTGGGTTCAGGCGGAGGTGCGTTTGGGTCGCGTTTTTTTACCATAACCCATCGCACATAATCGATGAGCACATCACCGTGTTGATTGCGACCTTGCGAGTGCACATAAACAACCCCGGTTTTTCCGTTGGAGTTTTCCTTCAGTCCAATGACCCGGGAGCGTGCGGTGATTGTATCCCCGGGGTAAACCAGATTGCCGATGGAGCCAGCCGCGTAACCAAGATTTGCCACTGCATTAATCGAGATGTCAGGCACGGTCTTGCCAAAGACCGTGTGAAAAACAAGGAAATCATCAACAGGCGCGCCGTCAAACCCCAGGTCCAAGGCAAATGTATCAGCTGAATTAAGAGCGAAACGGGACCCATAGAGTGCCGTATAAAGGGCGACATCGCCCTCTGTTATTGTTCGTGGTGTGGCATGGATGAATTCCTGATTGAGGACAAAATCTTCGAAATAATTACCCATCGATGTTTTTTGGGCCATGACTCAATCCTCATCTGCTTGACGCTGAATGGCATCAGCCATGGCGACCAGATGTCGAGCACTCTCGACGTGAAGGTTCTCGATCAATCTACCATCAACCAGGACAACGCCTTTGCCCGCCTGTTCGGCTTCTTGATGGGCCTTGATGATTCTTTTCGACCAGGCAATGTCATCAGCCGACGGAGCGAATACGTCATTCGCTATGGAGATGGTTTTGGGGTGGATCAGTGTCTTCCCGTCCATTCCCAGTTCCTTGCCTTGAACGCAAGACGCTTCAAATCCCGCATCATCGTCAAGGTTCAAATGTACGCCATCAAGGATTGCAATACCTGCTGCATGAGCCGCCAGAACACAAATCTCCAGTGATGCCATAAAGGGCATGCGATCATGGGTGTGGGATGCGTTGAGATCTTTCGCCAGATCGGAAGTGCCTAAAACCAGCCCGCCAACCCGTGGCGATGCGAAGGCAATTTCTTCTGCGTGAAGAATGCCAAGTGGGGTTTCCATCATGCACCAGATCGGCAGGTCTTTGGGACCTCCTCCTGCATCTAAGAGTGCGATGACATCTTCAATCATCTGCTTGCTTTCGACCTTTGGAATTAAAATTGCGTCCGCGCCGCAAGCCGCGACGGCTTTCACGTCCGCTTCGCCCCAGGGGCTGTCGAGACCATTGATACGAACAATAAGCTCCCTGTACCCGTAGCCGCCTTGTTTTATGGCTTCTGATATTTGTGTGCGAGCGCTTGTTTTTGCATCAGGCGCGACGGCGTCCTCCAGGTCGAGAATCAATCCGTCAGCTTTTAAAGACCGGCCTTTTTCGAGCGCACGTGCATTTGAGCCCGGCATATAGAGGACGGATCTGCGGGGGCGAATTTGCATTTTCCTGAAGTCTTTCGCAGTTGCACAAGAACCAAGACTACAATTAGTCTGGTCTTTGTGGCAAGCTCCAGATATGGCGATCTTATCCATCCAGTCCCATGTTTCGAAAGGCTATGTCGGCAATTCTGTTGCCGTCTTTACCCTACAAGCCATGGGCATTGAGGTTTGGCCCGTCCATACCGTTCAATTAAGCAATCACCCGGGTTACCCCCATGTCGGGGGCGCTGTAACACCTGCACGACAATTGATAGACATCTTTGAGGGCTTAGATAAAAATGGCTGGTTCAGCGCCTGTGATGTGGTTCTGAGCGGCTATATGGGGTCTGTTGAGAACGGGCATGCGACTTTGGACGTGGTCTCACGTGTAAAATCCAATCAACCAAATGCCATGTTTGTGTGTGATCCGGTGATGGGTGATACCCTTGAAGGGGCCTACGTGAACGACGATCTGATTGCTTTTTATCGCCAAGACGCCCTTGCATATGCCGATGTCATGACACCGAATCTTTTTGAATTGAGCCTTCTGGACGATGGCATCCATGCGTCCACGGATGACGTCTTAAAGGCCGCCCGCAGGATTATTGCGCAGGGACCGAAGATGATCATCGTGACGTCCGTCATATGCCCGTCACATCCGGACAGACTTGGTACCATGTTAGTGACGGCTGAACAAAGTTGGTCCGTCTGGGTTCCCCGGGTCGACGTCAATGCCAAGGGTGTGGGTGATGTTTTTAGCGCCTTGTGGACCGGTCACAGCGTGGCAGGAAGAGCACCTGAAGAGGCCCTAAAATATAGCGTTTCCGGAGTTGCCCACCTCCTGCAAGTTGGCGCCTCAGGTGCAGAATCCATTGCCGACTTGCCAATTCTTGAACAAATGATGGAAATGATCGAACCGGATACGTATTATGACTTGTGCAGCGCACAATAACTTTGGAGTTCCTATTGTATTGGTATCGTGTATTATCGATTTAAAGTAGTACGAGGGAGGCAACGTTAATACAAAAGGAGAAAGGGCGCGAATAAGGACTTTCTTTTAGTTGATCTTGGAGTAGTGGTTAGTCATCTATGACCGAATATCTAGAGAACGTTAGTATCCTAATTGTCGATGATCATGACTTTATCAGATCGCTTATACGCGAAATTTTGAAAGCTCTTGGTTGCCAAAAGATTAAGGACGTTTCCAGTGGTAAAGCCGCTTGGGATATGGTTGCTGCCTATAATCCAGACATCATCATTACAGACTGGGAAATGGATCCGATGAGCGGGATCGAGTTAACCAAGCGCTTGCGCACCGATCCAAATAGTCCATCCCCTTACGTTCCGATTATTATGATCACGGGCTATGGCGAAGTTGAAAAAGTCGTTGAAGCCCGTGACCACGGTGTAACCGAATACATCATTAAGCCCATATCAGCGAAAGGCATGTTTAGCCGGCTCCATGCCGTTATCGAGAACCCACGGCCTTTTGTGCGCTCTGATAACTACTTTGGCCCGGACCGCCGACGTCGGTCTATTGCTGTGGATGAGGAACGTCGAAAAGTAATTGTTCCCGAGCCGGAGGATGATGCCGCCGACGCAACAGATGACGGGAAACCGGAGACAGAAAAAGCTGAAGGGCTAAAAGCGGCGAACGCTTAGCCCCTCAGTTTTCTGAAATGTTCAGGCCGCTTTTTGTAGATGCAGTCGGATCAATTCTTCCGCAATTTGCACCGTGTTCAGCGCTGCCCCTTTTCTCAGATTATCGGAAACAACCCAGAGGTTGAGGCCATAATCAACAGTTGGGTCCGAACGAATGCGCGAAACATAGACGGGGTCTTCACCCGCGCATTCCTGTGGCGTGACATATCCGCCATTTTCACGATGATCAACAACGGTTACACCCGGTGCGTTTTCAAGGACGGCACGGGCGCGCTGTTCATCAATTTCGTTTTCAAACTCCAGATTGATGGATTCCGCGTGGCCAATAAATGTTGGAACCCGAACGCAGGTTGCGGAAACCTTGATTTTTGGATCCAGAATTTTTTTGGTCTCGACGACCATCTTCCACTCTTCTTTGGTAGAACCGTCATCCATGAAGACATCAATATGCGGGATCGCATTGAAGGCGATTTGTTTCGTGAAAATTTCCTGATGCTGCTGTGCCGGCTGATTAACAAAAATCCCTTTGGTCTGGTTAAACAGCTCATCCATAGCCGGCTTGCCGCCGCCAGAGGTTGATTGATACGTTGAGACCACAATGCGCTTGATCGTTGCCAGATCATGCAGGGGCTTCAGTGCCACCAGCATTTGTATGGTTGAGCAATTGGGATTGGCGATGATGCCGCGCTTTGTATAGCCCGCAATCGCATCGGGGTTTACTTCCGGAACAATAAGTGGGACGTCCGGATCCATGCGGAACTTGGACGTGTTATCAATAACAACAGCGCCCGCTTTTGCCGCGATGGGTGAAAATTTCGCGGATACAGAGGCGCCGGGTGAAGAAAGGACGATGTCCGTACCTGCAAAGTCGTACTCTTCCAGGTTTTGGACTTTCAGAACTTCGTCTTCCCCATAGGAGATTTCAGTCCCGACAGACCGCGCCGATGCCAGTGCGACAACCTCATCAGCCGGAAAGTTCCGCTCCGCCATAATTGACAGGGCTTCGCGCCCCACATTTCCTGTGGCACCGACAACAGCAACTTTGTAACCCATTTTATCAACTCCTTTTCGTTTTGGCCCGATCACTTAACGAACTTGTCCAAAACGACAAAAGCCCGCGGGATGCGCGGGCCGGTTCTTAAATAAACACGTTTCGCCCGCTTATAGCGTGGTTGGTTTGGTTTTTGTGGTGGTGGTTTTTTTTATGCGCGAGGTAAGCGCAGCCAACCGCAGTGCGGATACTGTACTTTTGAACATGATTTTGTGTGTCAAAGTCATCGTCGTTCCCTCAAATCGCGGCTACGTTTATACGGAATTTAATTTGGATGCAAGCTTTTGCGCCTGCACCCAAATTGAAAACCTGATTAAGCCGCCAATTTATCCAACTCTTTGGTCACGGCATCACCCATTTGGGTGCAGGAAACCAGCGTCATGCCGTCTTGCATGATGTCGCCGGTGCGCAGGCCATTTGCCAGAACGTTTTTGACTGCTTGCTCAATGTAATCGGCATCTTCCGCCATGTCGAAGCTGTAACGTAGTGTCATGGCGTAAGAGAGAATCATCGCCAAGGGATTGGCTTTGTCCTGACCCGCAATATCGGGGGCAGAACCGTGTACGGGCTCGTACATCGCTTTGCGACGTCCGTCGCTATCGGGTGCACCCAAAGACGCAGAGGGCAACATGCCGAGCGAGCCGGTGAGCATAGCGGCACAATCGGACAGGATGTCACCGAACAGGTTGTCGGTGACGATGACGTCGAACTGCTTGGGTTCGCGGACCAGCTGCATGGCGCAGTTATCGGCATACATATGCTCAAGCGTGATGTTCGGGTAATCCTTGCCGACGGTGGTGGCGATTTCACGCCACAAAACGCCAGATTCCATAACGTTGGCTTTTTCAACAGAAGTCAGTTTGCCGTTCCGTTTGCCAGCAAGATCAAAGGCCGCACGAACAACGCGCTCAATCTCTGCTTCTGTGTAACGCTGCGTATCGACAACTTCACGAATGCCATCTGCGTTAATTGAAACGCCGCGGGGTTGCCCGAAATAAACACCAGCCGTCAATTCGCGAACGATCATGATATCGAGATCAGAAACAAGCTCGGTCTTCAGGCTGGAAGCCTCAGCCAACGCAGGCATGACGGTTGCAGGGCGCAGGTTCGCGAACAAATCCAGCTCTTTACGAATTTTCAGCAGTCCTGCTTCCGGACGCGCATCACGGGCAACGTTGTCCCACTTGGGGCCGCCAACAGCGCCCAACAAGACGGCATCAACATTGAAGGCTTTATCCAGCGTTGAATCAGCCAAAGAGGTTCCATGGATATCATAAGCCGCACCACCGACCACATCTTCATCCACGTCGAAGGAGATGTGGCGGCGCTTGTCCATCCATTCGATGACATGGCGAACCTGGCCCATAACTTCTTTACCAATGCCATCACCTGGCAGAAACAGCATCTTTTTATTGGAACTCATAGCGTAACTCTTTTCTCTAGAACGGTCTGATAATTAAACTAAACGGTCGCAGCCCCGGCGAGCCAAGGCTGGGACGCCTTTTGCTGATCTTCAAAGCTATTGACCTTATCTTCTTTTTGCAGCGTCAGGCCCACATCATCGAGACCGTTAAGAAGCAGATGCTTTTTAAAGGCATCAATCTCAAAAGAGACCTTGCCGCCATCAGGGCCCTCAATCGTCTGTGCTTCCAGATCTATAGACAGAGTTGCGTTGGCACCGCGCTCCGCATCATCCATCAGGTTGTCCAAATCTTCTTTGGAAACCTTAATTGGCAGGATACCGTTCTTGAAGCAGTTGTTATAAAAAATATCGGCGAAGGAGGTCGAGATGACGCAGCGAATACCAAAGTCCAGGAGCGCCCAAGGGGCATGCTCGCGTGATGATCCACAGCCGAAGTTATCGCCAGCGACGATGATCTTCGACTCGCGATACGCAGGCTTGTTCAGGACGAAATCCGGGTTCTCATTACCATCACGGTCATAACGCATCTCATCAAACAGGTTTTTGCCGAGACCTGAACGTTTGATGGTCTTGAGAAAGTTTTTCGGAATGATCATATCGGTATCGATGTTGATCATGTTCATGGGCGCAGCTACGCCTGTCAGTTTATCAAACTTGTCCATAATTCTCTCCCGTTCCTATAGATCGCGCACGTCGGCCAAGTGACCACTGACGGCTGCCGCAGCGGCCATCGCTGGGCTGACCAGATGGGTACGCCCACCAAAGCCCTGACGGCCTTTGAAGTTGCGGTTTGATGTTGATGCACAGCGCTGACCTGGCTCTAACCGGTCATCGTTCATGGCCAGACACATGGAGCAACCAGGGTCGCGCCATTCAAAGCCGGATTCGATAAGGATTTTGTCGAGGCCTTCTTCTTCAGCCTGCTCCTTGACCAGTCCTGAGCCGGGAACGACCAGAGCACGAACACCGTCCGCAACTTTCCGGCCTTGTGCCACATCGGCAGCAGCCCGGATGTCTTCAATACGGCCGTTTGTGCAAGAACCAATAAAGACCGTATCAATGGCCACATCCTGCATCGCCATTCCGGCTTCAAGGCCCATGTAATCAAGCGACGCTTGCGCGGCCACTTGTTTGCCCGGATCGTCAAAATCCGCCGGGTTTGGTACGTTGCCGGTAATCGGGGCGACATCTTCCGGGCTGGTGCCCCAGGTGACTTGCGGGACGATCTCGGATACGTCGAGGACCACTTCCTTGTCGTAGAACGCGCCTTCATCAGATGGCAGGGTTTTCCAGAACTCGACAGCCTGTTCCCAGGCACCGGCTTTTGGTGACATCGGACGGCCCATCAAATACTCAAATGTTGTCTCATCAGGCGCGATCAGGCCGGCGCGGGCTCCGCCCTCGATGGTCATGTTACACACCGTCATGCGGCCTTCCATGGACAGATCGCGAATGGCTTGCCCGGCATACTCGATAACGTATCCGGTGCCACCTGCAGTACCGATTTTGCCAATCAATGCTAAGACCAGATCTTTCGCCGTACATCCATCAGGTAAAGCACCTTCAACCGTAATCCGCATATTCTTCAACGGGCTTTGCAGCAACGTTTGTGTGGCCAGAACATGTTCGACCTCGGATGTGCCGATGCCAAAGGCTAAAGAGCCAAAGGCGCCGTGGGTCGCTGTGTGACTATCGCCACAAACGGTTGTTGTGCCGGGAAGGGTGAAGCCTTGTTCTGGACCGATGATGTGAACAACGCCTTGACGAATGTCTTGAAGATCGAACAAAGGTACGCCGAACTCTTTGCAATTCTTTTGCAAAGTCTCAACCTGAATGCGGCCTTCCTCGTTCTCGATGGTTTTCGTCCGGTCTGTGGTCGGAACATTGTGATCAGGCACAGCGAGGGTCAAATCCGGGCGGCGGACCTGACGTCCGGCGTTTTTCAAACCTTCAAAGGCCTGCGGGCTTGTAACTTCGTGTACCAGGTGGCGGTCAATATAGAGGAGACATGTGCCGTCATCCTGTACATCCACCAAGTGATTTTCCCAGATTTTGTCAAAAAGCGTCTTTGGATTTGGCATAAGACCTCCCTATCGTTTGTTCACAACCTAACGACGGGTTGGCAAAATCACCAACCCTTTTCACGTCCTCTAACCTGCTAAATAGGCAGTATATTGCTGCCTGTTCAAGAGGTGTCTTACTTAGCAGCTTCGGCTTTTGCTGACTTCGCTTGAGCTTTTTTGTCTTTCTTTGCCTGTCCAGAAGCCTTTTTGACTTCCGCAGCAACGCGCTTTTCTTCAGCAGATACCTTGGCAGCGAAACCGGATGTCTTCTCAGCAATACGTGCTGATTTACCGGTGCGACCGCGTAGGTAATAAAGTTTGGCGCGACGGACATCACCGCGACGCATAACTTCAATGCTTTCGATGGTTGGCGAGTAAAGCGGGAAGACGCGCTCGACACCTTCGCCATAGCTCAGCTTGCGCACAGTGAAGGCGGAGTTGAGGCCGGCATTTTTGCGGGCGATACAGACGCCTTCAAATGCCTGCACGCGCTCGCGCGTGCCTTCAACAACGCGGACATTTACTTTAACGGTATCACCCGGTGCAAAAATCGGCTCAACTGAATCAGCGACCAGCTTTTCCACTTGTTCCTTGTTGATTTCTTCGATGATGTTCATAGGTCTCATCCTTTAGTTTGGTATTCAAAAATTAAGATTAAATAGGGTTCGCGGCGTATTGGGACCACAGGTCCGGTCTGCGCCGTTTGGTTATTTCTTCAGATTGCGCCTGTCGCCAGGCGCGAATGTTTTCATGATGGCCAGAGATCAATACGTCAGGTACGGCTTGACCGTTCCAGACTTGCGGCCGGGTATATTGAGGATACTCAAGCAAGCCATGTTCAAAGCTTTCCTGCTCCAGACTTTCCGGTTTTCCAATAACACCTGGCAACAGCCGTACGCAGGCATCCAGCAAAGTTAATGCTGCGGTTTCGCCACCAGAAAGCACAAAGTCACCAATGCTGATTTCTTCGATCTCGTGGGTGTCCAGAATCCGTTGGTCCAGCCCTTCAAAACGGCCACATAGCAACGCGACACCCGGTCCAGATGCCAATTCCTGGGCCTTCGCCTGGGTAAAGGTTGTGCCGCGTGGTGATAGATAAACCAACGGCAGATCTGGCGATGTATCGCGAACAGCCCGAATGGCACTGTCGATGACGTCAGGGCGCATAACCATGCCCGGACCCCCACCAAAAGGCGTGTCGTCAACGGAACGATGTTTGTCCGTGGCAAACGACCTAATGTCCAGTGTCTCCAATGACCACGCACCATCGCTCAACCCCTGACCGGCGAGCGAAACGCCCAGCGGTCCCGGAAACATGTCCGGGAAGATTGAGAGCACTTGGGCTCGCCATGTGGAATCCATTTTTACCATTCGCTTATATCAAACTACCTGTTGGCCTTCATGGCCGTTCGCATTTTAACCCTTGTTCGGTTGGTTCGCTTCTTTGTCTGGCGGGTCCAAAAGACCATCTGGTGGATCAATAATGACCAAACCGTCTGCAATTTCGACCCGGGGAACCGCTTCCTTGGTGAAAGGGACCATTAGGCCACCCGGCACCACGCCAACGATTTCCAAAACATCACCCGCCCCGAAATTATCAACGGATTGGATGGTCCCTAATGACTTGCCTTCCAAATCTTCGGCCCGCAATCCGATCAAGTCCGAAAAATAGAACTCGTCTTCATCTGGCGCCGGAAGGATGTCACGCGGAACAAAAAGCTGTAACCCTTTAAGTTTTTCTGCCTCGTTCCGGTCCTCTGTCCCTTTGATCCGCCCGACAAGCTGGCCTTTGGCCTGACCTGTAATGCGGAGATCATAGGTTTTCGTTCCGGTTTTATCGTACAAAGAACCATAACTGGCGATGGCTTCTGGATCATCGGTAAAACTCTTGATCCGGATGTCGCCTTTGATCCCTCGTGCTCCCGTTACCGCGCCAACGCAAATCAGCTCGGACGGTTGAGGTTTTGTTACCATCAGGGTCCGTCCCGAAACCGTTAGCTGGCTTCCTTCGTTTCTTCTTCAGCAGCTGGCTCTTCAGCCGGAGCTTCTTCAGCCGGAGCTTCTTCAGCCGGAGCTTCTTCAGCAGCGGGCTCTTCAGCCGGAGCCGCAGCAGCTTCTGCAGCCGCTTCGGCAGCCGCAGCGGCTTTATCAGCTTGCTCTTGCAAACGCTCTTGCGCCTTCGCTTTTGGCTTATGTTGTTTTGTCTGGTTCGCAGGAATAGCCGGCTTTTCAACCAATCCCGCGTCACCGAGGAAGCGGGCGACCCGATCGCTCGGCTGAGCACCAACACTGATCCAGTGCTTGACCCGGTCTTCCTTGATTACCAAACGTTCGCCGCTGTCGCGGGCCAGCATTGGGTTATAGGTGCCAATTTTTTCAATAAAACGACCATCGCGAGGGCTGCGTGAGTCCGCGACAACGATCCGATAAAAGGGGCGCTTTTTCGCACCGCCCCGTGATAGACGTATTCTCAAAGACATATTGGTCTTTTTCCTTTCGTTAGCAAAAATGCTCGTTAATCGTAATTTCTAATCTGTTCGTTTCGTTTAACCGGCTCTCAGCGCATACCCCCATGAGGCGGCATTTGCGGCATCATGCCCGGCAGCATACCGCCACCTCGCATCATCCCTTTTTTGCCCATCTTTCCGGCTTTTTTCATCATCTGGCCCATCTGCTTAAACTGCTTCAGAACCCGGTTCACATCCTGCACCGTGGTGCCGGAACCTTCTGCAATTCTGCGGCGGCGTGAACCGTTTAAGAGTTTTGGATTGAGGCGTTCTTTCTTGGTCATGGAGCGAATAATGGCTTCCTGACGACCAATCAGTTTGTCATCAATGTTGGCACCAGCCATTTGCTGTTTAACCTTTTGCGCGCCTGGCATCATGCCCAGCAATCCTTCCAGATTGCCCATTTTTTTGATTTGACCAAGCTGCTGTGCCATGTCGTCCAAAGTGAACTGGCCTTTCAGCATCTTCTTGGCCATGGCTTCAGCTTCTTCTTGATCGACGACTTCGCCAGCCTTTTCAACAAGGCCAACAATATCGCCCATACCCAGAATGGAGCCTGCAATACGATCCGCCTGGAACAACTCCAGGGCGTCCATTTTTTCGCCGGTGCCCATCAGCTTGATAGGAGCCCCCGTAATGGCCCGCATGGAGAGCGCTGCTCCGCCGCGTGCATCGCCATCAACCCGGGTTAGGGCGATTCCGGTGATCCCAACTTTTTCGTTGAATTCACGAGCTACGTTGACGGCGTCTTGGCCGGTCATGGCATCTGTTACCAACAGTGTTTCAACTGGCTTCGCAATATCTCGGATCTGTGCGACCTCAGTCATCAATTCCTGATCGATATGCAAACGGCCTGCGGTGTCGAGGATGACGATATCCATGCCTTCGTTGCGCCCGGTCTCCATAGCACGTTTGGCAATGGCAATTGGCTGTTCGCCAAATACAGACTGTAAAACGCGGACTTCCGTCTGCTCGCCGAGTGTCGCCAGTTGTTGTTGAGCCGCCGGGCGGTAGACGTCCAAAGACGCCATTAAGACTTTTTTCTTGTCTCGCTTGGTCAGGCGCAAACCCAATTTGGCACTGGTTGTGGTCTTACCGGAGCCTTGTAATCCGACCATCAAGATCGAAACGGGCGGCGTGCCAATCAGATTAAGGTCATTGCCTTCCGTGCCCAGGGTCTCGACCAGTTCGTCATTGACGATCTTGACGACCATCTGACCTGGGGTCACAGACCGAATGACATCCTGGCCAACGGCTTTAACCCGCACGGCTTCGATAAAGCCTTTAACGACGGAAAGGGCAACATCAGCCTCAAGCAGCGCGACGCGGACTTCACGCAAGGCTTCATCGACATCCGCTTCCTTCAGCGCACCGCGCTTTTTTAGCTTGTCAAAGATACCGCCAAGGCGTTCTGTTAGGTTATCGAACATCGTTTGCTACGTCGCCGTTCTTGCCAAAAATCACTACTCAAATAGCCCAACGACAAACGCGCCAGTGCGCGAAACTCGCGGATTGGCGGCGCCCCGTAAGGCGTAGGGTTTAAAGTTTCCCTGAATTGGGGCGCAACATATGGGCCCAACAGTGAGAAGTCAAGCCAGCAAGCACAAAGGGAATAAAGTGTAATGAGACCAAGCGTTGATCGTCAGTCTTCCCAAAACCTAGATATCGGTTCTCAGTGTTTAAGCGCGGCCTTCCACTGCGACCATCGCCAGTGGTTTGTATTCTCTGAGCGTGAACAGAATGCTTCGAGCGTCCAGACATTTAGCCAATTGGCAGCCGGAAGTGAAGACGCTCCTGTTGCCTTCTGGGCCAGCGATCTCGAGGGCCAGTGTGCGCGCCGTTTGTAAGTCTCCGGCCTGGAAAGCGGTGATCAGTTTGAGGACAGCCAATTCGCCAGAGCCAACCTCAAGGTGCGGAAGTTCATGGATCGAAAACGGGTTCTGTGGCTTGTCAGCCAACGCCTGCATAAGGGTCTCAAAAGCCTGAAGGGCTGCTTCTATATGATAAATACCAAATACCTTAAAAAGTGTTTGTGCGACATCTGGCAAGGCCGTCGGGCCAACCGCCCATTTCCGCATGGCAAAAACCAGCAAATGTTGGTTTGGAGATAATCGATTAAGGGCCGGCAGCGATTTGGCTGGCGACGTCTGAGAAGAGTGATGCGATATAGCGTTCATAAAAAATCCCCAAACCGGTTTGCTATCAATGATCTGTCGTGTAATTTTGAATACCCGGTTTCATGGTTCCTGTAAATGCGAATAATTATTAATTGCATAAATTATTGCGTTGACCTGTGAACTTGGGTTTGTTGGCTTGGAACACTAACCGTGATAAACACATGCAGTATTCGTGTGCTTAATTTTCTTGAGCTCTTGATTTTGCCCGACTTGAATGAGGTTCCCATGTCTAAACGGGATGATCCTGGACATCTTAATCAACATTTGTCTGCTGTCGTGCGCGCCCATCGTTTGCGTCTAAAGTTGACGTTGCGCGAAATGGATCAGACGCTGGATGTGCCCTCAGGAACGGTCGCGCGCGTAGAGCGGGGAGACAAGCGCCTGGATGCGCAAATTCTTTGGAAGTTATCGAAGTTTTTGGGCCAGCCGGTCGACGCGTTGTTTGCTGGAGCCCCAGAAATTGAAGCCGAACCATTCATGAATACAGGACTGGGTATTACTGACCATGAAGTGTCAGAGTTTATGCGTGCCTATCGCGCGATTTCGCGACCGTCGGCGCGGCGCGAAATCTTATCTTTGGTTCGATCGGTCGCTGGCAGCTCGTTTTACAGGCGTGATCGCGACAGGCCCAGCGGTCCTAAGCCTTTGTATCCGGATGGATATACGTGATCAGGGCAGGAGCCAGGTTTCAGGTTGACCTATGATTTATCGGGAACTTGAGGCTGCGGTTGCGCCGTTCGGTCTGATTTGCCGAGGCGGGTTCCAATTGACCGAAGGTGACGGATTTAACCATCAGGGTTCGTTGGTTTTGATCGGTAATGCGGGCTCCGCATTCTGGCAGGCCTTTGTCGCTGTGTCCGGGAGCAAAAGTTCGGATCACCCGATGGACAACTGGACGCAGCGGATAATGGATGACGTTGCCATGGCGTTTGATGCGACACCTTATTATCCATTTGTGGGGCCGCCCTATTATCCGTTTCAGCAATGGGCAATGCGGTCAGAACCGGTTCACCCATCGCCGACGGGACCACTTATTCACCCGGCTTACGGTTTATGGCATGCCTACCGGGCGGCACTGGTGTTCGAGAAAACCATCGAGGTACCCGACCTGGTGTCCGGAACCTCACCCTGCCAGAGTTGCGTTGATCAACCGTGTCTCACGGCTTGCCCTGTCGATGCGCTCAAACCCCAACACTATAATGTGCCGCTATGCGTTGATCATCTCGGTTCTGACCCGACACCTTATTGTCGCAATGCAGGCTGTCAGGCGCGTCATGCGTGCCCGGTTGGGCAATCTTATGCTTATCAACAGGACCATGCGCGTTTTCATATGAATAAATTTATTGAGAGCCGTCCTGTAATGACGGATTAAGCGCTTTTCAGTGGACATCACCACCCTACTAACCTTATTTACCCCTCATGACACATATACCGTTCATAAAAATGCATGGCCTTGGTAATGATTTTGTCGTTATCGATGATCGTGATGGCGTTTTGTCCCTTGGCGAAGTTGAAGCGCGCGCCATTGCCAATCGTCGCACTGGGGTTGGCTTTGATCAACTGCTGATTCTGGAAAATCCATCGAATGAAGCGGCGGATGCCTTCATGCGTATTCGTAATCCGGATGGAAGCGAAGCTCAGGCCTGCGGTAACGGAACGCGCTGTATAGCTTCCGTCATCATGAGCGAAATGAAGCGCGACCACGTGAAAATAGAAACGGTTGCCGGTGTTTTGGATTCAACCCGGCACCCGGATGGTCTCGTGACCGTCGATATGGGGCCCGCAGGTCTGGATTGGCAGGAAATTCCAGTTTCCCAAAAAGTCGATACCTTGCATATGGGGATTGGCGCAGATGGCATCAGCGATCCCGTTGGCGTCAATATGGGAAATCCCCATGCCGTATTTTTTGTTGATGATGTTGATGCTGTTGCGTTGGATGTTTTTGGCCCCAAGCTTGAAACCCATGCACTGTTTCCCGAACGCGCCAACATCGAAATTGTGCAGGTCGTTGGCCCGGACAAGCTGCGAATGCGGGTTTGGGAACGCGCCGCGGGTATAACGCAGGCATGCGGCTCTGGTGCTTGCGCTGTTGGGGTTGCTGCGCACCGCAGACAGTTGACCGGACGGAAAGTGGAGGTCGTTTTGGATGGTGGGCCGTTGCACATTGAATGGCTTGAGAGTGGGCGTGTTCTAATGACGGGCCCGGTTGCCACGAGCTATCGCGGTGTTCTTGACCCATCGATGTTCGCGATCCAGAGCTAAGGATTAATGAGCCATGGCAGACGCACAAATTATCACCCTAGGCTGTCGCTTGAACGCTTTTGAATCAGAAATTATGCGCGAGCACAGCCGCACGGCTGGCCTCAAGGACGCTGTGATTATTAATACCTGTGCGGTGACGGCTGAAGCCGAACGGTCGACCCGCAAAAGTATTCGTCGGGCCCGCAAAGAGAACCCGAACGCTCAGGTAATCGTTACCGGATGCGCAGCCCAGTTAAACCCGGATGCCTATGCAGAAATGCCGGAAGTGGATCGGGTTATTGGCAACGAAGAAAAACTCGAGCTATCAAGTTATCTCGACACCGCTGCTGTCGCCGTTGCCGATATTATGGAAATCAAAGAAACAGCCCCGCACCTGATCCAAGGCTTTGATGAGCAGACAAGGGCCTTTGTGCAAATCCAGCAGGGATGTGATCACCGTTGTACATTTTGTATTATTCCGTTCGCACGTGGAAATAATCGTTCTGTGGCGCCGGGCGTCATTGTTAAACAGGTCCGTGAATTGGTTGCCAACGGTTTTAAGGAAGTGGTCTTTACAGGGGTTGATATTTGTTCTTACGGAACGGACCTCGCCGGACATCCGCGTTTGGGTGATTTGGTTCGTAGATTGCTTAAAGCCGTACCTGAATTACCGCGCTTACGCCTGAGTTCTCTTGACCCGGCGTTTGTCGACCCGGCTTTGCTTGATGTTCTGGCAACGGATGAGCGTCTGATGCCGCACTTGCACCTCAGTTTGCAGGCGATGGATGACATGGTTCTAAAAAGAATGAAGCGGCGTCACAGTCGACAACAAGCTATTGATCTGGCGCACCGGGCAAAGGCGTTGCGTCCGGATGTGGTGTTCGGGGCCGACCTGATTGCCGGATTTCCGACGGAAACCGATGCGATGTTTGCCAATACACTTGATGCTGTAAAGGAACTGGAACTGTTGCATCTGCATGTATTCCCGTATTCGGAACGGGAAGGCACCCCGGCTGTTAAAATGCCCACGGTAGCCATGGAAACGCGAAAAGAACGGGCACAAAAATTACGTGAAAGTGGTGATCTCATTCGAATGGATTACTTTGCAGCGCAACTGGGTAAAACGTCAGAGGTGTTGGTCGAAAAGGGAAGTCGTGGACTCAATCCCTATTTTGCGCCGGTCCGACTGAGTGAGGATTGTGCGGCAGGAGAGTTGATCTCCGTTAAAATATCAGGTCATGAAGGTGTCGAGATGACAGGGAGCCGTATCTAGATGGCTGAAGAAAAAAAAGGTGGATGGTTCGGGCGTCTGAAAGAGGGGCTGCAGCGATCTTCGCAGAAAATTACGGGCGGAATTACCGATCTTTTTACCAAACGCAAACTCGACGCGGAAGCGCTTCAAGACCTAGAAGAATTGCTCATTCAGGGCGATTTAGGCGTTTCGACCGCGATGCGATTGTCCGGGACGCTTGCGAAAACCCGATTTGATCAGGAAGTCACACCTGAAGAAATCAGAACGGCTTTGGCTGAGGAAATTACCAAGATCCTGGAGCCGGTCGCAGTGCCGTTGACGGTCGATCCAGCTCGCAAGCCACACGTTATTCTTGTTTGTGGCGTTAATGGCAGCGGTAAGACGACGACCATAGGTAAAATGGCGCGTCAGTTCCGTGATCAAGGCCAGTCTGTTTTGTTGGCTGCAGGCGATACTTTCCGCGCCGCCGCCGTCGAACAACTGCAAATCTGGGGCGAGCGTTCTGATTGTCGCGTCATCTCAAGAGATACCGGCGCGGATGCTGCCGGATTGGCGTTTGATGCCTTGAAAGAAGCGCAAAGCGAAAATGCCGATGTCCTGATGATTGATACGGCAGGGCGTTTGCAAAATCGCAAAGACCTGATGGAAGAACTGAGCAAGGTTATCCGCGTTGTTCGTAAAGTGGATGAAACGGCGCCCCATACCGTATTGCTGGTGATGGATGCAACGATTGGGCAGAACGCGCACAGTCAGGTTGAGACGTTTAAAGAAATGGTAGAAGTGTCGGGTCTGGTCATGACAAAACTGGACGGTTCGGCAAAAGGTGGTGTCGTGGTCGCCTTGGCTGAAAAGTTTGAATTGCCTGTGCACGCCGTTGGAGTAGGTGAGGGCATTGATGATCTTCGGCCGTTTGAAGCAAAGACCTTTGCCCGCTCGCTTATGGGGCTCGAAGACTAGCTGCCACCATTTTTGCTTTTTACGAGTTTCGCCCTTAACATAGATTTATCTGGTTTGGGCATTCGCGCCGAACACTCCTATTTAAATCGGCCGTTATGACCCTGCAACTTCATCTGGTCTTTCTTGTTCTGTTGGCAGCCCTGATCCATGCATTTTGGAACGCGGTCGTCAAAAACGCTGGCGATCGCGCCCTGACAATGACGCTGATTCATTTTACCGGGGCGGTAATTGCGCTGCTTGCTGTGCCTTTTGTCGGTTTCCCCGAGCCTGCCGTATGGCCCTACCTGCTGTTGTCCGTTGTCCTGCATACGATCTATTACATTTTTTTACTTTTGAGTTATCGGGTTGGCGACCTGAGCGAAGTCTATCCGATCGCGCGCGGTACCTCGCCTTTGCTGGTCGTCATCTTCGCCCTGGTTATGGCGGGGGAAGTGCCGACAGAGGGCGTCGTTGTCGGGGTTTCTCTGGTATCGCTTGGCATTATCAGTCTGACCTTCGCGAAGGGAAGGCTCAGTCGGGCCGGGTTGGCACCGATCGCCCTGGCCATGACAACGGGCCTGATGATCGCAAGTTATACGGTGGTTGACGGATTGGGTGTGCGGAGTGGGACAAGTGCCTGGAGTTACATTGTCTGGCTTAACCTTCTGGAAGCTGTGCCGATCACCCTCTGGGCTGCGGCTTGCCGCCGGAAAGAAATCAAACCTTTTCTGTCTGAGAATTGGAAAACCGGTGTGCTGGGTGGGGCGCTGGCATTGCTGGCCTACGGGGCCGCTCTTTACGCCTTGAACCAAGGGGCGATGGCCCATGTCTCTGCATTGCGCGAAACGTCTGTATTGTTTGCCACGATTATAGGCGCGATTGTTCTAAAGGAAGGCTTTGGCTGGCGCCGGATCGCTGCCGCACTTGTGATTACGACGGGAATTATCATCATGCAGGTCTTTGGTTGATGCACACAATGTCTGCCTATATTTATCTGGTCATCGTGGTCGTCGGCATATTCCATGCACTTGTGGGAGTTCCTTATTTTGGCCCCATTGCCACGGTTTTGATTATTAGCTTTTTAGGTCTTGAATTCCGAAAAGCACCGCTCCCTCAATCATGTTCCGGACTTGGGTTAATTGCCGCAGGTTGTTTGTCTGTTTACGTGAGCGGAGCGGATTTGTCGGTTGTTGTTGATGGTTTTGCCCGTGCCAAGACCTTTTTGATGCTCTTTTTTGCGGTCACATGGCTCCGCATTCCGGCATCTGATAGTCCTGCCATTCGGTCAGCACGGCGGATGATTATCAATCAGCCACCCGGTAAGCGATTTTTATATTTGGCAACGGGTGTCCATATCTTGGGTGCAGTTTTAAACCTGGCAGGGCTTAGTTTGCTCTCGACAATGGTTGAACGCCAAAAGGAACCCATCTTGCGCCGCCGTATGGTAACGGCACTGATGATTGGGTTTATCAGTGCGTCTTCCTGGTCTCCGTTTTATGTGGCGATGGTGGTCGTTCTATTGGCGGTCCCGTCACTGGAGTGGCTGGATGTGATCGGCTGGGGGCTGGGGCTTGGGGCACTGGCAATTGTTGCGGGCTGGCTGCATGATCGCATCAGCTGGCGCGGCGCACGCGGAGCCGGGGCCCCGGTAACACCAGTTCCAATGCCGCTTAAGGACCGGGTTCAGGTAGCGGGCATTTTACTTTCCCTTATCGTGTTGGTTATTGGGTTTGTCGAACTTGTTGGGGTGTCGATCCCGGTTGCATTGGCGTTGATGGCGCCGCCCTATGCAATCCTTTGGTTCGCCAGTAATCCAATCCATGGTGATAATGCCCTGGGCCGCGCTCAAATGATTGTTGTCCAGGTCTTTAGGGCGATCCCGACGCTGCGTAACGAGGCGTTTGTTTTCGTTGGCGCGACGGTGTTTGGTGTGGGCGTATCAACCTTAATCCCTTCCGCCGATCTTACCCTTTGGCTTGATACCTATATCCCTTATGTCGACATGCGCATTGCCTTGCTGATGTTTGGGATTCTGGCGATGGGTGGCATGGGGATGCATGCGGTGATCGGTGTGATTCTTGTCGGGGAGGTTTTGCCGCCTGAGGTTATGGGCGTGCCGGATTGGATCCTGGGTGTATCGTTGCTTGGTATTTGGGGGTTGAGTACGCTGGTTAATCCTTACGCGGGGACCACGCTCTATCTCGCCAGAGCATCGGGCGTTTCTCCCTTTACTATTGCATGGCGTTGGAACCCACTGATCGCTGTAGTTTTGGTTTCTGCGACTACGCTAGCCGTTATATTGCTTCGTCACTTATCACTCATCTGGTAATACGGCTCTAAACCTCCTCTAAGAACGGTTGCTTCGAAAAATGGTTTTCCAATTTTGAGAGGATGTTATGATGATGAGACCGTTTAAAGGAGAAAGACCCGTATGTCCGCTTTGACCGATAAAGCCGTTGATTTGTGTTACATGCCTGCGTCTCAGCTTTTGGACCTTTACGAGTGGAAGACCGTATCGCCGGTTGAAGTCACGCAGGCCGTATTCGACCGTATCCGAGAGGTGAATGATGACGTCAACGCTTTCACCAAGTTGACGGAAGAGCAAGCCATGGAGGCCGCGCGTCAATCGGAGGCACGTTGGAACCGGGGCGAAGCCAGAGGCGTCGTTGACGGGATTCCAACGTCAATTAAAGATATCGTTTTGAGCAAGGACTGGCCGACCCAGCGCGGGTCGCAGGCAACACCGGTTGATCAACCCCATGAAGAAGACGCTCCCAGTGTTGCACGATTGCGCGAGCACGGGGCGATTCTTATTGGCAGAACCGCGACCCCGGAGTTTGGTTGGAAAGGGGTAACCGATAGTCCATTGAGCGGGATCACGCGCAATCCCTGGGATACCTCAAAGACGCCTGGCGGGTCATCTGGCGGGGCCTCTGCTGCGGCTGCATTAGGGATGGGGGCCTTGCATATTGGAACCGATGGCGGTGGTTCCATTCGGATACCTTCCGGCTTTACCGGTACCTTTGGTCACAAGCCGAGTTTCGGCCGTGTGCCAGCTTACCCGGCGAGCCCGTTTGCCATGGTATCTCACATTGGCCCCATGACGCGCACCGTTGCGGATGCTGCTATCATGATGAACGCCTTGATCGAACCAGATTCCCGTGACTGGACGTCGTTGCCCTACGACCCGTGGGATTATCGGGTGGGACTGGAACTGGGGGTTCGCCATTTGAAAATCGGATTTAGTGCAAATTTTGGTTACGTTGATGTGGATCCGGAAATTGCCGAACTGGTCTCAAAGGCCGCGAACGTTTTTGAGAGTTTGGGAGCGCACGTTGAAGCAATTGATCCGGGGTTTGAAAACCCGCAAAGCTGTTTTAAGCGGATTTGGTATACGGGCGCGCGCAAGCTGGTCGAACGTTATTCAGAAGAACAGCGCACGCTGATGGACCCGGGGTTGCTCAAGATTGCTGAACAGGCTGAGGCCTACTCCCTGGACGAATACCTGGATGCCTTGGAAGAACGCAATGCGCTGGGCCTGACGATGAGCCGTTTTCACGATACCTATGACCTGTTATTAACTCCGACCCTGCCGATTCCAGCTTTTGCCGCCGGTGACTTGTTTCCTGACCCAGGGACGCAAAGCTGTTGGACCGACTGGACGCCGTTTTCCTATCCCTTTAATTTGACGGGCCAGCCGGCATGTTCAGTGCCTTGCGGCTTCACAAAATCAGGGTCACCTGCTGGGTTGCAGATTGTCGGTCCTATGCATTCGGATCCTATGGTTATTCGCGCTGCTGCAGCGTTTGAAGCTGCGTGCCCGTTCGTAATGCCAAAAGATCCTGTTCTTTCTTAAATATCCGGGCTTTGTGAAACCCAGTCGGTGGCGGTCTCGTAAGCTTGCCCGACCCGAAACAGCGTTTTTTCATCAAACGGGCGACCGACAATCTGAAATGATACAGGTAATGACGGGCCGGTGAAGCCACAGGGAATATTAAGCCCAGGAAGTCCAAGATAGTTCACTGGACGCGTACAATGACCGATCAGGTTGGTTCGCGCGAAAAATTTCGCGCTGGTTGCATCGCTCGCTTCTGCAGAAGTGGGGATGGGTATGGGAATGACCGGCGTATGAAGCACATCGACATGATCGAATACCGCGCTTGCGAATTCCGCCAACACTTTAGCACGGCTGTTGAGAGCCTCCATATATCGAACAGCGGGCATTAAAAAGCCGGGTAAGAACCGGTTGCGCGTCTGCTCGCCGTAGTCTTCCCATCGGTTCTTTAGCCAGTCGCCGTGCAAGGTGGCCCCTTCTGTTGTTGTCATTAATCCACAAAGCGCATTCGTCGCCGCAATTGAGGCTGGCATTTTGATCGGGACCAGAATCGCTCCCAATGATTCGAGAACGGTTAAGCTTTCGCGGACCAGGGCTTCGACGGTCGGGTCGATTTCGTCGTAAAAATAGGTCTCGGGAATGCCAACCTTCAAGCCTTTAACACCCGCGTCGATGCCATCCAGATAATCAGGAACAGGAAGGCTCGATGAGGTTGTGTCATTGGGGTCGTATCCCGAAATAGCCTGCATTATCAATGCATTATCTTTTACCGTTCGGGTTAAAGGACCAACAGTATCCAGGGAATGCGATAACGGCATTGCGCCATAACGACTAACCCGTCCATAGGTGGGTTTCATGCCAACCAAACCACAAGCCGCCGCCGGCAGGCGGATTGACCCACCGGTATCCGAGCCCAGGGCACCGAAGACAATACGAGCCGCTACTGAGGAGCCGGAGCCGCTGGAAGACCCGCCGGTCATGTGTTCAAGATTCCAAGGGTTTTTGGGTGTTGGCATAACATCGTTATGTCCGGTAACGCCCAAGGCAAACTCCACCATGTTGAGCCTGGCGATATCCAGGGCACCTGCCTCATCCAGTCGCTTGAGCGCGGTTGATGTGTGATCGGGAACAAAATCGGCGCGAATTTTCGATCCGCAACCACTAGTCCGCCCGGCACGGTAATACATATCTTTGTGGGCAAGAGGAATACCCAGCAGAGGAGGGACTGCATCTGATTTTGCGCGTTGTTGATCTGCTGCTGCTGCTGCCGTCCGCGCCTGATCATGATCGACTTCAATGGCGCAATTGAGCGTCGGATTGAGGGCATCCATGCGGTTTAAGCAGGCATCGGTGAGTTCTGCCGAGGATATGGTGCGCTTGTTTAGCTGTTGCACCGCCTCGTACAAGCTTAAATGCGTGATATCGGACGTCATTTTTTAAGGTCTTTCGGGGCAAGAGCATGCAAAAGTGCGAAGAATGCACTGGGTTCGCGTTCGAACGCGGAGTTGGCGTTTACTTTCGCGGCAGCGGCGCTGAAGGCATCTGCGGTTTGTGCCGTATGGACCAGTTGTTCTTCAGTTTTCGTAACATCATTATAACGTTTCAACCATTCAGAACCATTTGTGGCATTTTCATTTTGCATGTCATCACTCCCTGAAATGTTCTATAATCAGGGATAGATTGGATTGCATTAAATGGGAAGTCTAAAATGACATTGGTCGATCAGGTTCTTGATTTCTGGTACGCAGGTGATTTCACGACCAGAAGGAAAGAGTGGTTCTTGAAAAATGCTGATTTTGACGATGAAATTCGTGCAAAGTTCGCGATGGATGTCGAAAAAGCAGCAGCTGGAGGTCATGACGGCCTTCTGGAATCGGCGGAAGGTGCTTTGGCGCTTCTCATTATGCTCGATCAGTTTCCCCGAAATTTATACCGCAACGACGCAAAAACTTTCGCTGCCGACGCCAAGGCCCTGAATATTGCAAAGCGTGCTATTGAATTGGGGCATGATCGCGACCTGACGATCGTGCAGAGAATTTTCTTCTACCTGCCGTTTGAGCATAGCGAGGACCTTGCGGAGCAGGATCGCGCCGTTGAACTCTGTCGGGAGCTTGGTGACGCAGATTATCTCAAATATGCAATCGCCCATCGTGATGTCATTGCCAAGTTTGGCCGATTTCCGCATCGGAATGATGTTTTGGGCCGGGTTTCCACGGAAGAAGAAATCGAATTTATGAAAGATTTTAATTCGTTCTAGAAGGTGGTTCTGGCGCAGGGTTGACCTATATCTGTAGCAGAGCTTTGAAACGATTGGTGGCTAAAGTGCGACACTTGAACCTGCAAACACATTCTTTAATCCTTGCGGCCACACTGGCTTTATCTGCCTGCACCATACCGGATGGCGGACGCACCGGTCTGCGTGACGGCGGGCCGTCGGTCCGGCAGATTGTTTTTAATTCGGGCGATTTTAGCAATGGCCCCCAGACAAGCGTTTTGTATGCCAATACAATTGAACGTGAAGAATATGCACTTTTTAAATCGCCAGATCGTCAAGCGGAGTTTATCTACATCACGACCCGGCATTTTCATACGACCAACGTCGTGATTAACCGAATATTCGATTTAGAAACGGCAATAAACGGCTTTCGCCACAACCAATCCGGAACCCGTACGGCGGGTCAACCTTTCCGTGTTAAATCTAACGGAATTTCGTATTGGGCGAAAAGTTATCAGCTTCCTGAACAAAAGAGAGCATGCGCTGTATTTTCCGGCAGTTGGGACCATCCCGCCGATGATCTTCGTCCGTCAAAGGCTCTGTTCGGCTACTTTTGCGAAACAGCCACAGCGGCGTTAACAAAAGCGCATATTGAAAACCAGATAAACAAAGTGGGGATCCGCGGGATTACAAGCGATCTGCAAGAAGGGGCAATCGATGTCCCCACTCTGGCAGAAACGCCAACCCAAGACGACTTGCTCTTAAGGGCGCAAGGAGCGCCGAATAGCCGGCAAGGAAATATGAACTTCCCCCACCAATCAGTTTGGTATTTTAAGCGCGACGAGTCCTGCCATTTTAAGCCGGACTGTTAGGTACGCTATTTATCTAGATCAATGGTAATTGACGTCTTGGGTTCAATGACGTCAATGCGGGCCTGCTCAAAAGAGGGGGGGCCAAAGAAGACGGGTGCGTTGTTCGAAAATCCATAGTCCTCAAGCGGGATGCCAAACAGTCCCTGGTCGAATTCGTCGTTGCTGTTTGCGTCGTGATAAACGGCAACGCCGTATGCGCCAGCCTCGAGGCCACCGAACTCGATACGCGCAATGCCATTGGCGATTTTTGTTTTCTGATCCATGAATATGGCGTCACTGTAGGGAAAGCCCTCGGACGTGTTGAAAATGGCAATGTGGACATGGCCTGCATTGTTTTTCAGTCCACGGACGGACACTTCAAGTGCCGCAGCCGAACAGGTTGCGGAAAGAAGCAACAGGGCCAATACGACGAAGACAAAAAGAACTCGCACCATACCAGCTCCCTTTAAACGGTTGTCTCGTTTGGGTATCAGATCGAGATGTTTAGATAATATCCGCGCGGGACATCATCGCGCAGGGGCTCATTATTATTGAGGATAGAGTTCAGACGGCGCAGACCGGCTTTTTCCTGTTCCGACTGATTTTGATCAGTTGTATTGGCGCGCACTTTCACATTGCGCGCTGTGTCACCCTGATAACCAGATGAGCCGCCGATGCGTGTGGGCTGTCCAGATATTAAATTATTCAGGTTTGTTTGCATCAATCAAATCTAAAACACAAAAGTTAAAGGACCCTCAACAAATCTGACGGTTCCCGAATCGAGCTTGTCTCTCTATAATTTACGCAACTCGGCCGCGCAAAGCAATCCCTTTAAATCAGGGGTTTTCTGTTGAGTCTCAAGGTGTTATAACACTCCCTTGATTAAAATGGGGGTTAGAGTTGTGTCCAATTCGAGAGATCGACTGCTCGATGATCAGGTTGAAAACGCCGACACAGACCATAAGTTTCTTGAACTCGGCAGTGGAGCATTTGCCGATAGAATCCATATGGGTGGTATGCGGTTGTCTACGCGTATCAATATATACCTCCTTTTCAGTCTTGCCGCTCTTGTTGTTTTTGCCGGCATGTATGTCTATGTCGACCAGCGCGTTGATAAAACGTTAACGACCTGGCGGCATTCGCAAGACATTGCCGACTTGATTGGGCGGATCGAAACAGGCGTTGCAAAAATCAGTGGACAGGAAAAACAATTTCTCCTGAGCAAGGATTTAACGGCTGCCGAAGGGTTCGATCAGGACATTAACGAGGTCTCAAAGGCTCTGGATCATCTCTATCGATTGCCGGAAAGCGTTGCCATTCGCCAGACCATCGCGACCCTGCGGGATGGTCTTGTGCAGTATGATGAGCAATTTCTGGATGTTGTTAAGGCCGAGCGCGTTTTGGGGATTGCCGATGCATCCGGATTGAGCGCGCGGCTGCAGGAAACAACACGAACTTTGCAAATCAGATTTCGTCAAGCCGGTCATGCCAATCTGGCCGATCAGATAACGCGCATTAATAACCAGGGCAAAGAAACATTGTCATCTGGTTTTCGACAAGGCGTCGACGAAATCCAAAAACGCTATGGTACGTTGCACGCCTTTCTTGAAGCGGCCGAGATCGCACCAAGACCGAAAGGTGAGATAACAGAGCTTCTGAAGTTACATGAAACGGATATGCTGACATTAATAAATCGTCGCTTTGCGCTGGACAGCGAAACGGAACGGTTTAACGACATTCTAGCATATGTCGCGCCGAGTCTGGAGCGGATGGGACAGTTTTCAAAAGAGCAAACAATTACCGCCACGCGCGCACTGGAGAAAATTCAGGCGTTTGCCAGATATACCATAGCAGGCGGAAGTGCGGCGATCTTGCTTTGGCTGATTTTCGTCGGCCTTCTTTTGATGCGGTCCATGTCCAATGGGATCCGGGCCGTTGCGATTACTGCGCAACGTATTGCCACCGGGGAGCGGGGGGTAAACGTACCCGGCCAAGGCAACATTGATGCGGTGGGACAAGCAGCACGGGCTTTGGACCGGTGGACCCGAGATCTCTCGCAAATGGATCAGTTGCGACAAGAACTCGATCAGACACGGCGTAATCTACAAGCTGTCGTTGCTGAAGCGGATCAAAAGGCAAATGTTGCAGTTGAAGCGGCTAAGGCGGCGTTTATGGCCGGAATCGAGGAAGAAACGGTGCAGGAAGATGCCTATGTCCCCGCCCCGGAGCTGCCACCGGAACCCGAAGCCATCAGCCAGCCGGAAATTGATGTCCCCGAGCAGATCCCGGCTTATGTTCCGAGTATCGAGCAAAGACCGATCCCATCGCCTTTAAAGCCAAGTGTCGGAACCGGGCCGATTTCTTCCGTCAGCCAGCAACTTGCTCATTTTAGTGAATATGTCACCGCAGCAGCGGATGATGTCGAGCGGACAGAGCGGTTAATGGTCTCGTTGCATGAGGCGACAAGCCAGCTTGAAAGCCTGGGCAGTCTGGTGACGTCGGTACGCGACCAGACAAACTTGCTGGCGTTCCACACAACGACGCGGGATACCCGGAGTGACCCAGAGAATTTAATTCCCTTTAACGATGAAGGGCGGCGCCTTGCCGAAGGACCGTTCCCGGATCAGGGTATGGCACAGCGCTTTGATGCCATTCGTGATGTTACGGAACGCGCCGAAAGGACTGTTCAGGCGATACGCATTTCCATGCAAAACGTCACTGATATGGCAAGTGAAATCGCCTCGACGGCGTCTCACCAGGCATTGGATGCGACGAACAAGTTGTTGTCTCAATCCGAATATTTGCAGACCATGCTTGATGATATTGTTCATAAAATAACACCTTCGCCACAAAGCTCCTACAGCGATCCAGCCATTGGGTCATCAAACCCGTATGGAAACCACCCAAGTAAGAAGTCGATGGATTAGGCTCGTTTGGTCTTAGCAAAACAGATTTAGTTAGCGGGGCGCGCGTCCGTTTTAGCCGTTTGTTCTTTCGACCAATGATGCCACATATCTCGCAGGACGCTATGAAAATGCAGAGCGAATTTTTCTGTGTCACACACGGGCGATTGAGACATCATGTCTCGCAGGCTGGATCGCAAATCACGCAAGCGATCGGGATCGTGAGCTAGGTCGGTTGCGATTTTTACGTATTCACGCTTGTCGCGGGCAATAAAGTCTGTCTGGCCCAGCGTCGCCAAATGACTTTCTGTATGTCGACTGGCAAACGTTGCGCCAGGGACCGTTATAACGGGGACTCCCATCCAAAGGGCTTCGTATGTTGTCAGCCCACCGGAATAGGGAAAGGGGTCAAGCGCGATATCAACGGCGTTATAGCGTTCCAATAACTGGTCATGCGGTGCACGGCCTTCTAAAATCAAGCGCGAGGCATCAATACCATTTTCCTTAAACGCTTCGGTCAGTCGGGCTGAAAATGCCGGATAATCGATGTTGTGGTATTTGATAAGGAGCTTCGCATCAGAGACAGCATGCAGAATTTCGGACCAGACCGCGATCACTTCCCCGTTAAGTTTTGACGGATTGCAGAATGATGCGAACGTGATGTGTCCTGTCTGGGTTGACGGCAATGGCCCGACAACTGGTGCATAGTCGGGCGGCGTGTAGCAGAGCCACCCATCCGGCATCCGGACAATCGTTTCTTCATAGAAAGCATCTTCGTCAACGGGTGTCGAGTAACGATCAGAAATGAGATAATCGATCTGTGAGATGCCGGTTGTTCCCGCATAACCCGCCCATGCAACCTGAATTGGTGCGGGCTTTTTGGTGAGTGCCAGCAGTCTGTTCTTTGCCGTGTGCCCTGCAAGGTCGATCAAAATGTCAATTTTATCCGCGCGGATTTGGGCCAACAGGGCGTTGTCAGATAGTCCGACAATGGTGCGCCATTGGTCCGTCGTTTCTTTGATCTGGCGTGTCAGATCATCTTCTTTTCGATCTGAATAGCAAAATACCCGGACGTCATGACGCGGTAAGTTTTTCAGTAAACCAACAACAAAATATCCGACAGGATGGCGTCCCAGATCGCCCGAAACAAAACCTATATTGAGGGTTCGTTCCGGAACTGGTGGATTGGGGTAGGTCACTTGAGTGTCGTTTCGCGGGGCAAACTGCAACGCCCATTCGCGATGTTTTTGATAAAGTGTTTCAGCGGTATTACCGAGAACATAATTTTCAGCCAAGAGCAAATTGCTATGGGCGTCCGAGTAATCTGGATCGATCCGAAGCGCTTCATGGTAATAGGAAACCGCGTCTTCGAGCATGCCAAGGCTTTGGGATAAGTCGCCCAGATTATTCTTTGCCTTTGCATAGTCTGGTTTTAGGGCAAGCGCTTTCTTGTAACTTGCAAAGGCGGCGTCAGGCATTCCAAGATTTTTTTGCACGGCACCCAAATTGAAATAAGATTTATGAGAACCGGGTTCAAGGTCGATGGATCGCTGGTAACTGGTGATCGCAAGGTCAAAGTCTTCCAACGTCTCAAGCGCGATCGCCAGGTTGTAATGTGCCGTCGCGTAATCCGGTTTCAGGCGAATTGCGTTTCGATAACTCTCCACGGCTTCCGCAATTTCGCCATGTGATCTTTGCGCCGCACCTAAATTGCAGTGGGCTTCCGCGTAGTCATCCGCGACAGCAACAGCTTTGCCAATCAAGTCAATAGCTGTCTCGTAGTCTTCATTTTGATGGGCGATGACCCCCAAAAGATGTAAGGCAACGGGGTGATGTGGGTTGGTTTTGAGGATGCGTCGATAAATGTCACCCGCTTTTACAAAATCCCCTGCAGAGTGAAATTCAAGGGCACGATTGATCTCCGTCTGGATTTCCGAATTAGGCCTGGCGGCACTATGCAGTTTTTGCGTTTTTGAATTCGCAAGGCGTTTTAGTTTCTTTGCGTTCTTTTTTTGCCGGCGTTTGTCAGCCCTGTTCATAAAGTGTTCTCGCTTTTGTTCGTTAGCGCGACATTAACAATATTACCCAGCCATTGATGACGATCTTCTTATGGAGACGCAGCCCATGGGCCCGATGCGCAGCAACAACACGATTGCTGTCGCGCTCCAGCAAGCCAGATAAAATTGCAAATCCCGGACGGGCTGAATTTGTATTGAGATGTCGGCTTAGATCACTTGCCATTTTAACCAATGGGTTGGCCAGAATATTACAAACAATTAAATCGTAGGGCCCATTATCTTGCACCAACTGCGACGCATAACCATCGCCGCATGTTGCGCGAATGAGCTGTTTTAGTCCATTCTGCGTCACATTCACGTTCGTCACGCGCGTCGATTCTTCATCGATATCGCTGGCAATGACGGGGCATTTCCATATCTTTGCTGCCGCCATGGACAATATTCCCGAGCCACAGCCCATGTCGAGAATTTTCCCAAATTTATAGCGGCGTGCCAATTCTTCCATCATGCGCAGGCAACCTTCTGTGGTTGCGTGTTCTCCGGAACCGAACGCGGAGCCTGAATCCAGAACCAATTCGATCAAGCCGCCAAGCGCTTTCGGTTGCACGTGAGTTCCATGAATATAGAACCGACCTAACTGTAAGGGCGGAAAATCCATCAGATTGTCTTCGAGCCAGTTTTTGGGTGGAACCAAATCGAAATAGACTTTTGGTGACGATATTTCGCACGACTCTGAAAGATTTTTAATCTTCTCGCTAATCCCTTGTGAGTCGGGTTCGGCCGCGGTAAAGCCTTCAATTCTCCATTCGCCTGTTTTTTCGTCTTCAAAAGCCGCCAGTGCCAAACAGTAAGGCTCAATCAAATCTTCAAATGCAGCGTGGTATTGTTTTGGGACGCGAAAATCAATTCGCCATAGAAATGTCGGCATCGTCATTGGGGGTTATGTCCGTTCTACAAAGCTGTCGACAACTTTTTTCGTTCCAGCTTTTTCAAATTCGATTTCAAGTTTGTTGGTGTCGATGGCAAGGATTTTACCATAGCCAAATTTTTGATGAAAAATACGTTCGCCAATGGCAAATACCGGCGTCGCTTTTTTTGTTTCTTGCTGTTCCCATGACCCCGTCTCGACCCGGCGTTTGGGCTTGGCTGCAGCGCGCCGAGCAGCCCAGGTGGACTGGCGAAATTCTGCGGGGGCATCAAAGCCAAAAGAAGGCTCGATGGATTGGCCCGTATTGCCAAGGCCTGGGTTGGCTTCATGAGTAATATGTTCAGGGGGTAACTCATCAATGAACCGCGATGGATAGGCACTTTGCCATTTGCCGTAAACCCGCCGGTTCGACGCATAGAGGATTGTTGCCCGTTTACGCGCACGCGTTATACCAACATAAGCCAACCGGCGCTCTTCCTCGAGACCCGACGCGCCGCTGTCGTCAAGGGAGCGCTGATGCGGGAACAGACCGTCCTCCCAGCCTGGTAAAAAGACGGTTTCAAACTCAAGACCCTTGGCGCCATGCAATGTCATCATGGTAACCTTATCGAGTTCCTGAGACTCTTCGTTCTCCATCACAAGACTGACATGCTCGAGAAAGCCTCCTATGTTTTCGAAGTCTTCCATGGCAACAACCATTTCTTTCAAGTTGTCGAGGCGCCCCGGTGCGTCTGTTGCCTTACTTTCACGCCACATGGCGGTATAGCCGCTTTCATCCAAAATCGTCCCAACGAGTTCCGGGTGATGCATGACCGAGACAAGAGAGCGCCACCTTGCAAAGTCTGTCATCAACTCGGTGAGTGTCGTTCGAACTTTTGGTCGGAACTCGTCTGTTTCAACGAGCCTTAAGACAGCCCGGGTAAGTGATGTTCCCTCAGCTCGGGCGAATTGGTGGATGGTTTGCATGGCGGCTTTGCCAATACCGCGTTTGGGAAGATTGATGATGCGTTCGAAAGCCAGATCGTCATCGGGTTGCACGGTTACACGCAAATAAGCGATGGCGTCGCGAATCTCCTGGCGTTCATAAAATCGTGCCCCGCCAATAATCCGGTATGGCACGCCCAGCGTGATCATACGTTCTTCAAATTCACGGGTTTGAAAACTGGCGCGAACCAGAATGGCAATCTCGTTCAGAGCATGCTCATTTCTTTGCAGGGTTTCGATTGCATCTCCAACCACCCGGGCTTCTTCTTCGCCATCCCAAACGCCGCGGACCTGGACAGGGTCGCCTTCGTTGGTGTCGGTCCAAAGGGTTTTCCCCAAACGGCCTTCGTTATGGGCAATCAGGCCAGAAGCGGCCGCCAATATATGGGGGGTGGAGCGGTAGTTGCGCTCAAGCCGGACAATGGCTGCACCCGGAAAGTCGTCTTCAAAACGCAGAATGTTGCCGACTTCCGCGCCGCGCCATGAATAGATCGATTGATCATCATCACCGACACAACAAATATTTTTGTGTTTTTGGGCGAGCAGGCGAAGCCATAAATATTGGGCAACGTTGGTATCTTGATATTCATCGACCAATAAATACCGAAACTGTTCCTGGTATTCGGCGAGAACCGCCGGTTGCTCTTGGAAAAGTTTCAAACAAAGCAGCAAAAGATCACCAAAGTCTGCCGCATTGAGGACCGTTAGGCGTTGCTGGTATTCTGTATAGAGCGACAATATACGTCCGTCATCAGCATCACCACCTTCGCCACCTGTCACCTTTTCAGGAACCAGCCCCCGATCTTTCCAGCGCTGTATTGTTCCCGCGATCACACGGGCGGGCCAGCGCTTTTCATCGATTTCATGGACGTCCATAAGTTGTTTGATCAGACGGACCTGATCATCGGTGTCGAGTATGGTGAAATTTGTTCGTAATCCAACCGCTTCCGCATTGGCGCGCAGCATTCTAGCGCCGAGCGCATGAAACGTGCCGACCCACCAGCCTTCAACTGGGCGGTTAATGAGCGATGCTACGCGCTCTTTCATCTCTTTCGCCGCTTTGTTGGTAAAGGTGACCGCCATCATTTCCCAAGGGCGTGCCTTGCCCTGCAAGAGGATGTGCCCCATTCGTGTCGTTAGAACCCGGGTTTTCCCAGTACCCGCGCCAGCAAGGACCAATAGCGGACCGTCGACGGTTTGTACCGCTTCAAGTTGGGTTTCATTCAAGTTCTGTAAATAGGATCCGCGATCGGATACGGCCGAAACCGGAGCGGTTGGTGATGCTGGGTGGGCGGCGGCAGGCTCTGGTGGAGCCGCTAAATCGAATGGGTCTGACATGCCTTCTATATAGCATGGCCGAAGGAGAGAACCATCAAGAGATACAATTTAATGGAGGATGATCCAAAAAATTGGCTTCCAGGCCCCACCATTCCTTAGCGATGCTGGCATACAAGCGTTTGAAATGCAGCCCATAGACCAAATTTGCATCGTCCAGGGCCTCTAAAGACGGCTGTTGGCCATAAAAACCGCCCCGGATTCGCCCGCCAAGCAAGAAGTGAGGGGCCGCTGTGCCATGGTCCGTGCCACGTGAGTTGTTTTCCTTGGGGCGGCGACCAAATTCACTGTAGGTCATGATCAAAACCTGATCCCAAATGCCACGATTCTTCATCGCAGCGGCAAAGGCCGCGATCCCGTGTGCCAGTTGGCTCAGTAATCGGTGGTGCTGGCCCGCCTGATTGCTATGGGTATCGAAACTCCCAATTGACGTTTTGATTGCGGGTACTTGGCTATTCGACAAAATCAATTGCGCTGCCAATTGCATCTGTTTGCCAAACGCGTCATCAGGAAAGCTGCCTCCAGGGTCAATTGATTCGAGCTGGCGGGCCATAATCGCCTCCGCAGATTGCTTCAGATTTCCCGTCGTCTCCAGAACATGCCGGAGCGCTGGGTTGGTGCGGGCGACTTGTTGCGTCGCTGCCTCTGACCCAGATGACAAACGAAGGCCACTTTTTAATTGTGACGGTGTTCGCAAGGAGACAGACCGAATATGATTGCCGGCCAAAGGGCCAAAATTATTACGGCCCAAAATAATCCCGTCCGCGACAGCATCAGCAGGGGGCTGGTGTTCCTCGAAGGCGTGAGAGATCCAGCCATTATCTAAAACTTCGTCGCTTTCCGAGGCTTGATCCCAGATATCGATGGAACGGAAGTGCGACAAGTTCGGGTTCGGATAGCCAACACCCAGAGCGATGGCCATGTCCTTTCGTTGCCAATGAGGCATCATCGGAGCCAGTGCAGGATGCAGGCCCAGCGTCTCGTCCAACTGCATAACACGGTCGCGCGGGATCGCAATATTTGGCCTGAGCGCGTAATAGACCGGCTCGGCAAAGGGAATAACCGTATTTAGCCCGTCGTTTCCGCCATTTAATTCAATCAGGATAACCGTTCGCCCCTCAAAGGAAGGTGCAGAAAGAGCACGCGATGCAGGAAGGGTTACCAAACCCAAAGCGCCAGAATACGTAAGACATGATTTTATGAATTGACGGCGTTTCATGGTCAATATGTCACTTTAAATGGAATGCAGGATCAAGGATCAGTTGATCGGGTTTACGTGTGTTAATTTCATCCCGGTTCACAGCAGGTATTGGCAGAAGCGTGCGCTCCGCTGTTTCGCCATTGAGTTCAGTTTTGATGCTTTCCATTCTATTCTCATCCATTTGTCCCATTCTTTTGCCGCCATTCATGCGCAGGCCACGCGCGATTTTATGAAGAAAGTTGTCTCGGATGGCCATGGTTTGTGTGGTAACCCAAGCCGTTCCCCCTGCCCAGCCTTTGACATTTGGCGGGTCCAACAGATCCTGACCCAATCGTCGGAGGAGGTTTGTAACGATCATCGGTGAGATGTCTGCACGGTTAAAAAAGCGGACAGAGCCGATTATCAGGTCAATTGGCGATTTGATCATTTGCCCGCGTTCTTGTGGAGACCTGAATTCTTTCGATAAAAATATCGTCTTCAAGAGCGGACGGATCTCATATCTGTTGTCACGAAATACGGCGGCTAATTCGCTGGCACGCGTGGCTGTAGGTGCTGCGCCAACAAAATTGTGCCAGAGTTTTCTGGAAACAAAGTCAGCGGTATGGGATTGGGCGAGCAACAGTTCGATAACTTGCTCGCCATCGAGAGGGCCGGTTTTGCCCAAGACTGTTTTCTGTCCTCCATCATGAAATTTCTTGCGATTTCGAAAAGTCCCGGTTTTTTGATTAACGCCCCATCCCGTGAAAGCCCGCGCAGCATCCCGAATATCATGCTCCGTATAGAAGGAACCTTCACCCAAGGTGAAAAGCTCCATTACCTCTCTGGCGAAATTTTCGTTGGCTTGGCCTTTCTTGTTTTTTTGACCATCCAAATAAATCAACATCGCCGGGTCTTTCGCGACTGCTTTTAGGAGCTCAGCGAAATTTCCGGCAGAATGGCGTCTGAAAAGTCGGTTCTGCTGATACATAAAACCTGCCCATTTCACCTTTTTTAGCGACGATGTGAAATGATTATGCCAAAACAGGGTCAGGTGCTCGGTCAAGGGGGATTTAGTTACAAGCATCTCCTTCACCCACCAGGCTTTTAGGATTTTCCCTTGTTCCCGGCTTTGCATACGAAAGGCTTTCTTCTGGTCGATCGTCCAGTTTTTTCGGTCTTTGGCGGTTGGCGGCAGCGTCGAAATCCAATGTGGCGGGGCTGTTGCTGGCTGTGTGTTGAGGCCACTCAAAAGGTGGTCAACCGCTTGATCATAGGAAAGCGCAGCCAATCGTGTTGTTTCTTCTGGCGTCGGTAATCCAAAGCCGGTTCGTGCCAAAAGGTGGCGGGCTTCATCAGCACTAATGGCATGTGCAGGGAAACTGGCACAGATACAAACAAGCAGTAAAATTGCCTTGGTGATCATCTTAAGAAGTCGACCTGCGCTTTCATATCTCTCTCGTGATAAAAGGCTTCAAGCAATAATATATCCTTGTCCGTGATTTGAGCCAAGCCAAAGCGCTTTTTAGGTGTTTTTGGTTTTATGGACTGACCCTGATCACCAGAATTTTACCCGTTTCTATTTCTTCTTGTGGTACAGTGATGGCGACCTTTGAAAGGATTTTGTCATGCAAATTCATGCTTTGCGTATGTCGGGTGCTTTTTCTTATCTTCTCATTTTTAGCTTGATTGGGTTTGTCGCGGTAAAGCCAGCGCAAGCTGAGACGGATTTTCGCCGTGTTGTCGAATCTGTTGTGATGCTGCAGACGAAGGTTCCGGCAACGGCGCGGACATCTCGTTCATTAGGGACGCAGCGCCAAGGCAGTGGTGTCGTGATTGATGATGAGGGGTTGGTGCTGACCATAGGTTACCTGATCATGGAAGCCGATGAAATTGTTTTGACAAACTATTCCGGGAAGTCTGTGCCGGGCCGTTTTGTTGCTTACGATCATACTTCGGGTTTCGGGTTGGTTCGTGCCTTGACCCCCATTGACGTGAAACCTGTCGAGTTGGGCGATTCTTCCAAGATGAAGGAAAAGTCAGTTGGGTTGGTCGTCTCGCTGGGGGGGACAGCACCAGCGACACCGGCACAAGTCGTCTCTCGTAGAAGTTTTGCAGGCTCATGGGAGTATCTTTTAGATGACGCTATTTACACCATGCCTCCGCACCGTGAATTCGGCGGCGCCGCTTTGTTCAACGAAGAGGGGCAGGTTGTAGGGGTCGGTTCTTTATTCGTCGGAGATGCTATTGGTGAGGAGATGCCGTCACCGGGTAATATGTTTGTCCCAACAAATATTGTGAAACCCATATTGGCGGAATTGATATCAGAGGGCCGACGCGTCAGCGCACCACATCCCTGGTTGGGCGTCTATACAAGTGCCCAAGGGGGGCGCGTTTTTGTAACCCGGGTTGCCGAGGCCGGACCCGCACAGAAGGCCGGGATTGAGGCCGGCGACATTGTCATGGGTGTAGGCGGCAAGCGGGTGACATCGATGGTTGAGTTTTACCAACGCGTGCGTAGCTTCGGCGCCGCTGGCGTTGATGTGAACGTTGATTTGCTCTCCCGGGGGTCGCCAGATCTTGAAATCAAACAGATTACCGTGAAGTCTCTGGATCGACACGATTGGCTCAGCAAGCCCCAATCTCACTGACGGTCTATTGTTCGCCATGCTCTTCATGACGGGTTTGCAAGAGCAACCGGTTATATGCCGACATGACTTCGCGGTGGTGCACACAGCCTTTGAAGTGCATTGATGAGATATCGTCAACAACAGCAATGTGTTCTTCCCCTGAATCACGCATGACGGCCAAGGCTGTCTCCAGATCATCTGATACGGACAAGATGGGGGGATGGACGCGCGCGACATCTGAGGCCGTAATCAAATCATCAAATCCATGATCGAAGGCGGAATCACTTAAATCAGCTAACGTCACGGTCCCGTAGAGTTCCCCACCATCGCGGACAACAAATATTTCACCGAGAGGCGAGCGTTGAAGTTTCAGCCGAACGTCCTGTAGACATTCACTCATTTGAATCGCTTCACCGTCTTTCGAGTAGACATCGGAGACATGGATTGATTTCATGATCTCAGTCTCAAACCCTTCCTTGACGTCGATCCCACGCCGGATCAACTGATTACTAAAGAAGGAGCGCCCAAAAAAATGATGAGTGATTTCTGAAGCGGCAACAACGGCCAACATCACGCCCAATGTCAGCGCATAATTACTCGTCATTTCAAAAATAATCAGCGTTGTTGAAATTGGTGCTCCCATGACGGCGGCGGCCACTGCGCCCATCCCGACAATGGTGTAAGCGCCTGCGCCGGATGAGAGTTCCGGTACGAAGTGCGTTGCGACAATGCCAAAGGAACCGCCAACCATGGCTCCGATCACCAATGCAGGACTGAAGACGCCGCCACCAAACCCCAAACCAACACAGAACGCCGTCGCCGCAATTTTGGCAAGCCCGACGCCGACGAGCGTATAAAATCCAAATTGCAAAAGGAGAGCTGATTCTGTTGTGCCATAACCAATTCCCAGAACTTGTGGGTAAACAAGAGCAATAAGGCCGACCATTAAACCGGCCAGCATCGGCCTGAACCAGATCGGCAATTTAAATTTGTCGGCAATATCCTGAACTAAAAATATGGAACGCATAAAGACGATGGCGGCGACACTGGCAATCAGGCCCAAAAGAACAAAGGCCGGAAACTCCCAGAAGGAAGCTATAATTTTTGATTCGAGAACAAAAGCCGGGTAATCGCCAAAGAAGCTGCGTGATAAAGCTGTCGATGCGACACTGGCTATCACAATTGGCGCGAAGGCCTTTAAGGCGTAGTGACCAACGACAACTTCACTGGCGAACAAGGCCCCGGCGATCGGTGCGTTAAAGGAAGCGGCGACGGCGGCGCCAACACCACACCCCAATAGCGTCCGGCGTAACGTCCGCGTCAAATGTAATTGCTGGGCAATCCACGCACTTAGGGAGGCCCCGATATGAATGGCCGGGCCTTCCCGACC
Organism: Rhodospirillales bacterium; assembly: GCA_048262655.1. Lineage (GTDB taxonomy): Bacteria > Pseudomonadota > Alphaproteobacteria > Rhodospirillales > Casp-alpha2 > JABMNT01. The sequence goes on along the minus strand of JBLXEY010000001.1, from coordinate 880,658 downwards.
AACCGAAGCCCCGGCACCGATGGATATGGCATTGGTAATCGCAGCACCAATGCCCGCCTTTGCTGACATCCGTCCCCCGCGCAGTGCATTGGCTTCGATCACATCGGCGACACCCTGCGGGCGCTGGTTGGGCATAAATTTGTAAATAATTAGACCAACCAACAAGCCGGCGACGGTTGGTACCGTGACAATTTGCCACCACGGAAGGGCTTGGGCGTGCTGAAAAAGGCGTTCCGAGTCCGAATTGAAAAAGAAAAACTGGATGGTTGTGATCAGATGTCGGAAGGCGACAACTGCGGCTCCCGTCAATGCACCAATCGCCAACCCCAACGCGGAAAGGACCAGATGATCATTTCTGAGCAGGCGTCGCAGCGATATAAGACTTCGCGAATAACTGAGCCGAGGTTTCTTCATTATCTACCAGATATTCATGGTAGATATATTCTGTGAATAAAACCTTTATAAATCAAGTCGATATAATAGAAGCCAAATTAGTTCAAAGGAACGTCAATAGAGTAGCCGGCAGCCCGCACGGTTCGGATCAGGTTGCTGGTACCCGGAAGCTGCATCGCTTTACGCAGTCTTCGGATATGAACATCAACGGTTCTGGCTTCCACATAGATATCCCGCCCCCAAACTCGATCGAGCAATTGCTCGCGTGAAAACACGCGTCCCGGCTTCTCCAGAAACACCCGTAATAGGCGGTATTCTGTGGGTCCCAGGTGGATATTGGTTCCATTGCGGCTCACGCGATGCTCTTCAAGGTTCATAACGATATCCTGAAATTCGAGAAGGTCAGCTGATTTCTCAGGGTTTGTCCTGCGTAATACTGCCTTAACACGCGCGATAAGCTCGCTGGGTGAAAACGGTTTGATCACATAATCATCGGCACCGGTTTCAAGGCCGCGAATTCGCTCTGATTCTTCGCCTTTGGCCGTTAACATGATAATCGGCAATCGCTTGATGTCATTATGTTGGCGGACTTGTCGACAGATTTCGATCCCCGATAAGTTTGGTAGCATCCAGTCAAGAATAACGAGGTCGGGTTCTTCTTCCATGATGCTATTTAACGCCTCGTCGCCTTCGCTTACGACGGATGCCTTGAAGCCGGCATTATCCAAATTGTACTGGAGGAGTTCGCTTAATGATGGATCATCTTCGACGATCAGGATATGCGCTTTCATGTGCTGCCCTCTGCGTCTGGTCGTGCGTCGTGTTCGACGACAACAAAACTAGAATCATCGCCCTTTACCCGGTCTTCAAACGGGACATTCCCATTGACCAGAAAGTGGACGTTTTCAGCGATGTTTGTTGCGTGATCGCCCATGCGTTCGATGTTTTTCGCGATAAAGAGCAAATGTGTGCAAGCGGTAATGTTTCTCGGATCCTCCATCATATATGTCAGAAGCTCACGAAACAAACTGGTATGCAGCGCATCGACCTCTCCATCGCTTTCGCGAACATCTTCAGCTTTAACCGCATCCCGGGTGATATAGGCATCCAGAACATTTTTTATCATGCTCTGTACCTGTCGCCCCATACGACCGATGGTTTTTGTTGGCCCCGTTGGTGCCGCCTGCGAGATTGCGACCGTCCGCTTGGCGATGTTTTTTGCATAATCCCCAATACGTTCAATAACGCTAGCGGTTCTAAGAGCTGTAATAACAACCCGCAGATCGTTGGCCATGGGTTGGCGAAGCGCTAACATTTGGACGGCCAAATCATCGACTTGTTGCTCCAACTCGTCCAGTTGTTTGTCACTGACAATGACCCGGTTGGCTTTTTCGCTATCGCGCTTCAGGAGGGCTTCCATAGCATTGGCCAACTGGACTTCCGCCAGCCCGCCCATCTCCGCGATGATATTATCGAGACGTTTCAAGTCGTCATCAAAAGAAGAAACAATATGGTCTATAGGCATTAGATTTTTCCTAAATTTACAAGGTATCAACCGAAACGACCGGTGATGTAACCCTGCGTGCGTTCATCTTTTGGGGTGGTGAAAATTTGCTCGGTATCCCCAATTTCAACGACCTTTCCCAAGTGAAAAAAGGCTGTCCGTTGCGAAACACGTGCGGCTTGTTGCATGGAGTGCGTCACAATAACGATGGTGTAATTCTGCATCAGCTCATCGATAAGCTCTTCAATTTTTGCCGTTGCAATTGGATCCAGGGCAGAGCAGGGCTCGTCCATGAGGATGACCTCTGGTTCTACTGCAATGGCACGGGCAATGCACAGACGCTGCTGTTGACCACCGGATAATCCTGTACCTGCCTCATGAAGCCGGTCTTTGACTTCATCCCAGAGACTTGCGCGCCGCAGACTTCTCTCGACCACGTCATCAAGTTCAGCAGGGTTGGAGACCGTTCCGTGGATTTTCGGACCGTATGAGACATTATCATAGATTGATTTCGGAAAAGGGTTTGGTTTTTGGAAAACCATTCCGACTCGCGCTCGCAGTTGTACCGGGTCGACTTGCGATGTGTTGATGTCAGTTCCATCGAGCATGATCTCGCCGCCGACTTTGCATCCATCAATAATATCGTTCATCCTGTTGAGACAACGCAGATAGGTCGATTTGCCACAGCCGGAAGGGCCGATCAATGCCGTGACCTGCTTTTCCGGTATGCCCAGATTGATATCAAAAAGCGCCTGTTTCTCGCCATAGTGGACGGTTACGTTCTTGGATATGAACTTATTGGACGCGTCGGCGACAGAAACGTTCGCAGGTTGCGTATTCGCCTGAGGTTCCTTGCTTTGAGATGTCATCATTTGAGTGTCTACCATTTTTGTTCAAATTTCTTGCGTAAAATGACGGCGAGCGCATTCATTGTAATAAGAAATACCAAAAGGACCAAAATAGCACCGGAAGTACGCTCTACAAATGCACGTTCCGGGCTATCGGACCAAAGATAAATCTGTACGGGCATAACCGTCGCCGGGTCTGTCACACCACCTGGGATATCTACGATAAAAGCGATCATTCCGATCATCAAAAGCGGGGCCGTTTCGCCCAATGCCTGTGCCATTCCGATGATCGTTCCTGTTAGCATTCCGGGCATGGCCAATGGCAAGGTATGGTGCATCAGGGTTTGAATAGGAGATGCCCCTAAACCGATGGCTGCCTGGCGGATAGAGGGCGGCACGGCTTTCAAAGCAGCCCGACCGGCAATAATGATTGTGGGTAATGTCATCAAGGCCAACACCATGCCGCCCACCAAAGGGGCCGATCTTGGAAGGCCGAAGAAATTCAAGAAGACGGCCAGCCCCAATAGTCCGAATACAATTGAGGGGACGGCCGCCAAATTGTTGATGTTAATTTCGATGAATTGGGTTATCCGGTTTTTGGGAGCAAATTCTTCCAGATAAATTGCACTGGCGACGCCAATCGGAAATGACAAGAGCAAGGTGACAAGCATCGTATAAAAAGACCCTAAGGCCGCGCCCAGAATGCCGGCCAATTCAGGGTCACGAGAATCACCTGCGGTAAAGAATGTCGTGTTGAAGACACGCTCAACCATTCCGCGCTCAGAGAGCGTATTGAACCAGGATATTTCCAGATCGCTAACGCGCCGGTCACTCTCATCCAAGTCTGCGCTGATCACGCCTTTTGCAAACTGGTCCAAATCATCAGACATCGGCACCTGAAGAGATATGGTTTTGCCGATGACATCCGGATTCTCGATAACGAAATCACGGAGCTGGTACTCAGCTCCCGGACTGACGATGCCAGCGAGCTTTCGCTTGTTTTTTCGTCCTTTTACATCCGGGAAAAGACCATAGACAGAGGTTCTGACAATCTTGCGAAAATCCGTATCATTGATGTTGCTCTGGTCAATATCCTGTTTGCTCAGATCAAGCTCTATCGTCAGAACAGTTTGCGTAAAAGTTGAATATCCGCCTGATATGATCGTAATAAACAAGGTCGAGATACAGGCCAGGCCGAATAAGATAGCGAGCAACCCATAAAACCGGAACCGTTTTTCGGCGGCGTGACGCGATTTTAACCGGGTGCTGCTTGCCTCAGTCGCCTTCGCAGGTATCGTTAATTGATCAGTCATATTGTTCTCTGTATTTGTTAACCACGACAAGGGCGATCACATTCAAGACCAGCGTTATAAAAAAGAGGACCAGACCCAGAGCAAAAGCGGCAAGGGTTTTTGCGCTGTCGAATTCCTGATCACCAACAAGGAGCGTGACGATCTGTACGGTCACCGTGGTGACGGCTTCGAAAGGGTTGGCTGTTAAATTTGCGGACAGGCCAGCTGCCATAACAACAATCATCGTTTCGCCAATGGCGCGTGATGTCGCCAGGAGCAGGGCTCCGATCACACCGGGAAGGGCCGCCGGTAGGATGACCTGCTTGATCGTCTCTGATTGTGTCGCCCCCATCCCGTATGATCCTTCACGAAGCGAGCGCGGCACCGCTGAAATGACGTCCTCTGACAAGGAGGATACAAAAGGAATAATCATTATTCCCATGACCAGACCGGCAGCAAGCGCGGACTCCGATGAAATAGCGATGCCGTTGGCGTCACCAATATTCCTAAAAAAGGGCGCTACCGTGAGGGCTGCAAAAAACCCATAAACGACAGTCGGTATTCCTGCCAATATTTCGAGACAGGGTTTGATAATGTCCCGTGCGCGCGAAGACGCATATTCGGACATATAAATAGCGGCCATTAATCCAACTGGCGCCGCAATCAACATGGCGATCAGTGTGATCAGGAGCGTGCCCGCAAAGAGCGGGATCATTCCAAAAAGCCCCGTCGCTCCGACCTGATCGGCTCGCAACGCGGTTTGTGGACTCCACTGAAGGCCAAAGAAGAAATCTGTAAATGGGATCAGTGTAAAGAACCGGTAGGATTCGAAAATCAATGAAAGGACAATGCCAAGTGTGGTTAGAATCGCGACTGATGAACAGGCGATAAGAAAACCAATGGCCAATCTTTCCTTGAGTTTTCGGCTTGCGACAGATTCTTTCTGGTAAGTGTTTGAGCCTGGCAAAAACCCAACAAGGACACGGCGGGAGGATTTTTGAAACAACAACCCGATAGCCAGCAATACGACCAGAGTTGTAAACAGTGTTGAAGAGGTCATTAAACTTCTAACTCGGGTGAAATTAAGAAAGAACCGGGCTCCCGAAGGAGCCCGGTCAGAGAACCCTGATTACATGGTTAGGTTCGTCTTCATGTTTTTAGCGTCTGACATATATTTTTTGCGTTCAGCTGCAGGCATTGGAATCAAACCTTTATCGGTTAGATAACCTTCTTCGCCCCATGCTTTATCGTTTGCAAATTCCGCTACATATTCACGAATACCGGGCACCATATCAACGTGCTCATTTTTCACGTAGAAAAACAGAGGACGGGAGACACCATAGTCACCGGAAGCAATGTTCTCGAAAGTTGGTAACTTTCCATCAACCATGCTGCCCTGAACTTTGTCGCCGTTTTGATCTAGGAAGCTGAAGCCGAAGATGCCGAAAGCATTTGGGTTTGCTTCCAATTTACGAACGATTAAGACGTCGTTTTCACCTGCTTCGATAAAGGCACCGTCTTCACGGACAGAATGACAAACGGCTTTGTATTTTTTTGAATCGCTTTTCTTAAGGGCTGCGATATCCTTGATTTTTTTGCAGCCACCTTCCATGGCAAGTTCAACAAAAGCGTCGCGCGTACCCGATGTTGGAGGCGGTCCCATAACTTCAATTTTGCGGTTAGGCAGGCTTGAGTCAACGTCACTCCAATTGGTGTACGGGTTTGCCTTAAAACCACCTTTGCCATCTGGAATATCTTTGGCTAAAGCCAGAAAGATTTGCTTCTTTGTCAGTTTAGCGAGGTCTGCATTTTTCGAGTTTGCGATCACAATACCGTCGTAGCCAACTTTAACTTCGGTGATATTCTTAACACCGTTTTTCGCACAACGCTCAATCTCGGACTTCTTAATGGCGCGAGAAGCGTTTGTGATATCGGGATGGCCTTCGCCAACACCACCACAGAACAGCTTTAATCCGCCACCAGAGCCGGTGCTCTCGATCACAGGCGTTTTGAACTTGGTAGATTTACCAAACTTTTCAGCAACAACCGTTGCAAAAGGGTATACCGTGGATGAACCAACAATTCTAATTTGGTCACGGGCGCTCGCGGGTGTCGCTGCAGCAATACTTGCAGTTAGGGCGACAGCAGTTCCGAGTGCGATGGTAGAACGATACATTTAATTCTCCTAAGATTAATTTCGTGTCCGATGCATTTTCATCGGCAGGCGTAAATTAGGGAAAAGAGGCTTCCAATTTGTGACGTCTGTGTGACAGTTTGGTTACAAAGTGGAAGAGCCATTTTATGGACCATTTAGATGACAAACGTCCGCATCATATAGAGAAGGAACCCAGCCAAAAGGGCGGAAAGTGGGACCGTAATGACCCAGGCGGCAGCGATCGTCATCAGGTGCTGGCGGCGAACAAGTTTGCGATATTTTGCTTTGTCGCGCTGTACCAGACCTTTTGGTTCGTTTTCTGTAACCTTCGGCTTTTTAAATTTGCCATGATTAATATGTGTCTGGCGGGCGGTTTTCCATTCTCTAAAAAGCCCGACACCAAAAATTGCACCGACAGCAATATGGGTAGAACTTACAGGCAGGCCTAAAGTGGTTGCAATAATGACTGTAATGGCCGCGGACAGGGCGACACAGTAGGCCCGCATCGGGTTTAATCGGGTAATTTGGGCACCGACCGTCTTGATCAATTTAGGTCCAAAAAGCATAAGGCCAACGCTGATGCCAACGGCACCAACAAATAATACCCATGTTGGAATCCCAACTTTGCTGCCGGCGACGGCACCGCTTGATGCGCTATCAACAATGGCCGCTAATGGACCGACGGCATTTGCAACATCGTTTGCACCGTGGGCAAAGGACAGAAGTGCCGCTGCAAAAATAAGCGGGATGTGAAAAAGTTCACGGATTGATTTGTTGCGATTCTCCATGCCTTCCGACTGGCGAGCGATCAAGGGCCGCATAATTGCATAGATCAATACGAACATTCCAAGGCCGATCGCTGTAACCAGCGCAGGGTCAGGCTTCCAGATGCGTTTCAAACCTTTCATGCATAAATAAGCCGAAAAGACGCCGGCCATAAGCGCGACCAGAACGGGAACCCAGCGGCGGGCTCCGGCAATTTTGTCATCTTGATAGATGATCCTTGATTTTACGAAAGCGAGAAACACCGCCGCAATCACGCCGCCCATCACTGGAGAAATAACCCAACTTGCAGCAATTTTTGCCATAACGGGCCAATTGACCACGCTAAAACCGGCCGCGGCGATCCCTGCTCCCATGACGCCACCAACAACAGAATGTGTCGTCGAAACAGGGGCGCCAACCCATGTTGCAATATTGATCCATAAGGCCGCTGCCAGCAATGCCGACATCATCGCGGGTACAAACAGGGATGCGTCGCTCAATCGTGCAGGATCGATGATCCCCTTTGATATTGTGGTGACAACGTCCCCGCCCGCAATCAGTGCGCCACTGGCTTCACAGACAATGGCGATTAGGATTGCTCCGAACATCGTTAAAGATTTCGCGCCGACGGCAGGTCCAACATTATTCGCAACATCATTGGCACCGATATTGAGCGCCATATATCCGCCAATCACCCCGGCAGCGATGATATAGCTCGGATTGTCAACGCCAGCAGTGAAGCTGCTCGCGACGACCCAAACAATGGCCAGGAAAATGACGGCTATCCCGAATTTTACGAAGCTTCGCGCCGTTTCAGAGGTTGCAGACTCGATTTGAACAAACTTGCCAAGGTCTTTACTCAAGGTTTCTTTGTACACGTGCCAACGGCTCCTCTGACGCTATAAGTTGATCTATTGTGGCGCTTATATGGCAGAAGTGTTTCAGTTTTATGACACTTAATGAGGCTTTTGTTATTCGCTGGGCAGGAACACGCTAAAGGTGCTTCCGACGTTCAGTTCACTCTCAATTTTGAGGCGTCCGCGATGCCGGTTAATAATGTGTTTTACAATTGCCAGCCCCAGCCCTGTGCTAATTGGAGCATTTGAAGCACCCCGCGTTCGTGCGTTGTCGATTCGGTAGAACCGTTCCGTTAACCGGGGGATATGTTGTTTTGCAATTCCGGCACCCTGATCTTTTATATGGATTGCGATACCGTTCTCCGGTGCATTCGGGCGTTCTGTGCGCTGTTCAATGGTGACCTCAACTTCCGTGCCTTCGGTCCCATAGTGGATGGCGTTTTCGATCAAATTTCGGAACACCTGATTAAGTTGGTCAACATCGCCGTTGACGGACTGAAGGTTGGAAGGCTGATTGACCGTCAAGGTCATGTTTTTGGATTTCGCGCGTGGTTCAAGAAGGTCAAAAACACTTCTTAAGCAGTTGGAAATGTCCACGGTGCCTTTGGGACGGATATGCTCGTCAATTTCAAGCCGCGATAAATGCAGCAAGTCATCAATGAGCCGGTTCATGCGTTCGGCTTCACGCCCCATGATTCCCAGAAAACGGACGCGGGCTTTTTCGTCCGCACTGGCAGGGCCCTGTAGTGTTTCTATGAACCCCAAAATCGCACTTAACGGCGATCGAAGTTCATGAGATGCATTGGCGACAAAGTCAGCCCGCATTTCTTCAGAGCGGGCTGCTTTTGTTTTGTCATGCAAAGAGAGCAAGATGCAACCGTCTATTTCCGGGTGATCATGTGTCTCATGAAGCGGGACGGTGTGGAGTTCAAACACTTGTGCCAAGGGCCCGGGAATAGAGAACTCTCCAATCTCGCTGACGCCTTCCGATAGACAGCGGTCAACAGCCGCCAGCACTTCGGGATGGCGAAACGTTAATGCAAGGTCCTTGCCGATGAGCACGGAGCCAAACACCGTTTTTGCGGCCGTGTTAGCAAACTGGATGCTACGGTTGTTCGCGACAACGACAGTTGGATTGGGCAAATTCTGAAAAATTACGGAGAACAGACTGTTCATCTTACTTATTCTTTTTCATCTCCATGAATCAATACAAAGGGAACCTAAGCGGCGACAACTTGATCGCGACCTGCGTTCTTAGCGCCATACAGCGCTTTGTCTGCGCGGGCAATGAATTCTTCGGAGGTTTCATTGGCCAGATGCTGAGCTGCACCTATGGAAATCGTAATTTTACCAAACGTGTCACCCGTTGACTTGTTTATGAGGGCCCTTCTGACTATCCGCGAGCGGAGCGATTCGGCCAGACCAACGGCCCCCTGTATCTCCGTCTCAGGTAAAATGATTGAAAATTCCTCTCCCCCATAGCGTGCGGGTGTATCCTGACCTTTAACGGAATCTTTCAGAACGTCGGCGAGTAATTTAATAACCTGATCACCCACCTGATGCCCGTAGGTGTCATTAAATGATTTAAAATGATCAATATCGATCATAAGCAGGCTAACCGGCGCATTTTCGGCGTTCGCAAACTCAAGTGCGTTCTCAATTTCCAGATCAAAACATTTTCGGTTGGCGATACCGGTTAAACTATCGGTCATAGCTTGGACGCGCATATCTTCGAGGTCGGTTTTGAGCTGAGAGACTTCCGAGGTTGAAACCATGAGTTGGCTTGAAAGCACCATGTTTTCCTTTGCCATCGCGTGGGTCGCTTGCGCAACGGTGCTGATTGCCGATCGCAGATCACTTGTGTTCAGGTCACGGTTCAGGGCGACCGACAATTCTTCCAGTGATTCGCCGTACGAGCTGGAGGCCGTATTTGCCCCTGTCAGATTATCGAGAACGCCCTGTATCTCCTGTACGAGCTTTTCCGTTATCTCATCGACTGCCGATGCTTGTTTGTTCGTTCCAAAAAATTCATCGAACAGGGTACGCAAGTCATGGTCCCCGATGTCTGCACGATCTAACATGAGGCGCGTCATTGCCCGTGTTAATTCAGGGTTCTCGTCGGTCAGGTAGCAATACCAAACCGTAAAGTTTTGCGGGGTTGGTGGTATATGACGCGCTTCAAGAGCCTTGATCGCCTGTGATGCAAATGTGCTGGCGGATGACTTCACATCACGGGGGTCGACTTCACTCTTCATGGCAGCATCCTTCAGGTGTTTGTGTATTGATTGCATATTAATCGTAAAAAGGAAAATGGTGAGGCCAAGACCCGTTATCTATTCTTTTTTCCTGATGTTTACCTGACGCCCCAGTTGGTTTGGCCGGGGCAGGTGCGTGTGCGCGTTCTGTGCGTCGTCGAGCTTTGATTTGATCGCGTTTGGAAAGGCAGCGGGCCGGCGCGTATTTAAATTCATATGAAGGATCATGATTTCAATTGTGGCGGCGGGGCGCTCAGCCTGGTCACCCCACATCGTCAAAAACAAGTGCAGGCGTTTTTCGTCTGTATCGATAACTTGCGCGGTCACATTCACGGTCTCACCAGACATGACTTCCTGTTCATAGGAAATATGGGATTCGACAACAAAGACAGAACCGCCCGTTTGCTGGCGATACCTTTCATTAATGCCAATGTCAGCCAGAAACACGTCGGTCGCATGATCAAAGATCAGCACGTAGTAGGCGACGTTCATATGACCATTATAATCAACCCAATCATGGCTGACGATTTCTTGGTGGATAAAGGGTGGTCTTTTCATGAAACGATCCTAAAGCAGCCTGTTCCCTGACACGTCTTCATTATGTCACAGGCAGACCTAATTTGCTATCTGTCGACAGATTGCGCCGGCGCATCCCGGGCACCGTCTTGGACTTGGTGCCAATCTTAAACTTGAAGCCGGACCCCAGGTCTGATCGGCGCTATGCGAGCCTTATTTTCCGCTCGTTATCGGTCCATGGACCGCTGACATTGGCTTTGTCTGGATCGTTTGTATCCCTTATGATTTAAATCCAATGCGGAAAGAGCTTTGATCGACCGGAATCAACGTGTAAAAGCCCTAGATAACTGAAACTTTTCCCTTTGTTTCTCGGCTATTTAAGACATGACGACTTCTAAAGATATCAACCACAATCATCCTGACGGAGGCGTGTTAGCCCTGTCGGTTGTAGTTCCGGTGAAAAATGAAGTTGATAACGTCGAGCCGCTGATCGCGGAAATTGCGGAGGCCTTGCGAGGCCACGAAGCTTTCGAGATTGTTTACGTGGACGATGGAAGTGACGATGGGACCCCAACGCGTTTGGCCGAATTGACGATCCCTTATCCAGAGCTTCGGGTTTTTCGGCACGCGGTCTGCTGTGGGCAAAGTGCTGCAATCTGTACAGGAGTTGCGAACGCGTCGGCACCATTAATCGCGACCCTGGATGGCGATGGCCAGAATGACCCGGCGGATATCCCGGCCCTGTTGGCGCAAATGCGGGCTTCGGCGGATGTGGACAAAACAATGGTTTCCGGCTGGCGTGCGAAGCGGCGCGATACGTTTATTCGGCGACTGTCGTCGCGCGTCGCTAACGGAATACGTTCGCGTATGTTGAAAGATAAAACGCCTGACACGGGATGTGGTTTGAAAATTTTCTCGCGCGCGACCTTTATGAGAATGCCCCAGTTCAACCATATGCACAGATTCTTGCCCGCATTGATGATTAGGGCCGGAGGAAGCATTTCGTCGGTAGAGGTCAATCACCGGCCCCGGGAACGCGGAACCTCCAAGTATGGTGTCTGGAACCGGCTTTGGGTCGGTATTGTCGACATCATGGGCGTCATGTGGCTTATCCGCAGGCCCGTGCGCCCCGATGTATCGCAGATCGAAGGCCCGGACGTATGAGCTATAAGCCCCTTTTAAAAGGGTTTGTTTTTCTTGTCTCTCTGGTGTGCGCAGGATTTCTGATCAAGTTTTTACAGATCGATGCGGGCTTTAGCGAAGCCTGGATTGATTCAGATATTCGAAACAGTGGCGTCAGGGGCGAGCTTTTGTTCCTTCTGGTGGGCGGCGCACTTACGTCCGTCGGCTTGCCACGGCAAGGGGTTTCGTTCCTGGCAGGTTACGCCTTTGGTGTTGTTGACGGTTTGGCTCTGGGGCTGCTGGCGACAGCATTGGGATGTGTTATCGCTTTTTCCTATGCCCGTTTGATTGGCCGGGATATCGTAAAAGCAAGATATGCGAAGCGCATCAAGCGTGTTGATGATTTTCTGCATGACAACCCCTTTACGATGACGCTTCTGATCCGGTTTCTGCCATTGGGCAGCAATTTTATAACCAATCTTGCGGCAGGTGTATCCAGTGTTCCGGCGCTGGCTTTTATTGCCGGCTCAACGGTCGGTTATATTCCTCAGACTGCGGTTTTCGTTTTGCTGGGCAGTGGCGTTAATGTTCACGATAAAGTTCTCTTGGTTCTCGGTGTCATCGGTTTTTTGATCTCTGGGGTGCTCGGGGTATACCTTTATCGTAAATACCGACACGATAAATCAATTGGCGAAAACCTGGAGCGCCAAATCGGTGGTGGGGATTGAGCATGCGATCTGGGTTGTCTCTCTACCGATTGTCATGTCTGTTCTGGGTGACGCTTATGGCGGTTGCTCTCTATGCGCGCCCCCACCTTCCGGTGGACGAAACCCGCTATCTGGCGGTGGCCTGGGAAATGTGGTTTCGCGGCGACTTCTTGGTTCCATACCTGAACGGAGAAACCTATAGCCACAAACCGCCTTTGCTGTTTTGGTTGATGCACGCCGGTTGGGGGCTGTTTGGCGTCAATGAATGGTGGCCGCGGCTAATCGCGCCCCTGTTCGGGTTGGGGTGTCTGGTTTTGGTGCGTCAGTTGGCACGCTTACTGTGGCCGAATGATCTGAAAACAGCGGAATTTGCTCCGTTGATTTTGGTGGGTTGTGCTTTCTGGGCGCTGTTTGTCACCCTGACAATGTTTGACATGATGCTGGCTTTCTTTGGCTTGCTTGGCCTCTTGGGCGTTGTCAGAGTGCATCGGGGCGATGGCGCTGCTGGATACGTTTATCTGGCGTTGGCGGTTGGTTTGGGCATTTTGACCAAAGGTCCCGCCATTCTTTTACATATCCTTCCCGTTGCCGTAACCGCACCGCTCTGGTCAAAGCGGTTTCCTGTCACCTCTTCCACCGACTGCCGAACGCCTGATTATTGGTATTTGAAACTCCTGTTGGCGACGGTCATCGGTATTGGTCTTGCCCTTGTGTGGGCGGTTCCCGCCGGTATCGCCGGTGGCGATGCCTATCAGCAGCAAATTTTCTGGGGGCAGGCGGCCGGACGAATGGTGAAATCCTTCGCCCATCAGCGCCCCTTCTGGTGGTTTGCGGTCCTTATGCCTGTGCTTCTGTTGCCTTGGTTTATCTGGCCGTCTCTTTGGAAAGCCGCAAGGGCCTATGGCGCACAGTTATGGAATGATGGCGCCAGCCTGCTATGTCTGATTTGGTTCGCCACGGCTTTTGTCGCCTTTTCGTTGATCAGCGGCAAGCAGTTGCACTACCTTTTGCCGGAGTTTCCTGCGATTGCTCTGCTGTTCGCACGCAGCTTGTCGACATCCGACACTGATTTGGAAATAAAGCGGATTCACTTGGTTCTTCCAGCTCTGTTGTTTGGCATTTGCGGCCTTATTATATGTCTCGCGCAATTTGGCCGGTTGCCGGGTCGTCTGCCGGTCTGGTTGCCAGAGGTCCAAGGATACTGGGGTGCCGCGCTTGTCGGCATCGCTGTCTGGACTGTTTTTTCTCCCGACAGGACAACGCAGAGCGTGATGATTAAGCTCGCATCGCTGCCGTTTTGTTTTGTCGTTGTGTTGCACCTGGCTCTTTCGCCGGTGCTGCACGCACGATACAACATGGAACCTTTGGCAATTCAGCTCAAGAGCTGGGAAGACGCCGGAATCCCGGTGGCTTTCTTTGGGAAGTATCATGGTCAATATCAATTCCTTGGGCGCTTGACACGGGCACTGCCGGTGCTCGGGCACAAAAATAATGATGTCGCCTTATATCTGCAAAAACATCCCAATTCGCGAATTATTACCTACTATAAGAAACAGCCTGAAAAAGGGACTCCCGTTGTCGTTTATCCGTTTCGTCAGGGGGTGACGGTTGTTTGGGACGGGGCAACGCTGATCGCCAACCCGGGGCTTGAAAACCGGCCTTAAGATCTCGTTTTTTCGAAAAAGAGATCAAAAAGCGTCCTTTTGTGTCCTTTTTATGAAAAATATTGCCCGTTACCTTGACAGAACGGCGATAGGCGACTACATCGCTGGCACTCACATGGGGAGAGTGCTAACAACCCCAAAATGTAACTTATATTTCAAAGAGTTCATGGAGAACGACAAATGAAATTCAGACCACTTCATGATCGTGTTTTGGTAAAACGCGTGAATGCTGAAGAAAAAACCGCCGGTGGAATTATTCTACCTGACTCCGTCCAGGAAAAGCCTATGGAAGGCAAAGTCATTGCTGCAGGCAGCGGTGCAAAATCCGACGACGGCACCGTAACCCCATTAGACGTCAAAAAGGGCGACAAAATCCTTTTCGGCAAATGGTCGGGCACAGAAATCAAGGTTGACGGTGAAGATCTGTTGATCATGAAAGAATCCGATATTCTTGGCATTATTGAAAAGTAAGGGAAGTAGCAAACATGGCTGCGAAAGAAGTTAAATTTTCAACCGATGCCCGCGCGCGTATGCTCGCCGGTGTCGACGTTTTGGCCAATGCGGTCAAAGTCACATTAGGCCCTAAAGGCCGTAACGTTGTTCTCGATAAATCTTTCGGTGCACCACGGATCACCAAAGATGGTGTGACGGTTGCCAAAGATATCGAACTTTCTGACAAGTTCGAAAACATGGGCGCACAAATGGTTCGCGAAGTGGCGTCCCGCACGGCTGACGAAGCTGGCGACGGTACAACAACAGCAACTGTTTTGGCTCAGTCCATCGTTCGTGAAGGTTGCAAAGCTGTTGCTGCTGGCATGAACCCAATGGATCTTAAGCGCGGCATCGACCTCGCTGTTACCAACGTTGTTGCCTCTTTGCACAAAGCTTCCAAGAAAGTTTCCACCAGCGCAGAAATCGCCCAGGTTGGAACGATCTCGGCTAACGGCGACAAAGAAGTTGGCGATATGATCGCAATGGCGATGGAGCGTGTCGGCAACGAAGGCGTTATCACTGTTGAAGAAGCTAAAGGTTTGACCACTGAATTGGATGTTGTTGAAGGCATGCAGTTTGACCGTGGTTACACGTCTCCTTACTTCGTCACCAACGCTGACAAGATGACCTGCGAAATGGAAAATCCTTTCATTCTCATCCACGAGAAGAAGCTTTCCGGTCTTCAGCCTATGCTTCCGATCCTTGAGCAAATTGTTCAGTCCGGTCGTCCGCTGCTGATCATCGCAGAAGACATCGAAGGCGAAGCACTTGCAACTTTGGTTGTTAACAAGCTGCGCGGCGGCATGAAGGTTTGTGCTGTTAAGGCACCTGGCTTCGGCGATCGTCGTAAAGCCATGTTGGAAGATATCGCTGTTCTTACGAACGGTCAGGTTATCTCCGAAGACATCGGTATCAAGCTTGAGAACGTTACCATGGATATGCTGGGTTCTGCCAAGAAGATCTCCGTAACCAAAGAAGAGACCACAATCGTAGAAGGTACTGGCAAGAAGAAAGAAATCACAGGCCGCTGCGCACAAATCCGC
The DNA here is from genome assembly GCA_048262655.1 of Rhodospirillales bacterium. Lineage (GTDB taxonomy): Bacteria > Pseudomonadota > Alphaproteobacteria > Rhodospirillales > Casp-alpha2 > JABMNT01. Next base: position 865,045 of record JBLXEY010000001.1, on the reverse strand, counting down.
CAGCAGGTTGAAGAGACTTCTTCCGACTACGACCGTGAAAAGCTGCAAGAACGTCTTGCTAAACTTGCAGGCGGCGTTGCTGTCATCAGTGTTGGCGGTGCTTCCGAAGTTGAAGTGAAAGAGCGCAAAGATCGCGTTGACGATGCACTTCACGCAACACGTGCTGCTGTTGAAGAAGGTGTTGTCCCCGGTGGTGGAACAGCCCTTTTGACTGCAACAAAAGTTCTGAACAAAGTTGAGCATGCAAATGATGACCAGCGCGTTGGCGTTGATATCATTCGTCGTGCGCTGCAAGCTCCAATCCGTCAAATCTCCGAAAATGCTGGTGAAGATGGTGCGGTTGTTGCGAACAACGTTCTCGACAGCAAAGAAAAAGGTTATGGCTTCAATGCTCAGACCGGCAAATATGTCGACATGATCAAAGAAGGCATCATCGATCCAACTAAAGTTGTCCGTACAGCTCTTCAGGATGCAGCATCTGTTGCAGGCCTGTTGATCACGACGGAAGCCATGGTTGCCGACATTCCGGAAAAAGATGCTCCTGCTATGCCAGGTGGCGCTCCAGACATGGGCGGAATGGGCGGAATGGGTGGCATGGGCTTCTAAGCTCAACCAAACATTCGGACCTGGTCCAAAAACACGAAAGGCCGTATCGAAAGATACGGCCTTTTTTGGTGTTGGGGAAATTTTCTATTTAATCGAGTAATGCATACGCTTTTATTGCCTGCTCTGGTCGCTGTTAGCGGGCTTTTAAAAGGTGGATCGATAAAGTCCGCTAATGGCCATTAGCCGCCAACTATTATTTGCTACCGTCATCACGGTGACGCTATCGCCTGTGCGATGAAATCGTACACAATCCGAATTCGGCGGCTCGTGTGAAGCTCCCGGTGCGTGACTAACCATACAGGTAACTCAATATCTACATCGTCAGCTAGGATGATTTCTACGCCCTCAGTTTGGTCTGCGACATCCTTGATCATCAAGGCAAGCCCAATGCTCTTTTTCATCATCTCCCAACCAGCAAAAGCGCTGTTCGTCGTCACCATGAATTGGTCAGGCGCAAGATTGAAACCAAGGCCATTCAAAATTAGACGAATACGATCGTTATTCTCGAATCCGATGAACTGAACATCACGCCCAATATCTTTTGGAGACTTAGGTCGACCAATTTGGTCAAGATATTGCGTAGTTCCATAGAGATGAGCCGATGAATTGATAAGCCGTTTCGCAATCAAATCTGGCTGATTTGGCCTGCCGTGGCGAACGGCAATATCAGCCTCTCGACGTCTAAGGTCTTGGACTTCGTCTGACGAAAATACTTCGATCTCAATCTCTGGATGCTCGCGCCGAAGGGCTGAGACGATCTTGGGCAAAGTGTAAGCACAAAATGCATCACTTGCCGTTATAGTGACTTTTCCGGCGACAGATTGAGCATTTCCCATGGCTGTCAGAGTCAATTGATCAGCAGCATCACGCATTGATCTTACGTATTCCAACAAGCGGAGCCCATTGTCAGTAAGAACCACAGACTTGCCGACCCGATCAAACAAAGCGACACCTAGGTCGCTCTCGAGTGCAGAAACGTGACGACCGACAGTGGGCTGCGAAAGTCCGAGTTTCTCAGCAGCAGAAGAGAAAGAGCCGGTTTCTGCTGTCTCAAGGAACGCTTGAGCCTCCGTCCAGTCGAACGATTTTTTTAATTTTTTCATGCAAAAATGAATATCATAAGTTTAAATTTTCGCAATATCATTTTCATATGTGAATAGGTATACAAAGTGCGTTGAATATAAACAAAGGGCTAGATTGATGCGCGAAAGCGAAAAGTTCTGGGACAAGATAGCGAGACAGTACGCGGCAAAACCGATTGCCGACGTTGATGCCTATGAGCGTAAACTTAAGCTTGCGCGAGGGGTGCTTGAGCCAAATATGTGTGTTGTCGAGGTCGGATGCGGCACCGGTTCTACAGCAATTCGGCTCTCGCCCCATGTAAGCTGGATAGATGCGATTGACGTATCCTCGGCAATGCTTCGGATCGCGAAACAACGAGCCGAGGAAGCCGGAGTCCGGAATGTTGATTTTCAACAATCCTCTTTCGAAGAGTTTGACGTCGATGCCGGGCGTTATGATGCGGTCCTGGCGCACAGTATTTTGCATCTTGTCCCTGAATTGGACGCCAGGCTTGCAGATATCGCACAATGGTTAAGACCGGGTGGCGTATTTATCAGCAACACGACCTGCATTGCCGAGGTCAATCCGGTCATTCGCAGTCTTCTTCCCATCGGCAGAATCTTCGGTCTCGTGCCTACTCTTAACGTATTCACACGGTCAACGTTGCGGAAAAAGATAGCGGACGCAGGTTTCGAAATAGACTTCGAATGGCCCTTGAAGCATGGCGTATTCTTTATCGCTAAAAAAGTGGCAACAAAGGTCGGAGGCGTCGGTGGTTAGAGGCGGTCGAGGGGGGCTTTGATCCGGCTTCGAAGACTTAGACGATAATAATTTTACCGGGGAGAGATGCGGATGTCTGCCCATTGGTTGGTTTGTCGCAATCCTATATTTACACATTCACAATGAGGAATAGAAAAATGAGAAAAATCGCAAACACGCTGCCGGTTCTGCTTTTAACCGGTTGTGGACTTGGAACGGCATTAACGAACGCAGATGCTGAAAATGAGCAGTATAAATCCTGCATCATTAATCAGATAGAAGACTTACAGAAGAGTCGCAGCGTCCAGGGGATGGATACCCAGGTTGCGACCGAATTGTTGATCACTGCCTGCAAGAACCGAGAAGACATTTATGTGGTAGCAATGACAGACTTAGCGATGACATTGTCAGGTAACATGGTGACACGGGAGAAATTTCTGGAAGATGAGGAAGCGAAGTTGCGTTCCGGCCTTCACGATTTGGCGCACGATTTGATCACCGACCGACTCTAGAGAATGATGGTTGACGCTGAGCAAAGCTTTATCACATATTCATGAGGCGCCTGCCATTTCCGCTGCGTAGGGATCAAAGAGAAAATTCATGGGCAAAGGAGTTCGGGTCTTGGATGTTGAGCGAGTTGGAATCATTCTTTTTACGAGGAATTACGTGGAGTGCGTCAAGTTCTACACTGAAACGCTCGGCCTGCCGATTATGTACGAAAAGGATATACCTGATTCCAAGCTGACATGTTGTGACTTTGGTGGCGCTTATCTGATGATCGAAGCGGATGGACCGGAGCCCGCTCCGGAGAAATCAATTGAGCAAAATCCAACGAAGCTTCGTTTCAATGTTAAGGATGTTGAACAAGCCGCCGCTGAACTAAGGCAAAAAGGTCTGGTATTAGAAGCTGAACATTACTCATGGGGAACGATTGCGAATTTCACCGACCCTGATGGTAATCTGTGCTCTTTGAGAGATGAGCAAACATTCAATTAGTCTGCTTCGGGTCATAAACGGACTCTTAAAAAATATCTCGAGGCGAATTAGAGTGCCTGATTGTTCCTATTCAGGATTGCGACTGATTGAGTGATCTGGAGATTTACCCGTCCCCCTCAATCGCCTTAATCAACGCGGCATGGTCCAGGCTTCCATGCCCGGCGTCAATCACCCGGTCATACAGATCGCGATTGAGGGTGGTGGCGGGAAGCTCTAGGCCGAGGGAGGCCGCCAGTTCCACGGCCTGATCCATGTCCTTGCGTTGGACCGTGCAGTGGGCGCCGGGTTCGAAGTGTTCATCAAGCATGCGTTGCCCGTGCACCTCGAGAATTTTAGAATCGGCAAAACCGCCCTGAATGGCCTGGCGGACCAAGGCCGGGTCGGCACCGGCGCGTTTCGCCAAGGTCAGGGCTTCGGCGACGGCACCAATGTTAAGCCCGACGATCATCTGATTGGCGGCCTTGGCAATTTGCCCAGCGCCAACGTCGCCCACATGGGTCAGTTTCGACCCCAGGACGTTGAAGATCGGTTGTGCGCATTCGATGGCCGATGCCGTGCCGCCGGCCATGATCGTCAGGGACCCTGCCTCAGCGCCCATGGTGCCGCCGGATACGGGTGCATCAATATACGCGCCACCCCGGGTCGTCGTTTCGGTTGCCAGGTTGCGGGTGGACGGAACTTTTGTGGTGCTCATGTCGATGACAAGGCCCCCCTCCTTCAAGCCTTTAAGCACGCCGTCGTCGCCCGCGACAACGGCTTCAACAGCCGGCGTATTTGTAAGCATGAGAATGACCGTGTCTGATTGCCGAGCAACATCTGCCGGCGAAGTTGCTGCGGTCATACCTTCAGAAGCCAACGCGTCGACAATCGCCCGTGAGCGGTTGTGAATAACCATGTGAGCGCCGGCCTGGTGAAGATTTCTCGCCATGTGGCGCCCCATCAAACCCAACCCGATAAACCCGATTTTCCATCCGTCTAGTGCGGCCATGTTGTGATCTCCTTGATGGTTTTACGTAACAACGTCTTGCCCAATAGCTCCAAGAAGATTAGATAGCCAGACGCCTCTTCACAACAGGCGCATGCCTTTTTATGAAGATTGGAAACCGCCCAGCAATGGAATCAGTTCTTAACGTCGTCCTTCCGGTGTTTTCGCTTATCTTCGCCGGGTATTTGGCTGCGCGTATCGGCATCCTGGGTGGCGAAAGCACGGATGCTTTGAACAAGTTTGTTTACTACATCGCCATGCCCATTATGTTGTTTCACGTGGTCGCGACGCTTGATCCGGAGGACATATTTGACTGGTCGTTCATCCTGGGTTTTTTATGCGTTAATGTTTCCGTGCTCGTGATCTCTATGGGGGTTTCGATGGTCGTCTTTCGTCGTGATCTTGCAGATAGTGCCCTGTTCGCCATGTCAACGGTATTTGGTAATGGCGTCTATCTGGGGATCCCGATTAGTGTTATTGCCTTCGGCGAAGCCGCTTTGTCGCCGGCAATTGTCGGCGGCATATCGCAAGGCATCGCCATGATCATTCCGATTATTATTCTGGTTGAACTGGGTGTCAGCCAATCGTCGGGTGCGACCAATATTTTGACCAAATTATCGAGATCACTGGTCAAGAACCCGGTGATGATGGCGCCCCTTGCGGGGTTGGCCTGGGCCATGACAGGATGGCCATTGCCGGTTTCCATCGATACGTTTGCCAGATACATGGCCGGCGCTGCGGGCCCCAGTGCCTTATTTGCGATTGGTCTTTTTTTGTATGCAAAGCCGCTCCATGAAGGGGTGGTTGAGGTCAGTTCCGCCGTCTTCATCAAAATATTGGTGCAACCGATTTTGGCTTGGATTTTTCTGTTTCACGTCTTTGATGTGGACCCTTTATTTGCTAAAGTGGGTTTGCTATTGGCCATCTTGCCGACGGGCGCAAACTGTTTCGTGCTCGCGCAGCAATATGGGCGATTTGTTCAACGGACGTCTGCAATCATCTTGATCACGACGGTTGTGGCTGTGGTGGCTCTTTCCATTTTGTTGAACCTGCCAATAATGACATCAGAGTAATCGAGCGACATATAAAGATGCTGTACATAAAACAATTAGGACTCCTTCTCGCTGGCCTGGGCGCTTTGATTTTCATAGGGGCAACAGCCTGGTGGTACATGTTTTATGAGACGTATTTGGGTCAGAACGTTAAAGACGCCAGTGCCTGTTTTTATCAAACCACGCCGGTCTGCGAAGTTGGCAACATAGTGGGTATTTTTGGCGACACTCCCGCTTATTCACCGATCGCGCTTTGGGTCTCAGTTGGCCTGTTTGTGGTCGGCGGTTTGATGTATGGCTTGAGCGGTGCAGCCGCGTCTGAATAGACCACACCTGTGTCGATAAGCCTTATTTGGGTTCAAACGGGTCGGACCCATTCGGGTTCAAAAAACCTCGTGTTAAAGAGATCGCTTCCGCCAAACCGACGCGCTGGACATCGACACCTTCCGGGAAAGCGGTTGTCAGCCGGGTCGGCAAGGCCTTGTCGAGCATGACGAAAACACCTTGATCTCCGTCGCGTCGTAACAAACGGCCATAGGCTTGTTTCAGTTTGAGCCGGGTTAACATTTCATCATAGGCGCGGCCGCCAAAATGGGCGCGACGGGCTTTATGAACAAGGGTTGGGCGCGGCCAGGGAACCCGATCAAAAACAATCAGGCGCAAAGACCGCCCGGGGACATCGACACCGTCGCGCACTGCATCGGTCCCAAGTAAGCAGGAGTTTTCTTCAGCCCGGAAAATATCGACCAATGTGCCCGTATCCATTGCATCCATGTGTTGTGCATAAAGCGGGTAGCCGGCGGTTTCCATTTGTGTCGAAATTCGTTCATAGACGCCCCGCAGTCGAGAAATCGCCGTAAACAACCCGAGGCCACCGCCCCCCGCCGCCAGAAACAACTCTCGATATGCGGCAGAAACGGCATCGCCACTGTTCTTATTGACGTCTCCGACGACAAGAACCCGTGTTTGTTTGGGATAATCGAAAGGTGAAATCTGGGCATCGCGGATGGCGTCGCTCATCAGGTGGACGGAACCCGTGCGGCGTTCCGCCGTAAACCAGTCCTGATCCTCATCATCCGTTCTGTCGCGCAATGTCGCAGAGGTTATGAGTGCGCCATGCGCGGGTTCCAGAACGGTTTTGCTAAATGGGCGGGTTGGATCCACCCAGTGGCGAAAGAAACCGACATCGACATCGCGGCCGGCATTCCGTTCAATACCGAACCAGTCGACAAAATCTTCCGGAACGTCTCCACCCAATGACCCCAACATGTCGCGCCATGCCTGAACCTGCTGCAAGCCACGGCGCTGCAGGCTTTGTGCCAGTGCACTGATCCGGTTGCGTTGTGCCGTCTCCAGCGTATCTGCATTTTCGTCCAGCATTTCAGTCAGACAGCTAATCAATTTGCTGAGCGGTTGTGCCATTCGTTTTAAAGCGATTTCAAGTTCCTGTGCAGCTGCCATCAGTCCCGGGACGGGTGCGGTGGGTTCGGTCTCCAGCGCGTATTGTGTGCTGGAACTTTCATCACGGGCATAAACTTGCTGGCGCACCAGTGCGAGAAAAGCCTCAGCGGGACCCTTGGTTTGACCGCCGGAAATGCGTTGGTTCCATGCCGGACCGGGCAACGCATGCGCGGCCTTCAGTGTTTCGTCAAGGGCTTCCAAGGCGGCCAGGTCATCGGCGATCAAATCATCCAACCGGGTTCGAAGCCCCCGTGAACGGCTGCGGCTTCCTTCCTCGGCACCAACCAGCCAGCGTCTTAGATCAGCGCATTCCCGGCCCGATAGATGTGCTGAGAACGCGCCATCAGCGGCGTCAAACAGGTGATGGCCCTCGTCAAAGACATAGCGGGTTGGCAATACGCCCTCATCGCCACCCATTGCCGCTTGCACCATAACGAGGGCATGGTTCGCGACAACGATGTCCGCCAGCTTGGCGCGGCGCACGGTGTGTTCAACAAAACATTTGCCGTAGTGGGCGCAAGCAGAATAAACGCACTCGCCACGTGTATCGGTTAAATCAAGGGTCAACTGACGACCAAACAAGCCCACCAGCCACGCTGGAAAGTCGCCACCAATCATGTCTCCGTCGCGCGTTGCCTTGATCCAGCGCGCCATCAACCCAAGCGGAACGGCATCCTCGACGCCTCTTTGGGGAATGCGGGCTGTCGCTTCTTCATAATTCAAAAGGCATAAGTAATTTTCACGACCTTTACGAATAACGACCCGTTCAGCCTTGTCATTTGGGTTCGGATGCAGACGGTCGAGTTCTCCATTTAACTGTCGCTGCAAATTCCGGGTGAAGGTGCTGATCCAGACCGAGCCCCCGTTGCGTTCTGCCCAAAGGCTGGCGGGGGCAATGTAACCCAGTGTTTTCCCGACTCCAGTGCCCGCCTCAGAAAGCACGATGTGGGGTTCGCCAGCGCGATCTATGGGCGCGAAGGCCTTTGCGCCGTTGGCCGCATAATCGGCTTGTTGCGGGCGTTTTTCCGCACCACGGCCCAGTATGTCGTTCAGGCGCGATTTGCTTTCAGCCGGTGATACGGGACTGTTGCCGGGCGGGATCGGCGGGGGGCCTTCTTCCCAATCGGGTAACCTTTTCCAGATCCGGAGCGCATCGGTCATGACCCGTGGTGACGGGGATTCAGGGTCTCCCAATGCGGCCAGGACCACAGCCGCCCAGGGCCACTTTCCGCGCTTCATGGCATGTGCAATTGCCCGCGCCGACTTCAGCGCCCGCTCACTGGGTTCTGATTTCAGCTCTGCCAACAAGGCGGCCGTAGCCATAAATATGACCTCGGCTTCGTTTTCAAGGTTTGCAGGCAGCGGAAGACCCAATGCCTGAGCCAACCCCATCGGAGTGGGTAAAACAAATTCTGCCGGACGGACGAAGGCAAAGAGCTCCAGAACATCGTAACAGGGAAACCGATCACAACGCAGACGGCGGGCAACGGCCGGACCATAACAGACAATAGGACGCAATTGGGTCGACAGGCGCATATGCCAGTCACGGGCATTTATGTCCTCAATTTCACCATCCGGCGTTAACAATACGGCATGGGAAACACCGGCCGCCAGTGCAGGCGCGTCAGGAAGCAGCGGTGGGGACGTATCCGAAGAAGCCATGAAGCTCAGTATACCGCCTGCAATGGCTTATCAAGATCAATGCGCAGGAATCGATCAGGTAAAGCTAAAAACAAAAAGAAGACCAGATGCTGGCATCAATAAGACGGATCATATGTGTCTGAATAACGCTGTCCCAGCTCAGCACAACAAGACCACCGAAACCGGCGGCGAGTCCTAGAGTAATGGGCCATGTCCTTTGCATCTGCCTATTTTACAAGGCAATGGATCAGACGTCGAGCGTTTTAGGAAGGCCAGATAACCAGTGGTTGAAAAGAAAGCGCTTGCCCTTTAGGGCAAGGGTTTGAATACTTTCTTAATCAACGTCGATTCAGGACCGATTGAACACGTCAGAGGTCCCGAAATGAAGATATTTATAAAAACAAAAACAGCAATACTGCTTAATACTCGGTGGAGAAAACTTATGAAAAATCGATTATTTGGTTGGGCAACCATGGCTGCAACGGCGGCTGTCCTTGCCATGACCCCTGTCGGCGGCGCATCCGCCAAAGTTTTAAAGATGGCCTATGACGCGGACCCGGTTTCACTGGACCCGCATGAGCAATTGTCCGGTGGTACCTTGCAATTGTCGCACATGGTTTTTGACCCGCTGGTTCGCTGGACAAAAGACCTGGGATTTGAGGGGCGTCTTGCTGAAAAATGGGAGCGCGTTAATGACACAACAATGCGGTTTTATCTGCGCAGTGGCGTTAAATTTCATTCTGGAAACACCCTGACGGCAGCTGACGTTAAGTGGACATTTGACCGGCTTAAGGGAAGTCCCGACTTCAAAGGGATTTTTGCACCGTTTAAGGAAATGAATATTGTTAACGCATTGACGGTCGATGTCATCACCGATGGCCCGTTTCCGCTGGTCATGCATAATGCGACGTATATTTTCCCGATGGATAGCCAGTTTTATACGGGTACTGATTTTAACGGCAATCCAAAAGACGCCATCATAAAACATGGCAATGCGTTCGCTTCCACTCATGCCTCTGGCACGGGACCCTTTATTGTTATTCAGCGCGAGCAGGGGGTGCGGATTGACTTTCGTCGTTTTGCCGATTACTGGGATAAAAATTCCAAAGGTAACGTGAGTGAGATTATCTTCACGCCGATTAAGGAAGCGCCAACGCGCGTCGCTGCCTTGCTTTCCGGTGATGTTGATTTCATTGCGCCGGTTCCACCTACCGACTTGGCGCGTGTGGAAAAAGGGTCCAACACTCATCTCGTGACGATGGGCGGTACCCGGATCATTACCTTCCAACTCAATCAGCAGCGTGTGCCCCAGTTTAAAGACGCTCGGGTGCGACAAGCGATTGTTCACGCAGTGAATAATGATGCGATTGTCAAAAAAATCATGAAGGGTTTTGCGACAACGGCTGGGCAAATGAGTCCAAAAGGGTACTTGGGTTATAACCCATCACTGACCCCACGCTATGACCTCAAGAAGGCGCAGGCGTTGATGAAAGAAGCCGGCCAGGAAGCGGGTTTCTCGGTCACCATGATGGCGCCAAACAACCGCTATGTGAACGATGCCAAAATTGCTGAAGCGGTTGCCGGAATGCTTGCCAAGATCAAAATCAAGGTTGACCTGAAAACCATGCCAAAGGCCCAGTACTGGCCGAAGTTCGACGAGCGTGCGGCGGATATCATGATGATTGGCTGGCATTCGGACACGGAAGATTCTGCGAATTTCTACGAGTTTTTGTCAATGACTCCGAATGCGGAAACAGGGCGTGGCCAGTACAACAGTGGCAACTATTCGAATGCCAAGGTTGATTCAATGACCGTAGAGACGTTGAAAATGACCGACGACAATGCGCGGGCAAAGTCTTTGCAGATGATTGAAAAAATCATCTACGACGATGCTGGCTTCGTACCGTTGCATTGGCAGAACCTTGCGTGGGGTGCCAGAAAGGGCGTGATGATTGGCGATGTTGTCAATGTCATGAACTTCCCGTATCTGGGTGACCTGGTCATTCAGTAAACGCGATATGGCTTGAACGTTAGCGTGTGCTCGGGGCCATCGGAAACGGTGGCCCTGTAACGTTCGGGTCAAGATTTGTTGCGGTTTTGGGGATAAAGCCGATGGAATACATACAGTTCGCCATTAGACGACTGGTTCAGGCATCGATTGTTATGTTTGTGATATCCCTGATCGGATTTTCGATTCAGGATAACCTTGGCGATCCCTTGCGCGAATTGGTCGGCCAGTCGGTTTCCGAAGAGGTGCGCAACGAATTGCGCGAAGAAATGGGCCTGAATGATCCATTCTTTACCCAGTATGTCCGCTTCGTTTCGAAGGCTGTGCAACTTGATCTCGGTAACTCCTACTTTTTTAAGAAACCGGCCTTGCAGGTGATCAGTGACAAGTTTCAGGCAACTATGGAGCTGGTTCTTGGTGCCACGATCATCATCATCTTTTTCTCAATTCCGATTGGTGTTTATTGTGCAATCAATCCAAAAGGTTTTCTGTCGCGCGTCATCATGACATTAAGCATCGTCGGTATATCGATACCGGTGTTTCTTACGGCGATTTTCCTGATCACTATTTTTTCGGTCGAGCTTGGCTGGATGCCTTCGTATGGACGGGGTGATACGGTAGAAATTGGCGGTTGGTCGACCGGTTTTTTAACGGCCGATGGACTGGCCCATTTGGTGCTTCCCAGCATATCATTGGCGTCGATCATGTTGCCGCTTTTTATCCGCTTGATCCGATCAGAAATGATGGAGGTGTTGGAAACGGAATATATTCGTTTCGCTTGGGCAAAAGGGCTACACACCAAACGCGTTTGGTTTTTACATGCCTTGAAAAATACACTGCTGCCGGTGATTACCGTCGGTGGTGTGCAGATTGGCACAATGATCGCCTATACCATTTTGACGGAGCGAGTTTTTCAATGGCCAGGGATGGGCTTCGTTTTTCTTGAAGCAATCAACCGAGTCGATACACCTTTGATCATCGCGTATATCATTGTTGTTGGTTTGATTTTTGTCGTGACCAATACAGTTGTTGATTTGATCTACACCCTTGTAAACCCCACGGTTCGACTTGTGGGGCAAAAATAATGAACAGCTTAAGGCTCTTTATGGGTTCCGACTTCGTCTACCGATTTAGCAAAGATCGTGTCGCGCAGGCCAGTTTGGCGCTCTTTTTGTTCTTTGTTTTTTGTGCTTTTGCGGCACCATTGATCGCGCCCTTCGATCCGTATGATCCCATGCAAATTGATTTGATGGATTCGGAGTTGCCACCGATCTGGCAAGGCGGGGAAGCGGATGAGCGGTTCTGGTTCGGCACCGATGCGCAAGGTCGGGATCTGTTGTCGACGATTTTATATGGTACCCGAATTTCGCTTATTATCGGGTTTTGCGCGGTTGCCCTGCAAATTGTTTTAGGTGTCTCCATTGGCTTGATTTCCGGATATTTGGGCGGGCGTATCGACAGCTTTTTCATGCGGTTGGCCGACATTCAATTATCTCTTTCGACGTTAATGGTTGCGATTATAGCCTCGGCGCTTTTTAAGGCGTCTTTCGGTACCGAGATCTATGGGAATGTCGCGATACTTGTTTTGGTGCTTGTGATCGGTATTGCTGAATGGCCTCAGTATGCGCGTACGGTAAGAGCGTCTGTCTTGGCAGAACGCAGCAAAGAATATGTTGATGCAGCGCGGGTTATTGGCCTGCCGCGCTGGCGGGTCATGTTTCGCCATGTGTTGCCAAATACACTGTCGCCGATACTCGTCATCTCAACAGTGCAGATCGCCAACGCCATCATTTCAGAGGCAGCCCTGTCGTTTCTTGGACTTGGTATGCCGGTCAATAAACCATCTCTTGGCTCCCTTATCAGTTCCGGGTTCGAGTTTATTTTTTCCGGCTCCTGGTGGATTACGGTGATCCCCAGTCTGGTTCTGGTGGCTTTGATTTTAAGTGTCAATTTATTGGGCGATTGGTTGCGCGACGTATTGAACCCCAGGCTCTATAAGGACTGACATGGCATTATTGGAAGTCAAAGATCTGGAAGTGCAATTCCCCTTGGGCCGGAAAACCTTGCAGGCGATCCACGGGCTGAGTTTTGATCTGGACCGAGGTGAACGATTGGGGATTGTTGGTGAAAGTGGTGCCGGAAAATCTGTTGCGGCGTTTTCAATTCTAAAGTTGATCGCCCGGCCCGGTCGTATTTCGGGTGGCGAAGTAATTTTCGATGGACAGGATCTGGCAAAAATATCTGATGAAGAGATGCGCCACATTCGGGGCAATCGGATCAGTATGATTTTCCAAGATCCGATGATGACGCTTAATCCTGTGCTGACGGTGGGCACACAAATGGTCGAATGCCTGAAAGCCCATCGCGATATTTCGGATGAAGAAGCCAAGCGTTTAGCCATCGCAAAATTAGGCGAGGTTAAAATCCCGTCACCGGACGAGCGTTTCGAGAATTATCCGCATCAGTTGTCCGGTGGTATGCGCCAGCGCGTGGTGATCGCCATCGCCTTGCTGACAGATCCTGCGGTTATTATTGCGGACGAGCCGACGACGGCTCTTGATGTGACCATTCAGGCAGAAATCATGGGGCTGATGCTCACTTTATGTCGGGATCATAACGTTGCCTTGATGTTGATTACGCATGATCTGGCCGTCGTATCTCAAGTGACACAAAAGGTCTGCGTGCTCTACGCTGGAAGGTTGGCCGAACAGGGGCCAACGCAGTCGTTAATAGAAGCCCCTAAACATCCCTATACGCGGGGCCTCATTAAGGCTTTGCCTCAGCAGAATGAACCCGGCGCGCGCCTCTATCAAATACCTGGCTCTATGCCGACGCTGGACGACATACCGCCGGGCTGTGCCTTCAATCCGCGTTGTGCCCATGCCGATGAAAAATGCAGAACACGGGTTCCTGAACCCCGTCACGTGGAAGGTCATCTGGTGGCCTGTCACCATGCGGAAAAACTGGACGACGCCTCATGACGCAAGGATCACTGGTTAATGTTCAAAATGTTCGCAAGCGGTTTCGATTGACCTCGGATGGATTGCTAAGTGGTAAAGGGCAAGTCGTGAACGCGATTAATGGTGTATCTCTGGAGATCATCAAGGGCGAGAGCTTCTGCCTGGTCGGCGAAAGTGGCTGCGGAAAGTCGACGTTAGCTCGGACCGTGATGGGGCTGGAAAACCCAACCTCTGGTGAAATATCCTACGACGGAAATCGTATTGATAACATGAATGATGCGTCTCGCCTGCCTTATCGTCAGCGCATGCAGATGATTTTTCAAAACCCATACGCGTCGCTTAACCCGCGCATGACAATCACCCAAACCCTTGAGGAGCCGCTGCGATTCCATCGGCCCAACTTATCCGATAGCGAGGTCCATGACAAAGTCGTCGAGGTCATGGAATCCGTTGGCAATAATACCGCTTGGCTGACGCGCTTCCCTCATGAGTTTTCCGGTGGTCAGCGACAGCGTATTTCTATTGCTCGTGCCTTGATGGTTGATCCTGAATTCATTGTTGCCGACGAGCCGATTTCGGCGCTTGATGTTTCCATTCAGGCACAGGTTCTAAACGTCATGATGGATGCCCGCGATCAACGGGGATTGACCTATTTATTCATTACGCATGATTTGTCTGTGGTCGAACATTTTGGAACCCGCGTTGCAGTTATGTATCTGGGCGTAGTTTGTGAACTGGCCGACACCAAAACCCTATTCAAAAGCCCACGCCACCCTTATACGCAACTTCTACTGAGTGCGATCCCGAAAATGGACGGGTCGCAAATGACCCATGAGCGGATGGAGGGTGAGGTGCCATCGGCCATGGATTTGCCGTCGGGTTGCGTGTTTCATGGCCGTTGTCCCCATGCGAAAGACATCTGCAAATCGGACATCCCGAAGCTGCGCGAGATCGCTGGGCGGCACGTCGCTTGTCACTTTGCGGAAGATACGGGCTGACCTCCCGACAAAGAAGTGACTGGCTTGCTTCCTTATTGGGCTAACCTTAATCTGTCTATCTAAGTCGTCATAACCTTTTTGTATCAGGCACTCATCCATGCATATCGACAAAAAAATACAAGCGCTTCATTCCGAATTTAAATCTGTTCGTCGGGACATCCATGCGCACCCGGAACCCGGTTTTGAAGAAACGCGGACGGCGGAATTGGTTGCAGAGAAACTTAAGTCCTGGGGTTTGGACGTCCACCAGGGGCTCGCCAAGACGGGCGTTGTGGGGTCTCTCAAATGTGGGACCTCGGACCGGTCTATTGGTTTGCGGGCCGATATGGATTGTCTGGTAATGGACGAGCTAAATACCTTTGGTCATAAGTCCAAGATTGAGGGCTGCATGCATGCCTGTGGTCATGATGGACATACGGCGATGCTTTTGGGTGCAGCCCGCCATTTGTCCGAAACCAAAAACTTTGATGGCACCGTGCATTTTATTTTTCAGCCGGCTGAAGAAGGCATGGGCGGTGGTCGGGAAATGGTCAAAGATGGCTTGTTTGACCTGTTCCCCGTTGAGGGCGTTTACGGCATGCACAACATGCCGGGCTACCCGGTTGGTCAGTTCGCAATTGTTCCGGGCGCAATGATGGCGTCATCGGACAGTTTCTATTTAACGGTCAACGGCGTGGGCGGACATGGTGCGTGGCCGCATCAGGCTGTTGATCCGGTCTTGGTCGCCAGTGAAATTGTCGCGGCGTTGCAAAGTATCGTGAGCCGCACGATTAACCCAATGGACCATGTGGTCGTTGGCGTTTCTCAATTCCACGCGGGTTCAGCGAATAACGTGATCCCGGATGAAGCCAAGTTGTCTGGAACGGTGCGGACTTTCAGCACCGAAATGCAAGACCATGTCGAAGCCCGGATGCAGCGCATTATCGACGGTATTTGTGCGGCGCATGGCGCGACGGCAGAGTTCGTGTTCGAGCGTCGATATCCACCGACGGTAAACCATGCGGCAGAAGCCGAGATCGCACGCTCAGCGGCCAGTGACCTGGTGGGGTCAGAAAATGTGGTCACGCGCGGCCTTCCTCAACTTGGTGGAGAGGATTTCTCCTTCATGCTTTTAGCCCGACCTGGTGCCTATATCTTTATTGGAAATGGGGATGGAGAAGGGGGCTGCATGGTCCACAACCCTCACTACGATTTTAATGATGAGATAATTCCACTGGGGATCGCCTACTGGACCCAGCTTGTTGAGAAAATTTTGGCGATAACCGAATAGGGGGGCCTTCCAGAGGCATCTGGATTTGCTGTAATCGGAACACTAGAGTAACCTGAGTGAGAACAGGTTATGTGAGGGCGTGTCTAGGGCTATGGTGTCGACCAATCTACCTCCAACTACACTCCAGGAAGCTCTCACGAGGATTGCTGAACTTGAAACAGAACGCGACGCCCGCGTAACAGAGACTTTATCACACGAGCGATCAGAAGCCGTTACTGCTGGCTCTGATGACTTAGGGCTTAACGTCAAGGAAGCCTACGAGAACCAGCGGCTTGTTTTGGAAAGTAGTCCGTTTGGTGTATCCATAATCTCAAGGGAAAACCCCGATCAACGATTGTTTGTAAATCAACGAATGGCCGAATTGTTTGGTTTTGAAACGGTCGATGAACTTCTGCAGGTCCCTGCGGCCACAAGTTATGTTAATCTGGATGATTTGGAAAACATGCGGCGATCGGGCAAGGATGGCGTTTTCATCTCTGAAGCCGAAATGGAGCGTTTGCGAAAAGACGGTTCGCGCTGGTGGTGCAGCCTGCACCGGCGCCCCGCGGTTTTTGAAGGCAAGGATGTTGTCATAGCCTGGCATCATGATATCACGGCGCGGAAACTCGGTGAAAAGGAACTGCAAGAGAGCGAGGCGCGATACACCGCTGTTGTCGACGGCCAAACTGAGCTCATCACCCGCTTTACCCCCGATGGGAAGTTTACTTTTGTCAATGCGGCCTACTGTCGTTTTACAGGCAAATGCAAAGATGAAATTTTGAAAACGTCAATTTTTGATGACGTTCCCAATAATGAATTGGTCCGCTTAAATCGTTATTTTTCCACATTCTCGGTGGAACTGCAGGTTCAGACTATTGAAAATAAATTGCGACGGCATGACGGTGAACTGCGGGATATAGAATGGACAGATAC
This sequence comes from Rhodospirillales bacterium, assembly GCA_048262655.1. Lineage (GTDB taxonomy): Bacteria > Pseudomonadota > Alphaproteobacteria > Rhodospirillales > Casp-alpha2 > JABMNT01. The sequence goes on along the minus strand of JBLXEY010000001.1, from coordinate 848,335 downwards.
CGCTTATTTTGACGATTTGGGCGACCTCACCGAGTTTCAGTCAGTTGCACGCGATATCACAGAGCGAAAACGCGCAAGGAAGGCGCTTGTGCTGGCAAAGCGGCAAGCGCAGGAAGCGAACGCGGCTAAATCCAGTTTCCTGGCGACCATGAGCCATGAAATAAGGACACCCTTAAACGGCGTTTTAGGCATCGCCCAATTATTGCGGGATACGGACCTGAATGACGACCAACGCAGAAAAGTAGAGACCATTCTGTCTTCCGGTCAAACGCTGCTGGCGATCATAAACGATGTCCTTGATATGAGTAAGATAGAGGCGGGTGGCCTTGATCTGGAAGAAACAGTTTTCAGTCTTCAGGAATTGGTGTCGACCATTGCCACGCCTTTCCAGAGCCTGGCTGACGATCGTGGGTTAAAGCTGAGAGTCACGAACGAATTTTCCGAAAACGTTGTGCTAAAGGGCGACCCGGTCCGGCTGCGCCAGGTTTTATGGAATCTCCTTAGCAATGCCATCAAGTTTACGACGGAAGGCAGCGTTGTTCTTACCATAAAAAATGCAAGGGAAGTCGGTAAGAAAATTGCTGACCTGAGAGACTATGCGATCCTGTTTCGTGTGGCGGATACTGGCGCCGGCATTGCGCCCGATCGGGTAGGATCCATATTTGAGGCGTTTGCCCAAGAAGACAGTTCAATTGCGCGCAAATTCGGTGGTACCGGTTTAGGGCTTTCGATCGTCAAGCAGCTAACGGAATTAATGGGCGGCTCGATCGACGTCGACAGTAAAATCGATGAAGGAAGTACGTTTAGCGTTTATCTCCCCTTCGCTGCAGCAACACCGGATGAGGCCGACAACTTTACGTTATTGCATAGAGAAATTGCTAAGGGCACGTCGAAACCAATGAAAGTATTGGTTGCTGAAGATAACGCAGTCAACGCAATGATAGCCATCGCGTTCCTGGAGAAGTTCGGCCATCAGGTGAAGCATGCGGAGAACGGTCTTTTAGCCGTCGAAATAGCCGCCGAAAATTGGGCAGATGTAATTTTAATGGATGTTCACATGCCCGAGATGGATGGTGTCGAGGCAACCCGGCGGATCCGGGCATTGGAAATCGGCGCTACAATCCCGATTATTGGATTAACGGCGGAGGCCTTCTCTGAGCGACATGTTCTATTTCGCGAAGCAGGCATGGACGACGTTTTGACAAAGCCTTTTACAGAGCTGCAACTGGCCAAAAAGCTCGCACAATATGATCTGGCAATGCAAAAAAACAGCGATGGGCGTGTGCAGCAACCCGCGGCGGACCCTTCAGTGACTCGAGCAATAGATGGTCCTCTCGCAATAGCTGATGACGCGCCAACCTTGCTTGAGCAAATTGGCTATTCCGCCTTGCCGGTGGGGGACCTTAAAGAACTATCCGCCTTGCTGGATCATATGGCGCCTGATGTGCAGAACGGCTTGCTTGAAAAAGCGGTTGAATCAATCAGCCTCAAGGCGGCAAGTCTGCGTGAGAGTGTGGGGCGGTGCGATGAAAAATCGACCGAAAATCTGCTGCACGAAATCAAAGGCTCGAGTGGTTCCTTATTTGCAACACGCCTTGAGAAACTTACCGAATTGCTTGAGAGCCACATTAGCGATTTTGATGTTCTTGTCCTTTTAATGCCAACCTTTAATACTGCGGTCGATGATGCTCTGAACTGGTGGAAGTCCCTTAGGTCTTAAGCGTAAAATCAGCCGACAGGCGTTAACCAGCCGTGCTGATCATCGATTTCTCCGTTGACGATACTTAGGAAGCGTTCTTGAACCGAGGCCGTAATCTCACCCATTTTCCCGGGCCCTATTTGAATGTCGTCAACGCTGCGGATTGGTGTGATTTCGGTTGCTGTCCCTGCGAAAAACAACTCCTGTGCGCCGTATAAGCTTTCTCGAGGCATCATCACTTCTTTTACCGGGATACCCAGATCATCCGCGATTTGAAATACAGAAGCGCGGGTGATCCCTTGTAAATTTGACCCCTCAATGGGTGGTGTGACGATTTGATTGTCGATTACGGCAAAGACGTTTTGGCCGCTGCCTTCGCTCACGACACCGTCAGGGGTTAACGCAATTGCTTCCACATACCCAAGTCGTTGCGCCTCCATCTTGATAAGGGCTGCATTGTTGTAGTGGCCTGCGGCCTTGGCCATCCCAGGAAAGGTATTCGATGCGGCTCTGGCCCAGCTGGAGACACAGACGTCAACGCCCTTTGCCAAAGCGTCCTTGCCAAGATAAGCACCCCATTTCCATGCTGGAATCACCGTCTCAACCGGGCTGCCGGCGCCATCCATGGTCATTGATCCATAGCCGCGCATCACCATTGGTCGTATGTATGCGCTCCCGAGTTTATTGGCTCGTACAACATCCAGACTTGCTTGCACAAGCTCCTGCTCGCTATACCCCGGATCCATGCGATATATGCGCCAAGAGTTTCGAAGACGATGGATATGTTCCGGAAGCCGGAAGACCGCCGGGCCATGTTTCGTCTCATAGCAGCGGATACCCTCAAACACCGATGCACCGAATTGCACGGCCGTTGCCAAAACATGCACCGTCGCCTCCGCCCACGGTATCAGATCACCATTTTTCCAGATAAACTCTGATTCGTCGATGGAAGCGGCCATTGCACGTACTCCTGCTGTTGCACATATATTAGTTTATTAACGGTTTGAGTCTACTCTTGGTATAGGTGTTAGCTTGAAATTTTAATTTGAACGGGGCGCATCATGAGTGAACAAGACATGCGCGAGGCGCCAAGGCGCGAAGCTGAGCGGCGCGATGATGACCGCAGAGATGGTGACCGACGACACGAAGACCGCCGGGGAACCGGTATGGCATCTGACTATTTGGGAACAGATCGGCGATCGAGTGATCGCAGAGAAGCACAGAGGCGCATCCTTGAACGGCGCGTTCTTGAAAGACGTCAGCGTGACGAACGCCGGGAACAGGAACTAATTGAGAAAAACTGGCCAATCCTTGATCCGGACTGATGATATTTCACTTTTTTGTGATTTTTATTTCTTGTACAGCTTGTTGTCAGTTGTATCTGGTAGTTAGAAGATTAAATCAGTTAAAGAGACCCTGAAATAGCTTGAACTTGCACTTGAAGAACACGCAAATACAGCGTATCGAAGGGGCCGCATTAAAATGACGACTTACTTAGGGACCAATTCCAGTGTTTGGTAAAAAAGACGCTAAAATAGAGATCGGCGATCGTTTTGTTAAGGCAGATGATCATAAAACGGTATGGGTCGTTTCTGGACGGGGAAGTTCAGTTGTGCCGATTCCGCATTTTCAAGTTGTACGAGAAGGATATGAGAGCCGGGTCAGGACACTTTCAGAACAGGTGCTGCTTGATTCTCAATACTATGTTCGAGTCAAATAAACCTTAATTCGCGATCGTATCAGCCTCCACCCTTTATCGTTATCTTCTTCACAATATAATCACCTCCGCTATTGATCATCGCGATTCCTGCAAATGGGTCGCGAAACCCTTGGTCGACGACGGACAACACGGGTTGGTCATCAACTTGCACGGTCATTTGACCGCCAGAGTTGCGCACCCATTTAATTTTATGAAACTTTTTATCTTCAAGTGGGCTGGCAAGTTTAATTGACTCCATAATTACGGCGCCACGCGAAGAGACACGCACCAATTCGATCCGGCCTCCTGGAGTATAGGCGATGCGATAACCAGCGGCAGAGGCTGCGGTTTTCATGGTGCCTTGGTACAGGGCTATTTCCAGGCGCCCTTCGCCGACCCAGGAACTAACCTCAGTTTCCAGTGTGAATGCGTTTGTTATAGGGGTAACGGAATAGATGGTCGCAAGGCGGGGTTGCTCAGGCTGCGCTGTGTTGGTGGGTTGCTGAGCGCCGATTGCTTTGCTCAGGATTTTGCCAAATAGAATAGCCGCGGCGTCTTTGTTTTGGTTTTGCGTTGTTTGTGGTGTTGATGAGGGCGATGTCACCTTGATGGCACTCCTCAATCCCCAGCCTTTCTCAACCCAGTATTCCCCGTTTAGAACCGTCCATTTTGGATCGACCTCAAAATTACCATCGAGAAATGCATCGCTCAAAAGAATGCTTTGCGGGGCATGATTGGAGCCGTTTGCCAAATCCCGAAGGTCGCGCAGAAAATTAGGGTCTGCTGCGCGGGCTTTCTCGGCTTTGTCGATCAACCCATTGAGTTTAAATAAAAACTCTTTCATTTTCTGGTCTGATGCAGCGGGGACTGCGTTTGAGTCCGGATTCTGCCAGGATTTGTAAGTGCTCTGCGCACCAACTGGCAGGGCAGTCAGAAACAGGACCAGACTGATCACAAGAATACGCATTGAAAGGCTCCCTATCGGCTATCGACAAACTGAATGCCTGCACTTTAGCACGAGTAGGTGAGAACTTTCACGGTAGATTATGCACGGTCATAAGCAAGATTTGGGGCCAGGCGGCGTTCTGTATCCAACAGGCTCTCGCCAATGCGTTCGGCGTAGTCTTCAACCTGGTCTCGGCCGATTTTCCCAAGGCCAAAATACTTGGCAGAGGGGTGGGCGAAGTAAAAACCGGAAACCGCTGCTGTTGGCAACATCGCGTAGCCTTCTGTCAAGGTGATGCCCGCATTCTCCTGCGCACCTAGAAGATCGAAGAGCGCTGTTTTCTCGCCATGATCGGGACAGGCAGGATACCCAGGGGCAGGCCGTATTCCCTGATAAGCTTCTTTAATCAGGGCGTCATTATCCAGGTCTTCGTTTGCAGCATACCCCCAAAACTCCTTGCGGACACGTTCGTGCATACGCTCAGCAAAAGCTTCAGCCAGACGGTCAGCCAGAGCTTTAAGGAGAATTTCCGAATAGTCATCGTTCGCGGCCTTGAACTCGGCCACCTTTTTATCGATTCCGATACCAGCTGTTACCGCAAACCCGCCGATGTAATCAGTCAAACCTGTCTCTTTGGGGGCGACAAAATCCGCCAGACACTGGTTCGCCCTGCCTTCGCGCTTGGTCATTTGCTGACGCAGAAAATGGAAAACTTTTGGTTCGTTGCTGCCATCCCAATCGGCATCCAGTTCGACGTCGTCTCCAACAGAATTCGCCGGAAAGAAGCCAATGACAGCCCGAGCTTCCAACCATCTCTCAGTGATGATTTTTTCCAACATGGCGTTGGCGTCTTTAAACAGACTGCGTGCGCTCTCACCAACAATGTCATCATCGAGTACGGCCGGATATACGCCAGAAAGTTCCCATGTCCTGAAAAATGGTGTCCAGTCGATGCGAGTTGCCAGTTCGGCGAGATCATAATTGTCAAATGACTTTAGCCCCAAAAACTGTGGCTTAACCGGAGCGAATGTTGTCCAGTCAATATCTGCCTTGGCGGCACGTGCATCGGCAATTGAAGGCAGTTTCTTGGCTTCTTGTCCTTTTGCGTGGCGTTGTCGTGCCGTTTCTTGATCTGCGCGAACTTCGGCAACAAACTCTTCGCGTCGTGTCTCGCTTAAGAGGTTGCTGGCGACGCCGACAGCACGAGACGCATCATTTACATGGATGACGGGATGTTCGTATCCAGGGGCGATCTTGACGGCTGTATGGACTTTGGATGTTGTTGCGCCTCCGATTAGCAGCGGGATATCAAAGTCGGCGCGACTCATTTCGAGGGCCACCGTAGACATTTCCTCTAGGGATGGTGTGATGAGCCCAGATAGACCAATCATATCAGCGTTTTCAGCCTTTGCGGTTTCGAGTATTTTGCCGTAAGGAACCATGACGCCCAAATCAACAACATCATAATTGTTACACTGCAAGACGACGCCGACGATATTTTTGCCGATATCGTGGACGTCACCTTTGACCGTTGCCATAACGATTTTACCTTTCGCCTGGCTCTCTTCATTGTCTTCTTTTTCAGCTTCGATAAAGGGCGTTAGGTGGGCAACGGCCTGCTTCATGACGCGTGCGGATTTAACCACCTGCGGTAAAAACATCTGTCCCGAGCCAAAAAGGTCGCCAACGATGTTCATGCCATCCATCAACGGCCCTTCAATGACTTCAATCGGTCGACTGCTGTTTAATCGTGCTTCCTCTGTATCCTCGACGACGTAATCGTTGATGCCTTTAACGAGGGCGTGGGCAAGGCGTTCTTCAACCGACTTTTCCCGCCAACTGAGGTCTTCTTTTGAAACGCGCTTTTCACCAACCACTGCACTGGCGATTTCCAACAGGCGTTCTGTGGCATCATCACGTCGATTGAAAACGACATCTTCAATCTTGTTCTTCAAATCTTCGGGAATATCCGCATAAACCGTAAGTTGGCCTGCGTTGACAATTCCCATATTCAGACCGGCATTAATCGCATGATACAAAAAGACTGAATGCATGGCTTCACGGACCGGATTGTTCCCGCGGAAAGAAAACGACATGTTGGAGACACCGCCGCTCGTCAGGGCATGTGGCAGTGTTTTCTTAATTTCGGCGACGGCAGCGATAAAGTCTTTTGAGAAGTTGGCGTGCTCATCGATCCCGGTCGCAATTGGAAAAATGTTGGCATCGAAGATGATGTCCTGGGGCTGAAAACCGACTTCCTGGGTTAATATTCGATAGGATTCTGTGCAGATTTCGATCATCCGGTCATAAGTGTCAGCCTGGCCTTTTTCGTCAAAGGCCATAACCACGACGGCGGCACCATACCGCAGAATTTCTCTGGCCTGCGCTTTGAAGGGTTCAGCTCCTTCCTTGAGGCTTATGGAGTTGACGACTCCCTTGCCCTGAACAGATTGTAATCCTGCTTCTATGACGCTCCATTTCGATGAATCGATCATAACAGGCACCCGGCAAATATCCGGCTCGGATGCAATTAGTCGGAGGAAGGTTGCCATCGTCGCTTCGGCGTCCAGCATTGCGTCATCCATATTGACATCAACAATTTGAGCCCCGTTTGCGACTTGTTGTTGTGCGATATCGAGAGCTTCTTCGTAAGATTCTTCGCGAATGAGCTTGGCAAATTTAGCCGATCCCGCAACATTGGTTCTTTCTCCAACGTTTACAAATCCAGTGACGTTATTCAGAGACAATGGTTCAAGTCCGCTTAAGGCACAGTAGGCGTCAACCAGCGGAATTATGCGTGGTTTTGCCCCTGCAACGGCTTTTGCAATGTCGGCAATATGGGCAGGTGTCGTCCCGCAACAGCCCCCAACGATATTGATGAACCCACTTTCTGCAAATTCGCGTAGATGGGATGCCATGTATTCGGGACTGTCATCATATCCGCCGAATGCATTGGGCAACCCTGCGTTCGGGTAAACACTGATGTGGGTGTCCGCAATGTTAGAGACGGCCTGAATATGGGGACGCAATGCTTCTGCGCCCAGCGCACAATTAAATCCAACACTGATGGGGTTCGCATGGGCGACCGAGTTCCAAAAGGCTTCAGGTGTTTGGCCCGATAGTGTTCGACCAGAGGCGTCGGTTATGGTGCCGGACAACATGATCGGTAACTGGAGGCCTTCGTCCTCAAAGAATTTGAGAACGGCATAAATGGCAGCTTTCGCGTTTAAGGTATCAAATACTGTTTCAATCAGCAGCAAGTCAACGCCACCATCGACCAGGCCAAGAATGGCTTCATAGTAAGAATTGACCAACTCCGGGAAGGTGACGTTCCGGTAGCCCGGGTCATTGACGTCCGGAGAAATTGAGGCCGTGCGATTGGTCGGTCCCAGCGCACCCGCCACATAACGGGGTTTATCGGGTTGCTCCGCGTTGAACTTTGCCGCAGCCTGGCAGGCCAGGCGGGCGCTTTCAAAATTGAGCTCATAGACGAGCTCTTCCATTGCATAGTCAGCTTGGGCAATTGAGGTTGAGCTAAAGGTATTTGTCTCGACGATGTCTGCGCCTGCCGCGAAGAAGTCTTCATGTATCTTCTGAATGACAGAAGGTTGGGTCAGGCTTAATAAATCATTGTTGCCTTTGACGTCTTGTCCCCATTCAGAAAAGCGCTCTCCGCGATAGTCGTTTTCGTCGAACTGATGGTCCTGAATCATCGTACCCATGGCACCATCCAGAACCAGTATCCGCTCGCTTAGGGCTTTGCGAAGCGCTTCTGTTTGGTCAGGCTTGCGCTTGCGATTGGGGACGTTTGTGGAGGCTGAAAGGGGCTTTTCAAGCACATGTGTTTTTGTCATTTCAGGCGGCTTTCGTTTGTGGTTCGGGGCGAACACCCAGCATGTGGCAGATGGCGAAGCAAAGATCTGCTCGGTTCATTGTGTAAAAATGGAATTGGTTAACGCCGTTGGCGCTTAAGGCCCGGCATTGTTCGGCTGCCAGACTGGCGGCAACCAATTTCCGGGCTTCAGGCTCCTCATCCAGCCCTTCAAAAAGCTCGGCCATCCAGGCAGGTATGTTGGCGCCACAGCGTTTTGAAAACTCGGCGACGCGCTTAAAGTTGGTGACAGGTAAGATGCCGGGCACGATTGGCACCGTAATACCAGCGCCACGCGCGCGTTCAAGGAAGCGCAGATAGGTATCAATATCGAAAAAGAACTGGGTAATGGCCTGAGTGGCCCCGGCATCAATTTTGCGTTTCAAATTATCGAGGTCAGCTTCTGCGTTAGCGGCTTCCGGATGTGCTTCAGGATAAGCTGCCACACTAATCTCAAAATCGGCAACTTTTTTCAAACCCTCGACAAGGTCGGCCGCGTAAGCATAACCGTTTGGATGCGGTTCGTAACGGTTGGCCCCTTTCGGAGGATCACCACGAAGGGCGACGATATGATGCACGCCGGCGTCCCAATACTGCTTTGCAACGGCGTCCACTTCATCTCGGGTGGCCCCAACGCATGTTAGGTGCGCGGCTGGTGCCAAATCAGTCTCCTGACGGATGCGTGACACCGTGGTGTGGGTTCTTTCGCGCGTCGTGCCGCCAGCCCCATAAGTCACAGATACATAACCCGGGTTAAGAGGGGCTAGCCTCTGTATCGAGTTCCAAAGCGTTTCGCTGGCTTTATCCGAGTCAGGCGGGAAAAACTCAAACGAAACACTTACGTCAGTTGGCAGAGGCGAAGCAATTGCCAGTTCTGCTGCCGGCGCCCGGCCGCGCGACGAAAGGTTCATAATGCCGGGTTGCTGTGTTCTTTTTGTCATTGAGATATTCCACTGGCTTGCTCTGCCGAACTTGGGTGAAGGGGAGGTGATAGGGAGGTGGGGGTATGCCGGGTTGGCTTCTCCGCAACCCAGATACAGACTGTCAAAGGAGAACCTGCGAGTTTGGTGTTCGATTTTGCAATCAGCCCACCCGCTTTAAACCAACTCTCGGCTTCACCATCGGAGAACCCCAAGCGGCGATGGTTGTCTTTCTCTCGCAATGCTTCAATGCCATGGGGGGCAAAATCGACGATGACCAATTGACCGCCCGGTTTAAGAACGCGAGCGGCTTCGCGAATAGCTTGGTCCTGGTCATCGACGAAATGCAAAACTTGATGAATGACCGCAAGATCAAAACTATCCGATGCATTGGGGAGCTGATATATGTCGCCTTGCCGAACCTGGCAATGACGAAGCTCTGCCGCTTCCAGATTGGATCTGGCGATTGCCAGCATTTCTCGGGACATGTCGATTCCTTCTGCCATGTCGAGATTTGGACCAAGACGTTCAAGCAGGTGTCCGGTTCCGGTCCCAAGGTCAATCATCGAAGAAATGCGGGTCCAGTCCAGGGCGTCGACAATGGCGGTGTCGATTTCCGATTCCTCAACATGTAGGGATCTCATTTCACTCCATTGTGCGGCAATTTCTCTAAAATAAACGGCGGCGGCTTCAGTTCGGCTTTGCTTCACTTCCTGCAGACGCTCCATGTCACGGGTGATCATGCCGTCATGGACTGGGATCAAATTTGAAATTTGCGCCGTTAGGGCGGCACCTGTTCCATCGCGGGCCGCCCGATGAAATACCCAGGAACCCTCGCGAATGCGCAGGAGTAAACCAGCCTCTGTCATGAGTTTAAGGTGTCTGGAGATTCGCGGCTGGCTTTGGCCGAGAATGCGAACCAATTCGCTCACGGTCAATTCGCCTTTCAGGCAAAGAGCCATAATTCTAAGTCGCGTCGGTTCAGCGAGCGCCTTAAGGGCGATAAGGAGGTCATCCATTTGAGGGTTCCAGCCAAAGTTATTCTCGTTGGCTTTATAACCTACCTTAAATAAGGATATCAAGATATCTTTATGTCTTTATTAATATGGAGAAGAGAAATGAACTCAGTCTCATGATGTTAAGAAATTGGTAACCGTAATCGGGCACCATCCGGCCATGTATGAGACGAACAAACATAGACGCTTCGGCGGTGTTGCGTGGGTGGTCTGTGCCCTGCTACTTGTCACGGGTTGCGCAAATATGCCAGATCCGGGGGATCGAGAGGCGGTTGAAGAATATTTGCAGATCAATGATCCCGCAGAGCCCTTAAACCGCAATATTTTTGCCGTCAATCAGTCGATTGATCGCTCGGTCATAAAGCCCGTCGCTGAATTATATCGTGATATCGTTCCCGCGACGCCGCGGAAGGGGATCAGCAACGCTCTCAACAACCTAAGATCACCGGTTATATTGCTGAATAATGTCCTTCAGGGAGATCTTGACCAATCGGTTGCGACGATTGCCCGGTTTTTGGTGAATTCCACGGTGGGTATGCTCGGGCTTGCAGATGTTGCCGCCGAACTAGGAGTGCCAGCACAAGATGAAGATTTCGGCCAAACACTTGCGGTATGGGGAGTGCCTTCCGGACCCTACATGATGTTGCCGCTATTTGGTCCGTCAAACCCCCGCGATAGCGTTGGTTTGGTAGTCGATCTTCTTACGGATCCGTTCAACATGTGGGCGTCCAACAGTCATCGATCTGAAATCGCGTTATCCCGCGCCGGGGTGAATGCCGTAAACCAACGTGAGCTTAATCTCGAAATATTGAACGAAGTCGAGAAGTCCTCGCTTGATTTCTACGCGTCAATCCGTAGCCTATACCGGCAAAGACGGTCTCATGAGATTTCCAACGGTTGGGATCATAATCAGGCAGAGGCTGACATAACCCTCGATTTTCTGGATGTACCAGGAGTTGATGATTAAAAGCCGGCGCGGAGAAAATAGATGATAAGCAAGTTTAGCGTGATCGGGGCCGTTCTTGGCCTGTTTCTGATTTCCGGGCTCGCTACCAATGCTAACGCAGTTGGCATTGAAGACAGTTCACGCGAGTTCATCCAGCAGGTAGCGGATCAAGCCATTCAATCTTTGACGGCAAAAGATGTTTCCAAGTCAGAGCGTGTTACCCGGTTTCGTGTGCTGTTTAATGATAGTTTTGCCGTCAAATCGATCGGTAAGTTTGTTCTTGGTCGCCACTGGCGCAAAGCAACCGACGGTGAAAAGACAGAATACCTGGGATTATTTGAAGATTTAATGGTGATTTCATATGTCGACCGGTTCAGTAATTACGCCGGTGAAGCGTTGAGTTTGAATAACGCCCGGAAAGAAAATGAAAGAACCGTGACCGTGTTCTCCGAGATCAAGCGTCCGGGTGGCGCTAAACCCATTCGTGTTGACTGGCGTGTCGGAACGGATGGTAAGATTTATAAAATTTTGGATGTTGTGGTTGAGGGAACGTCAATGAGCAGCACACTTAGATCAGACTTTGGATCTATCGTACGCCAGAATAATGGCAAAGTTTCCGGCCTTATTGAGGAACTTAGAAAGAAAACGGACTCCCTAAAGGCTGAAACTCAAAACTAAAGTCCACCGCCGGCCTTCTCGATTGTGCAATTGTTTTGACTGGCCGGGTCCCCGATCTACAATAGTGCATTGATCTGGCTCTAAAACGACTTGAAAGACTAAGAATGGTGGCCGCTGTCTCTATGTGATCGCGTTCCACGTTTCCAACAACATTTGCATTGAGGTCCCGTGTATGCGTCAAGCGAGTGCCACTCCGAAAATACTGGTGGTTGATGATGACAGTCTTATTCGTCAGCTTTTATCTGCCTTACTGGCCCCATTTGGAGACGTCGTTGTTGAAACGTCGGGGGCTGAAGCCTTGCAACAAATTGAGCAGATCAAGCCTGATTTAATTGTTCTTGATGTACAGATGCCGGGTATGGACGGCTATGAAGTCTGTAAGCGCCTAAAAGAGAATGAAACAACGGCCTCTATACCTGTTGTGTTTCTGACGGCCAGCAGCAGCAATGAAGATGAAGAACGTGGTCTTGAAATTGGTGCGACAGATTTTATTCGAAAACCAATTTCGCCGCAAATTGTTCGTACCCGCGTTTCAAATATTTTGAACCTTCAATCCGCAACACGGCAATTGGAATTGTTGGCGTCAACGGACCCACTGACGGGCGCGTATAATCGACGTCATTTTATGGAGACCGGGAACAGCGAACTTCTGAGGAGTAAGCGCTATAACCATGCGTTCTCCGTACTCATGCTGGATATTGACCATTTTAAATCTGTTAACGATAAATATGGCCATAATATTGGTGACGAGGCACTGATTCAAACCGTACGCGTGATCGAAGAAACCCTGCGCGGGGAAGATACACTTGGCCGTTTGGGCGGGGAAGAATTTGCCGTTTTATTGCCTGAAACGGATGTTTCGCAAGCCGGCTTGCTGGCAGACCGGATTCGCGTTGCAATCGACAAAATTGTCATTGAGACGGATACTTATGCATTAACCTTTACGATGAGTATCGGTGCTACGGAACTTAGAGAAGATGACAAGCACTTGGATGATCTTCTTAAGAGGGCCGATGAAGCTTTGTATCAGGCGAAAGACAGGGGACGCAATCGCGTCATTTCCATCTAGGTGACAGCCACGGGCACGTTCAATCGTCCATCTAGAGGGCTTTTACGGCAAAGCTTTCCGGTTCCGCGATCTTTAAGACATTTCGAAGCGCAAGCCCGAAGTCGGGAACGTCAATTTCGAAAATATCGCCCGCCCGGGCGACGAAACCATCGGAATAGGACAGAATTGCGCATCCAAACATATGGATATGAATATCCCCTGGTTGTCGAAACTGTCCGTACTTGAAGTGATGGTGCTCCAGGTTTGCAAGTGAGTGCGTCATGTTATCTTCGCCCGACACAAACGGTTTATCCCATTTGATCGTGCCATTACGGATGATGCGAGAATGTCCCGAAATATGGCGAGGCAGGTCTCCGATCAGGATCTCCGGACCGATTGCCGTTTGTCGTAGTTTTGAGTGAGCAAGATAGAGGTAATTCTGATTCTCCATCACGTGATCAGAGAATTCATTGGTTAACGCATAACCGATCCGAAACGGGGTGCCGTCGCCACCAATGATATAAATGCCGGCAATTTCCGGCTCTTCACCCCCATTCCCTGCAAATTGAGGTGAGGCCAACGGATAGCCTGTTGCAACAAGTGTGTTACCGTTGCCCTTAAAAAACCACTCAGGCTGGATGCCGATGTCGCCCGGGGCGGGCTTGCCATCTGCCATGCCCATATCAAACATTTTCATGGAATCGGTCTTGTGATTTTGATTGTCAGTCGACGGTTGCTGGTGCATTAAATCGCGGGCCGTTGCCGATGCATAATGGGTAAGTCCAGTGCCGGTAACGTATAAGTGGGCCGCATCCTCATGAGTAACCGGAACCAAAATCCTGTTTTGATCATAGACCTCCTCCAGGTCAACGGCTGCGCCAAACCCATGTTGGCCGATGACCTTAGTCAGGGTCGTGTTGTGATGTGCTGCCTCACGTGCCAGCGCATAAACACTTGCTGCATTTTCAACAATATACGCTTCGGTGCCGTCTCGAGCTACGACATGAACCCGCCCATCGGTTCCTGAAATCTGCGAAATTAACATAGGCTGAAGCGGCTTTGCGTCATGATTTATTCTTGTTGTAAACGTCGAAAATGACAGCTGCGAGAAGAACCATCCCTTTGATAACCTGTTGATAGTCAATACCGACGCTCATAATCGACATGCCGTTGTTCATAACGCCCATAATAAACGCACCAATCACGGCACCGACGATTTTACCAACGCCACCCGACATCGACGCACCACCGATGAATACGGCGGCGATTACATCCAGTTCAAAGGCAAGCCCGGCTTTTGGCGTCGCCGTATTGAGGCGTGCTGCAAAAACCAATCCGGCGAATGCGGCCAGCATCCCCATATTGGCGAACGTCAAGAACGTCAGGCGCTCGGTTTTGATGCCCGATAACTTGGCCGCTTTTTCATTGCCGCCAAGCGCGTATATCCGCCGTCCTATGGTCGTGCGTGCGGCCAAGAAACTGTAGACGCTAATCAGCAACGCCATAAAAATGAGGACGTTAGGCAGGCCCTTATAGGTCGACATCAAATAGGTGAAATAGTTTATGGAGATCAGAATGAGGCCATTTTTCAATAAAAAGAAGATTTGGGGCTCGTCCGCATAAGCCAGTTTCTGCTGGGCGGCTCGGCTCCGATAGTTCATGTAAACGAGGATAAGGCTGACCGCAGCACCCAGCGCGACCGTCAGCACATGGATGCCATCAATGGCAGCAATATCAGGGATGAAGCCGGAACTGAGCTTTTGAAAGGTTTTCGGGAAGGGACCGATGGATTTTCCCTCAAGCAGAGCAAGGGTCAAGCCTTTGAAGACCAGCATACCGGCCAACGTAACAATAAAGGACGGTATTTTGTAATAGGCGATCCAGTAGCCCTGCATGGCGCCGATCGCCGCGCCGACAAATAAACAGACAATTGTCGTTGGAATGAAATGGAAGTCATATTCGACCATCATCACCGCAGCCAATCCGCCGATAAAACCAACAACGGAGCCGACGGACAGGTCAATATGCCCAGCGACAATAACCAGTAACATGCCGACGGCCATGATAATGATATAGCTGTTTTGCAGAACTAGGTTGGTAATGTTCAAGGGTTTTAAAAGAATCCCGTCGGTCATAATCTGGAACGATCCCATAATCACAACCAACGCCAGCAACAGGCCATATTCCCTGAGGTGGCCTTTTAAATAGTGACCAATTGAGTTTTCCTGATCTTTTTGTGGTTCGACCGTTGGTGCTTGTTCCATGTTGTTACCCATTATCTTTAATGATCATTCGCATGATCTTTTCTTGAGAGGCTTCTGACGCAGAGAGTTCACCTGCAAATGCGCCTTCGTTCATCACATAAATACGATCACACATGCCCAGCAGTTCGGGCATTTCGGATGAGATCATCAGTACCCCTTTGCTCTCATCGGCCAGCTTGTTAATGATCGAATAGATTTCATATTTGGCGCCGACATCAATGCCGCGCGTTGGTTCGTCGAGTATCAGAATATCGGGGTCGGCAAATAGCCATTTTGCCAGAACCACTTTCTGCTGATTGCCACCCGATAAATTGACAACTTCCTGCAAAATACTCGAGCAGCGAATATTTATCTTTTTCCTGAAATCATTGGCCACGCGGCGTTCTTGGTTGTCGTCCAGGATGTTCGCGCTGGAAACGCCTTCGAGATTGGCGAGTGTGATATTGTGCTTAATATGATCATTCAGGACCAGGCCGTACTCTTTCCGGTCTTCGGTGACGTAGCAAACGCCAAGTTCGACGGCTTTATCAATTGTGCTGATATCAACCTTTTGACCTCGTAAAAAAACATCACCCGTGATGTTGCGCCCATAGGATTGCCCGAACAGGCTCATGGCGAGTTCCGTTCGGCCCGCACCCATCAATCCGGCAATCCCAACAATTTCACCGGCTTTTACATGGAAGTTGATATCCTTTATGAGGTGACGGTCTTCATGAATATGGTGATAGGCGTTCCAATCTTTGACCTCCATCAGCACTTCACCAATCTTTGGATCGCGCGCCGGAAAACGGTCCGAGAGCTCTCGACCGACCATGTCCTTAATGATCTGTGTCTCGATTTCATCTGTGCTGTCTTCGCAAAGCAAGGTGCTGACGGTTTCACCGTCCCGTAAAACTGTGATTTTATCTGCGACTTTTGATATTTCGTTGAGTTTGTGAGAAATCAAAATGGACGCTATTCCCTGGCGTTTGAATTCGAGCAATAACTCCAGCAATGCGTTGCTATCTGTTTCATTCAGGCTGGACGTTGGCTCGTCCAGAATCAGAAGTTGTACTTCCTTGGATAAGGCTTTGGCGATTTCAACTAGCTGCTGTTTACCTACGCCGAGGTTTGTTATCAGAGTGCTTGAAGGTTCGTTGAGGCCCACCTTTTTCAGCAGGGAATCTGATTTTCTGTAGGTCTCTGACCAGTCAATAATACCGTTGGTCGCTTGTTCGTTGCCAAGAAACAAGTTCTCAGCGATCGATAGCAGCGGTACTAAAGCCAGTTCCTGGTGAATAATGATAATACCCTTTGACTCACTATCGGCAATCCCACCGAACCGTTGGACATCGCCCTTGTAGACAATGTCACCGGTATAATCGCCGTGAGGATAGACCCCGCTGAGAACCTTCATCAGGGTCGATTTTCCCGCACCATTTTCTCCAACCAAGGCGTGTATTTCGCCGGTTTGCACCTCTAGATTTACGTTCTTGAGTGCATGAACCCCGGGGAATGTCTTGGATATATCTCGCATCTCGAGAATGGTGGTCATGGGTGCCCCGTGTTGTGCATTTCAGACAAAAAAGTAACCGTGTTTGAAAGGATCTGTGATTTGAATAGAAAAGGGCGGGAGAGACAAGATCTGCCCCTCCCGCATCAATCACTCTACTTTATTTGATCCATCTTGTAGTAGCCACTGCCGAGAAGAACCTTTTCCCAGTTTGTGACGTCAACAGCAACCGGCTTCAACAAATAGGAAGGCACGATTTTAACACCGTTGTTATAGGTTTTTGTATCGTTAATTTCCGGTGTGCCGCCACCAAGCAGGGCATCGACCATACCGACGGTAACCTTCGCTAATTCGCGGGTATCTTTAAACACAGTCGAGTACTGTTCGCCCGCAAGCATTGATTTTACTGAAGGGATCTCCGCATCCTGCCCGGATACATATGGCATCTTTAAATCACCGCTGCCGTAACCGACACCTTTCAGGGAGGATAGAATGCCGATGCTCAGGCCATCATAGGGAGACAGTACTGCATCGACGCGCTTGTCGGTATAGAAGGCGCTTAATAGGTTATCCATCCGTGCCTGTGCAACAGCGCCGTCCCAGCGAAGGGTTCCAACTTTCTTCATGCCCATTTGTTTGCTTTGCACGACCAACTTGCCGCTATCAATATAGGGCTGAAGGATCGACATCGCGCCATCGTAGAAGAAGAAAGCGTTGTTGTCATCGGGTGAGCCACCGAAGAGTTCGATGTTGAACGGGCCTTTTCCATCTTTAAGGCCAAGGGCATCGACCAAGGACGTTGCTTGGATAACGCCAACTTGAAAGTTATCAAAGGTCGCATAGTAATCGACGTTTCCTGAATCACGGATCAACCGGTCATAAGCGATCACTTTAATGCCCGAGTCTGCAGCCTGCTGCAGTGCGTTAGACAATGTTGTGCCATCAATTGCCGCAATGACCAGGACATTGACGCCCTTAAGGATCATCGTCTCGATTTGTTGCAACTGGTTAGGAATATCATCCTCTGCATATTGCAGGTCCGTCTTATAACCGGCAGCTTCAAACTGTTCGACCATGCTGTTGCCGTCTGAAATCCAGCGTGATGATGATTTTGTCGGCATGGCAATGCCGACATAACCCTTATCGGCGGCAACGGAAGGCGTGGAAAATGGCAGCAAACCTGCGGCCATCATGAATAGGCCTGTGCCAGCAGAAGCCAGGGCCGTTTTAAGTAGTTTCATTGTAATCTCCCAATTAAATGATTATTCGTTATGAAAAATCTAGCAAATGTTCCCCCGAAAAAACGTTCGTCATCCACCGGGGACGAATGGCGCACATTAGGTGGCCTGTGATATTACAATCAAATTCTTTTTTTGCGGTATAATATGCCATTTATGTTATATCATGAGGCATAATTTGCGCGAGGAGGAGGCGTCGCAAGGATGGATGCAGCGAGCATAAAAAAAGGAAAATGGGATCACGAATTTGTTGATTTGTCGCGACGCGGGTTGAAGTTGTCTCATCTTCGTTTGATTGCGTTGCTGGCGGATAAGCAACAAATCAGCGCCGCGGCTCAAGAACTTCATATTACACAGCCAGCCGCGTCGCGAATGTTGTCGGATATCGAAAAAATTCTCGGTGTAAAGTTATACGATCGGCATTCAAAAGGGGTGACTCTGACCGAATACGGCCACGCTATTGCTGTAAGGGCCCATAAAGTGCTGATGGAACTCACGTATATAGATCGCGAAATAAATGAATTAAAGTCGGGTATGGGCGGGGTCGTTAATATTGGTGCGGTAACCGGGCCTGCGGTCGGATACGTCATCCCGGTCATCAAAAAAGCCCGTATTCGATACCCCAATATCAACATTAATGTGCAAATGGAAACCAGCCCAACACTGGTTCAGGAGTTGTTGGCCCTTCGGCACGATTTTGTCATTGCCCGCATCCCAAAAGATATTAGCCCGCAGCA
The DNA here is from genome assembly GCA_048262655.1 of Rhodospirillales bacterium. GTDB lineage: Bacteria > Pseudomonadota > Alphaproteobacteria > Rhodospirillales > Casp-alpha2 > JABMNT01. The sequence goes on along the minus strand of JBLXEY010000001.1, from coordinate 829,781 downwards.
TTTCGATGCGCGTCTTATGGGCGAAGAAGACCTTAAGTTTGTTGTCCGTCGGGGCCACCCATTGCTTCGAAAAGAAACGGTCTCTTTGGAAGAATTGCGAAGTTATGATTGGGTCTTGCAACCGGAAGGCAACCTGTTGCGACGTTCCGTGGATAATTTGTTCATCGCCCACGGTCTGCCGATGCCTGACAAGATTCTCAACACATCGTCGCTCATGATGACGTCCGTTATGATTCGACAAACCAACGCAATTTCAGTGGCGGCCAGTGAAGTTTCCAATTTTTTCATGGATGATAATGGTTTGGCCGGTGTCATCCAACCGTTGAAGATTAAGGAAAAAATGAAAATTGAGCCTTACAATCTTCTAAAAATAAAACATCACGCCTTATCACCGGCGGCCCAAATTCTCTACGAATACATCGAAGAAGTGACCCATACCGAAGCCTAGAAAGATGGCATTGGTAATGGTGAAGTATCCGCATCGGCGGACTTTCTGGCGCGCTGGGCCTGGGTAGGACAAAAAAAGGAGTAAAACATGATGAAGCGTGAACTGATACTAAACGGAACCCCGATGGAAGAGATCGCTGGGTTCGCAAGGGCGGTCAAGGTCGGGCCCTATGTCACAGTCGGTGGAACAGCCTCTCTTGATGCCGATGGGAAGACGGTTGGCGTTGGTGATGCGAAACAACAAGCGGAACGGATTTTCGAGATCATTGGTGATGCTTTGGAGCGTGCCGGTTCCGGTTGGCATGATGTCGTCCGGACCCGCACCCTCCTGACCAATATTGATGATTGGAAGTCCGTTGTTGAAGTGCGTGCCAAATACTGCCGCGACGCAAAGCCGGTCGAGACGATCATGCAGGTATCGCAATTTGTGAACCCGGACTGGCTGGTCGAAATCGAAGTCGACGCCGTCGTCGCTAACGAAGTCGCAGATTGATCTGCGCCGGTCACTCAGCGACGCAGCAAACTCTCATCCAATGACCCCCTCTTGATGCCAGCGCAGGGGGAGTTAACGCTGAAGCGGCTTATATTTGATCCGATGTGGCTCCACGGCTTCATCGCCTAGGCGGCGGCGTTTGTCGTCTTCGTAGTCTTGATAGTTCCCTTCGAACCAGACCACCTGACTATCACCTTCGAAGGAAATAATGTGGGTCGCCAAACGGTCAAGGAACCAGCGATCGTGACTGATGACAATGGCGCAGCCAGCGAAATTGGCAATCGCTTCTTCCAGTGCGCGCAGGGTTTCAACGTCAAGATCGTTTGTCGGTTCATCGAGCAGCAGCACATTGGCTTGCGATTTCAGCATTTTTGCCATGTGAACCCGGTTGCGCTCACCGCCGGATAGTTGACCGACTTTCTTTTGCTGGTCGGTTCCTTTGAAATTAAACTGACTGACATAGGCCCGGCTTTGCATCGTGCGCTTGCCCAGATCAATTTCGTCCTGACCATCGGAAATTTCTTCCCAGACGGTTTTCTTCGCGTCTAGCGAATCACGCGACTGATCGACGTAACCGAGTGTAACGGTTTCACCAAGGCGAATAGAGCCGCTATCAGGTGTCTCTTGTCCTGTAATCATGCGGAATAAGGTGGTTTTACCAGCACCGTTGGCACCAATAACGCCGACGATGGCGCCGGGCGGCAATTTAAAGCTTAACCCATCAAATAAATTCTTCTCGCCGAAGGATTTCGTCAAATCTGTAGCTTCTATGACCAAATCACCCAATCGGGGGGCCATTGGGATGACAATTTGGGCAACGTCGGACGCCGCTTCCTGACTCTGCCGAACAAGATCATCATAGGCATTAACACGGGCTTTTGACTTGGCCTGTCGAGCGCGCGGTGATTGGCGGACCCATTCCAATTCATGTTTCAGGACACGTTGGCGCGCAGATTCTTCACGTTCTTCCTGAGCCAGACGTTTTAATTTTTGTTCCATCCATTCGGTGTAATTTCCTTCATAGGGAATGCCGCGTCCGCGATCGATTTCCATAATCCATCCGGTGACGTTATCCAAGAAGTAACGATCGTGCGTAACCATTAAGACGGTACCTACATAGTCCCGCAGATGGCGTTCAAGCCAGGCAACCGATTCTGCATCCAAGTGGTTGGTTGGTTCGTCAAGTAGAAGGACTTCAGGCTTTTGCAATAACAAGCGACAGAGCGCAATCCGTCGGCGTTCACCGCCTGACAGGTTGGTCACTTCCGCATCACCCGGCGGGCAGCGAAGGGCGTCCATGGCGATCTCGATGGTGCGGTCGAGTTCCCAGCCGTCAACGGCATCGATTTTTTCCTGCAACTCACCTTGTTCTTCCATGAGTGCGTTCATCTCGTCGTCTTCCATGGGCTCGGCAAAACGATTTGAGATTTCATTGAAACGGTCGAGGAGGTCTTTTACGCCGCCTAAACCATCGGTTACGTTCTCGGCAACTGTTTTGTTGGGGTCCAGTTCTGGTTCCTGTTCCAGATATCCTACCCGGACACCTTCTGCTGCCCAGGCTTCGCCGCCATATTCTTCATCTCGCCCTGCCATAATTTTCAACAGGGTCGATTTACCTGCGCCGTTGACACCTAAAACGCCGATTTTGACGTCTGGCAGGAAAGACAGGGTGATTCCCTTAAAAATCTCTCGACCGCCGGGGTAGGCTTTCGTCAGGTTTTTCATAACGTAAGAATATTGGTAACTGGCCATCTGGGCGCTCCGCAGTAAATGACAATAAACAGTCATATGAGGTGTGGAATAAGAGTGCGTCTTTTAGCGAAAAGGGCGTGCCGGGGCAATAGACGCCTTTAATTGTACGAAATTTTTATTAGTTGTTTTCGAGGCCCCGGACTGTCGGTTAATATGTGCTGTAGCTAAGGTTCATCGATCAAACCCAAAAAAGGGATAAGGGCATTGGTAAAACGCGTTTTTGACCGGCGAGGCCGCAGTACCTGGGATGAAAAAACCCGTGCCAAGGAAGACAGTCGACTTACAGAACGGCGGCGGGCGGACCGACGCGTTCGCAAAGATCGCCGTGTCGAGCAAAGACGCAAAAAAGATACCTGGACGGATGATCCTGAAAAGGTCTGCCGACGGGTCGCGGAACGTCGGGTACACAACCGACGTTCTGGAAAAGATCGCCGCAAGGAAAAAGCCAAAACCCCAAAGGTATTTGTTCGAGAACTCGTCAATACCACCGGCGTTGGCACGCAATCACTGCAACCTGAAACCTTGTTGCGGGACGCGGTTTCCATTCTGGCCATTCACAAGATCGGATTGATCGTTGTCGTATCGCCGGAGAAGGGTTTGATGGGTGTCCTCTCTGAACGTGATATCATTCGTGCGCTCCACGAGCAGGGGGCTGAAGTGCTGGAGAAACCTATTTCTGTGTTTATGACGCGTGGGATTTGGACCTGTTCACCAGATGATCGGATCACCGATATTATTTCGACGATGAATGACAACAAAATGCGCCATATGCCTGTTGTCAAAGAAGGCGTGGTCGTTGGTGTTGTCAGTGTGACGGATCTTTTGCGGGTTCCTCATAAAGACTGAAAAATGCTGGTTGGGAAAGGGCGTTCAAGCGGCTTGCTCGACGGTCATTTCGTCTCCGGCGACGGTCGTGCGTCGCATGTCACGGACCTGCGTTTCATCAAAACGACGGGCGCGGTGCATGGTGCATCGGTTATCCCACATAACCAGGTCATTGGTTTTCCAGGCGTGACTGTAGACAAACTGCCGCTGTGTTGCATGTTCCATTAGGTCGCGGAGATAAAGCCTGGCTTCAGGAACCAGCCAGCCAATGATGGTTCCGGCATGCGCCGAGAGATACAGGGACTTGCGACCTGTTGCGGGGTGCTGACGAACAAGTCGCTGGAGAACGGGGCGGAACATCTTTTTTTCTGATTCTGAAGGCTCAAAACCAAGTGCGCCACGCGAATAAAGGAGCGAGTGCTCGCACACCAACTCCTCGATCTCAGTCGCAACTTCGGCGCTCAGTGTGTCATAGGCGGCCCGCATGTCGGCAAATTCAGTGTTCCCCCCTTTATCTGGAACCTGTCTGCCCGATAGCATAGAAAATTTTGCAGGAATGGCACGATAAGAGCTATCGGAATGCCAGAGTTGATTGCCAAGATTAAACAGTCGCTGGCGGCTATCTGCCGCAAGGACCCGATTGTTTATATCGAGGTTGGATATATCGTTCATGTTCTGGTCGAGGCGTTCTTCTTTGGTGTCAACGATATGGCCACCCCGTTTATCTTCGATGGGGCCAAAGGCGCGGGCAAAAATCTGTTGCTCGGCGTCACTGATGATCTGACCGGGAAATACCAGAACGCCATAGGTATGAATGGCAGCTTCAACAGCTTTCGTGGTCTCGGATGTTAAAGGCTTGGAGAGATCAATACCGGAAATGCGCGCAGCAAACTCCACCTGAATTGGTTCTATTTGGATCGTCATCACCTTTGTGCATCCTCCCGTACGCCCATTGGCCATAAACCGTCTTTTGCAATATTGACAAGCAAACGGTCCAAGATCAAATGCCGAATGTAATTTCGACAAGGACTTTTGTCACACCACCAGACCACAGCGTATGTGGGCGGTCGCTCTGCGCCATGGTAAACCTAATTATTTTATCCGTCACAAAAGCGCGCAAATTAGTCGCGTCGCCGCCTATTGGTCTTCGAACCAAATTCGGTGTATATAAATTTTTATGAATGTGCTTTTAGAAAACTCCAATCAGGAACCCATCTCTCCCCGACAGTCTGATATTGTTGATGTCGCTCGAGATATGGGGCGGGTCAGTGTCGATGATTTAGCGGTGCAGTTCGACGTAACACCGCAGACAATCCGCAAAGATCTGAACGAACTGTGTAACCGGAATATTCTCCAGCGTGTGCACGGCGGAGCCGTATTGACCACGCGGGTAACTAATTTGGGATATGAATCTCGGCGTTTTATCGCATCCGAAGAAAAACGAAGAATTGGCCTGAAAGCCGCGACTTTTATTCCCGACAACTGCTCGCTCTTAATCAATATTGGGACGACCACAGAGCAGGTGGCCCATGCATTGACGGGCCGCAAAAATATCGTGGTGATTACGAATAATATAAATGTTGTCAATATCTTGGCGGGGAAACCACAGATTGAAGTCATTGTTGCCGGTGGCACAGTTCGCCACTCCGATGTGGCCGTTGTTGGCGAAGCTGCCAGTGACTTCATCCGCCAATTTAAAGTGGACTACGCAATTATCGGCGCGTCCGCCATTGATCTTGATGGGGCGCTTCTTGACTATGATTACCGGGAAGTGAAAGTGGCACAGGCGATTATTGAAAATGCCCGGCACTCAATTCTGGTTGCGGACAAAATGAAATATGAACGTTCGGCGCCCGTAAGAATAGGTCATATCTCGCAAATAGATACCTTTGTGACAGACCGTTTGCCGCCTGATCCATTGCAGCGTGTCTGTGCCGAAAATGATGTCCGGGTCGAAGTGACCGAGCCGTTCGACAATGAAGAAGACCCTGCGAATAACAGTTGAAGGTTCATTTATCTTCGTTTAAGTTCACTTTGTTTCGAATTCATCAAAACCGAATGTGGAGAACAAAGTGGCTGATGTCATCTACGATATCGCCGTCATTGGTGGTGGGATTAACGGATGCGGTATCGCGCGCGATGCAGCCGGGCGTGGCTTAAAAGTCGCCCTGTTTGAAAAAAATGATTTGGCCAGCGGTACATCTTCCGCATCAACCAAGCTCATTCATGGTGGATTGCGCTATCTTGAGCACTATGAGTTTCGCCTTGTTCGGGAATCCTTAAAGGAACGGGAAGTCTTGTTGTCGATGGCACCCCATATCAGTTGGCCTATGCGTTTTGTGTTGCCGCACCTGAAAGGGTTGCGGCCTGCGTGGCTGATCCGACTGGGTCTATTCCTTTACGATCATTTAGGTGGCCGCAAGGTCTTGCCGGGATGCAGATCACTCGATCTTCGCAGTGATCCTGCTGGTGTTCCTTTGAAGGATGAAATGACCAAGGGCTTCGAGTATTCGGATTGCTGGGTCGATGATGCGCGAATGGTTGTGTTAGCCGCTAAAGATGCTCAGAAGCGCGGTGCGCGTATCCACGTGCGAACCGAAGTCGTCTCTGCCAATCGTACACCTGAGTTTTGGGAAATTGTTTCAAAGGACTCTGCTACCGGCGAACAATCAACAACAAAAGCGAAAGCGATTGTAAATGCGGCCGGCCCTTGGGTTGCCGATGTCCTTAATCAAACACTTAAATCAAACTCGCAATCAAAGGTGCGTTTGGTAAAAGGCAGTCATATCGTCCTCAAAAAACTGTTTGATCATGATCGGGCCTATATTTTTCAGAATGCGGACGCTCGGATCGTCTTCGCAATCCCCTATGAAGGTGATTACACTTTAGTCGGTACAACAGACGTGGACTACCAGGGCGATCCAAAAGATGTCAAAGCCACCGATGATGAAATCTCCTACTTGTGTGATGCTGCGGCGACCTACTTCTCCGTTCCGGTATTAAAGGAGAACGTCGTGTGGACGTATTCAGGTATTCGCCCACTTTTTGATAGCGGCGAGGAAGCAGCCCAAAAGGCAACACGAGACTATGTATTGGAGCTTGACGCGCCAGAGGATGCGCCCGCCTTACTAAATGTATTTGGTGGTAAAATAACCACATTCCGTTGTTTGGCGGAAGAAGCATTGGAAAAACTGGAACCTTATATTGGGCCCTGTAGCCCGCCGTGGACGCACGAGGGAACTTTGCCAGGTGGTGATATTCCTGTTGACCAAGTGGCGCAATTTAAGGCGGGTTTGACCGCTGATTTTAACGGTTTTGATCAACAGTTTATTGCCCGGCTCGCGCGAACTTATGGAACTCTGGCGACCCAAATTCTCGGAGATGCCAAAACAGAAGCGGATCTGGGGTTTTGTTTTGGTGCTGATTTATATGAAGCAGAAGTTGTTTACCTGATCGAAAACGAATGGGCGATGACTGCGGAAGATATCCTGTGGCGCAGGTCTAAACTCGGCTTGCGTTTTAAGCCGGAAGACATTGATAATTTGGATCAATGGCTTGAAGATAGGCGCTCTCGCGTCGCGGCTTGAACCGAGAACGGCCATTTGTTGGGAGGCAAAATGACAAAATACGTTTTGGCAATTGATCAGGGAACGACGTCGTCCCGGGCAATGTTGTTCGATCAAAATTATAAAGTCTGTGCCGTCGCCCAGCAGGAATTCCGGCAATATTTCCCGCATTCAGGATGGGTCGAACATGATGTTGAAGAAATTTGGCAGGGTGTTGTCGATACCTGTCGCGAAGCGCTTTTAACCGCGAAAGCGACGGCAGGCGATATTGTTTCAATTGGAATCACAAATCAACGGGAAACCACAGTGATTTGGGATCGCGCCACCGGCAAACCTATCCATAGGGCCATTGTTTGGCAAGATCGCCGAACCTCCGACTTCTGCGCTCAACTCAAGGCTGATGCCTACGAAACTGATGTAACGGCCCGAACCGGATTACTGCTCGATCCCTATTTTTCCGGAACCAAAGTCGCATGGCTGCTGGACAACGTTGACGGTGCGCGCGTCCGTGCTGAAGCCGGCGAATTGGCTTTCGGGACCATTGATGCGTTTCTTCTCTGGCGGTTAACCCATGGCAAAGTCCATAAGACGGATGCGACGAATGCGTCACGAACATTGATGTACAACATCGGAGCAGGGGGCTGGGACTCTGAGCTTCTGAAGATGTTGAACGTACCGGCAGCAATACTTCCGGATGTGCAGGACAATGCGTCCGAATTTGGCGTCACTGAAGCCAGCTTGTTCGGAGGGGAAATTCCGATTCTGGGAATGGCGGGCGATCAGCATGCGGCGACCATCGGGCAAGCTTGTTTCGATGCCGGGATGATGAAGTCCACCTACGGAACGGGTTGTTTTGCGATGTTGAATACGGGTTCTGAACGGGTTCCGTCAAAAAACCGAATGCTGACAACAGTCGCCTATCAGCTAAACGGCGTTCCGACCTATGCACTGGAAGGATCGATTTTTATCGCTGGAGCCGCCGTTCAATGGCTGCGTGATGGTCTGGGCATTATCGAGAACGCGTCAGAGACGGGGGATATGGCGACCGCAGCCGATGATGAACAGAATGTCTATCTGGTGCCGGCTTTTACTGGTATGGGCGCACCCTATTGGGATGCGGAAGCCCGGGGCGCAATGTTCGGTTTGACCCGGAATACGGGTCCTAAGGAGTTGGCGCGTGCGGCGCTTGAGGCCGTTTGTTATCAAACACGCGACTTGTTGGATGCCATGCAAGACGATTGGGCCGGTGCCGCAAATGCAAAGACTGTGCTTCGGGTTGATGGGGGAATGGTCGCCAGCGATTGGACGATGCAATTCTTAAGCGATATTTTAGCCGCTCCCGTTGACCGTCCCACTGTCCTAGAAACCACCGCACTGGGGGCAGCCTATCTGGCGGGTATGCAAGCAGGCTTTTATCCAGAGCCCGAAGTCTTTGCAAAATCCTGGCAATTGGACCGCAGATTTGACGTGATAATGGACGATGATGACCGAGACAGAAAAATTGTCGGTTGGAAAAACGCGGTAAAGCGAACGCTTACCTGAAAATTACGGGCATATCGGCTCCAGCCAACCGTAATGTGGCAAACGAGAAACGAAAATATGCAGTTTATGCGATCGCGAAAGCGAATCAATTAATGGCGTCAGTGTAAGTGTTTGCCTGCTTTTTCATTCAAATTGGCTGCTGTCGATTTAAGTTAGATATCAGAATGATTTGTTTACGTGTTTTAACAGGGTGGCGCTAAGGCTATCGTATGCAGCATCCTCTGGTGCATCTCGAAGATACGTGCTGCAACTATGAAAGTTAGCTGCGTTGGCCGATTGCCAAAGAAACACAAACCAGGACCCATTCCATGACGTCTAATATTGTTGTAACTGGCGGCGCCGGATTTATTGGAAGTCATGTTTGTAAGGCGTTGTCCATGGCCGGTTACCGACCCATCGCATTTGACAATCTTTGCCGGGGCAACCGGGATGCGGTTAAATGGGGGCCATTGGAACTGGTCGATATGGAAGATCGGCCACATTTGATAGCACTTCTCGAAAAGTATAACCCTACAACTGTCATTCATATGGCGGCCTATGCATATGTCGCCGAATCAATGCAGCGCCCAGATTTCTATTTCAGGAATAACTATGTCGGGACACTGTCGCTGATAGACGCCATGTTAGCCACGGGTCAAAAGAATATGATATTTTCAAGCAGTTGCGCCGTTTATGGCAACACTGGTAGCACGCCTATTGACGAGCAGATAACGCTTGCACCTGATAATCCGTACGGTGCGTCAAAGATGATGGCGGAACAATTGTTAATGGACATGAACCGCTATTTTGGTTTGTCGTCTGTATGCTTAAGGTTTTTCAATGCGGCTGGTGCCGATCAGGGTGGAGATATCGGAGAAAACCACGACCCGGAAACGCGCGTAATCCCGCGCGCAATCAAAGCAGCGGTGGAAAAAACGGATGCATTCGAATTGTTTGGTACAGATTATGAAACACCTGATGGTACCGCTATTCGTGACTTCGTGCATGTCAGCGATTTGGCGCAAGGCCATCTGCAGGCCATTAACTATTTGCAAAATGGTGGCGAGTCGACGGCATTCAATCTAGGCAACGAACGCGGCTATAGTGTGCGCGAAATTCTTGCCGCAGTTGGCAAAGAGACCGGTCATCCGGTGCCGATCAAGGAAGTGGGTCGACGTTTTGGCGACGCACCTGCCCTTATTGCCAATTCTGCAAAAGCGAAATTAACCCTTGGTTGGAATCCACAATATTCAGACCTGGAAACGATAATATCTACGGCCGTTAAGTGGCATAGACTTAATTCAATAGAGAAGCCTCCGGCAGAGCCCGTGTCGCCACGAGCCGACCATTGAGTTTTACCCGTTTAAACAGTTAAGTTTGTTCCCATGGAACTTTCATGCCCACCGACCGAACAATGCGATGTTGCCGTGGTCATTCCAACAGTCCTGCGCCCGAGTTTGCACAGGGCCGTAAGCGCCGTGTTTTCACAAGACTTTACAGGCACTGTGCACCTGCTAATTGGAGTTGACCAGGCAACGTCAGACAGAGCCATTTTGGATGGTCTTGCTGAAACACGACCAGACAATGTCTTTGTGACCATACTTGATCCGGGTTACTCAACTTCACAACGTCATGGCGGTTTGTGGCCAGCATTTGATGGTGGGGCTTTGCGGACTGTGCTCAGTTATATGGCTCACAGCAGGTTTGTCGCCTATTTGGATGATGATAATTGGTGGGCACCAGATCATTTGACAAAGTTGCGAGAGGCAATGGCGGGCAAAGACTGGGCATTCAGTCGCCGATGGTTCACGCTACCTGACAGCTTTACAGCGCTATGTGAAGATGTCTGGGAGTCGGTTGGCCCGGAACGCGGTGTTTATGTGCCAAATTTTGGAGGTTGGGTAGACCCGAATACCCTTATGATTGATAAGGTTCTTTGCGAACCGGCATTAAGGGAGTGGTGTTTTCCGATCAAAGACGACGTTACGGGAATGACGGCCGATCGGAGATTCTTTCATCATCTAAAGGAAAAATATAACTGGGGGGAAACAGAGTGCCCAACGGTCTATTATCAACTTAACGCCGATGACATGGAACATCCCAGAAGATGGGCACGGATACAGATCGGACTGGCTACTCAAAAGTGTGACAGAGATTGACCTCGCGTTGCGCTTGCGTTGGATTTCAGATCAATATGGAACCGCGCAGATATGATTAAAGGACTTAGGACTTCATAGTCTCATTATCCGTCACAAGCAGAGCAACAGCCTGACGTTGCGCGAATTCAAACCCTTTTAATTTGGCTGGGTGTAGCCGGCCCAATTTTACATATTCATCGTAAGCTTTGGCAACTCCGGGGAAATCCAAATCATCGAGAATGACCAAAGCATTTCGTTGCGCAAGTCGAAGAACATTACTGATATCTGTTCGGACCGGGCCTTCGTTGTGATCACCATCGATATGGCAGACATCTATAAGCAGAGACTTGTTATGGGTTGCGAGCCGGGGCAAAACTTCGCGTGAATCCCCTAATATTAGTGTGAAACGGCTTTTAAAAGCCTGGGCCAGATACTCGGCACAGGCTGTTGTGTATTTGGTTTCGCAAATATCTACGCCTGTATAAACGAGATCTGGATTGCTCATTAGCGCTAGAAGCGCCGAGTGCCCCGCATTGAACCCGACTTCCAACAATGATTTTCGACCGGATAGGGCAGCCGTAAAGAAGTCACGTTTCTCGCGATAGTCGGCTATAGGGTCCGCGTCTACGGCGTAGTCTGTATTGTGGTTATAGAATAAATTGCCAATACAGCGGAACGTCTCATTTGGAACCCCATAGTGTTGAGACACGATCAGATTGAGAGCATGTAAATGATCTAGTAGTTGATCGTCAAATTCCTTGTTTGTTTTCGTCACGACTGTGCTTCTTCCGTCTGTTCTTGTTCGCGAATTCCTTGCTTGAAAGCCTTGTAGTCCAGGGATGTTTCAATGCTTTGACCGTTTCCCTTTATAACGGGCAGTTGAAATACGTGACCTTGAGTTGGCCCTGTAAGGTGTACGATGGAGAGTGGCATATGGGGTGGGTGTGGTTCAACGAGCAGGCGTGTCTGCGCATTCCAAGCGGGGCGCGCCTGCAAACAGGACCAATTATGTGTTGCCGGCAGGCAGGCCATTTGTAAATTGTTCCCATAAACAGCCAGGTTCAAAGAGGTTTGTTCGACTAACATCGATTCCTTATTGATCGGGTGGATTTTTTTTAAACCAGCCGTCAACGTTTGTTGCCAATGTTTCCAGTGTGGCGCGTTGCGTCGGATGCAAAAGACACCGGCATTGATATTTGGGTGAAATAAAAATTGCTTTGCGATTTTGGCACCAAAGAAAAACTTGTAGATGTTGTTAAAAAACAGCCACCACCGAGGTCCGGTGCGATAATCAAAATAATTGCGATCGAATTCCAAGACTGCGGTGAAATCAGACCACTCGGCGGCTTCCAGAAAATGATGGATTGCATCGGGTGTTTGAACCCACAAATCACTATCAAGCCAAAGGAAGACATCGTACTCAGGAAAGTAATCAGGCATGAACGGGCGACTGATTAAGACTTTGTACCCTGCAAGTTTAGACTTCCATGCGTCGAGTTGTGGGAAGTCGATGTTCCACTCCGCGAGGCGGACGTCAACACCTTGAGCTCGAAACCAGGCGAGGTTTTTATCCGAGATCCCGCAATCAAGTAGCCCGATAGGAATGTCATTCAAAGAGGGGTGCTCTGCGATTGACGCCATAACGGCTTTCGTATGCTCTACGAAATTATCGTCGCAACCGAGAACGATGAGTGGTTTCAATTGGTGCTCCCGCAACGGTTCGCCACGACATATAAAAACATCAATATTGAAATGTTACGCATACGATCATGGGTATCATTTATTCATAATGATATACAGCCATTTCATATTGATGCTAAACAGCAAGGCGCAGTCCTTTATCTTTGAAGCATCTGCTGTTGTTCCGTCAATAGCGCAACAGACAGGGCCTCCTATTTTTTTGACGGCAGAAAAAAGCGACATATACCGGGTCGCGTGTTGAGCTGGAAATGTCAGCGAACGCGGTATTCAAACATTTCCTGGAGGGCGCGTTGAACGTGTGGAAGACGCGTTGCTATTATTTCTGGTTATCTGAGCGCCCGCCCTTTATCTTGCTTGAAAAAATAATCGAAATTCAATGGGAGAAAAGAAATGAGTAAACCAGTAAACTGGGGTGTTATCAGCACGGCTAAAATTGGCCGGGTTCACGTCATACCTGCGATGATGAAAAGCGACGACGTTAATGTTATCGCTATCGGGTCACGAGACCTTGCGAAAGGTCAGGCCTATGCAGACGAACTTGGAATTCCAAAGGTTTATGGTTCTTACGAAGAATTGCTGGCAGATCCAGAGATAGAAGCCGTTTATAACCCGTTACCGAACCATTTGCATGTTCCTGTAACCATACAAGCCATGGAGGCTGGTAAGCATGTGCTTTGTGAAAAGCCGATTTCCATGGATGCGGCCGAAGCGGAACAACTCGTTGAAGTTAGCAAACGGACGGGAAAAATTGTCGAAGAAGCTTTTATGGTTCGCCAAAATCCGCAGTGGTTGCGCGTTGTTGAACTGGTGAAAGAAGGTGCCATTGGGGAGCTTCGAGCCATTCAGGGCATGTTTAGTTATTTCAACGACGATCCGGACAATATCCGCAATATGGCAGATATCGGTGGTGGGGGTATCTATGACATCGGCTGTTATCTGATTACGACGTCACGCATGGTTACGGAAGAAGAGCCGAATCGATTGGCCGCCGTCATTGATCGTGACCCGGTCATGAAAACCGACCGACTGGCATCTGCCGTCATGACGTTCCCCAGTGGGGTGCAGGCCACGTGGACCTGCTCAACACAGATGACGTCACGCCAGCGCATGAATTTTGTCGGCACGAAAGGCCGAATAGAAGTTGAGGTGCCGTTCAATGCGCCGAATGATCGGCCGTGCCGGATTTTCATTGATGATGGGCGAGATAACTTTGGCACGGGTATCAAAACTGAGGAATTTCCAATTGCGGATCAGTACGCCATCCAGGGTGACTTGTTCTCCCGGGCAATTCGTGATGGTGGTCCGGTGACGGTGTCGCTAGAAAACTCAATTGCAAACATGCGCGTCATTGATGCGGTTTTTAAAGCCGGTGAAACCGGGCAATGGGTAGAAATCTAAGAAGGGTTTGGTGAAAATGACGATGAATTTGTTTGATGTGAGCGATACGATTGTTCTTGTTTCTGGTGGGAGCCGGGGCATTGGAGAAGCCATCGCTGCAGGCTTTGCCGAACGCGACGCCAATGTAATTATTACCGGCCGCGATGCGCAGTCACTCTCTGAAACTGTGAAGAAAATAGATGTCGGGAAAGGAAGTGTCGAAGGTGTTGTCTGCGACATCGCTGACGAGGCGTCAATCAACGCGTGCGTTGAACAGGTTATCGAAAAATATGGCCGGATAGATACGCTGGTTAATTCTGCGGGCGTAAATATCCGTAAGCCCGTCGCGGACTTTACAGCCGAAGATTATGATTTCATCTTTGATATTAATTTGCGGGGAACCTTTTTGATCTCAACCCGGGTCGGTAAACAGATGATTGCACAGGGCAGTGGCAGTCAGATAAATATTGATTCGCTCTCTACCTATGCGCCCATCAATCAGGTCGTACCCTACTCAATGAGCAAGTCAGGAATGAGTGCGATGTCCCGAGGTCTTGCTTCCGAATGGGGCCCCAGTGGTGTGCGGGTTAACTCTTTGGCCCCTGGTTTCATCTTAACAGATTTAACCAAAAAATTATGGTCGGACCCGAATATGAAAGCTTGGGGCAAAGTAATTACGCCACTGGAGCGTATGGGCAGCCCGGAAGATATGATCGGAACCGCGATCTTCCTGGCATCCAACGCTTCGGCTTTTGTGACGGGACAGGTCATTCGAGTTGACGGTGGTGCATCGGCCGGCGTTCATTGGCCCATTGCGGACGACTTCGAGATTACCGAAAAATAGTCAGATTAACGGCGCCACCTTAGCAGGTGGCGCTCTGCCTTACCGATCAGAAAGGCAACAATCAGTCCCATGGACGATAATAGAACCACACCCGCGATCAATTGATCCATGGCCATTAGGTTGCCGGCAAGTAAAACGTATGCGCCGACGCCAAATTCTGCGCCAATCATCTCGGCCGCGACCAGTAGGATGATTGCGATTGATGCGGATATACGACATCCAGACAAAATGGCGGGTAGCGCGCCAGGCAATACGATTTTGCGAACAATCGATAACCAGTTTAAATTAAATGACTGACCCATTCGGATCAGGCTGCGATCCACATTATCGACGCCGCTATAGGTCGCTATCACGGTTGGAAAAAACGTACCAAAAAACAAGGTCGCAACTTTCGACCCTTCGCCAATGCCAAACCAGATGATGAACAAGGGGAGCAGGGCAATTTTTGGGATAGGAAACAGAGCAGATACGACAGGCACGAAGCCAGCCCTCGCCAAAGAAAACAGCCCAATCGAGAGTCCCACCAATATCCCGGCAAGCGAACCGGTTGTCCAGCCAATAGCCAGGCGTTGCAGGGATGCTGACAGATGTTTCCACAAGAAACCTGATTCCACGAGTTCCCGAAGGGCGCCGAAGGCTTCACTTGGGGCGGGCAAAATCAAGGCGCCGATAACGCCAGTTTGCGAACCAAGCTCCCAGAGACCGATCAGGACAATAAAGACAATCGGCCCGACAAGTCCCAGAGGTTGCGGGTTGAAGCCGCCGCCCCGATAGGGGACGGGCTTGGTCGTGGGGGTGGGGTCATGCATTGGTCAGTTCCCGGTCTGCTGCAGCGGCTTCATCATGGAGAAGTTGCCAAAGAGTTTTAACCTTTTCCGCGAGAACCGGGTCAGCCGCATCGCGCTCGTCCAAAGGAGTATCGATATCGACAACTTCACAGATGCGGCCGGGGCGACGCGACAAGACGACGATCCGGTGCCCCAGTCGTACCGCTTCACTGAGGTTGTGGGTTACATAGACAGCTGTGAATTTTTCCCGCCCCCACAGCGCAACCAGGTCTTCCATTAATAGTTCCCGGGTTTGACTGTCCAGGGCCGACAACGGCTCATCCATGAGCATGACTTCGGGTTTGACGGCCAATGCACGCGCAATGGCGACGCGCTGTTTCATACCACCCGATAGTTGTCGGGGAAAAACATTGCCAAAATCACTTAAATTGGTTCGGTCCAGCACGTCATGTATGATCGCTTCGCGTTCGCTAGAAGGCATCGGGTGGTCTTCTAAAACGAGTGAAATGTTCTCTTCCACGGTACGCCAGGGTAACAATGCAAAGTCTTGAAAAACATAGGTGAGTGGATTCATCGATTTAGTCGCAGCCATGCCCTGCATTAGAATTTGGCCTTCACTGGCTTGTTCTAATCCGCCGATCAGACGAAGCAGCGTCGATTTTCCGCAGCCCGATGGTCCGACAATACAGATGATCTGACCCTCGGTGATTTCAAGGTTAATATCATCAAGAACCGTAAGGTCCTCATAGCGATGGCTTATGCTCTTAAGTTCTAAATTCATCAGGTGCCGCGCAAACACGGGGCGAGGGTGAACAGATCACCTTCGCCCCTGCCTATTGACGCGTTATCCTATTTTGGCATGTTGTAAGCACGAACGTAGCTCACGTCGACAATATCGCGTGCGCTAAAGTCGCTGGAAACCAGCTTTTGTGCCTGAAACCACTTAAGCTGTTTGTCCACATCGCCCACATCCAGGGCATTGCCTTCATTTAAATTGATCGCACCATTTTTAATTGATGGAGCCGCTTTTTCATAAGGCCGCGACGCATAGACATATTTGTGAATCAACTTGGTCATCTCTTCCGTCGCCGCTGGGTCCTTATCCTGATCCAGCATAACACGGCGGAAGTCGGCGACACCGCGACCATAGGCTTTCATGAAGCGACGAACGAGATCGCTTTTTTCTTTTGTGTTCTTGGTTGACGTGAACACGGTTGTCACTTGATAAGGAGCGTAGTCATAAAGCCAACCGATTTGTTTGGCCGCACCTGCACCGACAAGGCCCTTGGCAATATGAGGAGCGATAATAAACGAATCGACCTGGCCTGATTTTAAAGCGCCAATAATCGCGCCAACCTTTTGTAACGGCTTGAGTTTGATTTCAGAGAGAGCAAACCCTTTGGCTTCAGCAATTTGGCCTGCCATATAATGAAACGAAGATCCGAGCTGTGTAATTCCGATAGACTTTCCGGGGAACTGGTCGACCGTTTTGAATCCGGCGTCAAAGGCCTTGTTGGAAACCAGAATGGCCGAACCGTTCATGCCCTTTTCTTCATGCCAAACACCGCCAATGACCTGCAAGGCGCCTTTGCCTGCAAGGTTAAAGAAACCACCGGTCAGCGCTGTTACACCGAAATCAACGTCGCCTGAGGCGATGGCTACGGCGACCGGTTGGGCTGCCTGAAAGAATTTGAATTTCAGATCAATGCCTTCTTCTTTAAAGTAACCTTTTTCGTAAGCAATATAGCCTGCGGAATGAGACGTGAAGCGCAAGGCGCCTAAATTCACGACGTCTGCAGCTTGTGCCAGAGTGCCAATTGTCATGATCCCAAGGGCTGCGCCTGCAATGAGGCTGCGGCGCCATGCTGAAGTAAGACGGTTGTTCATGTATATCTCCCTACGTGTAAATATAATATTATGGGTGCCCCTATATGCGGGCAGTGTTCCACCGGCGCGACTATGTCAGAATTTTTCCGAAGTGTCATGACAAGACATATTTAGGTTTTGAATTGAAAGCGTGGCAGGCCTAAACTTGAGATCTCGTGAAGTCTTGTGAGGGGGGGCAATATGAAATTATCGGATGCCGAACAGGCAATGTTGGCTGGCGAGATGGGAGCGGCGCGGCAGCGTGCCATTCAGCAGCAAATACAGGTTGGTACATTCTTTGACGCAGAAGACTTCGTTCCTGTTGCACAAGCGCACATCATGGCCGATACCGAGTCTTTGGGCGAAGCGGGGGTCGGCTTCTTAGAAGACCTGGCATCACAAGCGCAGACTGATAATCAGGTTTGTATTCCGACGATTACGGACCCGCGCGGCGCAGATTTTAATACGTTTGAGCGAATTAATCATGACCCGGCTTATGTTGCCCTTGAACGGCGTGCCGATGTCGCCTTTCGCGCCCTTGGTATTTTGATGACCGATACCTGCATTAATTACCAAACGATCATTCCCCCGGTACGTGGTGAACATTTGGCGATGGGTGACACAGGCGTGGTGATTTATTCAAACTCTGTCTTTGGCGCGCGAACCAATTACGAAGGTGGACCGTCGGCTTTGGCGGCGGCCTTAACCGGACGGACACCACGATACGGGTTTCATTTGGACGAAAACCGTTTGGGGAAAAGGTTGTTTCGGGTTGAAAAGCAACCGAAGGATTGGAGCGAATGGGGGGCGCTTGGTGGGTTCATCGGACGAGAAATGGGCTCCTATTATGAGGTGCCTGTCCTTGACGGTATCGAAGGGGCGCCAAGCTCCGATGACCTGAAGCATTTTGGCGCGGCGATGGCGAGTTTTGGCTCGACAGCCCTGTTTCATATGGTTGGCATCACACCCGAAGCACCAGACCTGGAGACCGCTTTTGGCGGCAAAGCTCCTGAAGCCAAGACCATCAGCGGAAACGACATGGAGACCTTCTTTAATACGTACGCAATGGATGATGATGCACTGGATGTGGTCGTCTTCGCGGCTCCGCAACTCTCTTTATTCGAATTAGAACGTCTGGCAAAGCTTTTGGATAACCAGACACTTCATCAAGATGTTGCGTTGCTGATCGCCACTAATCCTGAAAACAAACGAGCTGCCGAACGTATGGGCTTGGAAGCCAAAATCACAAAGTCCGGTGCCGTTTTGATGGAGGGGGTGTGCTTCTATCAAATGCATGCCCGGGAACTGGGAGAAGCCAACGGCTGGACACGGTTGATGACCAATTCGGCCAAACTGGTCAATATTATTGGTGGCTATGGGTACGAACCGGTGCTGGCTGATATGGAACGTTGCGTTGCATCGGCCATCGCCGGGAGGATCGTTAAATGAAAGCACGTATTATAAAAGGGCATCCTGGAATTGGTCCAAAGGTATCTGCTGTGGCTTTGGTGGCTGACGATAATTTCAGCGCACGCTATGACCTGAACAGAATCGAAGGCGTTTTCTCACGCCCGGCCCATAAGCTCTATGGTCAATCTTATGTCGGTAAAATTCTGGTTTTGAATATCGCCAAGGGCGGCGTCGCAACCGCCTGGATGCTTCATGAAATGGCTTCACGGGGCATGGCGCCGGTGGCGTTGTTGCTTAATTACGCCAACCCAATCATTGCCCAGGGCGCGGCCTTTGGGAACGTGCCGCTGGTCGATCGGTTCGAGGGTGATATTACGGCGATCATCAAAACGGGTGACACAGTAGAGGTTGATCCAGCTTCAGGCGAAATAAGAGTGACCTCGTGTTGAACTTGTATAAGGTTCATCGTCGTCGGAAAGAGGCAAGTATGCATTGAATTGCATCTTCAACGCTTCGCTTTCGAAAGCCGGGTTCTCATGCGGATCAATTTCAAATTGAATTCTGTCGGTCTTGGACGTAATTTGTCATCTGAATCTCGAGAGGAAGAAAACTAGTCTTTGGTTTTCTTACCTTTGTTCTTCTTGGCGTTCTTTTCTTTCTTCTCGCCTTTAGCCTTGCCGTCGTCCTCGCCATCTTTGTCTTTATTCGGTTTCTTTTCAGAATTACGATGTTCGTTCAGGTCATTGCAGCGTTTATCCGCCTTTGAACATTCCTTCTCCGTTTTATCTTTCTTTTGCTTTTTCTCTTTGTTGTTCTTATTTTTGTCCTTCTTGTCCTTCTTGTCCTTCTTGTCCTTCTTGTCCTTTTTGTCGTTACCTTTACTTGCTGCGTCGGCAGCTTTGGCGGTAACTGCCATGCCATCACTGTAACTCACGGTTAGCGGAGCAGCGATTAAGAATGATAGGCATGATAGCAGGACAACGATTTTCTGTGGCATGGCGTTAATTCCCTTAAATCTACTTACGTTTAGGTGACTACGATAATATGTGCTCTTAACCTTTCTTTCCACTCATTTATTTTCTGCATGTGCCGCGATGGATTTAAATTTGAACCAGCATGTCGCTGGTCAGCAGCGCGAGGCACGTTACGAAACCTGTAACCGGTACCCATAGTGGTACGATGAAACTGTTCTCCGGTGCCATGTCGCCGCGCAGCTTCAGCAAGAAGAGTGCAATATTAACGAGTGTGAATATCGAAAGTGCGATTCGCGATGTCCATTCAGCCAGGTCTTCAACAGGGAAGGCAAGAGCCAGGATCAGAACCAGGCCTGTGATCGTCCCCGTCGCAATGATCGGTGTCCGTGTTTTGACATGAATCCGGGTGAAAATTTGAGGTGCATTCCCTTGTTTTCCCAAGCCATAAAGGACCCGTGAGGCCATGATGATTTGAATGATCACACCGTTTAGTGTCGCAACAATGGCAATAGCGGTAATCATCGCAGGAGAGGCATTGGTGATTTGGCTGAAGACAAAACTCAGGGGCGCTCTCGATGTGGCAAGTTCATCCAGCGGCACGGACAAGACCGCGACCGCTGTCACAAGAAAGTAGAAAATGGTGCCAAGCGTTAAGGTTAAAAAGATAGCAATCGGTAACGTACGTTGAGGCCGTTTAACTTCTTCGGCCAGATTAACGATGTCTTCAAAACCAATAAACGCGAAGAACGCCAGAAGCCCCGCACTTGAAATCGCGGCCCAGGCCGTAAGGTCGGCCAGCGGTGGAATGACTTTTGGTATCTCAAGGATCAAGCCGGGTTCGGCTTTGATGCCAAGGCCAATGATTGCGACCAGCGCTCCTGCCTCAATCAGCGTGAATAAGCTTGCAAACAGCACGGACTCCATAATGCCCCATGCGGCAATTGCGCCTAAAATCAAAACGATGAATACACTGAGTGTTGCACTGGGAAGGTCGATAAACTCCCGCACATAGCCGGTACTGCCAACCGTAATTGCGGCTGATGATACAATGCCGGATAAGATGACCAATAGGCCAACCATTAACGATAGTTTGCTGGATTTAAACCCGGCATGAACATAAGCCGCTTCTCCGGCACTAACAGGAAATCGCGTTGAGAGTTCGGCAAACGACGCCGCGCTGAAGGCCATAACGAAGGAAGCCATTACAAAAGACAAAGGTGCATGAATGCCAGCCCGGCCGACGGTCGCGCCAAGCAAAACATATATCCCCGCACCGATCGTCACACCAAAGCCATAAAGAACAACAAGGGGCAACGAGAGCGAGCGTCGCAGGTCAGGCATTTCGTTTCATTCCTTCTGTGTGCAAAGTGAAAACAGAGCTTAATCGCCGGCTTAAACCATTTCGAGCCGTTCACGCAGATCAACGAAGTCAGCAGCCGGATCAGGACCAAATAGGGGGTCCAAATGGGCATTCATGTCCGACCCAATGCGCGCCCATTCCGCATCGCTCAGCAAGCGCTTGGCCGCAGGAAAAATCACAACTTCTTCCATTTGAAGATGCTTGCGCTGAAAAGAAACAAATTCACGGGCAATGCTGCAAAACCAGTCGCGCGGTAACATTGCATCGGAAAGAATGTTGTTCAGGGCCGCTTCGAAACGCCGGATGGTCGCGCCCAGCCGCTTGTGCTCGCGCTCAAGATCAGCAGCGCCTGGAACCTCGTCCGAGTTGGTTTTCTTTGACAGCTTTTGGACCAATCTGTCTTCCAGAGGGTGATGATAGAGGTCAGGGTAGGTCAGCAGGTAATTCAATACTGACTGTACAAGATCATAATCCGGGTGCTGGCCTGCTTCGAACGTTTTGACTTCTTGCTCAATGATTTGCAGCAAGGTTTCGAAGTTCCGATGATCTTCAATCAGTCTATCAAGTGTTTTAGGCATCATAAGCTCCTCATCAAGTAGACAAGAAAGCATGTGCTTGTCGATCTTCGCATTGAGGTAGATCAGATAGCTGTCGTTAGATTCTGGAACGTTTAAAAGATGGTTGTCCGTCTTTCTTGCAAACGTGAGGGGTCGTTCGTTTAGGTGACACTCAGCGGCGGTAGTTTGCGCCATTTATACCAGGTCAACAATGCGAAGGCCGGTGCGCCGACGGAGGCACCAACGACAAACGGCATGAACCAATCGAGCCAGGCAACCGCGGCAAACAGATAAAGGACATCATCGAAATCAAATCCGGCGAAACCCGGATAGGCGCGATCTGCCGGGTCATCGGTACGTTTGTCTATTTGTTCGGCAAAGTATTCAGCGGCCAATACGCCGAGCCCACCGGCAATACCCATCCAGATTGCCCAATCACCAAGTTCCGTGTTTCTAAGGCCAACACCGGCACCAACAAAAAACAGGCTGGTGATGGCAGAATCACAGAACATGTCGAACTTGTGTCCCCAGGGGCTGGACTTGCCACTCACCCGCGCCAACTCGCCGTCGGCGCGATCGAGAAAGGCAGATAGAAGCCATATCCAACCGCCCCAGATGACCAAATCCCGCTCACCTGTGGCAAACAGATAACAGGCGGCAAGACCTGAAATCAGGCGCAGAAACGTCAGGTGGTTTGGTGTGATTGGTGTGTTGGCGAGCGGGCGGACAAAGATCAAGGCCAATCGATGGGTCCAGGATCGGCCGAGAACATACTGAGGTTTGGTTTGTGTCGGTTGGTCCGCGTCGCTCATTTTAAGTCCTTATAGGCGATCAACTCGACGCCGTGTTTCGTGATAGCAGCGGTTGACGCCTCATCGATCAATGCTGCAAATTCCAAATCGTGCCGGAACCCTCTCGCCATCGGGTCCATATCTGCCCAAGGCCCCGTGGCCGGATGACACATGAGTTCAGCCGTTTGTTCTGATAAACCTTCGATCAGGGAAATCAAGACTTTGGTATCCAAGCTCCCGGTCTCGCCTAACCCCAGTAAGACGTCGTTATGGCGGACACCGGAACGTCGCAGACGGGTTTTCATGAGCTTTAACCAAGGTGTCAAAAAGAACGCGCCAAGCCCCCGAGTGTTCGGATCAAAAGGGAGCCGTATCGCCTTCATGCCGTAGCGTTTTCCGATCTGCAAGATAAGCGACAAAACTGTCGGATGCAGATGCAGGTGGTTGTGGGCGTTGACATGATCAAGTTCCAGGTCCGTATGAGCAAAGGCCTTGAACTGGGATTCGATCTCGAGTGCCAATTGTCGTCTGACATGGGGTAGGAAAAAGAACCGAAAACCGCTCCCGACAAGATCGGCTTTAAACAATCCCGCCCCGTCAATCAAATCAGGGATAAGCTCAGGCCGCGATACGGGATTTGCCCGCGACAAGGCAACATGTAAGCCAACACCCAGCTTCGGCATTGTACGGGCACGCTCGACAGCATCGTCGGCATAGGGTTCACCGACCATCAGTGACGTGGCAGTTAAAATGCCGGTCTTGTGCGCAGTTTCAACGGCCTCATTGACTTCTTTCGAAATTCCGAAATCATCAGCTGTGACAATGAGTTTTTTCAAAAACGGTCCGTCGACAAGAGGCTTGTTTTTAAGCCGCTTCCTTGCGACCCCACAAAAACTTGAAGAACTCTTTCCCTTCGCGCAACTGGCGCTTCATGACGTCCCAGTCACGGAACATGTCAACTGTCAGCTGCGCCATCTTGGCCGGCCGGAAATAGAAGTCTTTGTAGAAGGTTTCCACGGCTTCAAAAATCTCGTCCTTGTGGAGGTGCGGATAGCTGAGGATGCTTTCCTGTGTCCCTGAATCAGTAACCAGACCGGTGGTCACTTCGTCTGTCTCCAGCCAGCCATTTTCCATGGCCTGTTTGTAAAGGAAGGTTCCGGGATAGGTTGCAGGCAAAGAAACCTGAATGGTCTTGGGATTGATTTCCTTGGCATAGGCCATGGTTTCTTTAATGGTTTCTTTGGTTTCACCGGGGAGCCCCATGATGAAACAGCCATGAATAAGAATGCCAAGCTCGTGACAATCTTTGGTGAAGCGACGCGCAAAATCGAGCCGCACACCTTTCTTCATGTTGTTGAGAATTTTCTGGTTCCCCGATTCATAGCCAACCAGTAACAAGCGCAGGCCATTGGCTTTCAGAACTTCCAGCGTTTTCCGTGGCACGTTGGCTTTCGCATTGCACGACCATGTGACGCCCAGCTTGCCCAACTCGACGGCCAGGGCTTCGACATGTTCGATGTTGTCTGTCAATGTGTCGTCGTCGAAGAAGAATTCCTTCACTTCCGGGAACTCTTTTTGTGCATAAGCGATTTCAGCCGCGATATCCTTCACCGAGCGGGTCCGGTAGTTATGACCGGAAATTGTTTGTGGCCATAGGCAATAGGTGCAGCGCGATTTGCAGCCGCGCCCCGTATATAACGACATGTAAGGATGTAGCATGTAGCCGTTATAGTAATTCTTTGGTTGCAGGAATTTTTTATAGATTGGCGTCACCCAAGGCAGGCTGTCCATATCTTCAATCATCGCCCGCTCACCCGATTTAACGACCTTGTCGCCGTCGCGGTAATAGAGACCATTAACCTCGGCAAGAGGTTTGCCTTCGCAGACTTCTTTAATCGTGAAATCAAACTCTTTGTCGCAGACGAAATCAATGTGTGGTGAAGCCGCCATCGAACTTTCCCAGTTGATCATCACATGGGCACCACAGAAACCGATCAACAAATCAGGATTTTCTTTCTTCATGGCGTTCGCCACCATGACATCGTTGGCAAAGGTCGGTGTTGACGTGTAGACGATCAAAATCTCGTACTTGGAAGCCTCGGGCAATAACCCTTCAAGCGTATAGCCGCCAGCCGGGCCATCAATCAATGTGCTATCAGGAACCAGGGCTGCCAATTGTGCAAGCCAGGTTGGATACCAATAGGACGTGACTTCGCGTTTGCACTGATAACGCGAGCCTGCACCGCCATCAAAACCTTCGAAGGAGGGGGGGCTAAGAAAGAGTGTTTTTTTCATATCTACGATCTACCGGGCTGTGGGGTCAGATTTTGCAATTTCACCCCCTTTATCAACGGAAAGCTCCGAATTGCGCCAACTTACTTTCTGTCCCGTATAGCACAAAAGTCTTACGAAGAAGGAAAGTATGTCGCGAATTGGAATAATCCAAAACGAAAGAGGTTGTTTAGATGAAAATGTGCTTTTTGTCGAGTAATGCAAGAGAATTCGGGCAGAAAAAGCGAAGGCGACAGGTGCAATGACAGCCGCAAGGCTAAATTCAGCACTTGCTGCCAATAATCCGGTTAAAATTGCCAATGGTACAGCATCGGTCAGGAAAGTTGATAGAAAGCCGAGCGGTTCCACAGAGCGAATGGTCCGCGCCCAGCGAAGCTCATGCAGGATCAAGGATTTGATGCCATCTTCGTGAACAACGTTTTCAATGGCGATAGGCCCCAGGGCAATCTTATATCCCGCATCAAGCACCAATCGACCGAGCCTGTAGTCATCTGCCAGATTGCCGACAAGCGCCGCAAATCCGCCAATTTTATTGAGCAAAGGGCGCTGAATTGCCATTGTGGCACCAAAACAGTTTCGCACATCACCAAACGTTGCAGGGATCAAGGCAGACGGTGTGAACCACTGATTGATAAACATCGCTCCTAAATGCGATGCCAACCCGGGGGCCGGCGTTCCTTTGTAGAGACAGGTAACCAACCCGATGTTATCGTCTTGAAAGCTGCTCACAATCCGTTGTGTATAGTCGGGCTCCACAATCATGTCGCTATCTGAAATGATCAGAAGATCGTGTTTTGCCTGCACGTCCATATTCATCAGATTGCTGATCTTGGGGTTTTCGCCATTTGTCTTGTTGCTTATGACAAGGTTCGCGTCGACATCAGGGTATTCCGCTATCAATTTGCGGACGATGCGGATCGCCGGGTCGTCTTTGCGTGCGACACCGAACACGATTTGCAGAAGCGGGTAATCCTGTTGAAAGAAGCTTCGCAGGTTCTCTTCAAGCTCAAAATCCAATCCATGCAGAGGTTTATATAGGGTGACACCGGGATGCTCCGTCAGCGGTTTCAGCGGCGCTCGCAACAAGGATCTGAATCTAAGAACACAATAGCAGGCAACCAGCAGGTATCCAACGGAGGCCGCACATAAGACGGCTGAAGCGTATGCGGCGATCTGCATTCAGGAATTCTCCGCCTTCGTGGCTTTTCGTTTGGCAAAGAAGTGTTTGCCTTCCGCATGTTGCCAGATCGCCAACCCCGGTACATCGACAATCAGTTCCCGAATGCGGATGGATAGGGAAACGGCAAGCATTAAATCGGGCGGTAATCCGATCATAGCGCCCAACACAACAAAGGCGCCTTCCTGAATGCCATAGGCGTTGGGGATAATAAAGGCGACGTCGCTGAGTGTAGACGTCATGCTTTTCAGGAACATCGCCTCCATTATCGTTATTGGATGTCCAAGCACATAAGCGGCGGCCCAAACCTCCGCCGTTTGCAAAAGCAGGGTAACCGTGCGCCAAAGGGTTGATAAAATTAGTCGCTTCGGGCGGCCATAGGTTTGGCGCACTGAGGCATCTACCCTATTAGCGCCCTCTTTCATGTTTTCGAAAACATTTGCCTTGGTGACTTTATGGGCAGACTTCACCATGGCGCTGGCGATACCGACTTTCTGGATCATCACGAAACCGGCGACGCCAGCCCCCAAGACAGCAAAGCCTGTAAGAGCTGCCGCGATCAAATCCTGTTCAACGGAGTAATGAACCAGAAGGATAACGCCGATCAGCCCCCAAATGATGGTGCCAAAGACCTGCACCGTTTTATCGACAACGACAGAGGCGCTGGCGTCTGTCTTTGGGTAGCCCCATAGTATCAACATACGTGCTTTGACGATTTCACCGCCGATGCTGGCAACGGGCAGCAAGGTGTTAATGGATCGTCCCATCCAAAGCGCCATGAACAATTGCCAATAGCGCGGTTCTCTCTCCGGATCGAAGAGTAACTGCCAACTGAGCGTGCCCAGAAAGACCGTGGGGCCCCAGGCCAGGGGCACCAGCAATATGGGCCAACCGGACCCCAGAATAAGGTCTGAGACTTCGCCCAGTCCTTGCCAAGCAATCAGACCGGTCATTACGGCCAGCCCTATGAAAAGGCCTATATACGATATCAGTTTCGCCACTGGTTTTCCTTAAAATGCGAGGCCGCACCCGCCGCGCCAAATCGGCGGCGAACCTAACATTAGGGGGAGCTGGATACAAACAGGGAGTGGGGGCTGAATGCTTTTGGCGACCTAAGCGTGAATGCGATATCAAGTCAAAGAGTCAGAAGGTAACGCGCTGGAACTGACGCAATGATACTAGACGATTCCATTTTAGAGTTGAAAGTATATAATATTTTGCAATCAAGATGGAGCTTCTGTAGGGTGAGCCCAGCCCAAACTTTCCCCATCATTCAGGAGTTTTGACTTGCAGCTCAGTATCGTAAAAACAACCTTTTTGGCTGCTTTGGTCGCGTCATGCGTCTCGGCCAAGACTTGGTACCCGGTCGACAGTTCCCTTGCGGTAAATCGAGGGATTTCTATTGAACCGCAGAAGCAAGAATCTCAAATATCGGAAATTCAACGGCTTGCGGACCAAGGCGATGCGGAAGCTCAGTATAAGTTGGGGGTAATGTCTTATTATGGGATCGGCATCCCGCTGGCAACCATAGAAGGCCGAAAATCTCTCGAAAAAGCTGAACGGCAAGGGCACGCGGGTGCAATGTACCAATTGGGCCTGATGTATTTGTTTAACTGGGGTGTAGCGCAAAACTTTTTGGCTGCGGAAACTTACTTTGCACGAGCTGCCAATCACGATCATAGCGGGGCACAGTTTCAGCTAGGGAACCTTAAGTTTTTTGGGATAACGGGTGTACGCGAAGAAGATGAAGCTATTAAGTGGTGGAAGCGGGCGGCATCTTTAGGTCATGGTGCTGCCCATGTAAATCTTGGCTCCTATTATTCGAATACCGATGTTTTTGCGCGGGGTTACTACTTGTATAGCCGCGTGGGCCTTGGTCAGGACGGGCAGGACCAGACCTATTCGCTCGACTCGGAACTAGCCGAATTTTCAAGTCCTCAAGCGGATAATTCCGTTGCATTCAAATGGTTTTTGAAGGGAGCTGAATATGGCGACCCTTGGGCACAATTGGCTACAGGATTGATGCTTGCTGAAGGGATTGGTGTGGAAACAAACAAAATCGAAGCAATGAAGTGGTTTGTTTTATCAGCAAACCAAGATCTCGCTTCTGGCGAAAACGCGAGAAAAGTTCGGGCTTTTGATTACACCAGGGATCAGCTGGAAAAAGCACAACAACTGGCAGACTCGTGGAAGAAAATAAGCGAATAAAGCTACGGCACCTGTTTAGTATGCTTAAACATTTTCAGAACAAGAGTATGGGTATTGAAGCGAAGTCTACGCCAAAACGTAGGTGTTTCTGGGTTCTAATTGCCACAAGTTTAGCTGTTGCAGGGTGCCAGACTACGACATATCCATATGCCATTGGCTTGGAGCCCCGTGCCCCCATTTTATCAGAATACAAAAGCAAAAAAGAATTTATTGCTAGATTGGCAGTTCATCTTATCCCTAGGAAGTGCCTTGTCGGAATAAAAGGCACGGCGGATAAGCCTTTAGTGAATAAATTTAATATTGCTCGGATTAGGGAAAACGCCAATCTAGATTTTAGTGATTGGTATCAACTCACGCTTTCGACCCTGTTTACTTTGGGCGAAGGCGACGACGCCAGAGACAAGTATGTATTCGGAAATGCTTATTTAAAAACTAGCGTGCCACACAAGGTTTTTTGTGGGGATAGTGTTTTCAATCTAGAAGCCCCGGAAAATGAAGTTATGCAATGGGTGCCCGGAGAGATTATCTTGGATGAACAGGAAATATTCGAACTGGTCATGGGAAAATAAAACCGGAAGATTGCGTTCCTTTACGTTGAATTTGGAATTAACTGCCCTTAAGGTTCCCCGCTTATAGAAGGCGAAAACCGTATGTCACTATCCATTCAAGTTAACCTAGATGCTGGGAAACCGGGGAACGCGGGCCCGGCAATTATTCGACCGGAGGGTTTTTTTCCGATTGCGCGTCAGTTGGGGTATCTGTTGTCCCTGATCGTGATT
This sequence comes from Rhodospirillales bacterium, assembly GCA_048262655.1. Classification (GTDB taxonomy): domain Bacteria; phylum Pseudomonadota; class Alphaproteobacteria; order Rhodospirillales; family Casp-alpha2; genus JABMNT01. Next base: position 800,915 of record JBLXEY010000001.1, on the reverse strand, counting down.
CGCTTGCCCGTTTCGGCCAATCAGGTAACCTTTATTTCCATGCTCGTCGGTTTAACCGGCTGTTGGTTTTTTACTTATGGCGAATTGATCTGGAATATCTACGGGGCGCTGCTGCTAGTCCTGAGTTACGCCCTGGATTATTGCGACGGGGTGATCGCGCGTTTGAAAAACCAAAGTTCGCCCTATGGTGCCGCATTTGATGATTTCGTTGACTGGCTGGTCGATACGGCGATTTTTGCCGGGCTTGGTTATGGGGCCTGGATCGCGGATGGGAACATCTGGTGGCTGTGGCTGGGATTGATCGCGGCTGGAGGATCGACGGTTGATTATATCGTCGACCTGTTTCGAGCCAACCCCTTCATTCAGGCGCGTAAAGCCGCCGAAAAAGCAGCTGCACAAGAACTACAGGAAAACCCGGTTAGCGCAGAGGAGCCAGAAGGCGAAAAAACCCTTGGTCAGAAGCTCTTTTATATTTTCCATACCCTGAGCCGGGCCGAGTTTTGTTTTATCATTTTGATCCTGTCCGGCTTCGATGTGGTCTGGGTATTGCTGCCGTTTGGTGCCATCGGTGCCCAAGCCTTTTGGTTGGGTGATTTATTCCGAAAGCGCGACTGAGTTCTGATTGGGATTAATCAGGCTGTCATATTCCGATGATTTGCCTGAGACAAACCGCTTGCGGCCAGAATTTTGTCACGATCATCTGCTCATTGGCGTCTTAAGACGCCGCGCGATATTGAAAAATCAATTGTTGCCTCCTATCTCTGCTTTAGAAGCGGTCAATTATGACCGCAGGTAACCGGGGGAGACGTTGTGTCTTTAGATCACACCATTTCTTTGCACGATGTTATCTTGTCTTATCCGACGCCCGAGGGCGATATCCCTGTCCTTCGCGGCATTGATCTTGCTGTCAATCCGGGAGAAATCGTCGCCGTGACCGGCCCGTCAGGATCAGGCAAGTCTTCACTCATTGCCATTATTGGCGGGCTTGAACGGGCCTCCGGGGGCACTGTCAATGTATTGGGGAGTGACCTTGTGCAGGCGGACGAGAGCGAACGCACGGCGTTGCGCCGCCGTGATATCGGGATCGTTTTTCAGTCTTATCATTTGGTGCCTGCGATGACAGCACTCCAGAATGCGGCCTTGCCGCTGATGCTTGCTGGCGATGATGCAGCGACAGATAGTGCCCGGAAGATGCTGGAGCGCGTCGGCTTGGGCCATCGGGTAACACATCGACCTTCCGCTCTGTCGGGAGGTGAGCAACAGCGAGTCGCCATCGCTCGCGCTTTTGTAGCCCAGCCACGTTTAATTCTGGCTGATGAGCCAACTGGAAATCTGGATCAGGAAACAGGCTCGGACGTTGCGGAGACGATGTTTAAACTGGTCCGCGAAACCGGTGCTGCAATGATGATGGTTACACATGACCCCGATATGGCGGCAAAGTGCGATCGCACCATTGCCATTGATGCTGGCGTGATTGGGGCCTGAGCTTTCTGTGCAGAATAATCTAAACAGCGATTTACCCTTAACGGTCCGTGCCCGTATTTTACGTGGCTTGCTGGCAGCCGAATTGGCAGCCGGTATTTATGGGCTCAAGCTTTTTATTGCTTGCGTGACCATTGCGACGGTGATGATGGGAGCCGTCTGGATGATGGGGGAAAGCCTGTCCCGATCCTTATCCGACAGCGGGACGACGTTGCTCGGTGGTGATGTGGCGGTGACGGTTGTTAACGTGCCGCTTGGTGATGCTGTTGTCACCAGTTTGGCCAGCATCGGCCAGGTGTCGCGGGTTGCTGAGTTACGCAGTTCTGCTGTTTTAAAAGACACGCGCTTTCCCGTTGAAGTCAAAGGTGTTGATAGCGCCTACCCTCTAAATGGGGCTGTCAGACTCGTTAGCGGTCAGGACATCAGAAAAGCACTGCAGATGCGCGAGGGGCGTCCGGCTGTCATAGTTGAGGCCAGTCTCTTGCGTCGTGCGCAAGCGAAAGTTGGTGATGTGATCCGATTGGGCGCACAGGACTTCGTGATTTCCGATGCCGTAGTGATAGAGCCCGACCGCTTGTCCGCGGGGCGTTTTATGGTTGGTCCTCGCGTTATGATGCATCTGGATACCTTGATGGAAACTGGCCTGATCCAGCGTGGGTCGATCGTCGATTTTCGCTATCGATTAACCTTTGCGTCAGACCAGGATGCTCAGAGTGCTATCGATGCTGTAGCGGCTCTGAGACCGGAAACAGGATGGGAGCTGGAGACACCACGTGACGCAGGAGACCGGGTGCGCCGGACGGTTGAGCGCACGACAACGTTCCTGGGTATGGCCGGTATTGTGGCCTTGGTTATCGGATTGGCCGGGGCCTGGGCTTCTGCGAAAGCCTGGGTGTCGCGTCGCGTGCGAACCATAGCCCTTTATCGCTTGTCCGGTGCAACGCCCGCTGCCGTCGGTAGCCTCCATATCGCGATTATCGCCATTGCAAGCCTGGTCGGAGTTATACTTGGTCTTGGCCTTGCCGCTCTGGGGACAACGCCTCTTATGCAAATCGTTGCGGCGCAACTTCACTTGATCTGGTCGCCTTTTAGTTTGATTGAGCCGACCTTGCAGGTTGCGTGGATTCTGGCCCTAGGAATTGCCGGCACCAGTATCTTGTCCCTGTCGGGTATAAACCGTTTGTCACCAGGGGCTGCCATGCGAAGTGGCGAGGCCGATTTGCAACCGGATAGGCGTCAGTTCATGTTCGGGATTGCCTTAATCGGGCTGGCGATGATTGGCGCGACGTTGAGTTTGCCGATCCCCAGGCTGGCCGGGATCGCAGCGGGCGGACTCAGTGTTATCGCGCTTGTCCTTAGTGGCGGCGGGTGGGCGTTGGCTCGACTTGCTGGATCGCTCAAGCCGCGTGGCTTTATTGCAGTTGTAGCGCGTCAAGGTTTGGTTAATGCAAATGCTGTCGCCATGCGTGCTGTCGCCATTGGGATTGGCATCGCTGGTATTACTGCCATTGTCGCGACCCAAAATTCTCTGGAACAAGGGATGCGCGCCGAGTTGCCCGTTATCATCCCAGATCTGGTGCTTATCGATGTCCAGCCGAACCAGGTTGAAGATGTGAAGAGACGGGTTGCCGCTAATCCTTCTTTGGGCGGTTTGCAAGCCAACCCCTTTATGCGAATGACGTTAACCGCCGTTAACGGAGTCCCCGCGGAAGATGCTTTGCTTCGCGATGATAAATCCTGGGTGATAGAAGGCGACCGGAGTTTCTCCTGGACGGCGGAACCAACGGGAGCTGAATTGCTTGCTGGTGATTGGTGGGCGCCAGATTATGACGGCCCCCCCGTTGTTTCTCCAGAAGAAGACTTGCAGGAAGCTTTTAATTTAAAGCCGGGCGATGAACTGACTTATAGCGTATCGGGGCGCTCATTTACCTCCAAGGTCGTTAACATTCGCAAGGAATACCATCGGACTTTTCGGCCTGAGTATCTATTAATGGCTTCACCAGAACCGTTTCGAAATGCGCCACAATCATGGATCGTCAGCCTTCAGGGGGATAGTGATGCGGCAGTCGACAACTATATCAATGATATGGCGAAGACTTATCCAAACATCACCAGTATCGATATCCGGACTTTAATTGCACAGGTGACGGAGGTCATCGAAGGGGCCGTTATGGCATCGTTATTGGTTGCGCTGACTTTGCTCGTCGCGGGCGGATTATCATTGGCTGCCGTGATTGCGGCAGAAGTTGATGCCCGTCGCCGGGAAGCGCTCGCCTTCACGCTGATTGGCGCGTCCCGGACCGAGATCGCGCTCGCGCGGTTGTTGGAGGCAATCAGTATAGGTACGATTGCCGCCGTTTTAGGCGGAGCTGCGGGCTGGGTAGGTGGATATTGGGCCGTCGAGCAAGCGCTTCGTGTGGCCTGGACTCCTGGACTGCTGGCCCTGGCATTGCCGCCAGCACTTGGCTTGGTTGCCGCTTTGTCGGCGGCCGTCGTTGGCGCCCTTGGGGCCGTGCCCAAAGGCCGTGGCCAGATTGTTCGTCAACTCAGCGCTTAAAGGCTTTTAATTGGTGCATTAGAGGCGATGGTCCAAGGCAGTGATAGACCATTTGTGTGCAAACAATGTCGATCTATAGCAATTTAAGGCCATACTTTTTGACGACGTTAACCAGCAGTCTGGCCCCCCGAATGCGCTGTTCGAAATGTCGTTTGCGGGCCTTCATTTCATCGCCGCTTTCGAGGATTTTAATCAGGGCTTGATGGGATTGAACCGAGCCGTTGATTTGTTCCGCATCGATGAGACGCATGGCAACGAAATGGGCCCGTTGGGCTAAATCACGATATCGATTCCCTTCGCTGCTCAATCGCTTGTTGCCACAAAGTTTTAAAAGGTTTCGGTGAAAGTGTTCGTCCGCCAGACACCAGCTTTCGACGGAGCCCTTGTCCAGCGAGGCTTGCATTTTGTCGGTCGCTTTATAGAGCGGCTTTAAAAAGTTAGCGCTTGGTGCTTGCGCGGCCAAACTGCCGACGGCTTCAATTTCGAGCGCTGTGATGATCTGGTAAACATCCTGCAGGTCGGATGCCGATAACGGAATGATGCGGACTCCTTTTTTTGCAACGATTTCCAGAACGCCTTCGTTCTGAAGACGCAAAAGGGCTTCACGGACCGGCGTTCTGCTCATCCCCAAATCACTGGCGAGTTGCCCTGCTTCAAAATGGTTTCCAGGTGAATAGGCCCCGGAAATCACTTTTTGTTTGATGTCGGCGTAGGCGCGTTCGGTTAAGGAAATGGGTTCCGGCAAGTTAAATAGCCTCAAAAATGTTCTTCAAAAGCTTGTCATTTATATTTTGATATATATAACATAGCGTCGAATTCGTAAACCTGTTTGATCTCTCTATACTGGAAATATAATGAACGATACTTCAACAACGAACCAGCCGCCCGCCTATAAAATCACGACAGTGGGGGGCGATGGAATCGGACCGGAAGTCTGTCAGGCGACTTTGGAAGTTGTCAGGGCCGCAGTGGGGTCTGAGCGTACGCTGATTTGCAGTGAGTTTGCTGCTGGTGCAGATTGTTATACCAGAACAGGGGTCGCATTCCCTTCTGAGACACTGGAAGCTTGCCGCGATGCAGATGCGATTTTGCATGGTGCAGCCGGTCTTCCTGGTGTGCTCTATCCAGACGGTACTGAAGCCGGTCAGGATTTTACCCTTCAGTTACGTAATGAACTCGACCTGTACGCGAACGTTCGGCCCATCAAATTATATGACGGTGTGACGTCGGCGCTACGTAATTTCGAGCCAGGGCAGATTGATTACGTTATTGTCCGCGAGAACACAGAAGGCCTCTACGCATCGCGAGGGGGTGGCGTTGTCTTGGGAGATGAGGTCGCAACCGATATCCTTATGATCACAAAAAAGGGTGTCGAACGGATTGTTCGTTACGCAGCTGAGTTGGCCAGAACCCGCAATGGTGCTCCACGTGATGGCGTAAAACGGGTGACCATTGTTGACAAGTCAAACGTGCTGCGAAGTTTTGCTCTTTTCCGCAAAATCGCGGACCGTGTAATGCTTGAGTACCCGGACGTTGAAGTGGATTACGCGCTGACCGATGCCATGTCGGTATACATGATTGAACGACCGGACAGCTTCGATGTTGTGGTTTCTGAGAACTTTGTTGGCGATTTATTATCTGATTTGGGCGCCGCGACGGTTGGCGGTATGGGGATGTCGGCAGCCGCCGAAATAGGCGATAAACATGGCTATTTCCAGGCATCACACGGCACTGCACCTGACATTGCTGGCAAGGGCATTGCCAATCCCGTCGCTACCATTTTATCGGGTGCATGTATGTTGGAGTGGTTAGGCCAAAAGCATGATGATACTTACCTTGCTGAATGTGCCGAACGCATTCGACAGGCAACGTCTTCGGCTCTGGTTTCAGGCGATGCGCGGACGATGGATGTCGGTGGACAGGCCAGAACAAGCGATTGTGTAGAAGCGATCTGCAAGGCTCTGGGGTAAGATAGAAGTTATCAAAACGAGGGGAGCTAGTAATGGACCCGGCATTCAAAAAACAACTGGGACAAACGTCTGTGTCTCTACCCCGATTGGGTTTCGGTGGTGGGACACTGGGCGACCCGTTCGAAGTCACGACGGAAGAGCAGGCGACGGCGACCATGGCTGCCGCTTTTGATCGGGGTGTGCGTTATTTCGATACCGCGCCGTGGTATGGAAACACTAAAAGTGAACACCGTGTCGGCGGGTTCTTGAGAACCAAGTCCCGCGCAGAGATTACGATCTCAACCAAGGTTGGTCGCATTTATTCGCGCCCTGTCGATATTGATGACTTCACTCAAAATTCTCCATTCTCGAAGCGTTGGGTCGGCGGGTTACCGTTTGATTTACGGTTTGATTATACCTACGACGGCATCATGCGCGCTTACGAAGATAGCCTGAACCGGCTGGGAATACCGCGTGTTGATTGCCTGTCCATTCATGATCTGGATATCCGTCATCGTGTTACTGAAGAAGGAATTACGGAAGGGTTCCGTGAACTGGATGCAGGTGGCGGGTTCAGGGCTTTGAAAGAACTCAAAGATCAGGGGCAAATTGGTGCAATTGGCGCCGGTATTAACTTTGCTGGTGATATTCCCCGGTTTGTAGAAAATTTTGATATGGACTACTTCCTTTACGCGGGACCTTACACCCTCCTTGATCAACCGGGTCTTGATGGTGATTTAGCGCTTTGTCTGGAAAGGAAAATTGGGATTATTCTGGGTGGAGTTTTTGCGTCCGGTATTCTGGCGACCGGAGCTGTAGATGGTGCCCTATACAAATATGTGGATGCCGAGACTGAAGATATGGAACGGGTGCGAAAAATAACCGTGATCTGCAATGCCTATGGTGTTGCGTTGAGCGCGGCCGCTCTGCAGTTTCCCATGCATCATCCGGCTGTCGCCAGTGTTATTCCCGGGGCCAATCATCCGGATCAGGTGGCGTCCAACTACGATCAGGTGCTCGCAGATATTCCAGATGAATTGTGGGCCGAATTGAAGCACGAAGGATGCCTTAGAGAGGATGCGCCAACGCCTTAATGACGGATTTGGAAGCGGCATCGCTGGCCCGATTGCGTCGCTATTGGCGAGTGCGGCGGGCCTGCTTTTCTTCATAGTGCTGATGAAAATGATCTGCTTTTGTGTAGACGCTTGCCGCAAGTACTTCCGTCTTTATTGGCGCAATGCATTGCGTTTGGTGGTGCTCTTTTGAGGCCAATGCCTGCGCACGCTGGTCAATGGTATGATAAAAGATCACAGAACGGTATTGTCCGTGTAAACCGCCAGTCGGTGATGTCGTGATGGTCGGGTCATGGATTTTCCAGAAACAATCAAGCAAAGACTGATATGGGATCACACCGGGTTCATAAACGACTTGCACGACTTCAGCATGCCCCGTATTGCCGATGCAGACCTGATCATAAGTCGGGTTTTTGGTGCGTCCGCCCATAAACCCTACACTTGTTCGCAAGACGCCGGTTAGGCGTCGAAATTGCGTTTCGACGCCCCAAAAACACCCGGCACCGAAGGTGGCGGCGGGTTGAGGGCTGATCATTTTACCGAAGAGAAATCCGTCGGTTGCAAGATCGAATTTTCGACTGACAGAACGAGTTGACCATTTTCTTCAGTCTTGGCCCGCTTCTCCAGCCATTCCGGATCCGACGCAAAAGCGTTCCATTTTTCTTCGCGTTCGGCCAAAGACTCCCATTCAAGAAGATAGACAAGATCATGATTGCTTTCGCCAATCAAAACCGTCCAGAACCCGGCCTGACGAATTCCGAAGCGCTCCCAGATTTTAAGTGTAATGGTGTTAAACCGGTTAAGCAGTTCCGGCATTTTCCCTGGCGCTGCGTGATAGACGCGAAGTTCATGAATCATGTGATCTCCCTTTCTAGTCAGATTTTTGAAGTGTTGGCAATAAAAGCACGGCGGCCAATGCTGCGCAAATCAGGATCAATGCGGAAAGTTCTTGCAGGCCAACGTGCTCACCCAGAATAAGTGCGCTTGAATAAGCGCCCACGACGGGAATGCCTAATGTGCTTATGGCGGCAAGGCTTGCCGGAAAGGATCTGACAGATCTGAAATAGGCCCATTGGCAAAAAACCATAGGAAACGCCAGAATATAGACCATCGAATAGAGTGTATTTGAGCTCAAAGCGTTCCAGTCTGGCATCGGCTCGATAAGGGCTGCCCCGAGCGTAATCGGAACGGATGCGATCAAAAGCTGCCAACCGGCAAGGGCGCAAGTCGAAGCGGTCCATTGTGCACGTTTAAACGCGACCGTGCCAAATGCCCAGGAAACAGCTGCCCCAAGCATGCAAAGTGCGCCGATCGGGGCTGATTTAAGATCAACCAAATCAGGACCGATAAGCACAGCCAGACCCGCAAGCCCCAGGGCAAGTGCTACAAATTTGTTTTTTGTGAGGGGTTCATTCAGCACAAAACTGCTTAGGATCGAAGCCCAAACCGGCATGGTAAAGGCGATAATCACAGCCCGGCCCGCCGGCATTAAAGACACGCCATAGGCGGAGAAAAGATGCCAACCAATCACGTTGAGCAGTGCGCATAAAAATAACGGCCGAAATTCATATTTCTGCAAGCCGACAATCTGGCCTGAAAGCTTCGCAATCAGAACCAGACTAAAGCCACCAACCAATAGGCATATGGAGCGAAACCACCATACGGGGATTTCCCCAAGGGCAATTTTCATAAATGGCCAGTTACCGCCCCAAAAAAGCGTAAGTGCGCCGAGCAGCAGAATTCCACCGATCGGTATCGCTGAAGATTTTTGACTTGGAGGAGATGACACGAAGGCGTCTTTCCTGTTTTGGCCTAGGCGCCGGGTTCCATAACCTTGCGCAGGACATGACGGCGATTTTTGGTATAGGGGCGCACTTGCTCTGGCCACCGGCCTTCCTCAATCGCATCGCCCCATTCTTTGCTGGTCAGAACTTCCGGGCTTTCAATCCAGTAAAACGCAGAGAAATTGGGTTCCCCCTCAGCAACGATTTCTTTGATTTCGCCACCCATACTTAATTTAAGCGGCTCAAGCGAAAGCCTGGAAATATCAACAACACCGGGGACTTTCATCAGCATTGGGACGTGCTCAGTATCGTAGACTTCGTTAAACAGGTCCAGTTTGTCTGGCTCGACATCCATGCTCGCAATAAACAGATATTTTGCCGTGTTAGCCATGTGAATCCTCCATCAGAATATGAGAAACAGGTTCGCCGGGAACCAAAAGAAATCGGAAACTGAATGTGACCGGATAACAGGATTTAGGCAAGCGAGAATGGCATTAATTCATACAAGCGCCGCCGTCTACTGGAAGAATTTGACCTGTTACCCAGCGCGAGTCTTCACAGGCAAAGAACAGGGCGACGGGTGCCACTTGATCCGGTTCACCCATTCCAAGCAAATGTTTGTCCGCCATTTTTTGATCTGGTCCGGAATCGTTGCCCGCATCGATCAACGCCTTTACGCGTTCCGTCAAGACAGCACCTGGTGCTATGGCATTAACGCGGATGCCTTTTGCTGCGCATTGCACGGCCAGTGCGCGTGTCAAAGCGACGATTCCGCCCTTTGCCGAGGTGTAACCATCCGCGCCAGCGGTTCCGATCATAGTACGAATGGATGCTGTATTGATGATTGAGCCTCCGCCTCGCTCATCCATATATGGAATGACAAATTTGCACGCGGCAAATGGGCCAAACAGGTTAAGGCCGATTGCGTGATCAAATTCATCGAGCGGCATATTGAGAAGATGATCATCTCGTGGGGTTGCGCCCCCCGCATTGTTGTAAAGGATATCAATCCCGCCAAACTTGGACGCGACGCTTTCTATGGCGGGTTCAAGTTGGGTGGCGTCGGAGATATCGGTTTCGATAAACAGCGCTTGGCCGCCGGCGGCATTGATTTCTGAGGCGATGCTGGCACCGCCTGTCGTATCAATATCTAGAAGGCCAAGCGCGCACCCTTCCTCGGCGAATAACCGCGCACTGGCGCGCCCGATACCCGCAGAAGCACCGGTAATTATAGCGATCTTATTCGTGAGCCTTTTCATGGTTCTTGATTCTCCCTGGTTAACATTTGTTCTTTGACGACCCTCCAGCCTTTTTTCAGGTGTGTGCATAATAAGGCTTCCAGAAGTTGCCCGTTGCGCTCCTTGATGGCGTCAAGAATTTGTTCATGCTCGCTCGTCGCTGACTTCCAGCGCTCCGTTTGTTCATTTCCAAGATAGCGAAATCGACGAATGCGCGCGGAATGGCTGGCATAGGCTTTTGCGAGAAAAGGATTGCCTGACGCGCTAATGATCAATTGATGGAGGTCTTGATTGGTATTGAAATAGGCCATTAATCGACCCGCACGTCGGTGCTCAACCATAAGGGTGTGGACGGCGACAATCTGGTCAATCTCACGTTGGGTAATTCTTTCAACAAGTAATCTGGCGGCCTGAGCCTCAAGCGCTTGCAGGACCTCAATAATTTGCTCAATCTCCTTGATGCCGACTTTTGCGACATGAGCGCCTCGGTTTGGGCTGCGGTCCACAAGCCCTTCGGTTGCGAGAACCTTAAAAGCTTCGCGCAATGGAGTCCTTGGAAAACCATAGCGTTCCATTAATTCACGCTCTGACAACTTGTCTCCGCTCTCAAGTTCCCCGGCAACAATCAGGTCGCGCAAATGCTCCGTCGTGCGGTCATGTAGTGATCCGTGCACCATCACTTCTGAATCACTGGCTTTTGTTTCTTGCATGCAATATTCGTCAAAATTTTTAATTTGGTTGCGTGTATCTGGAATCATATCTATTTTTGCATGCAATATCAATGTCGGTAAGGACGAACGAATGAACTACGAAGCGCTCCTCGCGGGATTCGAAGAAACGGTTGTAAAGGTTGGTCTCGTTGGAGCTGGTGATTTTGGCGCCAGTTTATTGGCTCAAGCACGCAGAATTCCAAATATGGACATTACCGTCTTGTGTGACACGAACGAGCAGCAAATGGAAAAAGCCATTGTCTCGTCTGGCGCCGATCGGTCAAAGATTAAATGTGTGACGGATATGGGGGGCGCTGACGCCGCCGACTTTGACGTGCTGGTCGAGGCGACGGGAAATCCAGTGGCAGCGACGTCAAACGCGCTTCGGGCCCTCAGGAACAAACAACATGTGGTTATGGTCTCAAAGGAGGCGGCGATTTTGATTGGCCCCATGCTTGCCCACTTAGCGCGCGAGCAAGGTCTGGTCTACACCGAAGTCGAAGGTGACCAGCCGAGCCTTCTAATAGGATTGGTGAGTTGGGCGCGAACGCTTGGTCTCGAAGTTCGCGCTGCTGGAAAATCGAGCGAGTATGATTTCGTGCTTGAGGACGACGATACCCTAAATTGGCGGGGCCAGCGGTTTTCCGGGTGCGGGTTGAGAGACCTTTGGGCGTCCGGCAGCGCCGGTTGGCCGTCTTTGGTGGCGATGCGCCAAGCTGCGGTTGACAGGGCGGATGTGCCGACACGAACCGTTCCTGACTACTGTGAAATGGGGGTTGTCTCTAATGCCACGGGGTTGGTCCCGGATATCCCCGGGTTGCATGCACCTGTTTTACGTCCGGTTGAGCTGGCAGATGCCCTGCAATTGACGACAGAGGGCGGTTTGTTGGGTGGAAACGGGCGTATTGATGTTTTCAACTGCTTGCGGCGATCCGACGAAGCGAGTATGGCCGGCGGCGTCTTTATTATTGTTTCCTGTGAAGATCAGGCAACCTGGGAAATGTTACGGGAAAAGGGGCATGTTGTTGCCGCGAATGGCAAAACAGCGATGCTTTGCAACCCGCAACACTTGCTCGGGGTCGAAGCTCCAATCACCATATTGTCAGCAGCTTTGCTGGGCCTTCCAACCGGCGCGGCCCGCGCGAAGCCCGAAGTTGATTTGATCGCGCGCACCTCAAAAGCCTTTAAAGCTGGTGACGTGCTGACCATAACAGATGCCCACCATCACGAAGTCGCGGGGTTGGCACCGGAACTAATCCCGGCGGTTGCAATTGGAGATGGGCAGCCGTGTCCGTATTATCTGGCAGTTGGCCAAGTTTTAAGGGAAGATGTCGCGCCCGGAACTGTATTGACGTGTGACATGCTGGAACTGGACCAGCAGTCGGATATATGGACGCTGCGGCGACAACAGGACACTTTTTTCAAGATCTAACCGTTAAGTGAATTCAATGAACAGTTCTATTTCTCATCCCATAAATCTGCCTGATTTTTCAGATCTAAATATGGATTTCGATATTGTCGATTGCCATCATCATCTGTTCGATCTGGATGCCGTTTATTACCCCTGGCTTACAGACCAACCGGAGAATAACTTTCTGCTGGGTAACTATGACGGGATAAAGAAAAACTACCTGCCAATTGACTTCAGAGCCGACAACGGTGATTTGCGCATTGTGAAAACTGTCCATGTAGAGGCGGAATCTGATCATGAGAACCCCGTTGCAGAAACGCGCTGGTTATCAAGCCTGATTGAAAAAAGCGATATACCGAGCGCCCTCGTGGCTCACGCCTGGCTGGACCTAACAACCAGTGATGCCGTTCTGGAAGAGCAAGCGTCCTTTGCAGCCGTGCGGGGTATTCGCAGTAAACCGATAACTGCGCCAACGGCGGCAACTCGCGATGGGGTGCATGGAAAGTCGCGCAGTTTGCAAGATGAAACCTGGCGGGCCGGGCTGGGTTTGTTGCGAGCCCATAATCTGTCTTGGGACTTGCGCGTTCCTTACTGGCATTTACGCGAAGCCGCTGAGGTTTGCGGCCTTTATCCTGATTTACCTATCGTCGTCGAACATACGGGGCTGTCTTGGGACCGGAGTGACGAAGGGCTTGCAGAATGGCGCGCTGGGATGGCGGCGCTTGCAGCCCATGAGCACGTGTTTCTTAAGATATCGGAACTCGGTTTGGCGGGCGATCCTTGGGACTACATCTCCAATCGGCATGTTGTTCGCGAAGCGATTGAACTGTTCGGTTTCAATAGATCTATGTTCGCATCCAATTTCCCTGTCGCGGGTTTGAGAATCGGATATGTGGATCAAGTCAAAGCCATCGCGCATATGGTCGCTGATTGTTCAACGTCTGAGCGCGATGCCCTGTTTCATGACACGGCTTGTGAATTTTACCGTTTATAATTGTTTCCCTTCAGAATATTCCATCTCATAATGCTCCGCGATGTGCACATATAGGAAAATACAATGGCTCTTGCCCAATTGAGAGAACGGATCGTTCAAAGAACCCAGTCGAAGTTTTTTTATGGCTGGGTGGTGCTGGCCATTGGGGCCCTGGGGATGTTCGCCAGTGGACCAGGCCAGTCGCATACGTTCAGTGTTTTTGTCGGCCCCATTAGCAAAGACCTTGGTATCACGGCCACGGAAATCGCCTCTGCCTACGGCGGCGCAACACTTTTCGCTGCGGTCTGTTTACCCCTGATGGGGCGATTGATTGATCGTCATGGGGCCCGATACATGATGACGATTATTGCACTTTTCCTTGGATGTGCCTGTATCGCATTTGGCATGTCGACGGGCATAATTTGGCTGTCGATCGGCTACGCATCACTCCGTTTCTTTGGTCAGGGATCGTTAATGATGGGAAGCGTTAATATCGTTTCCCAGTGGTTTGCAAAAAAACGTGGATTTGCGATGGGGTTAATGGGCCTTGGTTTCACGTTGTCCATGGCCGTGCACCCGGCTTTGGCGCAGTGGTTGGTTGATGGATTTGGGTGGCGGCAAGCATGGTTTATTCTTGGCGGGACAACCTGGGCGTTGTTGCTGGTCCCTATTATCTTCTTCGTCATAAACAAACCAGAGGACGTCGGGTTAAAGCCTGACGGCGAAATACCAAAGGATAACCCCGATGGGACAGCTAAGGGTGCGGAAGGCGCAATCACTGGGCTTACGTTAAATGAGGCGCTTCACACGCCAACGTTTTATATTCTATCTGCCGGCATGTTCAGCTTATCAATGTTGGTAACATCGCTACATTTCTTTCAAGTTTCGATCTTTGACAGTCAAGGTTTAGCTCCGCAGATTTCATCCAAGATGTTTGCAATTTCGGCACTTGTCATGGCCGTGTGTATCCCGATGGTGGGACGATTGCTGGACCGGTTTCCGACTCATTGGATATTCTCCGGGGGGCTACTCGTCATGGCATCCTCTCTTGTCAGTGTTACCTTTGTGACTGATTTGCCATCAGCCTTGGTTTATGCCGCATGTTTTGGACTAAATAACGCGGTAACCATGACGTTTTTCTCGTTTATGTTTGCCCGCTATTTTGGGCGCAAACATATTGGCAGTGTTCAGGGCGCTGGCCAGTTGGTGGCCGTCGTCGGCGCATCACTGGGGCCTGTGTTGCCAGGATATGGATTTGATTACTTTGGAGATTTCGCGCCGATGCTGCTGGGTTTGGCCTTGCTTCCAGTAACCATGGCGTTTGTTGTTCTGTTTTTACGCGAACCCAAACACCTTAATGAACCGTCTCAAAATTCTGACGAATAGAGCGCCAAAGCAACAACAGCCAACATGGCGAAAGCCATTCCCACGTTGATCACACGCATGGCGCCTAGGCTTAGGCCAAGACGTTTCAGGGACGCTCCGGCGTATAGCCAGATAAAGTGAACGGGAACGGAAATGCTGGCGAAAATGGCGATCTTAACCAGAGATTCCAAAATAGGGCTTTCGGGGATTATTGCAAAGCCACTGAATATTGTTGTCGCGACCGCATAGGCTTTTGGATTAATGACCGACAGGGTCATGCCATTGAGGAACCCGAGCGGGCGATCCGTTTCTATGAAGGCGACCCGGGCACCTGAGGTCGCAATTCTAAAGGCTAGATATAAAAGATAGCCAAGCGAGGCGATCAACAAGACCGTTCGGACAAACGGTACGGATAAAACAATTGCCGCAAGCCCGGACGCGACGGAGGCCATAACCAGCAATGATCCAAAAATAATCCCGGACATATAGGCAAAGCCGGCCCGAAACCCGTAGGCTGACCCTACCCCCGCCGTTGTCAGGACGCCGGGACCTGGCGTTATGATCAAAAAGACGACCGCCGCAATATATGCAATCATTTAAGTGGGGTATCCTGGATAAAGGGTCGGTCTGTTTACTAGAAAGCGACTTCGGGGAAATATTTGGTTTTTAAATCATCAAGTTTTTTCAGAATTTCTTGCCACAAATCTTCGACCGTACGTTCGCGCTCCGTGTCAATGGAAACAGTCACGGTCATTCCAGCCCGCAGCTCCGGCTTACCCTCTTCAGGAGTAACAGAGAAGCGAACGGGCAAGCGCTGAACAACTTTAACCCAGTTGCCGCTAGCGTTTTGTGCAGGGAGAAGTGCAAATTCAGCCCCTGTTGCCGGGCTGATCGTCATAACTTTTGATTTCCAAACGACATCAGGGTAGGAATCAGCCACAAACTCAGCCGATTGCCCCAGCTTCATATGGGTCAATTGGGTTTCCTTTAAATTTGCTTCGACCCAAATATTAGACGTTTCTACGAGGCTGAAAACCGTATCCCCTTCTTCCAGATATTCGCTGGTCCGCAGGTTTACGTTGCTGACAATCCCGTCAGCCGGCGCGTAAATTCGGGTGTTATTCAAATTTGTTGCTGCTTTGTTACGCAATGCAATTTTTTCTTTCACCGATGGATGTTCGTCAACCGGTAACTCGGGGTTTCCCTGTAAACTGATCAACGCTTTGCGCCTGCGTTCGCGGATGGAACTTTCATGTTGGCGCGCCGCTGCCAGATTATACTCGGCTTCTTCCATTAGCGCCCTGCGACCAAACTTCTTTGATTCTAAGGTTTTTTGGCGATCAAGTTTGAGTTGGTTAAAGTGGAGGCGTTCCCCAGCTTCTTTTAATTCAACACCGTACTGGCGAAAGTCAGACTTCAGGCCTTCGACGGTTATTCTGGCAGTTGCAAGATCAGCTTCCGCCGCTTCCAGTGCGTAAATGTATTGGTCCGGGTTGATTTGAAATAGAAGATCCCCAGCTTTGACAGATTGATTTTCAACCACGGCAACTTCTGTTACCGGGCCAGATATGATCGACGTAATCGGCGTAATATTCGTTTTAACGTAGGCATTCTCTGTCGTAATGATTCGTCCTGTATTTTCGTAGAACCAAGCCCCTACCAAGAGCAGTAGGGGTATCAACGGTGCCAAAAGAATGCGACGGACCCATTTGCGCATGGTTCCTGTTTTCGCAACAGGAGGGGCGGGGTCTGGCTTGGTTACTTCGACAGGCTCCGCAGCTTTGGTTTTTTTTGCAGAGGTTTCATTCATCGACTGTGTTCTCTATACCGTTTGTGTCTTCGGCTTGAAATGCGACCAGATTGTTCTTCATTATGAGGAGCGTATCGACAAAACGCTCCCGGTCGTGCTCTGGAATTCCTACCATTGCCGCGGCGCGCAATTCCGCTGCGATTTTGCGCATGGTCGCGATCAGGGGTTTGACTTCTTTCGACAGATGAACCCGTCGGACGCGTCGGTCTTCGGCGTCAGCCTGACGGTTTATCCAGCCCTTATCTGCCAAACGATCAAGCATGCGACCGAGCGCCGCTTTTTGCACATCCAGCGTATCCGCCAGTTCGGACTGTGAAACCCCGGGTGTTCGATAAACCCACATGAGGACACGCCATTGCGCACGAGTCAGACCAAGGTCGCGGACACGACGGTCAAAGTCGTTTTGCATGAGCCGCGCGACGTCGTGCGTCAAGAAGCCAAAATTGCGATCGAGGTTCTCTTCTTCCATTTCTGCAATATAGTTTCCATGTATACTATATGCAAGGCAAATTGTTTGTTTAGGCCAGCGTTTGAATCAGATCCAGGCGAAAATTTTCCGTTTAAAACCCGGGTGATCCGATGGTTAAGCCGCCGCACACATACTCCACTTGTCCTGTAACAAACGAGCTTCTCGAATCGAGATAGTAACTCACGGAATGGGCGATATCTTCAGGTGTCCCCATGCGTCCCAATGGAATTCCGTTAACAATCGAGTTTGCGCGATCTGATCCGACAGGGTTATTCCGCCAAAAGGCGGACGTCGCAATAGGGCCGGGAGCCACGCAATTCACCGTGATACCATATTCTGCCAATTCAAGGGCCCACGTCTTGCTCATGGCAACAATCGCCCCTTTTGAGGCGCCATAGTTGCTTCTTAATTCTTTTCCCTGAATAACCCGACTTGCGGTCGATACGATCCGCCCAAATTTGTGTTGTTTCATGGCGGGAAGCACAGCTTGTGTACAAATAAGTGCTGATCTTGCGTTCGTGTTCATAACTTTCTCAAAGTCATCAATGCTAACATCTTCCAAAGGGGCCGGTGCCACGATGCCCACATTGTTTACCAGCCGTGTAATTGCGAACTTATTTGTCAGATTTTTCAGACATGCTTGTGTATTTTCTGCATTTGACAGGTCAACAGGTTCGAAGTGCACATATGAGTCATGTTCAGGTTCCGTAATATCCAGCGTAATAACCTGCAAACCATCTTCCGTCAGGCGTTCGCAAATTGCTTTCCCAATATTCAGTGCGCCACCTGTCACCAATGCGTAGTCGTGTGTCATCTTCTCTGTATTCCTGCTTTTTATCGCGTTTAGGTCTTAGCCGGGAAGCCTCCTGGCCAGAGCGTTTCGTAAAGAGATTTAGGGTAAAGAATGCGCCTTGATGTTTGGCATCAAGGCAGGGATATCAGCTCCTCATATTCTTGCACTTTCCCCATAGCTCATTCCAGTTTTGACCAAGAATGTCTTGTTCCGCGCTATTCATAAAGAACTTGTTCGGAACCTGAAAAATCGCAAGCATCAGACCGCCATCGGGGCTCCATGCCTTATGGCGACTGCCTGCAGGACGCCAGACAAAGTCGCCTTTTCGACATTCACCTTCACCGCAAACAAGTGTTCCCTCCAGGACAAATGTTTGTTCGATCTGCATGTGCGCATGGTCCGGAAGTGCGGCGCCCGGTGCCATCTTCATGATCACAGTAAGCAGTCCGGATGACTTTTCGAACAACAGGGTTTTCGTCTCCACACCGTCAACCATGGTTGGTTCCCATGGCAAGTTTTCGACTTCGACAAATCGAGACGCCATTGACGTTAATCCGCTATGGTTGTCTGCATTAGGTGTAATGGCTGTCGTCATTTAATCAGGCCTCCGTCCTGTCATATACGTTTTCGAGTGCCGCCAGAGTTGAGGCTGGTAGGGGGCCCATATCAGATGCCGCGACGGCCTGATCGAGATGGTTAAGTTCTGCCATGCCAACGACACTGCAAGCCAGGGCGGGGTTTGATAAGGCAAAACGGAGTGCGGCCTGTGACCGGGAACCATAGGGAGTGTTGCCCTTGGCATCCATCTCCAGGGCTTCTAGGATTTTGCGGGCGCGCGCCTCCTCAGTCTTCATATCCGAATTGGATGTGATTTGTATTTCCCGGCCATGGCGATTTTCTGTGACCAAAACACCGGCGGCGAAGACCCGAATATTCATGACGCCAACATCATTTGCCGTGCAAGCTGCCAAAAGACCTGAAAAATCGTGGCATTGCCATGCGCGTGGCGCGGGCCAACTGGCGCTTGGGTTGATCAGATTGTAGTAAACTTGCGCCGTATCAAAGCGACCCGAATTTATCACCGCTTTACAGGCATCCGTCTCTCCAAGGGCTGTGAAGCCGATGAACTTCGTGAGTCCCTGTTCGCGCAGCCTGTCGAAGCTGTCGGCGACTTTTATGGCATGCTCTACAAGCAGGGTTCGATCCTCAACTTGGGAACCAATCCGATTATGCAGCTGTATCAAGTCCACGGATTGACGGTTCAGGCGTTTCAAGCTGGCGTGCAGGCTGGCTTCAATCTGATCGTGGATGGTATCGAGCCGATTGACGTCGATGTTTACTTTGGTTGACAGGTAGGGTTGTTGCTCAAGCTCAGGCAAAAGCCAACCAAGGGCCTCTTCGGATTTACCCTGGCCGTAAGATGCCGCTGTGTCGATCCAGTTGACACCCGCGTTGATGGCGCGACGTATGGCTTCTCGTTTGGTCTCGTCATCCGGGTCGATCAATATACCGCCAACGAATCCCCCGCCAAAGACGATTTCTGATACCTGCAGGTCGGTTTTTCCAAGTCTCCGATATTTCATAATCCGGTTCCCTTTCGTTAGGCGTCAGTGACACGGTAGTCTTTTATGACATCCGGGTTCGGTTCCAGCCCCAGTCCGGGACCGTCTGGCACCGTATATAGCCCATTTTTGGGCTTGATGGCATCACCATACAAGCAGGCTTCACGGTCCAGATAGAACCATTCGATATAACCGGGGTTGGCTTCTGCGGCTGTTAAATGCAGGGTCGCCAGAAAGCCGGGACCAAAGTAGGGAGAGTGGGGCATTAATTGGACACCATTCATCGCTGCCATTGCAGAAATTTTTCTAAATTCTGTAATGCCACCAACTTTGGTTACGCTCGGCTGTGCGTAGGTGACGGCCCCGGCACGAAACATTTCCCTGAACTGGTATGCGGTACAGGCGTTTTCTCCCGCCGCAATCGCCACGCCGGTCGTTGAGCGCAGCTCTGCCAAAGCTGAAAAATCTTCTGGCGGGAATATAGGCTCTTCAAGCCACAAGATATCATAGGGTTTAAATTTAAGCGCCATTTCGTGCGCCTGCTGCGGTGTCCACGGGCAGTTGGTATCCACCATTATCGGCACCCCAGGGCCAGCAGCCTGCCGCGCAGCGGCGACTTCTGGAACGCTTGATTCGTGAAGTTTCACCAGCCCGAACCCGTCATCCAGAGAGGTTTTGGTTTTTTGCCCAACGAGGTCCGGATCTGCATATTTAAAGAGACTCGAGTAGCCAATCAGGTCGTCGCGAACGCGACCGCCCAATAAGTTACAAAGCGGCATATTTGCAGCTTTGCCGGCAATATCCCAAAGTGCGATATCTACACCAGATAAAGCGTGGATCATCATCCCATAGCGGCCAAACAAATGCAGGTCTTTTTGCAGGCGGTGCATCAGACCTGAAATATCCGTCGCATCTTCACCGATCAGAATAGGCGAGACCATTTCCTCAAGAATTCCTTGAATGGCTCGGCGTGAACTGTAACTAAAAGCATCGCCCCAGCCAACAATGCCGTTATCGGTCTCTATTCGCACCAGCATTGTATTCAGGCTGCTCCAAACCTGCTTCCCCCAGCCATAAGGTTTGCCGCCAAAATCAAAAGGAATGGCTAGGGGGATAATATCAACTTTTGCGATCTTCATGGATGACTCCCAGATTTAGTTTAAACACTGTCCGTCACGTTTGTAGGCCGTTAAACGGACCCCTGCGACTTCAAAAAATGGTTCAACCCGGCGACATTTAATTTTGCTCTGGAGGCTCTTCGTCCTTAACAGCCCCATAAGCTTCGCCGTAACCAGTCCTGGACGCTTTTTTGCGAATAGATTCCATTTGTCCGAAATCGAAGGCGTTGTCTGCCAGCTTGTTTGACCTCTCGTCGACCCATTCATCATCAACGTCAATCGTACGGATGACCATGAGATGGAGCATAAAAATAAGGGTCCAAATGACCAAGGGCCAAAAGAACCACCAAGTCGACGGCCAAATAAACTGCGATAACACAGTGAATGACATTACACACAGATATAGTCTTTTGTGTAAGGGCAAATAATGACGCGCGTATACCAGTATGTATGCGCCTAAAGTATTTTCAGATGACTCTTTCGGATCAGAAATTATAAGCCACCGCGTTTATCTCTTAAGTTGGAGCCCTCGGATGGCGGTAATGTCGGGTAGGCCCGCGCGACAGCAACAATTCGCAGGGAATAACGCAAGAGCAACAAAAGGATACCGGCGACGATAATGGTGTCGATCTTTTCGCGTTCGGACCCGAATCCATATAACAATATGTAGGCGAGAGATACCAAAGGCGTTGCGCTTAAATAGAGCGCTGCATGGTAGTTTTTTAATATGCCAAAGATGACCGCAGCACAGACCACGGTAAAGCTATAGAAGCCGACGCCTGATCCATACTGTAATTGTGCCTTGCCCAAAGTAAGTAGAGCAACAACGGTAAAAAAAACGCCAAGGAAAAGCGAATAAACGAATATTTCGTTTTTGCCTTGGCGTTGATTTAAATCCGGAACTGCCGTCAGGTATGGGGTTGTTTGGTCATTCCAAATATACTTTTTGAAAAGCCCATCCCAATCCATTGCCATACGTCAGTTCCTATTCGTTTGGGTCATTTATTCTTTGCGGCTTCCTCTGCCGCGGCCTTTTCTTTCAATTCCCGAGTCCGCTTGGCCATAAGGTCTTCGGCTTTCGACAGATCAAGGCGTTCCTTACCTTCAATCTTGTTTCCACCTTCTTCTGGCCATTCGAGAGTCATCATAGGGAACCTCAAATTGCGTTGTCCAAAAATAGCAAATGCCAGTTGTAACCATACAGCAATACCAGCAAGAACTGAGACGATAATACCGATGACCAGAACAGACTTAATAATCCATCGGTGCGAGAGCCCTACCTGTGAGGCAGAGATTTCATTAATTGCCCATGAGTCATAGGCATATACGCTAGCAAAATAAGTTAAGACACACAGATACGGAATAAAGAAGAATGTCAGGCCGATAAATTCGATCATGAGCTTCTTTCTAAAAGCCAAGTTTTCACGAATCAGATCAACCCGAACATGAGTATTCCAGATGTAGCCATAACCCAAGACCAGGGTAAATAGAACCGTATGAGAATGCCATTCCAGCTCCTGGAGAAGGGTCGAGCCAAATACAGGGCTGATGTTTTCGACCATCCAAAGCTGAACCTCACCAGTTTTTCTTAGCCCTACATCAAAAACGGTAATTATAACAAGTGGGACAATAAACCAAGAGCCAAACCGACCAGAGGCGTCTACGAACTGGCGGAGGCTTTCGCAAGCCCGTAACATCCATGGCATCTCGTCTTCGGTCAAATGGTGTAATTCTTTTCCATTCGATTGTGTTGTATTTAAACTATCCATGTCTCATTCCCTTAAGAATTCAAACGTGAGAAATATTAGGTTCAACGTACCGCGCGTCAATCATAGACCGCGGACATTAATGACAAGGCAAAGTCAGGCTGCCACATAACCACAAGCAGTCCGATCAACTGCAGGATCACAAAGGGGACAATCCCTTTATAGATGCTCTGAATCTTGATCTCCCGCGGTGCGATTCCCTTAAGATAGAATAAGGCAAAACCGAACGGCGGCGTCAGGAATGACGTTTGCAGGTTAATAGCCATCAGGATGATGAACCAGAAAATGATGTTTTGTGACGCAATGTGATCGCCAAAATCCATACCTGCAACCAACGGTGCAAATACAGGAAGAACGATCAGCGTGATTTCAATCCAGTCAAGAAAGAAGCCCAGCATAAAAGTCAGGACCATAATCAGGATCAACAGGCCCCATGAATCCAGCCCGGCATTGAGAATTGCGTGCTCAACGATGTCATCGCCTCCTAAGGAGCGATACACATAAGCAAAACAGGTAGCACTAATGATAATAAAGAAGATCATTGCGATCGTCCGTGCTGATGTATGACATACATTCTGGACAAGATCAAAGGTCAGCCGGCGATTAAACAAAGCCAGAAGCATAACGCCAAAACCGCCTACAGCTCCGGCTTCACTCGGTGTCGCCCATCCGAACAGGATTGACCCCTTGATCATCGAAATTAGAAAGACTGGTGGCAGGAAGCTTTTGAAAATCAAACCGGGATAATCTTTCTTCGGCACATCAAGCAGATCTGGTGGCAACGGAGGCGCTACCTCTGGCTTAACGCGTGCGTAGATCGCAACGTAAATCAAATACAATAATGCGAGGCATAATCCCGGGACAACGGCAGCCATAAAGACGTTGCCGACGGATACCGCCAATAAATCAGCCATAATGATAAGCATGATACTGGGCGGAATGAGAATGCCAAGCGTCCCGGAAGCGGCAATTGTACCACAAGAAAGCGAGTGACTGTAGCCTTGCCGCATCATTGTTGGCAGAGCCAGAGCCGTCATCATTGTCACTGAAGCGCCAATGATGCCTGTCATAGCCGCCAAAACCGTTCCCATAATGGTCACAGCCAGCGCCAACGAGCCTGGTACCTTTTTCAGAAGAACCTGAACGCAATAGAGCAGATCATTTGCGACGCCGGAACGCTCCATCATGACACCCATGAAAACGAACGCCGGAACCGAGACCAATACGAGGTTTTCAGCCGCCTGTCCCCAAATACGAGGCAAGAAGTTGAAAAACTCGATCAACGAAAACATATCAAGGAAATACCCGAGAACGCCGAAGAGCAGCGCAAGTCCACCCAAAATAAAGGCAACGGGGAAGCCCGTAAACAGGAGCGTTGCGAGTGTCCCGAACATAAGAAAGGGTAAATAATCTTGAACAAAGTACAGAAGTTCTTCTTGTCCTTCTGGACTCATATTAATAATTATCGCATACGCGAGTGCTATAACCGCGATAATCGCAATAACCGCGATAAGCGGCCCATTACGTTTCGCATCTTTGGCGATTGCTTCCATCGAAAAGCCCTACTTTTTTATTTAGATAACAAAATTCTAGAAAGTTAAGAAAAAACCGGAACCCATATGAAGAGGGTTCCGGTTAATTTTCTTAATAAAGCCGATCTGTTACTTCAGATAAGTTGGCTTAAGTGATTGTGCTTCACCCCATTTCGCATATGACTTGCGGAATTTGGCATAGCTGTCATTAACTTCCTTGAAAAGTGGGTCTTTTGCTGAATCTTCAGCAACAACTTCGTTCCAAGCTTTCTCGAAGACAGCGATTTGATCGTCTGTCCAGCGACGTGTAACAACACCATACTTCTCACCCATTTCGACCATAGCGAACGGGTTGACGTACTCGGTCTCGGCATAGGTATTGTGGATGCTGTCGCCACAAGCGGTCTCGACCATTGCTTGATGCTGGTCAGAAAGGCTGTCCCACTTTGCTTTGTTGATCAGCAACTGGCTTACAGAAACCTGCTGATGCCAGCCTGGGAAGTAGTTGTTCTTAGCGATTTGATAGAAACCATACTTAATGTCCATAGCGGGCATTGAGAATTCTGTCGCGTCGATAACGCCTTTTTCAAGCGCTGGGAAGATATCGCCACCAGCAAGCAACTGCGTGGAAACACCAATCTTCTGCATGACGCGTGCGCCAAGGCCGAAGAAACGCATTTTCAAACCACGAAGCTGGTCCAGGTCCTTGATCTCTTCTTTAAACCAACCAGATGTCTCTGGTCCGATTGCGAAGCAATCTTGCTGGTGAATGTTGTGCTGGGCATAAATTCGCTTCTGGATGTCATCACCGCCACCGAATTTTTTCCATGCAAAGTATTCACCCATGCTTGGGCCAAAAGGTACAGCTGTAAAGAATGCCAATGCAGGGTATTTTCCAACATCGTATCCAGCTGTTGTCCAAGCGGCTTCAACAGAGCCTTTGGATGTCGCATCAAAACCTTCGTTGCCCGGGATCAAAGCACCTGGCTCGAAGAATTTCATGGTGAATGAACCGCCGGAAAGGCGATTGATCACTTTTGAAAAGCGAACACCGGAAGTACCTAAGTGAGGAACAGAACTGCCCCATGCACTGTGCATTTTCCATTTTACACGCTTGCCAGCAGCGTCAGCGGAATCAGCGACTCCAACAGCCGTGAGGGCAAATGCAGCAGCTGCTGCTATAGTTAAAAACTTTTTTGTACTCATTATAGTCGTCTCCCTAATCGGTTTAATTGCCTGACTACCCATATTGCGTAATCTTTAAGAAAGAGCCCGCCGATATTATTATTTTGGCTGTAGCTGCTTCGCATACGTTATTGTATACATTATTCGTCAAATGATGTGAACACCTTATTTTCAAATGCGTTTGCATTCAATTGACGTTTCAATCCCGCGGATTATGGCAATATTTTTACAGGCTCCTTTACTCGTCAATGACCAAATTGCTCCCTGTTCGAAACAATCCGACAAGGGAAGCTTAGATAGCTTCCCTGTGGTATGCAACAATTTAGGTGTTTAAGGTGTTCAATTAACATGGCCAAACGCCGTAAAACCGAGACGGATCAAAGTCTCCGCTTTACAAATGCGGGGTCCAAATCTACACGCAAGTTTAAGATAATAGCGTTATAATGGATGGTTAAGATTGCATACCATTCAAGGGGAGCACGCGATTTGGAGAAAAAAATAGCACTGATCACCGGCGTGACAGGACAGGATGGTGCCTATCTTGCCGAGTACCTGTTGCAAAAAGGTTATCAGGTTCACGGGATAAAGCGGCGTGCTTCTTCTTTTAATACAGAGCGCATTAATCACTTGTATGAAGACCCGCACAAAAACGGTCAAAAACTCTTTCTCCATTATGGTGATTTGACCGACGCCACGAATCTGATCCGTCTGATGCAACACATCCAGCCGACGGAAGTCTACAATCTGGCGGCACAAAGTCACGTCCAGGTCAGTTTTGATACACCCGAGTATACGGCCAATTCGGACGCTTTAGGGCCCATGCGATTGCTGGAGGCAATGCGTATTCTCGATTTGGGCGAGCACACACGCTTCTATCAGGCGTCAACGTCAGAGCTTTATGGGAAAGCGCAACAGGTGCCGCAGTCTGAAACAACGCCGTTCCACCCGCGCAGTCCATACGCAATCGCTAAACTTTACGCCTATTGGATGACGGTTAATTATCGTGAAGCTTATGGTTTTCACGCTTCGAACGGCATCTTGTTCAATCACGAGAGCCCGATTCGAGGTGAGACGTTCGTGACACGCAAAATCACCAGAGCCGTTGCCGCGATCGAATTGGGAATGCAGGAAAAGCTTCATCTGGGGAATCTGGACGCAAAGCGAGACTGGGGCCATGCCCGTGATTATGTCGATGGCATGTGGCGTATGTTGCAGCAAGATCAACCAGACGATTATGTCTTGGCGACGGGTGAAACACATTCCGTTCGCGAATTTGTTGAGCAAGCTTTTAAATATTTGGATCGCCGAATTGAGTGGCGTGGCAGCGGCCTGGATGAAATCGGTATAGACGCAAAAACAGGCGATGTTCTAATTGAAATTGACCCCCGATATTTTCGGCCTACCGAAGTTGATCATCTGATCGGTGATCCGTCAAAAGCCCAACAGGTTTTGGGATGGCGGCATCAAACAGGTTTTGCCGATCTTGTGCGAGAGATGGTGTCTTCAGATTTGAGGGCTGCCAAGCGCGACGGAGCGCATCACTATGACTAACCAGCCTGATCTCTATCGTTTGCGCGATAAGCGCGTATGGGTCGCTGGAAGTTCGGGGATGGTGGGATCAAGCCTGCTTCGGCAGTTGAAAAATGAAAATTGCCAGTTGTTGACAGTCGGCCGTGATCAGGTGGACCTGCGTCGACAGAGCGAGGTCGAAGATTGGATGAGCGACCATAAGCCCGAAGCCATATTTTTGGCAGCGGCAAAGGTCGGCGGCATCGTTTTCAATCAAAGTTATCCTGCAGATTTCTTGTATGACAATCTGATGATAGAAGCGAATATCATTCACGCAGCCCAGCGGATTGGTGTCGAGAAGCTGTTGTTCCTTGGGTCATCATGCATCTATCCCCGAGAAACAGAGCAACCCGTCAGAGAAGAAGCGCTCATGACGGGGGCGCTTGAAACCACAAATCAGTGGTATGCCCTGTCAAAGATAGCGGGAATCCGGCTGTGTCAGTCATACCGTGAGCAATTCGGTTGTGATTTTATATCTGCCATGCCGACCAATCTCTATGGCGAAAATGATAATTTCGATTTGCAGACGGGCCATGTCATCCCGGCTTTGATGGCAAAGGCACACAGAGCGAAGATTGCGGGTGAGAACCTTCTCAATGTTTGGGGGACCGGAAATCCGAGACGTGAGTTCTTGTATGTGGACGATGCCGTTGAGGCGATGATCTTTCTCATGAAATCCTATTCTGGTGGATTGCACATTAATGTGGGTGCGGGGGTCGATATTAGCATTCGGGAACTGAGTTTGTTGATCGCTCAAGTCGTTGGTTTTGATGGGGCCTTAAAATTCGAGACGGATAAGCCTGACGGCACGCTCGTCAAATGTCTTGATGTGTCGCGGTTGACCGAGATGGGATGGCGAAGCAGAATCGGCTTGCGCGAGGGGCTGGAGCGCACATATGCCAGTTATCTTAAGTCCCTTGATCTTGAGCCGGACTCATTTAGTTCGGGCTGATAACCTTCAGGGGTATCGACGTCAAAAACGTTTATGGTCATTGAAATCAGCGTGTAATAGCCAAGGATCCCAGTCAAATCGATGGTGCCTTCTTCACCAATTTCTGCGACAGTGCGTTTATAAAGTTCCTCGTCTATGCTGCGTTCTGTGTGAAGGCGCTGGGCAAATTCAAAGACAATAGCTTCATCCGGCTTTTCGAAATGTGGCGCTTGTCTGGTTCGAATGGCTTCAACAATTTCAGATCCCAAACCGGCCTTCAAGGCGATGGGTTTGTGCGCCGCCCATTCGTACTCCGAACCCCAGACACGAGCAGTCACTAAAATCGCAAGTTCAGATAGTCGTGGCTCGAGGGAACTGTCGTAGCGGCAATAGCGGCCTAACGCCTGCGACCGGTCTGCGAGTTCCGGCCGATTGAGCCAAACAGCCAAGGGGCCTGCGACGCGACCTCTTGGACCATTGGCGATCGCCTCATAAACTTCTTTTTGACGTGACGTCATGTCACCTGGTGACAGCGGTGAAATTCGGGTCATGGAAAGTCCTTTGATCGATGACAGGCGTTATTCATTTGCCGATAGTCAACTGGATTATGTCAGAATGGCAAGGGCCATCTTATGCGCTTTTATGGCCGCGGCATCGAAGTGCGTTATCTATGCGTGCTATGATGTTAGGGTCAGGACAATACACTAAGAAGTTCGGTTATCAGATATGATGTTGCCAATGCAAAAACTGATCGCGCCAACGGGCATCGTCCCCAGTCTCAACACGCCCTTTAATGAGGAGGGGAATCTGGACGAAGCTTCGTTAAGGCGTCTTGTTGAGCACACCATTGGCAGTGGTTGTACGGGTATGTTGGCGATTGCTGTGGCCGGCGAACACGCCAGTTTATCGTTCGAGGAAAAGGCTAGAATTATAGATATCCTGGTCGCGCAGAATGGGCATCGAATCCCGCTGATCGTCAACGTCACATCACCCGAGATTGGTCAAAGCGTTCAATTGGCGACACTGGCGCGGGACGCAGGGGCTGAGGGGATTTGTTGTCAGGCTCCCGCGCGATTGAAGGGCATCGGGCTTAAACGCGCTTTGGCTTCAATCGCGGACGCTGGACCAGATTTTTTGATGATCCAGGATTTGGATTGGGTTGGCGGCGGTTTGGATGCGGATGACATTTTGTTTTTGTACGAAAAGATACCTTCTTTTCAGTCTTTAAAAATCGAAACCGTGCCGGCTGGGCCCAAGTATTCAAGAGTTATATCGGATACAGAAGGCCATCTGAATGTATGTGGCGGCTGGGCTGTGTCGCAATTTATGGATGCCCTGCAACGCGGCGTTCATGCCTTTATTCCAACTGCGATGGAGCCGATCTATATAGCGATTTATAAGCTTTATATGTCTGAAGAAACGGAGGAGGCACGGTCCCTGTTTTATCGTCTTCTGCCGGTTTTGGCGTTTTCCAATCAGCATATCGAAATCAGTATTCGCTTTTTTAAAGAACTCCGTAAAGCAGAAGGTATTTTTACATCCGGTTATTGCCGCCCACCCGTCGCTCCGTTTGATGAAGTGCAAGCGCTTGAGTGCAAGCGCGCCATTACACTGGTGCAGGAGATTCAGCGTGAAATTAGCTTAATCGAGGGGGCATCCAGATAATATGGGGTGTGCGGCGTTTCAAAGCATCTAAGCCGAAACCCAGGAAGGGTTTTAAATAACTCCGCTTTTTTTATGATGCCATCCCAAAGAAACCCCGTGCACTATTTCGATTGAGCCAAGCGAAACTCTTTTTGGTCTCGAAAAAAAGACGTCGGTTGTTGGGGAACATGTCGGGTTGATTTTAACGCTACAATGGATTGTTGCCGGATCTTTATTTTTGTCCGTCAACACTTGCGCCCGTAAGTATGAGCATGACGCAACATAATGGCCGCAGGTTTGAAGGCCCATAAGTCATGATTGAGGGGGGATCAGCGCCACTTAATAGAGCAGCCCATACTTGGGTTCTGACTGACCGGACCTTCCCCAGACTTCGCGATAAGGCGCATCGCGTCCACAAGTTCCGTTACGCGCCCAGCTGGATCGCCCATTTTCGCATCGTCAAGCCGGCCCCGGTATTGCAATTGTCCTTCGCGGTTAAAACCAAAGAAATCAGGTGTGCAAACCGCATTGTAAGCTTTCCCTACGGATTGGTCTTCATCGATCAGATAAGGAAATTTAAAGTCGTAGCGGGCTGCAAATTTTTTCATGTTGGCTGGTGAATCGTCGCTAACGGCAAGGTAATCATTGGACATAACAGCCAGTACGTTGATGCCTTCATCCATAAGCAGTTCTGTATCTGCTGCCAGTCGTTCCGCAATGGCTTTTACGTAAGGACAGTGATTGCAAATAAACGCAATAAGTTGGCCGTTCTCACCCATACATTCAGATCGGGTAAAACGATTTCCATTCGGGTCTGCGAGTGTGAAATCTGGGGCCTTCCAGCCAAAATCACAAATCGGTGTATCGAGTAGCATGTCGGTTTCTCCTTAAACCAGTTGCAGAGCACCCGGTTCTCTGTAGATGACTTATGATATGATTATAGTCATCGGTGCGGCAAAAAGGAACAGAAGCCAGATAACAACGATCTATTGAGTTTCTTCGCGGAGCAGTTCTAAGAATTTGATGCAGCAAGGCAGCAAGGGTCGATCTTTCATACTGATCACACCGGCCGTTCTTGACCAGTCAAGCCAATCGGTATCGAGCCTGCAAAGCCCTTCGTTATATTTGCTAACGGTGATCTCGGTCATCGCTGTCACCAGATCGGATGACTGTAATATTTCAGACGTCAGGCTTTGTGAGACAACCTCGACAGATATGGGGCGCTGCTTGCTCCCCAGTTTTTTAAAGAGCTGTTCCAGGTGTATGGCGGTAGGGTCGGTTGGCGATGGCAGCACCCAGCCATAAGGTTCAAGATCTTCAGCTGTGACAGGACGGTTGAGCGCACTCAGAGGATGATTTGCCCGAGCCGTTAAATAAATTTTGACTTCCGCCAAAGATTCGGCCTGCACGTCATTCGGCAAGTCATCTGTGAAGCGAGTTAAAATGAAATCCAGTTGGCCTTTTTGCAACAAGCTTAACATTTCATCACGTGCGCCTGTGTTTATCTTGATTTGGACGTCCGGTAACTCCGCTGTTAATCTTGCGACAACCTTGGGAACGATGCTGCCAATCCAGAATTGCCCAACGCCAATCGAGACTGTTCCGCTTGATCCTCTTTTCATTGCCCGTACTTCAAGATTGAGTTCAAGCATTTCGCGCTCAACGCGTTCCATTCTTTGCAAAAAGGTAACACCAAAGGACGTCAGCCGAACGCCCCTTGATTGGCGTTCAAATAATTTAGCACCCACAAGGTCTTCGACCCGCAGGATGATCTTGGTCAGCGCCGGCTGGGTGAGGCCAATCTCGCGCGAAGCAGCCGAGATGCTTCCGCTATCGGCGATGCAGCGCAAAAATTTTATGTGCTCTGTTTCCATGGGCTCGATATTCCGGATAAGAATGCGTTGGCTAAAAATATGGTTAAACTAGTAATACCATGGCCCGGTATTTAGCAAGGAGATTGTCCTCACTTATGGATAGGCTCTGAGGGCTATGTTCAAGGTCGCTCAATACTTATTCCAGAATATTATATAGGATGCGTGAAATTCATATTTCGAGATATGTCTCTAAGGCCGTAAAATATAAAGTGATATTTTATTGAACCTGCCGGAGTCCCTTGATGTCTGATCCCACGGAGCCAAAAAACCTGCTATTCATTATGTCAGATGAACACAACAAGCGGGTAGCCGGTTGCTATGGGCATCCATTTGCGCGCACACCCAACTTAGATAAATTGGCGAGGTCAGGCACTTTATTTACATCCGCCTACTGCAATAGCCCGATCTGCGTTCCCGCCCGCGCCGCGTTGGCAACTGGTAAATATGTTCACGAAACAGGACAATGGGACAATGCCATTGCCTATCGTGGTAAAGAGAAAAGCTGGCACCATGTCTTGCGTGAAAATGATGTTGATGTCGCCTCCATTGGGAAACTCCATTTTCGGGGCGGAGATGATTATGGCTTTACGGAAGAACTTTTGCCATTGCACGTTGTTGACGGCGTTGGCGATTTGCAGGGGTTGTTAAGGAAGAACCCGCCACAGAAGCTGGGCTCTGATGACCTGGCAAATGACGCCGGTCCGGGAGACAGCAGCTATAACAGATACGATAACAGGATCGCAGCAAAAGCAATTGAATGGCTGAATGAACGTGCTGTATCGGGGGCCAAAAAACCATTTGCACTTTTCGTTAGTTTTATATTCCCTCATTTCCCGCTGATTGCGCCTCAAGAATATGTTGCGATGTATGAGCCCTATTCGCTCGCGGAATTAGAAGCCGGGATCGTCGCGCCTCGGGATAATCATCCCAGTGTAAATGCGGTGCGAGACTACATGCATTATGATGATTTCTTTGATGAGCAGAAACGTGTGATGGCGCTCCGCACTTATTTTGGAATGGTGACGAAACTTGATGGCCTGATTGGTCAGGTCATCACTTCTATGCAAGACAACGGTTTTGCCGATCAGACGCATATTGTCTACACGTCTGATCATGGTGATAACCTGGGAAGCCACGGGATGTGGGGCAAGTCAGTTATGTATGAAAATTCTGCGGCTGTTCCGATGATCGTCGCGGGTCCTGACGTGCCGGCAGGCCATAGGTCAGATACGCCAGTTACGCTCATAGACGTTGCGCCAACGGCGTTGCAAGCGACGGGCGTTGATTCGGCAAAGGAAAACTACCGAGGGACCTCTCTTATCGCGCTTGCCAACGACGTTAATAAAGAGCGGGTTGCCTTCTCTGAATATCATGCCGCGGGGTCGGATACCGGCACTTTTATGATCAAAAAACGCAACTGGAAACTTATTTATTACGTTGGTGAAGTCCCTCAGCTTTTTGATCTGGCGACCGATCCGCTGGAAACGACGGATTTGGCGGCTGACGCTGATTGTCAGGGCGTACGTGAAGAATTGATAAGCGAGCTGCGCCGGATTTGTGACCCGGAAAAGGTCAATGACGTAGCCTTTGCGGATCAGAAAGCTGTGATTGAGGCCCACGGCGGGCGCAGTGCGATTATGAAATCAACAGTCATTCCATTCACGCCTGCACCGGAATAGCCCGTCGCTCCCCTAACAGAGTGCGCATATGGCTTTCTTGTTGAGACTTGTTGAGGCGACGCACCTTCAAAGCCTCTGTGGCGAGCCGGCTACGGCCGCCCCAACCGCTTTGCCCGTTGCCGGATCAAAAAAGTTCGTCCTGCCGATGGCAATATCCAGCGTCAGTTTCTGACCTTCAATGTTTATGGCATGGGCATCAAGTTCTGCAATAAGGTGCGCGTCGCCAAGGTTAAAGCTGCCATAGCTTCGGGCACCGGTTGGTTGTACCACTTCAATCAGGGCATCGAGTTTACAATCCGATACGGATGTATTTGATAAATGTTCGGGTCGAACACCCCATAGGAACTCTCCGTTTGTCAGTTCAGTGGAGATTTTGCTCGACGCCAACGAAACGGTTTGCCCGTCTGGCAAGGTCATTGCCGCGCCATCATTTATGACTGACACTGAAATGAAATTCATGGGAGGTGATCCCAGGAAACCAGCTACGTAGGTATTGTTCGGTTTTTCAAACAAGTCCAGCGGTGGACCGGATTGTTCGATAATACCGTCGCGAAGTAATATGATGCGGTCGGCAAGCGTCATGGCCTCAATTTGGTCGTGGGTGACATATACAAACGTTTTGCCCAATCGGCTGTGCAGGCGCTTGATTTCTTCGCGCATACCGTCGCGAAGTTTTGCATCCAGATTGGAAAGCGGCTCATCAAACAGATATAGATCGGCGTCGCGGACAATCGCGCGACCAATGGCGACACGCTGTCGTTGACCGCCGGAAAGCTCGCGCGGGAAGCGCGTCAGATAGTCGCCAATGTCCAACAGGTCTGATGCCCAGTTCACCTTTTCGACAATTTCCTGTTCGGGGGTTTTGCGGGCGCGCAAGCCAAAAGCAATGTTTTCATAAACGCTTAAGTAGGGATAGAGCGCATAGCTTTGAAACACCATGGCAATGTTACGGTCGCGTGGTGCCAGATTAGCGATCGAGCGTTCGCCCAACCGAATGTCGCCATCAGAAATATCTTCAAGACCTGCGATGGCTCTCAAAAGTGTACTTTTCCCGCAACCCGAAGGCCCGACGAGGACGACGAATTCGCCGGAGGGGACGTCCAGAGACACGCCTTTTACCGCATGTATATTCCCGTAAAACTTATTTACGTTTTCGATGATTAGGTTTGGCATAGTCGTCTTATCCCTTTACGGCGCCCATAGACATGCCGCGGACGATAAACCGCTGCATCGTTCCAACAACAAAAATCATGGGTAGAACACCCAACATGCTCATGGCACCAATCTTCGACCAGAAGGTTGATTGTGACCCGAAGTAACCGGTTACCTTAACGGGGTAGGTTACGACTTCAGAACGCGACAAGATCAGGGCGAACAGGAAGTCATTCCAGGCAAAAATGAACGTAAACACGGCTGTTGCAAATAAGCCGGCACGGGCCATCGGCATAATTACTTTCCACAAAACAGCCCAACGTGTCAGCCCGTCGACAAGTGCGCTTTGCTCCAATTCAATGGGGATTTCCTGTATATAACCGCGCATCATCCAGATGACGTATGGTAGATTAAATGCGGTGTACAAAATGATAAGGCCGAAATAGGTGTCTACGATTTGCCAGGAAACAAAAAGCAGGAAGATCGGAAAAGCCACGCAAATCGGTGGGATCATGCGCTGTGAAATGATCCAGATCGCAAGATGGTCACCGCCGGTCTTGAAGCGCACCAGCGAGTAGGCCGCGAGGGTGCCAAAAAACATTGCCAAAATAGTGCTGACACCCGCAGTCACCAGACTGTTCCATACGGCCCATGCATCGCCATCCCTGAACAGGGTAATAAAACTCGAAAGTTCAAAAGTTGAAGGTAGCCAGACAGGCGGGTATGCAAAGACTTCTTCCGGGGTCTTGATTGACATAATCGCCAGCCAATAAATCGGAAACAAAAAGAACAGTGTCACCAGAACGGCGCAGGAAACACGCAGACACAATCGCCATCCCTTATCCCATTTGATCATCGTGACACCTCAATACGACGTAACGCTGCAACAACCAGGACGGTTAATAGAAAAATGATCAAAAAGGCCATCGCCGCTGAATAGCTGACTTCAAATTCTCGAAACGCCATTTGATAGGCATAGATTGATATGGTTTCTGTCATCGTACCGGGACCACCCTGTGTCATCGTCCAGATGACGTCGAAGACACGAAATAAGTCGAGTGCACGGATGAGCACTGCAATGAACATAACGGGCATAATTGCAG
Source organism: Rhodospirillales bacterium (assembly GCA_048262655.1). Lineage (GTDB taxonomy): Bacteria > Pseudomonadota > Alphaproteobacteria > Rhodospirillales > Casp-alpha2 > JABMNT01. Next base: position 766,186 of record JBLXEY010000001.1, on the reverse strand, counting down.
GCAAGATGATTTTGCGGAATGTTGTCCACCAGGATGCCCCGTCAATCTGAGCGGCTTCCAATTGTTCGCTGTCCATATTGTTCAGCGCCGCCAGCAGAATCAGGAACATAAACGGCGTCCACTGCCAAACTTCGGCAACCAGAATAGCCGGCCAGACCAAAAGTGTCTCAATGGTCCAGAGTATTTTTACTTCGTGACCCGCAAACCACCCGATCACTTGGTTGATCGGGCCAAAGCGTTGATCGAACATCAGGCGCCAGGTTGAACCCGCGACAATCGGCGATATGACAGTGGGGAGAAGAATAATGGCAACAAAGGTTTGCTTGAACGGCAGGCGATCGAGAAAGAGCAAGGCAAGCAGATAACCCAAGATCAATTCTATGGGTAAAGCGACCGCCGTAAAAATTAGTGTGTGAAGAATGGATGACCATAAACGCGCATCATCAAACAGACGCTCGTAGTGGATGAAACCATGGAAGCTGGTATCCGTGTCAAACATGTCGATGTTTTGAAAACTGGTTAGGATCAGCTTGATAAAGGGGTAGAGCCCAATGAGCAGAATGATAAATACCGCTGGCGCGATCAGGGCATATTTAAACAATTGCTCTTGGCGCTTAGGGTCAGTGATCCTCGGGGCTTGCGACATTTTTATTCGTGCTACTTTTAAAAGGGTCTCCGGGGCTGCCTGGGCAACCCCGGAGGACAGGAGGAACTTTAGTTAGGATAAGCGTTAGGTTTGCTTGCCCAGTCTTTATAGGCGCGTTTTTGTTTTTCAACGCCAATGCGTTTCGTCAACTTGTCCCACTGTGCAGCCAAGTCATTGAGGATTGTTTGGGGATCATCTTTGGCCCAAAGACGACTAATGGCTTGGCGAATGCCTTCTTCATATCGATCCGTCTGTATGAGCGAAAGATCAAGAAGGCCCGTTTCTGCGCCAGCCTTTAACGTATCCAAATAGTCGCCAGCATTTGCCCAGCGGGAACGATATTCCGTGCTGGTGAAATGGCTGTCGCGGAAAGGATCGCGCAGAGCAAAAGGAAGTTGAACGCGCTGAAGACTGATTTCTTCACTATTCATCCATTGGATAAATAAGTAAGCCGCTTCTTTGTTTTTACTGCCAGACGCAACGCTAAGCGAGAAGCCAACAGCAAGTTCGGGATGTCCGCCTGGTGGCAGGGCATAGCCAACGTCGTTGGCGACCTTGGTCTCTGGAATCCAGTTCAAAGCCTCTGTGCCTTTGCCGTACCCAGCAGCCCAGCGACCTACCGGCGGCCAGGAAATCGTCATCGCAATATCACCTGCAAGGAACGCGTTGAAAGCTTCAATAAAGCCCCATTGCTCAACACCAGATGGCATGAATTTATTTTCTTCCAGCATGGCCTTGAAGATTTTAACGCCAACTTCAGAGTTAATTGTGGCTTTCATGGTATCTGCGTCAAAGAACTTGCCGCCTTCTACGCGGAACCGCTCCTGAAACAGGTACTGTGCGTTGCCAGGTTGGCGCAACATACCTGCACCGTGGACTTTGGGCCCGTGGGTTTCGGTGATGTAGCTGCCGATCTCCGAGAACTGCTTCCATGTGGTTGGTGGTGCAAGGTCATAACCATGTTTGGCTTTAAAACCTTCTTTGGTTTTCGGGTCATTAAAAATCTTGCGGTTGTAGTACATGATCAGGACATCGCCATCATCTGGCAGGCCATAAATCTTGCCTTCCACTTTCATTTGGTTGTCGCGGTAAACCGGCGCGATTTTGTTAAGCTCGTCACGATATCCATATTTATCAACGTATGCGTCCAATGGTTCCAGCGCACCGGCAAATGCCAAATCTGGCATTTGGTTGGGAACAACATTCAGCACATCGTAAGCGCCTGATCCTGCGCGATGTGCCTGCATGGTTTTTGTGAACATTTGGTCGACAGGGGCTTCGATGACATTGATTTTAATGCCCGTTAATTTTTCCCATAAAGGCCCCGTGAAGTTTTTCGGATCGAGGGGTTGAAGGCCAGCCTCATAAAAGACGTTGAGGGTTGTCCCAGAATATTTTTTGGCAGCTTCAACTGCTTTATCCGCGGCGCTTTGTGCGTAGGCAGAGCCGGCCGCCAGCGTTAACCCCAGTGCAAGCGTGACCGCTTGCCCGAGAGATCTATTATGTTTGCTTGCTAAATTCATTATTTCCTCCTTGTTATCCCAGCGACGCATTGGACTGAGGTAGTCACTTGCCGCCGTCATTGTGTGTCGGAGGAAGCATGTGCGATTTCCCGAATTTTTTCCGGTGTATTTTGATCGCTTTGACCGAAATCCAATAGGTCATTCAACTGTTGTAGTGAACAACTCATTATACCAGTATTGTATTTAGGTCAATGATTGTATAATTCTAGATATTAGATAAAGCAGCGATGTCATGAGGTTACCGGGAGAAATGGATTAGAGAGACAATGGGGGGCGCTCGTGTCACTCTGCTGTGACACGAAGTTGACATGATGCTTTTGGGCTTTAAGGAGTTTCGGGATGTTACCGTTCCAAACAAATAACGAATTTTGTTGTCATAATCACCTGATCATCCGTCAGTGTCTAAAATGAGTACGAAAAATCAACCCATACCAAGGCGTAAATTGTCGGATCACGTTCAAGACCGACTTTTGGCGATCATTCAAAGTGGTGAGCTTGGGCCGGGCGATATTATTCCTTCTGAGCGTGAATTAATGGAAACCTACTCCGTTGGGCGCCCAGCCATTCGTGAAGCCATGCAAAACCTGCAGCGAATGGGATTAATCGATATTCGTCACGGCGAACGCCCGCGGATAGCAGAGCCTTCTTTTGATAATATTTTTGGTCAACTCGGCCAGACAATGCGCCATCTATTGACGCACTCATCGACGTCGTTGGAGCACCTCAAGGAGGCGCGGCTGGTATTCGAATGCCAGATGATCAGGGTTGCCGCCGCCCGGCGAACAGATGCAGATGTCGAGCAACTTCAGGAGATATTGGCCAAACAAGAGGCTGCTCCTGCTGACTCGCCTGAGTTTTTGCGTTACGATGGTGACTTTCACCAGGCCATTGCCGGCATTTCTGGAAACCCGATTTTCGAAGGTCTTAGTAAAGCCATGTTCGAGTGGCTGGCCCATTTTCATTTCGATTTGGTGCGAAAGCCTGGGTATGAAAATGTCACCATTGATGAACACAAAAAAATCCTGGGCGCGATCCGCGATGGCGATGCGGAGCGGGCTGCTCAAAACATGAGCGATCATTTGAACCGGGCGGATGCGCTTTATCACCAGGGTAACCCACAGCAACGCAGTAAACCCTAGTTATTCGAGGTGTGGGTGAGACATATTTGACTGGAAAATACAAACTGGTATAATGAGTATACCATTTGGTGTTGGTTTGGCAAATGATTGGGGGGCGTGTTGAATACATCTGAGAAGATTAAACTTTTCGGTACCGATGAGGGAACGAATAGTGCAACTTGCCTTGTCGCTGGGGCTCTCTCGGTTGATCTCGATGCCGGTAAACTCCGCAATATCAGATGGCATGGGGTTGAGTTGATCCGGGGCATTGACTGCCCCATCCGGGATCAGAACTGGGGAACCTGTGGCGTTACGATTGCAGATGAGGTCGTACAGCAAGAAGCGTCAAGCTGGACTTATTCAAGAACCATGATGTCAGAAAATGGCATGCTGGAGGGTACGTTTGCTGCAACGGGGAATGCCAACGGCAATTTAAGTGTCGAAATTTCGTTCACGGCCCTGTCCGATTTTGATACAGCGCGGACCGGGTTCACCCTGCTTCACCCCATCGCCGGGCTTGCCGGAGGCAGGGTCACGGTCCTTCATGGGGACGGTAAAACGGAACAAAGCGTCTTTCCAGAAACAATTTCTCCGTCTCAGCCGGTTTTCGACATGCGCGGCCTCATTTATTCCATAGCCGGCGTCAGTGCCGCCATCAATTTTGATGGCGAGATCTTTGAAATGGAAGATCAACGCAACTGGACGGATGCATCCTATAAAACCTATTGTCGCCCTCTGGCGTGGCCGTGTCCCTATACCCTCAAAAAGGGTGAGATCGTGCGCCAGAAAATTGACGTTTCGTTTTCGGGAACCGTCGATGCCGTATCAAAATCAAAACCATCAACTTTTACTCTGTCTGATTGCCTTGCCGATTCGGCGACCGTGCCCGAGATCACTCTTGCTATTGAAGCCGATTGGTTGCCAAACGGTGACGAGCAGATTTTGACACAAGAACTTGGTGCGTCGCGCTACGTATGCAGGGCTTATCAAGTTGATGATCTGGAAAAGATCCAAAAGTCGATCGGCGCATTCTCTGGTTTTCTGGATTTTGAATTCGTCCTGTCCAATGATGCGTCGAAGGCGCGCGCTGAACTAAAAGATTATGCTTCCATATGTGCACAATTGGGTATCGTCCCAGACCATGTGACCGCTCTTCCCCTTGATTACATGAAGAGTTATCAACCGGACGGGCAATGGCCTTCCGGGCTGACGCCCCAAGATGCTGTTTTATGGCTGAAAGAAGAATTTCCAGGCTGCCGCATTGGTGGTGGTGTTTTGACGAATTTTACCGAGTTTAACCGGTGTCCGCCAAACCCCGAAGTGTGTGATTATGTCACTCATTCAACTACGGCCATCGTTCATGCTGCAGATGATAAATCAGTATTTGAAACCCTTGAGGCGCAGCCTTTTGTGCACCGAAGTGCCCAATTATCTGCACCTGACTGTGACTACCGATTAGGGCTGGCGTCTATCGCCATGCGGACAAACCCTTATGGCGCGATACCGCTTGAAAACCCTATGCAAAAACGCCTTGAAATGGCTCGGGCTGATCCTCGGCAAAGGGGACTGTTCGCCGCAGCTTGGATGGTTGGCCTTGTCGCAAGTACCGAAGGTGGTACGGTCAGAAGTTTATCTCTGTCGATGCCTGTCGGGCCGTTGGGACTGATCTATCGGCCTGCAGAATGGCCTCAACCCTTATATGATAAGGGCACGGACCGAAGGCTTTTCCCTTCTTATCATGTTTTTAAGGCGCTCTGTGAGTTTGCGGGCGAACGCCGGCTGTCGCTAGAACTTCCTGATGGGTTTTGTGGGGTCGCGGTACGGAGAAACAATAAGACCCAGGCTCTTATTGCAAATTGCAGCCCAGATATCAAAACGCTTCCATTGAGGGTCACCTGTGTTGCCAAGGTCCTTGATACCGATGCCTTTGATGAAGCAACAACCCGTTCTGATTGGCTTTCCAAAAACGGGGAAGGGATAAAAGACGCTTTGGTCTTTGGCCCTTATGCCGTCGCTTTTTTAGACATCGATGCGACGAAATAATTTTCTCTCAAAAATTTTTTAGGTAAGCAAAAGACATGACTGTGCCAGCTAAGCGAATTGAAGCGGATTATCTAATTGAGACGTCCTATGATCTGGCGCTGGCTGCGGAAGTCATGGCCGGAGAGCAGTCATCTGGAACCTTTGTCAGCCTTCCCGGTGAAACAGCAGAATTAAAAGCGCGTTCAACAGCTGTTGTCGAAAAGCTGCAAGACCTAGGGGCTGTTCCTGAACCCTCCTTGCCGGGAGCAGGTCAAGGTGATCAGACCGTGCGCCGAGCCCGCGTAACCTTGTCTTGGCCATTGGAGAATTTGGGGCCTTCATTGCCGAACCTTATGGCCACTGTCTCCGGTAACTTGTTTGAATTGAAACAATTTTCAGGTTTGCGGCTTGAAGATATGCGGTTGCCAACGGCTTTTGCGGACGCCTATCAGGGGCCAGCGTTCGGGATTGAAGGGACGAGAAAACTCGCAGGCGTTTATGATCGTCCGCTTATCGGCACAATCATAAAACCCAGTGTCGGATTTAATGCAGATGAAACGGCGGCGTTAACACGCACACTTTGTGAAGCCGGGATTGATTTCATCAAAGATGATGAACTACAGGCCGATGGCCCCAACTGCCCGTTCGAAGATCGCGTGAAAGCCGTTATGGCGGTGGTCAACGAGTTTGCCGATAAGACTGGCAAAAAAACAATGTTTGCTTTTAATATCACGGGAGAGATCGATCAAATGCGCCGCCGCCATGATCTGGTGCTGGAACACGGTGGAACCTGCATCATGGCCAGTCTGAATTCCATTGGTTTGCCCGCCCTTGTTGAAGTCCGACGACATTCGCAACTGCCCATCCACGCGCACCGCAACGGCTGGGGCGTTTTGTCGCGCCATCCCATGCTCGGGTTTTCTTATGTGGCCTGGCAAAAGTTTTGGCGGTTGGCAGGTGCTGACCATATGCATGTAAATGGACTGCAGAACAAATTTTGCGAAGACGACGATAGTGTCATGGCGTCGGCCCGTGAATGCCTGACACCCATGTTCGACGAAAAACCCTGTATTGCGATGCCCGTCTTTTCGTCGGGACAGTCTGCTTTGCAAGCGCCGGAAACTTTTAAACGTCTCGGCTCAAAAGATCTGATTTATGCGGCAGGCGGAGGCATTATGGCGCATCCTCAGGGTCCTGCGGCGGGCTATAAATCTCTACAGGAAGCTTGGGAAGCGGCCATGGAAGGCACCAGCTTATCGGACTATGCAAAAACCCATTCAGCGCTTGCCGCTGCGTTGGAAACGTATGGGACATGAGTACGACGAAAGCTCTACCCGAAGGCCCTCTTGTTGCATGGTACGGTGATGACTTCACCGGATCTGCTGCTGTCATGGAAGTCCTGAGCTTCGCTGGTTTTCCCGCAGTCTTGTTTTTTGATATCCCGACGGCATCGCAACTCAAAAAGTTTGCTGGATATCGAGGGATCGGTGTCGCGGGTGTATCGCGCTCCAAAGGCGTTGACTGGATGGATCAAAACCTTCCGGATATTTATGCCTTCCTGAAAAGTGTTGGCGCTCGAGTAAGGCACTACAAAGTCTGTTCAACGTTGGATTCTTCGCCGAGTGTCGGCTCTATTGGTCGTGCGGTTGATCTGGGTCTTGCCGAGGGCGAATGGGCGCCGTTGGTCATGGGCGCCCCGGCAATTGGGCGCTATCAAACGTTTGGTAATCTGTTTGCACAAGCCGGCTCTGACATCTACAGGCTTGATCGTCACCCGACGATGTCCATGCATCCGGTGACTCCAATGGATGAGGGAGACGTCGGGCGGCATCTGGCCAAACAGACGACCAAGGAAATTGGCCTTATCAATTTTCTGGAAATTAAAAACGATGATGCGGATCGTCGTATCGATGACCTTCTGTCAACTCAAAAGGAAATCATCTCTTTTGATATTATAGATGAGGAAACGCTCGCAAGAGTTGGGGAGGCGATTTGGAACCGATCGACAGATGGATTGTTTGCCATTGGCTCTCAGGGTCTTGAATATGCGTTGGTTGCGGGCTGGCAAAACGCCGGTGCGCAACCGGATGTCCCCGGTATTGAACCGATGAAAGGCGTTGCTCAAATCGCCGCGATATCTGGGTCTTGTTCGCCCATCACAGATCAACAGATCACCCATGCGGAGGGAGCCGGTTTTAATGTAATTGCAGTGGACCCTGTCTGCGTTATCGATCCTACGGTTTGGGAAAAAGAGGCAGGTCGGATCGTTGCTGAATCGATGAAACTGGTGGGCGAGGGTAAGAGCCCTCTCATCTTTAGCGCCCGCGGCCCCCAAGACCCTTCCATAGAAAAATTACGAGCAGCTGTTTCTCAAGCCCGTGTTTCAATGGAAGACGTGAACGAACGTCTTGGTGTTGGTATGGGCCAAATTCTTCAGAAAGTTTTGAGCCAGAGTGCGATTTCGCGCGCGGCAATCGCGGGTGGCGATACGTCCAGCCATGGCGCACAGCAACTTGGTATTTATGGCGTTGAAGCCCGTCACCTTTTATCACCGGGGGCTGCCGTGTTGGTTGGGCATTCTGATGATCCAATGGTTGATGGTCTGGAGATCGTCTTGAAGGGCGGTCAGATGGGAGAAACCGATTTCTTCTCAAAACTAAGAGACGGACAGACTTTCTAGTCGGGGTTTGTCAAAAAATACTTTCTATTTAAAGCAATAAGGAGAGGGATAGATGACTAAAATAGCGTTGCTTGGGGCCGGTGGGAAAATGGGTGTACGTCTTGCGACAAACTTGCAAGGCTCCGATTATCACGTTGACCATGTCGAGATTTCGGACGTAGGGCGTCAACGCCTAAAGGATGAAATTAACGTCGCTTGTGTGGATCAGGCTGCAGCACTTGATAGTGCCGATGTGGTTGTCATGGCGGTGCCGGATAAACTTATTGGCACGATTGCAAAAACATTTGTCGCTGACTTAAATCCAGGCACGGCGGTGATCATGCTGGATGCGGCAGCCCCTCACGCAGGAGAGCTTCCCGAACGGATTGACATTACGTATTTTGTTACACATCCGTGCCATCCGCCTATTTTTAATGATGAAACTACGCCCGAAGCCAAGAACGACTTTTTTGGTGGTCTTCATGCCAAGCAGCATATCATTTGCGCCCTGATGCAGGGGCCGGAAGAGCATTACGCGCTATGTGAAGATATCGCCCGGACGATCTACAAGCCGGTCATGCGTTCGCACCGTGTGACGGTCGAGCACATGGCGATTTTGGAACCTGCACTTTCCGAAACGGTCGGTGCGACTCTGGCTCTGGCTACTCGTAAAGCGCTTGATCATGCCGTAAGCCTTGGTGTTCCCAAACAGGCGGCTATGGATTTCATGCTGGGTCATTTGAACATTGAACTGTCTGTTGCCTATGAAATTTTTGCAGGCAAGTTTTCAGACGGTGCTCTGGAAGCGATTGCCGATGCGGAGCCTGTGATCTTTAAAGACAACTGGATCGAAAATGTCTTTGCGCCAGACGCTGTCATGGCATCTGTGCAAAAGATTTGTAAACCTTAACAGACAAAAAACTCTAGCTTCGTTTGGGGGAGGCGGCTCGTCGAGAGGGTCTCCCCTTTTGTTTGCGCTTGTGGGTTGCAAGTGAAGCTTAAGCCCTTGAAACTTTAGTTTCCGAACCTCAAGATGAGATGAAAATGCATGAGGCATTTCATTGATATAAATGAGGGAATTAGCCGTGAGTGATGGACACCGAATTGCTGCAGATATTGGCGGGACGTTTACGGATGTGGCGTTGATCAAAAATAACGATACGGTCGCCACGCGAAAAGTCGCTTCAACTCCCGATGATTATGCGCAAGGTGTCGTTGAAGGCATTCTTGAACTTATTAAAGCAGAAAATCTAGGGCCAGAAAGCATTGGGGAGGTCATGCATGCTTGTACCGTTGCAACCAATGTCATTCTGGAAGGTAAGGGCGCGAAGACGGCTTTAATTACGACGGCAGGGTTTAGGGATGTCCTTGAGATGCGGCGCATCCGGGTACCCCGATTGTATGATCCGCTTTATGAGAAACCGCGAGCGCTGTCACCGCGGAAGTGGCGATTTGAGGTTCTGGAAAGGATGGACCACACCGGCGACATTATAACCGCGCTGGATGAAAAAAGCGTCGAGGAAGCAATCGAAAATATTGTTGATGCGGAGGTGGAATCTGTTGCCGTTTGTTTGCTGCACTCTTACGCCAACCCGGCACACGAACTTCGGATTGGCGAGATGCTGCGCGAGCGATTGCCGGATGCCTTTATCTCTCTTTCGGTTGATGTGTTGCCAGAAATTCGGGAGTACGAGCGGACCAGTACAACGGTTATAAATTCGTACGTGGGGCCACCTGTCAAAAGCTATCTGATGTCACTGCGCGCGCGCCTTAAATCGGCTGGCCTACCGCCTGAGTATTTTATGATGCATTCGGCAGGTGGCATTGTTGATGCCAGAACCGTCATCAAAAAACCGGCCCAAATTGTTGAATGTGGTCCCGCTGCCGGTGTGATAGCGGCGCGGGCTGTTGTCCAGGAATTGGGTTTAAGCGACGCCATTTCATTCGATATGGGCGGTACAACGGCCAAAGCTGCTTTGATCGAAAAAGGTGAATTTCTCAAAGCTGATGACTATGAAATTGGCGGCGGGATCTCGTTGTCGTCAAAGTTAGCAAAGGGCGGCGGCTACGCGCTTAAATTACCAGTAATCGATATTTCAGAAGTTGGTGCAGGCGGTGGTTCGATTGTCTGGCGGGATCGGGCCGGCGGTTTGAAAGTTGGGCCGCAGAGCGCCGGCGCTTTTCCCGGGCCTGCTTGTTATGGTCTTGGCGGCATCGAGCCAACAGTGACGGATGCAAATATGGTTTTGGGGTATCTCAACCCATCTGCTTTGGCGGGTGGCGCGGTGCCGGTTGACCCTGAGTTGTCACGCGCTGCCTTGAACCGTGTGGTGGCGGAGCCGCTTGGTTTGGAAATGGACCGAGCCGCCTACGGTGTCCACGAACTTGTTTCCACCATTATGACAAGGGCCGTTAAATCCGTAACCACATACCGGGGCCGTGACCCTCGTGAATTTGCAATGGTCGCCTTTGGTGGCAACGGCGGCGTGCATGGGGTGTCTTTGGCCCGTGCGCTCGGGGTGACGAGCGTTGTTGTTCCTCCTTGCGCCGGTGTGCTTTCGGCACTGGGGCTGCTCACCGCACAGGTCGAGACCGGGACATCAACCGCGTTCCTGCGCCTGTTGCCAGATGTTGATTTGGGAGAGCTCGCTTCGGCATATGCTGAATTAACAGAAAAAGCGATGCGTGAACTGGGCCAATCAAAAGACGCGGTGCGTCGCACATTATCTGCGGACTTCAGATATCAGGGTCAGGCGTTCGAGTTGACTTTGCCTGTTGGTGAGGCAGCGCTTGAGCAAGGTCACTTTGCCGATCTTTTGCGTGAACAGTTTGATGCGGATCACGAGCGCATGTATGGCTATCGACTTGAAGAAACATCCATCGAAATCGTCACTTTGCGGGTAACGGTGCAGCTTAATACCAAGTTGGGCACGCTGCCGGTTTATGAAGCCATGACTGGGCCCGCTGAAACACAGCGCAGTGTGTACTTTGGCCCAGAGTGGGGGCGCGTGGAAACGGCGGTTATTGAACGCGCGCACCTTTCCAGTACACCACGCCCGGGACCTTTGGTGATTGAAGAATACGAAGGAACGACAATCATACCGCCGGATTGTGCTGCCAGAAAAGATGACCGGAATAACATTCTTATTTCACTTCCCCGGGCTAAGGAGGCTGTTCAATGAATGCGCTCGATCCGATCCGTCTTGAGGTGATAAAAAATGCCTTTGATGCCATTGCCGATGAAATGGCTTTAATGCTGATGCGTGCCGCCTATTCACCGATTGTCCGCGATAGCATGGACTTTTCGACGGCGCTGTGTGACGTCGAAGGCAGAACCTTGGCGCAAGGCATAACAACGCCGATGCATCTGGGCAGTTTCTATGACGCCATGCAGCACCTGATGGCAAAGTTCGAAGGTGACATTCACGAAGGTGATGTGTTTATTGGCAATGACCCTTATGCCGCCGCCGGACAGCATCTCCCGGACATCTATATTTTTGAGCCGATCTTTATCGATGGCAAGAATGTGGGCTGGACAACGACAGTAGCGCATCACGCCGATGTTGGCGGCATTGTGCCCGGGTCCAATGCCTTGGGGGCGGTTGAGATTTATCAGGAAGGCATAAGGCTTCCGTTCTTGAAACTGTATGACGCGGGTCAGCGGAACGAAGCGATCTGGGAAATCGTAGGTCTTAATGTCCGGGTGCCGCAAATGGTACACGGTGATTTATATGCGCAGATGGCGTCGTGCCGCGCGGGCCGACAATCCTTTCTTGATTTGGTGGCACGTTATGGGATCAATGAAGTTCAAGCCTATGGCGATGAGTTGCACGATTATGCAGAACGTTTGGCGCGCGCCGAGATTTCGGATTTGCCAAATGGCACGTTCCATTTTACAGATCATTTGGATGGATTGGGCGCTGATCCGGTGCCGATCATTATACAGCTGGCTTTGACCATTGATGGCGACACGATATCGGTCGATTTCACGGGCACATCGCCGCAGGTTGAAGGTGGGGTTAATACGCCGTTACCGTTTACGAAGGCTTCGGTTTATACGGCGTTGCGCTCGGTCATGCTTTCCGACATCCCCAATTGCCACGGGTTTGAGCGGGTTGTGAACGTGACCGCACCGAAGGGAACCGTGGTTAATTCCATCCACCCCGCCCCTTGTGGGGCCCGGGGCATTACCGGTTACAGAATTATTGATGCGATGTTTGGTGCCCTTGCTCAACCATTACCGGAACGGGTGACGGCGGATGGCATGGGGGGCTCAACCATCCCGACGTTCTCCGGCTGGCGCGATGGACAGGCTTTTGTTTTTGCGGAAACCGCAATGGGAACCTGGGGTGCATCTGCACATTTGGATGGGCAAGTTGGTGTTCCTCATATGGGGGCAAACCAGGCCAATGTACCGATCGAGATGATCGAAGCATCATTTCCGTTGCGGATCCGAGAATATGGCATAGCACCCGATACGGGCGGTGCCGGAAAACATCGGGGCGGTGATAGTTTTATTCGCGAATATGAATACTTAGGTGAAGAAGCCGGTCTGTTGTCATTGCGTTCAGACAAACGTGATTTTCTGCCTCATGGTCTCTATGGTGGTGAACAAGGCCAAGGACCAACCAATGTGCTCATTCAAGATGGTAAAATGACCGAGTTACCTGTTTTGGTAACGGAACCGCTTGTCATCAATAAGGGCGATGTTTTTCGCCACATATCCCCATCTGGTGGCGGGTTTGGACCGATCTCGGAACGGTCGCCTGATGCCGTGGAGGCCGACCTTGAAGCTGGGCGCATCAGTGCCGAAACAGCCGCACGCTATGTTGACGCGGCCAAGCAGTGATCTGTATTCACCGGTTCACGCGGGCAACGATAAATTACGGGCCCCCGTTTTCGATGGAAAGGCTAATGGTTGCTGCCGCTGCCATAACAAGATCGGCCAGAATTTTAATCCGGCCTTCCGGGAACCGTGCCTTGGGGCCTGTCACACTGATGGCACCGACGATTTTTTTATGGTGTCGGATCGCGGCGCCGACACATCGTATCCCGAGTTGCCGTTCTTCGTTGTCAATTGAGTAACCCCTTGCTCGCGTGCGTTCCAATTCCTCAGTTAATAAGACCTTCTGTGTCAGGGTGTTGGGCGTAAATGCCTTTAGGGGATCCGATAGCAGACGGTGGATGGTATTATCCGAAAGTCCCGCCAGGATCGCTTTTCCCGTCCCCGTACAGTAAGCGGGCTCGCGCTCAAGCCGAATGATTTCGTTCGTGCCCGCTGCCATTTCATGCCGGTCAATAGAAACGACGTTTTGTCCATCGAACACACAGACATGCACGGCTTCACCACTTTGGTTCATGAGGTGAGCAGCCGGTTTGCGGGAGTGCTGCGGCACATCCATGTCCGATAAAACAATGCCACCGAGCGATAGCAACCGTAAACCCAGGCGATAGGTGTCGCGGTTTCCGTCTTGCACGATCAATTCGATGTCTTTGAGACTTGCCAACAATCGGTGGACAGTTGCTTTTGGCAAGCCCGTTCGGTCCGCGACGGCCTGCAGGCTAAGCCGTGGGGTCTCCGCTGTGAAGCAGTCAAGAACCTGAGAGACTTTGTTAAGAGATTTCATGGGGATCTCCCTAATTCCATATTATGGAATTTGATTAGTAATACTCTTTAACTGTTAATAACAATCCGCAAAATTCAATTGGACAGGAATTGAATAAACCACATTGCTGAATGGGAGAGACAAAATGAGTGACTTAAAAGGAATTATTGCACCCTTTACGACACCTTTTATGGATAGCGGCGCGATTGATCTTTCACTCGTTCGAGGCCAGGTCGACTGGTTGATTGAGAACGGTGTTCATGGGCTTGCTGCGGGCGGTAGCACTGGGGAGGGACATGTGCTTGACCGTCAGGAATACCAAGCGCTTATGGAGAAAACTGCGGAAGCTATCGATAACCGGGTGCCGTTGGTCGCGGGCATTATCGCCAACTCGACACAAGAGGTTGCAGCGCGAGGTAAGTCGGTCAAGCACTTGGGTGTGTCTGCTTTGCAAGTTACACCACCGCACTATCTTTTTAGACCCGATGACGATGCAATGGTCAGGCATTTTTCTGAAATCCACGCCGAATGCGGCGTACCAATCCTGATTTATAATGTGGTGCCCTGGTGTTATCTGTCGCCGGATTTGCTGTTGCGGATCATGGACGAAGTGCCGGGAGTGCTGGGTGTTAAGCAAAGTGCCGGGGATATGAAATTGTTTGCTGATCTGGTGCGTCGCGCCAACCCAGAGAACCTGATTTTCAGCGCTGTCGATGCCCTTCTGTATTTATCCTATCAGTTGGGAGCGCCTGGTGCTATTGCCGCCATTTTAACGGCTGCGCCTGGGCCATCGGTTCGGTTGTGGGATGCGGTCAAAGCACAAGACTGGGAAACGGCTCTTGATCTGCATGAACGGCTGATGCCGCTCTGGGATGCCATTGGGGTCGATAACATGCCGTCTCTCTGCAAGTATGCGCAGCAGTTACAGGGTGTCGAGACCGGGCATGCACGGCGGCCCACGTCTCCTGCCACGGAAACACAAAAGCGACAGGTTCGAAATGCTTTGGAGAATCTTAGCCTTATATCGGCATAATCAATCAGGTCCGGGCGTCAATCATCTCCTGATATTGCTCTGTCGCATCAGATATTTTGCCGCGGTAAGGCTCGATTCGGATCATGCAGGTGTGGGCTGAACAACCTTGCCCAAACTGTGATGTTGGTATGTCTGCGGTCAACACATTTGGATTACCGGAAAGCTCAAGGTCGCTGTCGCCATCGCGGGTCAACCAGCCACCCGTTGGCAGGATGGCGACACCTTGACGGACATCATTGCAAACCAAGGCTGAGGCGAGGCATTGACCGCGCTGATTCCATAACCGGACGGTTTGTCCTTGGGAAACGCCAAAGCGTTTCGCATCGGTTTCGCTGATGCGAACCTGTTCCCGGCCCTGATGTTTCATTGCCATGCTGGTGGGCGCCGTTTCCAACTGACTATGCAAACGGCCCGCTGGCTGGTGCGAAATGAGGTGCAATTGGTCGTCGTCGGTTTCGGGGCCGCCTAACCATTCCTGGGGGGCGATCCACGCCGGGTGTTTAGGGCAATCGGAATAATCGCGATCCGCCAAAAGGTCGCTCGTCAGAACGATCCTTCCACTTTCTGTCGCAAGGGCATGGGCTTCAGGGTCGGTTCGATAGACATCTAGATAGGTATGGTCTTTGTGTGTGGGAGCAATAGCAAAGCCGTCCTGCCAGAAATTATCAAAGTCAGGCATGATAAACCCATGCGCATCTTCTGCATCTTTTTTGCAGCCGTCGTAGATATGCCGTAGCCAGTCCATTTCATCGCGCCCTTCGCTGAATGCGGCTTCGACACCCAGACGCTCAGAAAGCCCACGGAAAATTTCGTAATCAGACCGGGCCTGACCTAGGGGTTCAACGGCCTTATGCATGGCAACAATGTGATCTGAGCGACGGTTGCCCGCAATGTCATTGCGCTCAAGCGATGTAGATGCGGGTAAAACAATATCAGCCCGCAATGCGGTCGCGGTCCACATAGGGTCCTGGACGATGATGGTCTCAGGGCGATGCCAGGCGGTTTCGAACCTGTTAAGATCCTGATGATGATGAAAAGGATTGCCGCCTGCCCAATAGACGAGCCGGGTATCCGGATAAGTGTAGGTCTGTCCTTCATAGTCGAACGAGGCACCCGGTTGGGTCAGCAGGTCAGTGATACGAGCGACGGGTATGAAATCACTGTTGGGCCGTTTCAACTGTGATATCATCGGTGACATGGACGTCCGAAAAGGTTCTCCGACGCCGCCCAGCGAGCCATAACCAAAGCCGACGCCACCGCCCGGTAAACCGATTTGTCCGGCGACTGCGGCCAAAGCAATTGCAGACCAAAATGCGTGTTCGCCATGATGGGCCCGTTGCAGGCTCCAACTCATGGTGATCATGCTACGTGTTGACGCCAATCGTTTTGCAAGTGCCGAAATGTCGGTTGGAGAAATGTCCGTGATAGATGCGGCCCAAGTGGCATTCTTTTCGATGCCATCTGACGCGCCGGTAAGATAGGCCAGAAATTCATCTGCACCACTGCAGCAGCGATTAAGGAAATCAACGTCATGGTCTCCAGCCTTGACGATTTCACCCGCCAATGCCAGCGCAAGCGCTGTGTCTGTATTGGGGCGGATCGGCCACCATTCAGCATCTACCCAGTCCGGCAAGTCATCGCGGAAGGGCGAAATCAGGATAACCTTGATTTTGCGTTTAACCATTTCACGCAGATGCGTTTCCAAATTGTGTTGCGCACGCCCCCCGGCTTCCAGTTGAGCTGTACGTGGAGAAAGTGCGCCGAAAATAACCAATGTTTCTGTATGTGCAGCAATGGAATCAAGGGTGTTTGCCTGCCCGCTGCATGCCGCCGCATTTCCCAGTGTGTGTCGTAAGATGGCAGGTCCGGCGGCGATGCTATAGGTATCAACATGACCGGTGTAGCCCCCAACCAAATTCAGAGTCCGCTTGAGAAGCGACGAGGCGTGATGGAAGCGCCCGCAGCTTGTCCACCCATAAGAGCCGGCGAAGATAGAAGCGTTGCCGAAATCATTTGAAACGCGCTTGATCTCGCCACTTGCCAGTTCAAAGGCTTCATCCCAGGAAACGGGAATAAACTTTTCGCGACCCCGGCCAGAACGGTCACTGCCTTCGCGAGATTTCAGCCAACCCTCTCGGATCATTGGCGTGGCGATTCGGCGAGCCGGGTCCATCCAGTTCTTTACCGACTGGATCAACGGCGATGGAGACGGGTCTCCCGAGAACGGTTCGATGTCGACGATCTGTTTGCCATCAACAACGACCGTGTAGGCGCCCCAATGGCTACATTGTGAAAATCTTTTTAAAGTGTCCATGGTTTCGAAACCTTAGTTCGTAAGCTGTCTAAAGATTTGTTTCATCTGTTGGAAAATGATCTCTGGAACCCGCCGTCGTGACTTTTAAGCTGTGGCGTTCGAATTAATTCCGAGCCGGTGTGGGACCGGACATCTTTTCCATCGGTTGCCAGACAATACTCCTGCCGTAGCAAATGGCAAACCGCATTTCCCGACGAAAATTGGGAAAATTTTTCATCGGCAACATGTGGATCAACTGTATCTTTCATAAGAGATTGCTCTCCGGAAAGGACGGTATTCTAATCACGCCTGATCTTGAAAAGGGTGTTCGTTTATCCAGTGTTTGGCAATGTCATCGCGTCGGCACACCCATACATCATTAAAGCCAGCGACATAATCCAGAAACCGTTGCAGGCCTACGGCGCGCCCAGGATGTCCGGCAATGCGCATGTGAATTCCGACCGTCATCATCTTTGGCGCGGTTTCCCCTTCCTGATAAAGCATATCGAAGGCATCTTTCAGGTGCGTGTAGTAGTCTTCGGCAGTTCCCCAAAACCCCCGCATGAACTTTGTGTCATTATTGGTCAGCGTATAGGGAACAATTAGGTGGGGACGGTCTTCGACAACGGTCCAGTAGGGGAGTTCATCGTTGTAGGCGTCTGAATCATAAATAAAGCCGCCTTCTTCAACCAGCAAACGCCGCGTATTCTCGCTGGGTGCATAGCGGCAATACCAGCCGAGAGGGCGCTCTCCAATTGTTTTGCTTAGAGACGCAACCGCGCGACGGATGTGATCGCGTTCTTCTGCTTCGCTAAGCTTAAAGTGCTCAACCCATCTCCAGCCATGACAGCAGACATCATAACCAGCGTCTCTGATTGCCATTGCAGCTTCCGGATTGCGCTCAAGTGCCAAGGCACATCCAAATATTGTAACGGGCATATCGTGGGCACCGAACAGGCGCATTAATCGCCAGAAGCCGACCCGGCTTCCGTATTCGAACATCGATTCTGCGGCCAGATTGCGCGTGCCGGGCGGGAATTGTGCTGCTGAACCTTCCGTCAAACCTGATTCTGTAAACGTGTCGCCATCCGGGAGCGTCGCTTCTGAACCTTCTTCATAGTTGATAACAAAATTCAGGGCAAGGCGAGCGCCGCCGGGCCATTTGGGGTCCGGGAGGTTTGCGCCATAACCGATCAGGTCTCGAGGGTAACTCATTTTTATTGGATCCTATCGTCAGTTTTTTTTAGGCACGCTAACTCAGCTGTTCTGTCGAGTAAATCCTGTAAAAATCCGTTGGCTGCAAGTTTGGCAAACAGTAAGCGCCGGCAGGCGGCGAGAGCGAGGTTAACGGCAGACTAAATTGTTTACTGTTCCAGAGTTTCAGAAACAGACTGGATGAACAATTTGGAAAGCTTGGAAAGTGGCTTAAGCGTCGAATAAAAGAGATAGGCTGAAAGCTCAATTACGGGCTCAAAAGGTTTGACGACAAGCCCCTGAATGTTGCCCTGACGGTTTACATACTCGTCAACCAAGGCAACGCCAAAACCGTTTCGGACGAAGGTACAGGCAGAAGCGCTGTATGATGTTTCGATTGACCAGTCGACTTTTTCCCCGACGTCTGCAAAGGCCTTTTCGATCAGTTCGCCAAGCGTTGAACCCCGCGTCATCATAATGAACGGGTATGCTTTCAGGTCTTTGGGCGTAACGAATTCAAGCTCGGCAAGTGGATGCATTTCAGGGACAATACAAACCATTTTTCCCATCTGGATTTTATGAAGGGCTAAATCATTCTGTTCTGCTGCGGTTACCGCAAGGCCAATATCCGCTGCATTGTTTTTCGCTTTTTGCACGACGTTTTCGCGCCGCCGTATATCGAGTGATACCTGAACCCCGGGGCGAACCTGCAAAAGTCTTTTCAACGCCTGAGGAACAATGGTGTGGGCCAAACCAGGCGTGGCAACGATCCTCAGTCTCCCGACATTGGCGTTTCGAATATCCCCGATCCGGTCTTGGACGGAGTTAATTGACGCAAATAAGGGATCGATTTCTTCATAAAGTCTTTGCGCTTCATCTGTCGGATGAAGTCGGCGGCCCATACGTTCAAAAAGTTGGAACCCCAAGTTTGATTCTGTGTGTTTGATCATCCGGCTAATCGCAGGTTGAGAAATGCCAAGCTTCATAGCGGCATTTGCAACGCCACCATAAGCTATGACGGCGCGAAAGATCTCCATTTGCCGAACGTTCATTAAATAACACTCTGTTATGTTAAGGCTGGAATTAAGTATATGACATTATAATACGATTGTTCTAGCCTGATCCTCATTGATCAGAAAGGTTTCCGGTCCAGGGTAAAAAACAGACGAATACTCAAGGGGACGTGGCCCATGGGATTTTTGAATGCGTTGGTGCTATGAGCCGATGCAAATCGTTGATTTTTCCTGGCACTTAGCGGGCCTGGCGTTGCGGTTTTACGTAAACAGTTTTTCAGATGGGGGCTGGTTTGACGACAATAATTTTTGGGGGAGCGGGGTTTGTTGGATTAAATATCGCAGAGCGATTGCTTGAGCGCGGAAGTGCGGTCACCGTATTTGATGCCAGCGATATTCCATCCGCAGCGCTGCGATATTTCGAAACGCTTCCCGGCAGTTTGACGCTCATAAAGGGAAACATTCAAGAGCCGGAATCAATTGCGCAAGCGTTCCAACAACCCACCGATGGCGTGGTGTATGGTGCCGCGATTACAGCAGATGCAAAACGCGACGCCGAAGTTCCAGAACAAATCATCGATGTCAACCTGACGGGGTTTATACGTGTGCTGCGTGCAGCACGCTCTGCGGGTGTGCGGAGAGTTGTCAATCTCAGCTCGGTCGCGGCCTATGGAAACTCTGTTTTTTCAGATCAACCGCTCAACGAACAAACAACAATTGCGGACCCCGCCAGTCTATACGCGCTGACTAAATATGCCACGGAGCGGGTGGCACTTCGTCTCGGGGAACTTTGGAAAATGGATATCAGGAGCGTGCGGTTGTCGGCTATATATGGGCGTTGGGAACAAAAAACCAATGTCAGGGACACGCCGAGTCCGCAGTTTCAGATTATGCAAAAAGCGCTGTCGGGTGAACCTGCGCTGTTTTCGCGTCGTGATGAACGAGACTGGGTATACGCACCCAACATTGCAACCATGATCGTATCTATTCTTGATGCGTCAAAACTCAACTTCTCGCTTTATAATTTGTCGGGTCCCTCTGTCGAGAGCGCTTTCGATTGGGGTTGTCAACTTGCAGAGCAAACTCAAAGCTTCGAATGTCGGCTCATCAAGGGTGACGAAGTACCAACAATTGATATGTATTCCGCCAAAGACAGGCAGCGTCTGGATATATCGCAACTGACAAAGGACATCGATTTTACGTTGCCTTTTCATGTAGGGCAGAGTGTTTCCGACTACTACGCCTGGGCAAAAAACAACAGCTGGGCTTTTTGATCTTCATGAGGCGTCCTAAAACTTAATTCGCGACCACCAGCCCAGTGCAAACCGAAAAGGAGAAAAGTGGTATGGATATGGAAATGGAAGATAAGATCGTCGTTATTACCGGCGGTGCTTCTGGTATTGGCCTGGCCTGTACAGAGCTTTTCCTGGCAGAAGGTGCGAAGGTGGTCATCGTTGACCGTGCCGCACCTGAAGCCGAAGTGCATCCGGACAAGGGAATGTCTCTTGTGGGTGACGTAAGTGACGAAGACACCGTCAAATCACAGGTAAAGGAAATTCTTGATCGGTACGGGCGGATTGATGCCTTGGTTACCTGCGCCGGGTTTTCAACAGGAACCAGTGTTGTTGATACCTCATTGGAAGATTGGAATGCGGTTATCGGGACGAACCTGACCGGGACATTCCTGTGGTCTCGCGAAACGGCCATGACCATGAAAAACTCCGGCGGCGGTGCAATTGTTATGATCGGCTCACAACTGGCTTTCGCCGGGGGGCGTTCAAATGCAGCTTATTACGCAAGCAAGGGGGCTGTTGTTTCGCTAGCGCGGACCATGGCTGTTGACCATGCGATGGATCGCATTCGCGTCAATGTCCTGGTGCCCGGGGCAATTGAGACTCCGCTTTTGGCCCGGTCTTTTGCGCGCTCGGGTGATCCCGATGCGGCAAAGGCGCGGTCCGTTAGTCGTCATCCCCTTGGGCGCCTTGGACGGCCCGAGGAAATAGCGCGGGCCGCATTGTTTCTGGTATCTGAAGCATCTTCCTTCACCACCGGATCCTGTTTGATGGCGGATGGCGGGTGGCTTGCGGGATAGAGATGAGAAGGCTTGATTTACAAAAGTAAAATAAATATATAACACAATGTTAATAATCAACTGCAATTAAGTATATGACATTATGAAAAAAGCGTTCTAGCATCCTGTTCACCATAGGCAAAAGAGAAAGAATAATGAGCCGAATAGTGAATGTTGGGGCGGCCCAACTTGGACCGATCTCGCCAGAAGAGAGCAGGGCCAGTGTTGTCGCGCGAATGATCGAACTGCTGAGGCAAGCCAAAAGTCAGGGCTGTCACCTTGTCGTGTTTCCTGAGATGGCGCTGACCACGTTCTTTCCCCGTTATTTCGAAGAAGACATTACGAAGATGGACCGGTATTTCGAAAGCGAAATGCCTGGCCCTGAAACTCGACCTCTTTTTGAAGCCGCCTTGGAATCCGATATCGCTTTCTATCTGGGGTACTGTGAATTAACGCCAGACGGACACCACTACAACACGGCTATCTTGGTTGATAAGGGCGAGATCATAGGTAAATACCGCAAGATTCATTTGCCAGGACATTCTGAAAACGACCCCAATCGCCCGTGGCAGCATCTTGAAAAAAGGTACTTTGAGCCGGGTGACATCACGTGGCCGGTATGGCGCTGCAAAGGCGGGATTATGGGCATGGGGCTTTGCAATGATCGGCGTTGGCCTGAGACATATCGGGTCATGAGCCTGAAAGGTGTTGAACTGGTAATGATTGGTTACAACACGCCCGATCGCAATACAGCGGCCCCCGAGCCTAATCATCTGCGGATGTTCCACAACCATTTGGTCATGCAATCTGGCGCTTATCAAAATTCTTGTTTTGTTGTCGGAGTTGCCAAAGCGGGAATCGAAGACGGGTGTATGCTGATTGGCGGTTCCTGCATCGTTCAGCCTTCTGGTGAAATTGTAAGCCAGGCAACGAGCCTTGATGATGAACTCATTACATCTGCCTGTGATCTTGATTTGGCGAAAATGGGTAAAGAAACAATTTTTAATTTCGCAAAGCATCGTCGCATTGAACATTACGGAATTATTAGCAACCAAACTGGTGCCAGAGTGCCCGATGGCGTCTGAGCCAGGAAATTCAGGAGAACTTAAAAGAAAGGAGATTACCATAATCATATCATATCAGGGGGCCGGAATCTAAAAACGGCCGAATTGCTTAGCCTCGAAGACGCCATGGTGGCGACGAATAAATCAAAAACTAATAAGAGGATTTTAATCATGATGTTTAAACTATCGAAACAATTGACTGCCCTTGGCGTAGCAAGCGCCATGGTCCTTTCGCTCGCGGCAACGATGCCAAGTGCCCATGCGGCAGAAGTGAAGTACTCAGACCATGACCCCTTGGGGGGCATGCGTCCTAACTTTCTAAATGATGTCTGGTTTCCAGAGATTGAAAAACAAACCGGTGGCGCGCTTAAGGTACGTGCTTTTTTTGGCGGTTCGTTGTTGAAAGCCAAAGAAGCCCTGAAGGGTGTTGGCGATAATGTTTCACAAATTTCTTTCTCGTTTCCAGGGCACTTCCCTCGCCAGTTAATGGCCCACAATATTTTTGCCCTGTTCCCCCAAGGTCCGGAAAAATTCGAGAACCAGGCATGGCTATGGCGGGCTGCCTACGAGCAAATTCCTGCATTTAAGGCCGAATTAGATAAAGCGAACGTGATGCCGCTGTTGGTAACCGCCGGTCTTCCGGGCGCGTTTGCGGGTAAGAAAACACTAAACAGCCTTGCCGATATTAAGGGCGACAACTGGCGGGCTGGTGGCAAGTGGTACTTGCGCTACCTTGAAAGTGCCGGTGCGTTGCCAGTGTCTGTGCCGTGGGGGGATGTGTATGTCGCCTTGCAAACTGGTGCCATCGAAGGTGTTTACACGAACTACGACGGCCTGCATCTGATGAAATTTGATGAGGTCGCCACCAACATGCTGGTCTCCAAGAAATTATGGTATGCGTTGCCTTTCTTGCATTACATGAACAAAGACTTCTTTGAGTCCCAGCCGAAAGAAGTTCAGGAAGGTATTCTAAAAGCATCCAAAATTGCTGAACAGAAGTTTGCTGCGGTCTACAGTGCGGCTTTTGATAAAGTTAAGAACGAACAGCTTGCCGCTGGCGTGAAGATCACGGAACTGACTGACGCTGACATCAATATGTGGGCTGATCCCGAAAAGCTTTCCAAGCATCAGGCTGATTGGGTCAAGGACGCAGAAGCCGCTGGTCTTAAAGACGCTGCGGAGATTATGGCCAGAGTCAGTGAATTGCATAAGCAAGCAATGAAACGCTAGTCATAAGAGACCTTTGTAACGCCGCCCTGCTATCGCCGGTTTATCGAAGATAGCAGGGGGCGTTTATGTCTTGAGAGGACGCTGATCGTGAAAAATGCCGTATCAAAAATTAATGGAGTTCTATCCGGTTTTACCGGTTGGTTGATGCTCGTCATGATGCTGTTGCTGGTTGCCGATATTATTTGGCGTATGGCCGGTATGCCGCTGCAAGGCCTGGCGGAGTTGTCGGTCTTCGTCATGATGATCGTCGTCTATCTCGGGTTTTCGCGTTGTGAAGAATACAAAGAGCATGTTGCTCTCGAGTTTATTACAGACGCGCTTCCAGTTCGATTTCGGCGGGTTGCGCACATTTTGGTTCAAACGCTGTCAACAATGACGATTGCGTTACTTCTATATGCAGTCATCCTGGACGCGCTGAATGCTTTCACCACCAAAGAAGCGATCGAAGGGGTGATGGAATTGCCAACGTGGCCCACTAAATTCTTTATGGTCCTCGGAATGATATTTTTTCTGATCCAGGCCACCATAAATATTTTCAAACTGCCCAAAGAAGAAAAAACGGATGAGCCGCAAAGCGCATTCGAATAAATCCAACGAAACTTGCTTCAGGTTAATTGCTGCAGCCTTCATAAGAACAGGACCCTAAGCTATGGACTTTATAATCGCTGGAGTCGCTTGCATTGTCATACTGCTGATCTTGATGTCGATCGGCATGCAGATCGGTTTGGCTTTTTTATTGGGCGGTTTTATCGTCTGTATTTATCTGCTGGGGTTCGATAGTTCGATCACCCTGTTGGGGCAGGCATCTTATTATTCGATTGCGACCCCGACTTGGACAGCAATCCCGTTGTTTATTCTGATGGGCGCTTTCGCATCGAACGGTGGGTTGGCCCGGCGTGCCTATGATGGCGTTCATGCGTTGGCCAGAAAACTGCCCGGGTCTCTGATGATCGCGACGTGTTTCAGTTGCGCGATCTTTGGCGCGGTATCTGGCTCTTCTATAGCGACAACGGCAATATTTGGAAAAATGGCACTGCCTGAAATGGATCGCCTTCGCTACGATAAAGCGCTTTCGGTGGGTGTTATTGCGTCTGCGGGTACATTTGCTTCGATGATCCCGCCCAGCATGATGCTGATTATCTATGCTCTGTTCACACAACAATCGATCGGTAAACTTTTCGCAGCAGGGATTCTGCCAGGTATTTTAACAGCCGTTACCTACGCGCTTCTGATTATTGTTTTGGTTAAGCGGAACCCGGCTTTGGCACCCCATAAAAAGATTGAACCAGAAGATGACACGCCGAAAAGTCGGGCGCAGGAAGTCTTTCAAATGTGGCCGGTTGCTTCCATCGCTTTCGTTGTTCTTGGTGGGCTATATTCCGGTGTCTTTACGCCAACTGAGTCTGCTGCCGCCGGTGCCATCGTTTCCCTTGGTTTTGCGTGGTATTTAAAAACGTTCACGAAACTAGGTGACGTCACGAATTCGATGCGGGAAGCCGCCAACGTCACTGCAATGCTGTTTTTGATTAATGTAGGCGCCCTGTTTTACAGTCGTGTATTGGCGGTATCTGGTTTGCCGTCAGAGATTACGATGCTGCTGCTGAGTGCTAATATATCACCCTTTATGATCTTGCTGGGTGTCATGGCTATCATGTTTTTCCTCGGTATGATTATGGTGCCCGTCGGCATTTATGCTCTGACGTTGCCCATTGTCTTTCCGATTCTGGTCAAACTTGGATACGATCCGATCTGGTTTGGCATAATTACCATGAAACTGACCGAGATTGGGGCAATAACGCCGCCTGTTGGACTGAATGTGTTTGCTATAAAAGGGGCCATACCCAAGAACATGAAGGTCTCCATTGAACAGATTTATAAAGGTTGTGTGCCTTTTATTATGTGTGACTTGGTTGTACTTGCGCTGCTCGTTGCATTCCCTGGTATCGCGCTTTGGCTTCCCGGTATTTTGATGGATTAAAACCCGGATGCCACATGGCGCACCAGGGATGGCGATCAGGTATCTGCCTAACCTGGAAGCATCGGTTGGCGGTTATACGCAAGTTTCCCTAGGGAGGATGAGATGACACGTCGTATTGTTATGGCCAGTGTTCGCCACGAGTCCAATACGTTCTCGCCTGTTATCACCCAACTTGAGCATTTCAATCGAGATTCGCCTGACGGAAGTTTTATGACAGGTCAGCACGCGATAGATGTTTTGTGTAACCTTAAGGGATCATTCGCCGGTTTGTTTGATGGGGTTCAAGGATTAGATGCAGAGGTTTGTGTGCCCTGCGTGTTTTCCGCAAGGCCGCAAGGCCCCGTTATCTCAAGCGCTTTCGAAGAAATTTCTGCACGCCTGTTATCAGAGATCGCGCGCGGTTGTGATGCGTTATTGCTTGATGCACATGGTGCCATGGTCAGCGAACCTTACCCCGATGCAGAAGGTGAACTTCTAAGGCGGGTGCGTGCTCTTGCCCCCGGCTTACCGATTGCTGTTGCGCTTGATTTTCATGCCAATGTTTCAGAAACATTTATGGACAACGCGACGGTAATTGCCGGATACCGGACCTATCCTCACGTCGATACCTTCGAGACGGGCCAGCGTGCGAGCCGGGTTTTGGTCAAAGCTCTCGAAGGAGATGTCGACCCCGTTCTCTCCTGGGGATCATTACCGTTGCTGACGCATATGGAGAAGCAGACTCCTTCATGCCAACCCATGAAGGACATCATGGACCGGGCCATTCAGGCCGAAGCTGATGGAAGTGTTATTCTTGCAACGGTTCTTGGTGGCTTTCCTGTGTCTGACGTGCCGCATTTGGGCCTTACCGCTGTGGTCCTGACGGATAACAATAAACGCGCCGGCGATGGACTGCGGGATGAATTGTTGCATATGGCATGGCAACGGAGATCGGACTTCCAGTATGATCTGGAACCTATCGCTGTTACAATCGCCCGAGCAAAGGCTTCAGAAGGACGCCCGATCGTCATGGTCGACCATGGTGATAATTATGGCGCCGGCGCTCAAACAGATTTGATGGACGTGCTGGCAGAGGTGATCAGGCAGAACTTGCAAGATGTCTGCGCAGGGCCGTTTTGTGATCCGGGTGCGGTTCAGACAATGATCGAAGCGGGAGAGGGGGCTGATATATCACTGCGCCTTGGCGGTAAAACTGACATTCCGGCACTCGGGATCAAGGCGCGTCCATTGGAGGTCTCCGGAACCGTTAAATCAATCCGTAACGCGGCTCTAGACATGCTGCCGGGCGACGGGCCTGATTATTTTAAAGAATTAGGTCCGACGGCCGTCCTTGATTTAGGCGCCATGCGGGTCCTCATTTCGTCACAACCCTATGAGCCGTCTGACCCGGGTTGTTTTTTTTACGCGAACCTGGATGTGTTCAAAGAAAAATTCATCTTGATCAAATCGCGACAAAACTTTCGTGCCGGTTTTGAACCAATCGCGTCTGACGTGATTATGGTTGCGGGGCCGGGCGTCGGCAACTCGGATTTCAGTGCGCTGCCTTACACCAAAATTCCGCGCCCGATCTTCCCGATCGATCCAGGTACACCATATAAAATCGTCAGTAACAGGTCTTCCCTTTGATAATTCACTTTATGTGCCTAAAAATTCTGGCGGCGCTTGGCGAGTATAAGCCCCCTTTTTCTTTCAGCAACGGATTGGAACGCGCTGTCAGCAACAAACTGCGTGTCCAATGCATTCAAATACCAAAGGAAGGAATGATGGAACCGCGTTTTGGCGGGGCATCAACTGTGCGCCGTAGTCCCCGAACTTTGCTGTTGTGCAGGCTGCTGCGACCCGTTTGATTGCGCGAACCAGATCACCCGAAAGGTGGTTGCTTATTTCTTTTTCCGGCTTGCCAGTACGGCGAGCAAGCGGTTTTGCTCATTGCCCGTAATGGTGACCGCTTCGTCAACGCCCATGCCGGGTTTTGCCAACATCATATCGGCTTGGGTGGCGACAGATATGTGAACAGATGCGCGCGCCGAAAGATCCGTCTCAGAGCAACTTCCACCGACATAGGCGAGTGTCCCTTGGTCTTTGCAGAAAAGGACTGCCTTAGCAGTATCGGCCATACTGCCAACGTCAGGCATTTTGATTTGGATAATATGTCCGGCTTTTGCTGATGCAAATCGCTTGATATCGTCTAAAGTATTACAATATTCATCAGCCACAATTCTGGCCGATGTTCCGCGATCCTCCATGAGCTTTACAAGCTTTGCAAATCCATCAATCTGTTCTTCTGTCGACCCAAAATCAGCCGGGTATTCGATATTGACTGTGAAGCCATCGGCATCATCAGCGACACGGCAAATATAATCTACAATTCGGTTCGGATTAAGACCAAACTCGGCGCCTATGCGACCGTACACATCAAAATGCAGGGTAGGATGATAGTTTTCCTGCCCAAGTCCTTTGACGCGATTTACGACCCATCTGACGTATTCGCGGAAGGTTTCCCCTTTTTCGCCAAAAACCTGAGCGGAGTTGATGAGCCCATGCGGAAGTACATCTACCGATTTCAGGATCATTTTATCGACGTTAACCTGACGGTCTTCGCCACTTTGGGCATAAAGTGGAATGCGTTGGCTGGGAATGGGTAACTTGAACTGGGAGCAAATTACTTCCGCCATCGTGATGCGATGAGAATGCGCCGCTGCACGCAATAAGGCTTGGCTCACGCCATACTCGATTGCCAGGGGCAATCGCTTTCCCTCATGAGGTTCGAAGACCTGATGGCAGGCATCCAGGAATTTTGACGGTTCTGTATTTAACAGTCTGGGTTCAACAATATCCCGGGTCATTGCAGCGATCTTCTGGGTGTTAAACAGAGGGTCGCGCCCTGCAGCGCCTGAATATTGCACACTCATCATGTCGCCCCAGACAATGGTGTCATCTGATAATACCAATCCAATGCTGAGAGACGTTGACGGGGTTCTCACCATAGAAAATCCGGGTGTCGCCGGCTCTCCCTTGTAGACAAAACCATCGTGTTCCATACCATTTCTGATCGCGGTCTGATCGTCGTAGTAAAAAGCTCCATAGCCAGGTGCAAGAAGGACATCTTTTATATGCATACTATTCATTGCGGAGACTCATTTTCGATTTCAGGGTTGTTAAGAACACGTTTGCATCCGTGTCAGCCGACCATCCGAATTGTTTGATCTCGGCCTTTTGCCCAATTCACGCACGCCATGGCAAGAACATCAGTCGCGTCAATCAAGGCCGGACTCGTATAGTTGGCAAAATCAATGCCAACAGGAACTTCTGAACAGGCCAGTATAATCTTTTTGGCACCACAATCTTGCAGATACTCCATTGCACTGATAATTTTTTTTGCACCGCGTTGCAGATCCCCGGTTTTAATATCCCATATCCCCGACATGATGAGTGTCTCTTGTATTTTTGCTTCTGGTTCCACGTAGGCCAGACCGGCGGCTTGCAATCGAGTTTCATAAATACCGACTTTTAAGGTGCCGCTCGAAGCAAGTATGCCAACGCGGCATCCCGGCTCGATTCCGCTCGCTTTCATATGTGCGACGACCGAATCTGCAATATGCAGGATAGGTAGCTTAGTGCTACGTTGCAGAGGTTCATACCAGTGGTGGGCTGTATTGCAGGGGATCGCTATTGCACCAGCACCCGATACTTCCAGACGGCGAATACCAACGGTCATTGCATCTAATGGCGATTCGCCACTTAACAAAATGGCATCGGTCCGATCTGGAATTTGTGGTAGGGACGCGGCTATGATCGGGATATGATCTTGATCTGAATTAGCAGGCGTTGATTGTATAATCTTTGATAGAAAATCAACGGTTGCCAAGGGGCCCATCCCACCCAACACACCTAGAATACGTTCCATAGCACAGCACCTTGTTGTTGATTTGATCTGATGACACGAGAGTAACGCGCGGTGAAGGCATCATCCAATGCCGATCAAGAAAACAATTATGCAAATTTATTATGGCCTGGTTTTAAGTGCAGCTTTTTTGTTAGGTGTCTTCAGCCTAACAAACCATTTCCGATCCCTTAAGGCCCTTAATATAGTCGACGGTGTCGAACCAAACGCGCTCGGCTGCGTCGCTACGTCGAGAATGAGCTCGGTATAATCGAATTTCCAACGGCAAATCCCATTCTTTCCCTCCGGCCCGAATCAATTTATTCTGCGCAAGATCATTTTCGGTTGATGTTTCTGGCAGCCAGGCAAGACCCAACCCCTCGACAGCTAATGCCTGCAATGAATCGACAATTGTGTCGATGTAACAAGCATTGAGGTGGTGCGGTTGCTGGATTTTCGACAAGGCGCTGGAAACAACAGTTCCCAGATAACATTCCAAACTATAGGCCAAATAGGAGATCGGCGCATCAGCAGATCCCGGCAAGCTGTGAAGTGGATTTCCATCCGCGTCCGGCGCCGAAAGCGGAACAAGAGATTTTGTTCCCAGAACAAGAAAGGGGTAGCGCGATGATACTGGCAAGACGGGTTGATTTTTGTGCGCATAGCTTAGGAAAAAATCACAATTCCCGTCTATTAAGTCCTGTAGGCAGTCGTGTTGCGAATCGGTGCGGATGCGAATTTTGGGTTGTTCAGAAGATGTGATTGCATGTAGCCATTTTGGCAGAATACGAAAAGATAAGCTGTGCCCGGCCGCAATGACGACCATAGAAGTCTGGTTTGCCATATCGTTATGCACCTCATCCCGTAACCGATGAAGTTCATGGAGGACAGGTGTTACGCCATCAAGGAAGTTCTCGCCGGCTTGAGTTAACTTGGTCGGATAGGTGCTTCTATCAATGAGTTGTCCCCCTGCCCAGTTTTCGAGCATCCGGATACGCCGACTGAACGCAGGCTGCGTGATGTTGCGTTCTCTTGCTGAGCGCGAGAAATTCTTTGTTTCAGACAGGCTTAAAAAGTCTTCTAGCCAGCGTGTATCCATGTTGTTTCCCTTTTACGAGATGTCCACAGGCATCGAATGTGCATACGCCAATACTATAGATTATTTTTATAATAAATCTCTCATGCAAATAACTAATAATATTATTCGCGAACAGCATTTGCTTTGTTTAACGTACATCCCGTAGGTTAAGGGTTGTTGCAGGGTTTAGGTGGGTGATCTTTCGTAATCGTAAAAAATACGTGTGTAAGGCAATTTTTAATTGGCTGAGAAACTCCAACCAAACTGAATAACCATAAAAAAGGAGTATGTAATGTTGAACAAAACACTGATTGTGGCAACTGTCTTCGCGGCGATATCCGCAGGAACGACGGTCGCCAAGGCTGAAACGGGCTCATATGTTCTTGACCGCATCAAAGAACGTGGCGTCGTTAATATGGGACATCGCGAATCTTCAGTTCCATTTGCCTACATTGGCGATGATGGAAAACCACAAGGGTATTCGATTGATCTTTGTAACAAATTCGTCGATGAAATTCGCAAAACCTTAAAAATGCCTGAAATCGAAGTCAAACATGTGCCTGTGACGTCACAGACTCGTATTGCACTGATGGCTAATGGAACCATCGATGTTGAGTGCGGCTCAACAACGAATAACCTTACCCGTCAAAAGCAGGTTGATTATCTGCCCGTGACTTTCATTACCGGCACTAAGCTGGGATCAAAAAAAGGTTCAGGCATTACAGAAATTGAAGATCTGGATGGTAAGGCTATTGCCCTGTCGCTTGGCACGACCAATGAAAAAGCAGTCAAGCGCGTGATTAAAGAAAAAGGCCTTAACGTCAAAATTATTTCGGTAAAAGATCACCCGCAAGGTTGGTTGGCTTTAGACACAGGTCGCGCTGATGCCTATGCAACGGACCATGTTTTGCTTTATGGTTTGATCAGCAAGTCAAAAGACCCAAGTTCCTATCAAGTAACGGGACGGTTCTTATCTTACGATCCATATGGAATTATGGTCCCTCGCAACGATTCAACCTATCGTCGTTTGGGAACCGTCATGATGGCAGATATGATGCGTTCTGGTGAAATGTTAAAAACTTATAACAAATGGTTCTCACCCGGTCCGACGAAGATCAACATGCCCGCAAGTTCTACCTTGCTAACGGCATTTGAGATTCAAGCCTTGCCGCACTGACATCGTGTCTAAATCTCTGGTCCGCTGTTTGATAATCTTCGGAGTATCAAACAGCGGGTTGGTGAACTGCGCCAACCGGAGAGGAAGTCGGTATGGATTATAATTGGGATTGGGGTGTTCTTTTTTGTATGGTCGAAGATTCGGCCGCAGGATGCTCGCAGCCGTTTTTCTACTGGATTGTGTCAGGTTTTGGCTGGACCATCGCTGTTGCCGCAGCGGCCTGGGTTATTGCCTTCTCCCTTGGCTCTTTAATCGGGGTGATGCGGACGCTGGATAACGGACCGCTTCGAACAATCGCTACTGTGTATGTGACGATCTTTCGAAATATTCCCTTATTGGTGCAAATGTTTCTTTGGTATTTTGTCATGCCCGAGCTCCTTCCAGAGGAGGCGGGCAGGTGGGTCAAACGGGAACTCCCTTTACCCGAATACTGGACGGCCGTATTTTGCCTGGGGACCTACACGGCATCACGCGTAGGAGAGCAAGTTCGCGCTGGAATTCAATCGATCAGCCAGGGCCAACGCTACGCTGCTTTGGCGATTGGATTAACCCCTTTTCAGGTTTATCGTTATGTGCTTCTTCCTGTCAGTTATAGAATTATCATTCCTCCCCTGACCAGTGACTTTCTTGGTATTTTTAAGAACTCTTCCCTCGCTTTGACGATTGGTGTTCTGGAACTTACGGCACAAACGCGTCAAATCGAAGAATACACGTTTCAAGGTTTTGAAGCCTTTACCGCCGCTACATTACTTTACATTTTGGTCACGGCAATTGTGATGACGGTCATGCGGGTGGTAGAGAGCCGTGTCGCGATCCCCGGTATGATTTCGTTGGGGGCGAAGTGACATGAGCGATTTTGACTTTTCAATCATCGTTAAATCGATCCCGTTCTTGATCGAAGGTATGGGCTTAACACTGTTGTTAACAGTGTTGGCAATTGTCGGTGGGATTTTTCTTGGTGTTATTCTTGCTCTCTGTCGGCTGTCCCCTTACAGGGTGTTATCTTTTGTGGCGGCGACGTACGTTAATTTTTTCCGTTCAATGCCACTCATTTTGATTATTTTTTGGTTCTATTTTCTTATCCCTTTGCTTGTTGGCCGGCCGATCGGCGGGTTCTATTCCGTGCTCGTTGCCTTCGTTATGTTTGAAGCCGCGTATTACTGCGAAATCATGCGAGCGGGCATTCAAAGCGTGAGAGTGGGACAAGTTCATGCCGGACAAGCGCTGGGTCTAACCTACCGGCAAAACATGCGCTATGTCGTTCTGCCCCAAGCGTTTCGTGCTATGATGCCGGTCCTCTTAACACAGGCGATTATCCTCTTTCAGGACACATCTCTCGTTTATGTGGTTGGGCTTCGTGATTTTCTTGTGGCCGCTGATATTGTAGCCAATAGGGATAATCGACTGATGGAAATGTACATGAGTGTCGCTCTTGTTTATTTCGTGATCTGCCTGATCGGGCAATTTGGAATTCATAAACTTCAACAAAAATACCCATCGGGTAGGTAATAGAGGGTCCACCATGGCGATGATTAAAATGCAAGACGTAAGCAAATGGTATGGAGAGTTCCAGGTGCTAAATACGTGCACGACCTCTGTTGAAAAAGGAGAAGTGGTTGTGGTTTGTGGCCCGTCCGGGTCTGGCAAAAGTACGTTGATTAAAACCGTCAACGGGCTCGAGCCTTTTCAACAAGGTATGGTTACTGTTGGTGAAACCTCGGTTGGCGACCCACAAACTGATTTGCCGAA
Source organism: Rhodospirillales bacterium (assembly GCA_048262655.1). Lineage (GTDB taxonomy): Bacteria > Pseudomonadota > Alphaproteobacteria > Rhodospirillales > Casp-alpha2 > JABMNT01. Next base: position 732,849 of record JBLXEY010000001.1, on the reverse strand, counting down.
ACTTCGATCACAAATCGGTATGGTCTTCCAGAATTTTGAACTATTTCCGCATCTCAGTATTCTGGAGAATATTGGCTTGGCGCAACTAAAAGTGCTGAACCGCTCTGAAGAAGAAACGAATAAGCGCGCGATGGAACTGCTGGATCGGGTTGGGCTTGCGGACCAAGCCGCTAAATTCCCCGCTCAGCTTTCCGGCGGACAACAGCAGCGCGTTGCGATTGCCCGGGGCTTGGCGATGGATCCGATTGCCATGTTGTTTGATGAACCCACGTCGGCGCTGGACCCCGAAATGATTAATGAAGTCCTGGATGTGATGACGGAGTTGGCAGAAGAGGGGATGACGATGATGGTTGTGACCCATGAAATGGGTTTTGCTCGGCGCGTTGCACACCGTGTAATTTTCATGGACGAAGGACGTATTGAGGAAGATTGTACGAAAGACGAATTCTTTGATACGAGCCGTGGTGAACGAGCACAGGAATTCCTGTCGAAAATTCTCACTCATTAACGCTGAAACACGCCTGCCAAGGTCGGTGTAAAGCGCATGCGTTTCTCGAACAAATAAAATGGAACTGCGCTGGAGGCGATCCGCCGCGTGCTATTTGTCGGCGTCGAACGTGAAAACCCCGGTAAAGTCTGCAAAAAATGGATAGAATCTGCCGACGGCTCACGGGTTTAACATAAAGGCAATCGTCAGAACGAAGTCTACCCGGAAGACGCCTTTGTCATGCAAATCCTGTCCGATGGCAGATATGATAAGGAGGGGTCGTATAAGACCTTAAAAAACTGGGGTGCTAGCAACCTAAGCTTGCTGTCGGTGCAAGCGGGGACGCCTCCCATAAGCTACCGGTAATTTTGGGAATACTCGCGCGTGACGTCAATAGCGAAAAAAATGGTGGGCCCGGCAGGACTGCAGAAAGTCATTTATATCAAAGGGTTGTGCAGAGGGTTGGGGAATAATATGCGCATACGAACTCAATAGCTTGCATACGATTTCCCCAAACCAACACAGGTCTAACTAAGTTCAGCTATGTGGCCACTGAACGGACACCAATCTTGCCAAATCCCTGTTGCTAATTTCAATGTCCGCAATTGGGGCCTGAGCGGAAGTAAAATCACTGCAGCAAAAACTTCCGGAAATGGCCCACAACGGACATTTTGATCTCTTATTCTGCCTTCTCGCCCCACCACTTAATGGCGTCTTTAGCAGCTGTTTCAAGAGAGAGCAGTAGATTTGAAACTCGTTCTAAATCGTCCGATTTTTCATCCCAAAACACTATGAAAATTTCACGTTGTGGCCAAAATGAGTTTTCTTTTGACAGTGCCAATATTTGTGAATGAAGAACGCCCATGCAGACCCTGGAGGACGGCAAACGTATCTGGATGGAAAAGTTTATAGACCAAACTTAACCCGACAGACGCCACCCGAAAAACCGGTAACAGTCAGATCAAGTTGGAATTACTAAACCTAAGCCGCCTCCGATTCCTCCTGATGGCGACCGATCGAGAAGAAACCTTTGATCTTGGCATATAATGATCGGCTAACTTCTTCATGTTTTTCTTTGTAGTCCATGCTGTTTTTCAAAGATTCATCGCGCTCTAGAATGCGCTCTGCCAGGATATCGCTCAGGCGTGTTTCAAGCCCTTCTGAGTCTTCCAGAATCGGCTGGATCGCGCTCTTGGGAATTTCATATAATACCGCATCGCCCATTGTCCGTATGGTCGCCGTTCGCGGATCTCCGGTCAGCAAAGCCATCTCGCCAAAGGCCTCTCCAACTCCCAATCTGTTAATCTCGAGCGGCTCATCCTTGCCTTCGACTTCTAATTGGACGGATACAACACCGTTTCCAATAACAAACAAAGAATCACCTTCTGCATCTTGCTGGACCACGACTTCGCCGTCGCGAAACGTGTGCTGGATCACGCACTTTGCTAGGCTCGTCTTTTCATCATTATCAAGAGGGCTGAAAATCTCTACGTTATCAAACAACTCGGCGGGTGACTCCGTTTGGTCCTGAAAGGTGGGAGAGGAGCGCCCTAAGTGCATGTTCACATGAGTTGTTGTTGGGTGAATTCCATAGCGTGCCAACAGCTTGTAAATGCTCACCAGGACAACATGCTCCTGCGAATTTTTCAGCATGCGATTGGTGCAATCAAATGCCACGAGAAATTTCTGACCGTGTTCGTCGACACCATTATATTTAACCCACATCATATCGAGATGATCACGCCCATCGACACATTTGACGGTTTTGAGTGCATCATAGAGCAAGGATGTGACACGCTCCGGGTCGTGCTCGAGACCGAAATGCAAAACCTGGAAAATCCGGAAGTGATCATAGGGATAGGAGAAGTTCTCGATGGCACTCTCAGCAACGGATGCGTTGGGAATGCTGATAAGGGTGTTGGCGAAAGTTTCCAACTTGGTGGATCGCCACGAGATATCGACAACTTTTCCAAGCGTATTATCTCCAATTTGTACCCAGTCGCCAGGGCGGAAGGGACGCTCAATATTAATCGCAATTCCGGAGAATATATTGGAGATGTTCATCTGGATCGCCAGCCCGATGATCATTGCGATCACACCTGAAGTTGCCAGCAGACTGGTCAATTGCCGGTCGAACACAAACGCAATAATGCCAAACACAGCCAACGCCATGAGTAAAAACGCTGTAAAGTTTTTGACTATTTTGGGGATTGCATGATCTGCCGCGGTCTCCAGAGGGGTCCAGATAAACCTCTCCACCGACATCAGAACCAAAACAGTTGGCCACAACCACCATAAGCATTCAAAAAGAACCAAGGCAGGACCAACCATGTCCCGCGCTCCGCTGGCTGAGATTTCACGCAGCACCGTACTTTCGATCGCCGTCAAACTGATCAAGGACAACAGGCTGAACACCACAAATATTGCGCGTGGGAACTCTGGGAAACGTCCCTTTTTATCAAAAATACGGACTATAACTGTCGCAATTAGTAAAACCGCAGCGATAATACCCACATAGTCGAAATCAAGTAATTGTCGAAGCGCAAACGACTTTGGCGTTATTTCCGCAGAAAACAAAAAACCGGCTTGTTGATGGACCCCTGTACTGTCGACAATAAGTTGGGGGTTGCCCTTTGTCGGACGCGCGCCGATATCCCCGCGCAATGCTGCGAAGACCAAGTGCCAACCATGATCTTCCTTCAAATTCCGGGTGATGAAAGTTTTAAATACCTCGCCGGAAGTGGCTGGTAGGCCCAGCATATCTGGAACAAAAACAACTCGGTCGCTGCTACTCGTATCATGGAATCCAATTTCCAGTATCTGTCGCTCGTAGGAACTTGAAACTTCGTTGACGTTTAACCTGAACCGTCCAGTCGTAGTGAATTGTCGGTAACGAATGCCGTCTATTTCAACGTCAGTTTCTGGATTACGGAGTACAATGGGCTCAATCGCATGGTCGAATATCAATGACGAGAAATCAAAATCCCCCTGAAACCGGAACCAAATATCGAATTCAACTTCAGCTTCATTGTCGAAGGTATTCACATCAAGCAACTTTACCGGCTGGATGGCTGTATAAATGACCTTTTTGACCTGGGCAGGCTTATCAGGTTCATTCGGGTCAAGACGTAATTGCAAGAGTGATGATACCAATCCACCCTGAAATTGCCCAACGACAGTGGGTTTTACAGCCGCACCACGTTTGCCCAGTCGGAACTTTTCCATGGCCCCTTCGATGGAGACACCGCTTTTGATCAAATCCGACAACCCTGCGAGAACATCCTGCCGAGAAAGCTCTTCCACGCCCATGACGCTCGATAAACGTGTGGCCGCTTTTGATAAGATTAGGGCCGCGTCATAGGCATACGGAGCAATCCAACTTTGCGTCTTTCCAATTCGTTTTTCCAACTTGGAAATCAACTGGTGACCGCTTCGGCTTGCAGACTCTGCCATGAAAGGAACAGATACAAAAAGGTTTGCGGAATAGTGACCCGGCCGATCAATCTCTTTTTGCAATGAAAATATATTTTTGGCAAATCCAGATGAACCAATCGAATCAGGGCCAATAAATTGATTGCGGATGCCAGCATCCCGAAGAATTTGAATCATTGCAAACGCTTGTGACCGCTGGAAAAACAATCCAATTAATGTGTCTTCCTCGACAGTCTCACGAATACGAGTAATTAGGTTTTGTGCTATTGCGTCATCTTTGGTCACCCTTTCAGGGACCAGAAGCGCACTATCGACATTTATTCCCAAGGCGGTTGCCCGGTTTATAAATGCACTTGCGAGTCCGTCCGGATAAGCTCCTTCACCAACAAGCAAAACAGCATTTTTTACCTTAAGAGCCAAAGATGCATATTCCGCCAGAAAGCGCCCTTGGGTGACGTCCGAATAAATGGAACTGAAATAGACGTCGTGGTCATCTGTAAGAGAAGTCGCTGTCGCTGAAGGAGAGATAGCCGCAATACCAGCTTCCTGATAAATCGGAGCTGCTGCCAGTGAAGTGCTGCTCAGTGCATGGCCAATTACACCAATGACATTCGGGTTTTTAACAATCTCCTGGGCGACGGAGCGCGCTTGAACGGGATTATTTTGATCGTCAAATACCTTTACTCCCAATGCAGTCCCATTGACTCCGCCGTTCTGGTTGATGGTCTCGACCAGAACCCGAACCGCTGTCTGCATTTCTTCGCCGATACGCTTCGCCTCGCCCGACATAGGGCCAGCAACAGCAATTACTTGTTTGCCATTTGGTAGTGTAGATTTATCACCGCTGATCGTCGCCTCTACCAGAAAAATGACAGTGACTGCACAAATGGCAATCAAAATTGCCCCGGCGTTCCTGAATACGAACTTCAACATCAGTGAATAATAAAACCAGTCTAGTTGGATACAGGTGGGCGCTCAAAAGCCAATAATGGATATTCGACTGGAAGCCTTCTTTCAGAAAACTTGTTACGACTACGATCCGATGGGAATTTTTTCAGCAATCGATCCACGGTTTTATACTCTTTTTGATTTACCCACGGCCGCCTTGGGAGAATACGATCGTTGAGCCAATAGACATTCCAGCCATATGTTGTTTCCAGAAATTCCTCTGCAAATTCAACGCCGTATTCCAATGCGCCCGTGACACATATATCAATATAAGATTGAAGATAGGGATAATTAATGTCAGCAAGACTGAGATCAACACCAGGTTCGCCATCAGGCCCTTCGGGTACATATACCCAAATTTGACCTTCTGCGGGAAGGGACATCCAACCCACGGCCTCAATTTGATCGCGTTCAATCAATACCCGTTGATAGCCCTCTTCGCGCTCATCGAATTGTTCAATGGATCCACCGTCGACAGGATAAATCACGCCATTAATTGTTGACCCTCGCTCTCCTCGTCGAACTTTTCTCAATCCTAAAGCGGTGATTTGGGATGTTGGTGACTGAAAATTCCAGGCCCGCACGTATCCAAAGTCTTCTGAAAGCCGGACGGGGATCGCTGCTGTCATTTTACCTGAGGTCGCAGACCGTGACTTACTATTAAGCAAGGATCCATAACCAAACAAAAAATGCTTAGGCGAATTCTCTAACTGGGTATTCCAATACCCGCTTTGACCACGATTACGCGAATTGGTTTGGGATACATTTGAACGGGACTCTCTGGTGTCGCGCGATTTAACAATCCGATCAAAATGTGAACTTTTTCCGGAACGGGTATCATTTAGGGCGAGTTGTCTGTCATCGGCTACTGGCACATACCTTGAAGAAGTGCGGTTTTGGGGCTGACGATAATCCCGTATGTAACCCGACTGAACTTCATTGCGTTGCATCGAGGACCGGTAGGAGGAAGGCTTGTCAGTGTTCTGCTCAATCATTCGTGCGTTCATTTTAGAAGAATCGATCCAAGACACCTGAGATCCTGACGGTGCCACTTCTACTACACTAAAATCAGAGTCGTTAGAGTTGATTACCTTCGCAAGCAGGATCGTAACCCCAACAGCCAAGCAAAACGTCAACGATAAAAGTATTTTGTTGGATAGCGATTTCATTTTTATTGCTCAATTCCTATGTCAAAAATAATTTGGAATTTTCTTTTTTAAGAAAAATTTACAAAAGAAATTTTCTACCACGTAAATTTACAATTTGTATGAAGATGGTATTTCATCCATGTGAAAGGACGTAAACCTATTATCTCGCTTTTGGATTACGCATTTCCGCGGCCTATATCATATGGAAAGTGTTTTAGACTTTGACGTGATTTATAACTCCACCCGTTAATACCCATTCTGTGAGTAAAAGAAATTGCCGTGAACTAATCTAGAGGGTAGTTAGATTTGTCCGCATGTGGCAGATTTTGTTGATAAAGTCGGTTGTAGTTTTGTGACAGTCGTGATTCCATCTTCTTGAGGTTTTTCAGGAGGATTGGCGGATGATGGGAACGCAGGCGATACCGGATCAACTATTTTACGATTTCTGCCTGGAAGATCATGTCCCGCAAGACCATCTGCTTCGCCAGATTGATCGCTTTCTAAATCTTGATGATATCCGTAGCGAACTGAAGCCGTATTATAGTCACATGGGTCGGCCCTCGATTGATCCGGACCTTCTCATCCGTATGTTGATTGTTGGCTATTGTTTTGCGATCCGCTCGGAGCGCCGCCTCTGCGATGAGGTGCATCTGAACCTGGCCTACCGTTGGTTTTGCCGGTTGGGGCTTAATGGCCAAGTGCCGGATCATTCAACCTTCTCGCTGAACCGCAACGGGCGTTTCCGTGATAGTGATATTCTGCGCCATCTGTTTTAGACCGTTGTGCAGCGCTGCATGACAGAAGGCCTTGTCGGTGGTGAAGGCTTCGCCGTGGACGCCAGTCTCATCCAAGCGGATGCCAATAAGCAGCGTTCAGTACCGAGCGATGAATGGGAAATTGAATTCTCAATAAGTCAGCGCCGACTAAAGGGGTTTGAGCACCTTTACCATGGAATAGAACCCATCTATCGCGTCATTGAAAATATCATTGATGAATCCCCGAACCTCACAAACAAACGTATCGCTTGGGCTTTGGATCGTGAAGCCTATCTTACTGTCGATGGAAAACGCTGGAACGATGAAACTGTGCGAAAAATCCGAACAACAATTAAGGAAGAGGATTTTAGTAGATTTGTTGCCATTAAAGATCGCGATAAGGATATAAAATTTGATGAATAACCATTATTAAGACTTCTAGCACATCCCCGCCATCCTGCTGCTTTATCGTAGCAGTCGGCATGTGTCTCCAACCCGCCACATCACGCATAAAACAAGAGCAAACCCAATGACTTAACTTGGCTTAAACCCTCATAGATGGTATACTGTAAGCATTACTAAACCTATATATTTAAGGAGAATATGCATGAGATACACATTTATGAGGACTGGTAGAAATGAAAGGAAACTCTGAAACACCCAAAATACCTGATGGACAACAGGACAAACGCTCCGTCATTCTTGAAGCTGCCAATGGCGACCACGCCGTCGTCGTCCAGCTAGAATTCCCCGTCGATAAGTTACTCACTTTGCAGGCGCAAAGAATCCCAACCTCCCACACCGTGACGCCACGCGGCATGGCTAGAACCATTGCAGCGTCATATATCGGATGCTCTCCCCGCAAATTTGATTATCTGGTCGATAGTGGGGAAATGCCCAAACCTCGCCTGATTGGTGTGAAAAAAGTCTGGGACAGAGTTGAGTTAGACGACTTCTTTGAATCCCTGCCACGTCCTCAAACCCACGATGATAAGAATGAATGGGATGAAGATGAAAGTGGAGATTAAACACGTCGATCATTGGCAGGATCGCCATGGCAAAGAACGGTTCTATTTCCGTAAAAGGCAGGGACCACGTATTCCACTTCGTGGGCCATTGGGATCACCTGAGTTTTGGGAAGACTATAACAATGCTGCAAATGGTGTGACGGAAGCCAAAAAAACTTTCAAACGCGCCCAACCTGAATCTATCCGCTGGCTTGTTGAGCAGTATTACCAATCGTCCGCATTTAAGGAAATCGGCGATGGATACAGAAGAGCCCGTCGTGGCATACTGGACAAGTTCTGCGAGGAACATGGTGACAAACGCTACGCCAAATTAGATGTTCAACATTTAAATAAGATGAAAGACAAGATGATTGACCGCCCCGGTGCTGCTAACAACCTAATAAAGGCACTTCGTCAGGTTTTTAAGTGTGCACTTCGATATGGATATTTGGAATCTAATCCAGCGGCAAATGTTGAAAAACTGAAATCCAAAAACAAAGATGGGTTCCATGCTTGGACATTGGATGAAATTGAGCAGTTCGAAACAAAGTACCCAATTGGCACTAAAGCACGGCTGGCATTTGCTATACTTCTGTACACCGGACAGAGGCGTTCTGACATCATTAGAATGGGGCGACAGCACGTTAAGAACGGCTGAATGACGGTCACCCAGCAAAAGACAAATAAGCGTATTGAAATCCCAGTTTTGGATAAATTACAAAGTATCATTGATGCCAGCCAACCGTGTGACTTGACCTACTTGGTTACGGAGTATGGAAAGCCTTTCACAGGCAATGGATTTGGAAACTGGTTCAGAGATATTTGTGATGAAGCTGGATTGCCACAATGTTCAGCCCACGGAGTTAGAAAATCCGCAGCAGCATACCTTGCTGGCATCGGTTGCACAGTCCATGAAATCATGTCGATCACTGGCCATGACAGTGTTTCAGAGGTTCAGAAATATACAAAATCGGCACAACAAAGGCAGCTTGCAGAGCGGGTTCGGCAGCGCATTGATGGACAAAAATAGAACAAAATGTCCCAAACCTTGGATAAAGTTTGGGACAAATTACGAATAAGTCAAAGAAGTCAGTGACTTAAAAATGGGGTGGTGGGCCCGGCAGGACTCGAACCTGCGACCAGACCGTTATGAGCGGTCGGCTCTAACCAACTGAGCTACAGGCCCCCATGGTGTGCGTTTGCTGCTTATAGCAATCTCGCGCCCCATTTGAAAACGAAAAGCGTTAAAAAAACGCATGATAATTCGGCCGTAATTGAGACGTAAAAAAAGGCCCGCAGTTTAAGCGGACCTTTTTCGTATTCTTAAGCTGTGTGCCTAGTAATCCAGGAAGCTGCGCAGTTTGCGCGAGCGGCTTGGATGCTTGAGCTTACGCAGCGCTTTCGCTTCGATTTGGCGAATACGTTCGCGGGTCACCGAGAACTGCTGGCCGACTTCTTCGAGGGTGTGATCGGTGTTCATCCCGATCCCGAAACGCATCCGGAGGACCCGTTCTTCACGGGCGGTCAAGCTGGCCAAAACCCGGGTCGTGGTTTCACGCAAATTGGCGTGAATGGCCGCATCCAGAGGCTGAACCGCATTTTTATCTTCGATGAAATCACCAAGATGACTGTCTTCTTCATCTCCAATAGGCGTTTCCAGCGAGATGGGCTCTTTGGCAATTTTCAAAACCTTGCGCACTTTCTCAAGTGGCATGGAGAGCTTGCCTGCCAATTCTTCCGGTGTTGGTTCACGACCAATTTCGTGGAGCATTTGGCGCGAGGTACGCACCAGTTTGTTGATCGTCTCGATCATATGCACCGGAATACGAATGGTACGGGCCTGATCGGCAATGGATCGGGTAATCGCCTGTCTGATCCACCAGGTCGCGTAGGTCGAAAATTTGTAACCGCGACGATATTCAAACTTATCAACGGCCTTCATCAAGCCGATGTTGCCTTCCTGAATCAGATCAAGGAATTGAAGACCTCGGTTGGTGTATTTTTTCGCAATGGAGATAACCAAACGCAAGTTGGCTTCGATCATTTCCTTCTTTGCTTTGGTCGCTTCACGTTCGCCTTTTTGCACCGTCGAGACGATACGGCGGTATTCCGGAATGGGAAGGCCTGCTTCTTCCGCAATTTCGGCAATGCTTTGGCGGATCGAGATGATGTCGTCACGGTGCTTGGTTAAGAAGCGTTCCCAACCTTTGCCCGGTAACGCTTCAATGCGCTCAAGCCAGGACGGATCAAGTTCCTGCCCCTGATAGTGTTGTAAGAAATCTTCGCGCTTGACCCGGCAATTTGTCGCCATCCGCAACATTTTGCCTTCGTAACCAATCAACACACGATTGAGTTCGTAGGCTTGCGAGACCAGTTGCTCAATGCGCGCATTGTTTAGATGCACGTCTTCCATCAGTTCTACGAGTTCCTGGCGCAGTTTGTTGTAGCGCTTCTCTTGTGCGGGTTTGATCTCGTCACCGGCTTGCAGTGTTTCAATCCGCGTCACCTGAACTTTGTGTAGTTTTTTGTATGTCTTGGCAATTTTCTCAAAATTTTCAATGACTTCAGGTGTCAGCTTAGCTTCAAGAGCGGACAGAGAAAGATTGTTCTCGGCGTCATCTTCTTCGTTTTCATCGACTTCACCTTCAGGCTCTCCCGAAGGTGGGCCGGTGCGGACACCGACGGGTACCGCGTCGGCTTTCTTTTCGACAGGCTGTCCGTTTTCATCAAGGGTTGGTTCGCCGTCTTCACCGTCTTCACCTTCGCCGGCAGCATTCAATTGCTGGGCATTGGGGCCACCGCCATTGGTCGCTTCAAGATCGATAATGTCGCGCAGCAACATTTCTTCGTTAACCAGCGCATCATGCCACTGGACAATGGCGCGGATGGTCAGTGGGCTCTCACAAATGCCACCGATCATCATTTCGCGACCGGCTTCAATCCTCTTGGCAATGGCGATCTCGCCCTCGCGTGACAACAGCTCGACAGATCCCATTTCGCGCAAATACATGCGCACCGGGTCATCGGTTCGGCCAAGGTCAGCTTCATTTACGTTGCCCGCAGCTTTCGTGTCTTCGGGGCCATCCTCTGCTTTGTCTGCAGTTGCTGTCTCTTCTGATTCTTCGTTTTCAACAACATTAATGCCCATCTCGGATAACATCGACATGGTATCTTCAATTTGCTCGGAAGAGACCTGGTCCGGCGGCAGAGCGGTATTGAGGTCGTCGTATGTAACGAAGCCTTTTTCCTTGCCCTGAGCGACCATTTTCTTAACGGCGGCACCCATGCTGTCGAGAAGAGGGCTATCGCCGCCTTCTTCTGTTGTTGCGGCTGGTTCGGCCGGTTTTGCTGCTGTTGCTGCTTTCGCCAATTGTTAAACCTCGCTTTTGATCGACTTCCCCATTCTCCGGACCTGTGGCCGGAAAGAGCCGATACTTGGATTGTTCAATATTACCTTAAAGACCCAGGCTTGTTCCGCCTAGACTTGTTCATCCATCGTTTCGTCATTCTTTTGCTGCTTCAACGCAAGTAATCTGCGCCATGTCTCTTCGGAAGGGTTTTCCGCGACATCGCGTTCAGCTTCTTTTATCTCCGCGATAAGATCCCTACTTCTGATCTGATCAAATGTTTCATACCACCCCGCGACGGCTTCCTCGACCAAAGCGTCGGGCCGCGCGAAATAGGCGTGATCATACACACTTGCACCAAGTAAAGACCTGAGGACTGCTGAATAACCACACTCATTAAGGTGGTTTGTAAGGGGTTCAGTTTCAAGGCCTGATTTTGCCGCTAGCGTCTTTAAAACCTCTTGACGCAAATTGTCAAGCTCGGTAGCCGAAAAAGTGATGGTTCCCAAGCGTTCCGAGACGTCGTCATAGAGCTCGGGATGGTTAATCAGCGTCGTGATCAAGATTTCTTCGCGCCGCTTGATCATATTAACTTTTGCTGCCGGGCCAGCGGCGGTTTCCATGTTGACATTAGAAGCCCAAGCGGCCCCGCGTCGCCAGCCTTTGCCACGCGCCGGCTCCCAGGTGTTGCGGCTCTTGGAAGATCCGGACTGCGGTTCAGGGCTGACCCGTTCGTTGAAGGCCTTGGAAAAATGGTTTCGAACGGTTGCGTCCTGAATTGCGCGGGCATGATCACTCAGCCGTTGTTGAAGGGAGGCTTTGTCTTCCGGGGTGCTCGGAAGTTTGCCTCCGGTTTCAATTCGCCACAGGGTTTCCGAAAGCGGTACAGCCGCATCCAGCAGTTCCTGCATGGCAGCGGCCCCTTTGTTTTCGATTAAACTGTCCGGGTCTTCGCCTGCCGGCAGTGTCGCGAAACGAATGCCAATACCAGGCTTTAAAAGAGGTAAGGCTCGGACCGCCGCCTTGCCTGCGGCGGCTTGACCGGCTCGGTCGCCATCGAAACACATGACGGGCTCTGGCACGATTTTCCAGAGCAACCGGATTTGATCTTCTGTCATAGCGGTTCCCAGCGGTGCGACTGCATTTGGAAAACCTGCTTTATAGAGGGCAATTACATCCATATAGCCTTCGGTCACGAGAATTGTATCGGCTTTTCGTGCGGCGGGTCCTGCGATATGCAGCCCATAAAGTTCTCGGCCTTTATGAAACAGCGGCGTTTCCGGTGAATTGAGATATTTGGGCTCGCCGGAGCCAATAATCCGTCCACCGAAAGCGATAACCCGGCCGCGACGGTCTGCAATCGGGAACATGACGCGACCGCGAAACCGGTCATAAGTCTCCATCCCTCGACCCCGATCTTCGGTTGGTTTAATAACCAACCCAGCGGAAAGCATTTGATCTTCAGATATTTTTTCTCTTAAAAGTGCCGTTTTAAGTGAGCCACGAGTATCCGGTGAAAAGCCGACGCGGAAGGTTTTAAGGGTCGCTCGATCAAGACCGCGCGCGGTTAAGTAATTAAGCGCAGCCTGGCCTTCGGGCATATAAAGCATTTTTTCAAAATAGGCCGCTGCAGCTTCGGTTACATCATAAAGAGTTTGCTTTTTGCGCTCGCGCTCTCGTTGTTCCGGCGTTTCATCGGGAATTTCCATCCCGGCTTCGGAAGCCAGCTTCTCAACAGCTTCGCGAAAGCCGAGCCCCTCTGTTTCCATCACAAAATCAAACGCGCTGCCGTGCGATTGACAGCCAAAGCAATGATAAAACCCTTTTTCTTCATTTAGGGTAAAGGATGGCGTTTTTTCATTATGGAATGGGCAAAGGCCAGAATACTCGTGCCCTTTTTTAATCAGCTTAACGCGCTTTCCCACCACCTCAGCCAAGCTGATTCGATTTTTCAGTTCATCGAGAAATTGTGGTGAAAAAGCCATGGAGCGCCCAACAGATTAAGACAACATCCCAATTTAGAGAGGATCAGCCCGGTACAACAGAACAAGTTATCCCGGTAATTCAAACTTAACCCACAGGCCTGCGTCCAATGGAGGATGGGCGCTGGCGCTCACAGAAATTTAACCGAGGCGTTCTTTTATGGCGGCGCCGGCCTTTCCAAAGTCCATGCGCCCTGCATACTTCGCCTTTAAGTGCCCCATGACCTTGCCCATGTCCTTGATGCTTTCGGCACCAGTCTCGCTGATCGCGCCGTCGATGGCTTCTGCGGTTTCTTCCGCCGTCAACTGGGCGGGCATAAACCTCTCGATCACAGAAATTTCTTCAGCTTCCTGCTGTGCGAGTTCCATACGACCACCTTTTTGGTACATATCAATAGATTCGCGGCGCTGTTTGACCATGGATTGCAATAAACCCAATATGTCCTCGTCGCCAATTCCTTCCGAATTGCCCTTACTCCGCGCCGCAATGTCGCGATCTTTAAGGGCCGCCAGGATCAGCCGGAGCGTCGAAACACTGCCTGAATCCTTATCTTTCATCGCCTTCGTCAATGCACCTTTAATGTCATCGCGCAGCATGGGATCACCCGTTATTATTTATGGAGAGGCGGAGACTAACCAAATTCAACACAAAGTGCAACCGAAACAAACTTTTTAAGGCGTTGATTTTAAACAAAATTTTCTTTTCATTGAGTCTTGACCTTGGCAGGCGTTTTGCTTAGAAACGCCGAAATCCAGCCTCTTACCGGTATGGTGGTACTTAATGACAGATCAGAGCCTAAACTTTTCCTCCAGCGGGGCCTTGCCCCAGGGGGACGAATCGTTGTGCGCGACTGACACGTTTCTAAAAAAAGGATGGCTCAAGTGACAGATACTCCTGATTGGGCCAATGCGGCCCTTGTTTTAGCGGATGGCGAGATTTTTTGGGGCCGCGGGGCTGGTGCCTCAGGGTCAGCCGTCGGTGAGGTCTGCTTTAATACCTCGTTGACGGGATATCAGGAAATCCTGACAGACCCCAGTTATGCGGGACAAATCATCACCTTCACGTTTCCGCATATTGGCAATGTTGGGACGACTCCAGAAGACATGGAAACGGTTACCCCTGCTGCACGGGGCTGTATCCTCAAGCAAGATATTACGGAACCCTCAAATTGGCGCTCGGCTCAGCATTTGGATGCTTGGCTTCATAAGATGAACCTGACTGCCGTCACGGGCATCGATACGCGTCGTTTGACGCGGCGCATTCGTGATGGGGGTGCGCCCTCTGGAACCGTCGTCTTCTCGCCGGACGGGCCTCTCGATATTGCCGCTGCACAATCGCTTGCGACCAATTGGGCGGGGCTGGAAGGTATGGACCTTGCGAAAGAGGTGTCCTGCCAACAGCCCTATACATGGGACCAGTCAGAGTGGTCGATAGCTGATGGGTATGGCACTCAAACGGAGCCTAAACATCACGTGGTCGCGGTTGATTTTGGTGCCAAACAAAATATTCTGCGCTGCTTGGCAACGGTTGGCTGTAAAGTGACGGTCGTCCCGGCATCAACAACAGCCGAAGAGATTTTAAAATTAAACCCGGATGGGGTCTTCTTATCCAATGGCCCGGGTGATCCGGCAGCTACGGGCCAATATGCGGTCCCTATGGTTCAGGGGATCATTGAAAGTGGTAAGCCGTTGTTTGGGATTTGTCTGGGCCATCAAATTCTGGCTTTGGCGCTCGGCGCAAAGACCCATAAAATGGATAAAGGCCACCGTGGTGCTAACCAGCCGGTCAAAGATCTGGAGACTGGCAAGGTTGAAATCACCAGCCAAAACCACGGCTTTGTTGTGGATACCGATAGCCTCCCCGCTGGCGTCGTTGAGACCCACCGCTCTCTATTTGATGGCACTCTCGAAGGCCTTAAAGTCGACGGCAAACCCATCTTCTCCGTTCAACACCACCCCGAAGCATCACCGGGACCGCAAGACAGTCACTACCTGTTCGAGCGGTTCGCGGGATTGATCAGTTCAAACTGTTAGATTGGTAACTTCAAAAAATGCCCAAACGTACAGATATTAAGTCGATTATGATTATTGGAGCCGGGCCGATTGTTATTGGTCAGGCATGCGAGTTTGATTATTCGGGAGCGCAGGCTTGCAAGGCGCTGCGGGAAGAAGGGTATCGGGTCATTCTCGTAAACTCCAATCCGGCGACAATTATGACCGATCCGTCGATGGCCGATGCGACCTACATAGAGCCAATTACTCCAGAAATTCTGGAACGCATTATCGAAAAAGAAAAACCCGATGCTTTGTTACCAACCATGGGCGGGCAAACCGGTTTGAACGCGGGTATCACGCTTTCTGAAAATGGTGTTCTGGAGAAGCATGGTGTCGAAATGATCGGTGCCAAAGCCGATGTGATCGATAAGGCCGAAGACCGGCTGAAGTTTCGCGATGCAATGACAAAAATTGGCCTTGATACGCCGAAAAGTGAAGTTGTTAAAACCATGGAAGAGGCGCGTGAGGCCATGGTCAACATTGGTTTGCCGCTCATTATACGCCCGTCTTTTACCATGGGCGGAATCGGCGGTGGCATTGCTTATAACCGGGATGAATACGAGAGCATCGTCGCAGGCGGGCTTGTTGCATCGCCCGTCGGCGAAGTTTTGGTCGAAGAATCGGTGTTGGGCTGGAAAGAATATGAAATGGAGGTTGTCCGAGATACCAACGACAACTGTATTATTATTTGTTCCATTGAAAACGTTGACCCAATGGGCGTGCATACCGGAGACTCCGTGACCGTTGCACCGGCGCTTACCTTGACTGACAAAGAATACCAGATCATGCGTAATGCTTCGATTGCGGTGCTGCGCGAGATTGGTGTCGAGACAGGGGGATCGAACGTCCAGTTTGCGGTAAATCCTGAGAACGGCCGTTTGATTGTCATCGAAATGAACCCACGCGTTAGTCGGTCTTCGGCGTTGGCATCGAAAGCAACCGGGTTTCCGATCGCCAAGGTCGCCGCAAAACTGGCTGTCGGTTATACGCTTGATGAATTGGACAATGACATTACCGGTGTAACACCGGCTTCATTTGAACCGACCATTGATTATGTTGTTACCAAAATTCCGCGGTTTACATTTGAGAAGTTCCCGGGAACCGACGCCTTGCTGACAACGTCCATGAAGTCGGTCGGCGAAGGGATGTCAATTGGCCGGACTTTCGCTGAATCGTTCCAAAAGGGCTTGCGCTCGATGGAAACAGATTTAACGGGTCTCAATGAAATCGAGATCGAAGGGGCTGTCGATGGGGATATCGTTCATAAGGATATCATCAAAGCCGCATTGCACGAACGCCGTCCAGAGAGATTTCGGGTGATCGCGCAGGCGATGCGGCTGGGGTTAACGAACGAAGAAATTCAGACCGCCAGCAGCTTTGATCCGTGGTTTGTCGATCAGATCAGGGCCCTTGTCGATGCGGAAGAAGACGTCCGTTTGAACGGGCTGCCAACGGAGTTTCGCGATTTCCTTAACCTTAAAAAACAGGGATTTTCTGATGCCAGACTTGCTGAGCTGGTTGGCGCGAGAGAGGCCGATGTCTCCGCGACTCGTCGCGCGTTAGGTGTAAACCCAGTTTACAAAAGGGTTGATACCTGTGCGGGAGAGTTCGCGTCTCAAACGTCATATATGTACTCCACTTATGAAGGGGACGGGGAGCGCCCCGCGGAGTGCGAGGCAAATCCGAGCGACCGGAAAAAAGTTGCGATTTTGGGCGGTGGTCCAAATCGGATTGGTCAGGGCATTGAGTTTGACTATTGCTGTGTCCATGCCGCCTATGCCCTTAAGGAGGCCGGCATTGAAGCGATCATGGTCAACTGCAACCCGGAGACGGTCTCAACGGATTATGACACATCTGATCGCCTGTATTTTGAGCCGTTAACACAAGAAGACGTCGTTGAATTGGTTCGGGTTGAGCAATCGAAAGGTGATTTCCTGGGCTGTATAGTCCAACTGGGCGGGCAGACACCACTGAAGCTCTCGAACGCTTTGGAAGAAGCTGGAATTCCGATCCTGGGCACCAGCCCGGATGCCATTGATCTGGCAGAAGATCGCGAACGGTTTCAGAAGCTGCTTCAAGATTTGGATTTGCGACAGCCCAAGAATGGTTTGGCACGCTCGAACGAAGAGGCGGAAGCCGTCGCCGGTGACATTGGCTACCCACTGGTGATTCGCCCATCTTACGTCCTTGGTGGCAGAGCCATGGAAATCGTTCATGACCTGAATGCGCTGCGCCGGTATATGTCGGAAGCTGTTCAGGTGTCAGGAGATAGCCCGGTCTTGCTAGACAGCTATCTGCAGGACGCGATTGAGTGTGATGTTGATGCGATCTCAGATGGCGAAGATGTTTTTGTTGCAGGTATCATGCAACATATTGAAGAAGCGGGCATCCATTCAGGAGATTCCGCCTGTTCATTGCCGCCATTTTCTTTGTCACGGTCGATTATTGATGAGATGGAACGTCAATCGATCGCCCTTGCCAAAGCCCTCAAAGTCGTTGGATTGATGAACGTTCAATTCGCGATTAAGGATGAGACGATTTATATTATTGAAGTGAATCCCAGAGCGAGCCGGACTGTCCCATTTGTTGCCAAAGCAACCGGCGTGCCTATTGCCAAGATTGCGGCCCGGGTTATGGCGGGTGAAAAACTGAAGTCGTTTGATCTTGATGGCCGGGCCAGAAACGCGCATATCGCAGTCAAGGAAGCCGTATTCCCGTTTGCCCGCTTCCCGGGTGTGGATACCATTCTGGGCCCGGAAATGAAATCGACGGGTGAGGTTATGGGGCTGGATCAAGATTTTGCGCGAGCTTATGCGAAAGCGCAACTTGGTGCTGGAAACAAGATGCCCTTAAAAGGTTGTGCCTTTATTTCTGTAAAGGATCGAGACAAACCTGCGGCAGCCATACTGGCTAAAAAGCTAGGCGAGCTTGGCTTTAGCTTGATGGCAACCGGGGGCACACAAACCTATTTATCGGAGCAGGGCCTGGGCGTTCAAAGGGTTAATAAAGTTCTTGAAGGACGACCGCATTGTGAGGACGCAATTGTGAATGGAGAAATTCAATTGGTCATTAACACAACAGAGGGCGCACAGGCGGTTTCAGACAGTTATTCAATCCGCAGATCAGCGCTGACCAACGGGGTTCCCCACGTGACCACGATGACAGGTGCGCAGGCGACGGTTGAGGCGTTAGCCGCGCTCAGAACCGCAAGACTTGAAGTTCAGCCTCTACAGGCTTATTTTGAGGAAACGTTCTAAAAGCGCGGATTTATTTTTCTTAACAGATTGTCCTTCCGCGATGCCTTGGAGCCCAAGGCGTTGTGAGCGCGGTATTGTTTGTTAACAAGTTAATTAAGGTGAAACGGCCATGGAAAAGGTCCCCATGACCCGAGACGGGTTGACGGTATTGGAAGCTGAGCTCAGAAAGCTTAAAAATGAAGAGCGTCTGGAGATCATTCGTGCGATCGCTGAAGCACGTGAACATGGCGATTTGTCTGAAAATGCCGAGTATCATGCTGCACGCGAGCGGCAAAGTTTCGTTGAAGGTCGCATAACCGAGCTTGAGGGCGTTATCAGCTGCGCAGACGTTATCGATCCATCAAAATTGACCGGTGATATCGTGCGCTTTGGCGCGACGGTGATGATCGCTGATGAAGATACCGATGAGGAATTGACCTATCAGATCGTCGGAGCTTATGAAGCCGATATTACCCAAGGCAAAATTTCGGTGACCTCACCTATGTCACGGGCCATGATTGGTAAAAGTGTCGGTGATTCGATTGAAGTGGCTGCACCCGGAGGTGCTAAAGGTTACGAAATCTGCGAAGTGATCTATAAATAATCGGATATCGTTCCTTTAGGGGCTGCTTTGCCTAGTCTTTCCGATGAAATATGACAGATAGGTTGTTCGCGGGCATTCGTACGGTTTTCATGAGTTGAAAATCCTGTTTTAAGGCTTCTTCCGCGACATCATCGAGGTTTCTGACACCCCAATCCGGATTTTCAGATTGCAGTGAAATGTCAAACTCGGCATTCGATTGCGAAATGTGGACGCCCCCCACTTTAAATGGCCCATAGAGATAGAGCACGCCTTGCGGCGGCAAGATTCGACTTGCATTGCGGATCAGTCCCAGGCTCGCGTCCCAAGGCGAAATGTGGATCATATTGACCGACATGATTGCTGATACATCCTTAAGGTGGGCGACCGACCAAATATCAATACGTGCGTCAATGTCTATGGCGGGCGCTACATTCGCTTCAACAGAGTTTGTTGTGCGCCACGCATCTATCGAGTCGCGAGCCGCCGGTTCTGGGTCGCTGGGTTGCCAGTTCAGATGGGGAATATGTTTCGCAAAGTAAGTGACATGTTGCCCGGATCCTGAGGCAACTTCCAAGACTGTTCCCGTGTCGGGCAGGTTCTCTTTCAAGACATCCAGAATCGCTTCCCGATTGCGTTCGGTTGCGGGATAGTTGAGATGTCGATCAGGCTGATTATTTGTATCATTCATCTTCCTATTGGTAAGAGCAACCGCCTTCGGGCGCAAGAAAAACCGCAATTCAGGTGGGGTTGCGGATCAGGCCGGACTTATGGTACGCAGTGCATATGATTGAACTTATTCGCAAAATGGTAATGGGCGCCGATAGCCCAAAGGCAGACGAAACAAATACCGTTTCTGATGCTGATGCTGCGGCCGCCGCCCTATTGGTGGAAGTCGCCTGTATTGATGGTGATTTCGATGAACAAGAGCGCCAAACGATAGCTGCGCTAATGGCAAAGCAATTTGATCTCGACGTCAATGACGTTGTGCGGTTGATTGACGACGCAAGTACAGCCGTCGACCGATCGGTGGATCATTTTGGTTTTGTTCGTCAGGTCAATAATGCCTATGATCATGATGCGAGGATTGGATTGTTGGAAATGCTATGGGAAGTTACCCTGGCAGATGGAGAAATCCATGATTTTGAAGCCAATTTAATGCGCAGATTATCAGGGTTATTGCATATCCCGGACCGCGAGGCTGGAGATGCGAAAAAAAGGGTGATGGCCCGTCTGGACATACAAGCCCAGTGAGCCTAAACACAAATTAGCCGCGCATTAAGGCTGATAAGATGTTTTTCGAACGGAGAATTTTATGACTTACGTCGTTGTTGAAAATTGTATCAAATGTAAATATCAGGACTGCGTCGAGGTTTGCCCTGTCGATTGTTTCTATGTGGGCGAAAACTTCTTGGTTATTCATCCTGATGAATGCATTGATTGCGGCGTTTGTGAGCCAGAGTGTCCTGCGGAGGCGATTTTACCGGATACGGAACCTGGCGTCGAAAAATGGCTGGAAATCAACGCGAAATATGCCGCAGAATGGCCTAACATTACCCATAAGGGCGAGTCACCCGCGGATGGGGCCGATTGGGATGGCAAGCCCGGAAAAGCCGAAATGTTGAGCCCTAACCCGGGTCAGGGCGATTAACATCTAAAAACCGCCCCGTTCAGATTGTGTGGGGCTGTTTTTTGCCAGATTTTGTGCTATATTTAAGATTATAGGAGCATAGCGGGTGCAAATCTTGTGCACACGGCATGCTGCTTTTGGCATTTTGGATCTGATTTCGGAAATGCGAGCGTTGTTTTGCGACGCCTTAAATTTTGTATTCGCCGCCGCGAAGTATGACGCTGACGGCATTTGTTTAGACCTACCTGTGGAATTCTTGTGTACAGAATCCACACGAGCATTTGGAGTTCGAAGAATTATGGCAGCTGATATTCCGTTTAAGGAAGGCGATTACGTTGTTTACCCCACGCATGGGGTTGGCAAGGTCGAGGCAATTGAGAAGCAGGAAATTGCCGGGCACAAGCTGGAGTTAATCGTTATCACATTTGATAAAGATCGCATGACACTGCGTGTCCCAACTGAAAAAGCGGCGACATCTGGATTGCGGAAACTCAGTTCACGTAAAATGATGGAAGAAGCAATGACAACCCTTCGCGGACGTGCCCGTGTCAAGCGCACGATGTGGAGCCGACGGGCGCAGGAGTATGAAGCAAAGATCAATTCCGGGAATCCGGTATCGATTGCTGAAGTTGTTCGCGACCTCCATCGGAATGTTGGACAGCCAGATCAGTCATTTAGTGAGCGTCAAATCTATGAAGCGGCGCGGGACCGATTGGCAAGTGAACTGGCTGCAGTCGACAAGACTGATGTTGAGTCGGCAACAGATAAAATGGTTCAGGTCTTGCAAGCCGCCTAGCCAGATAAAAAGTTATTGGTTGTATCAAGCCCTGCCTTCTTTGGCGGGGCTTTTTATTGTGTAATGATTTTTACGGTTTGGCCCGGGACCAATTTTTGTCCCGTGGTCAGAGAGTTGATCAGCATGAACCACTCCGTCTGATACTTTTCAAATGGCAGCTTTTGGCTCAAGGAGGCGATGGTATCCCCCTTCTTTACCTTGACGGATCTGACCCGTAACGGCTGGATGGCATTGGCTTGTGTCAAGCTTAGACGGCGAAAACTGTATGTCGTACGCTGCAGTTCTGTGCTTAGTTTTGCCGTGGTTTGCGGCGGCGTTATAAAGGCGAACTGAAATATCTGATTCTTGCCCCCGTCAATCGCGATCAGCCTGACGTCAACAGAGTTCAAGCGACCGGCTCCAGTCGCGGCTGGCATGCCGTTTATTTCAAGCTCTTCCAAACCACCGAGCCCGATATTCCGGCCCCAAACAGATCGCACATAGTTAAGCAAACTGCCCGATTTTCGAACCGCATCAGCATTGGCCATATCAAAAATAATCTTCGCCTTATCAGGCCCTACAGCTGTCACATTTTTACTGGAGTTGAACAGGACAAAGTCTGGTGGAACCTTATAGGTGATGCGCAAGGCAGGGTGGGTAAAGACGCGACCGGTTCTAACCCCTTGCGAAGGGTCATCGCCGAAGACCAGGCCATCGATGTTCGCTAAATAGGTATCTCGACCACTTATGGGGTTTTCAATACTTTTGGTTTTAGCCAATCGGATCGCCTGTTTGATGCGATCTGTGGTACGAGGGTGGGTGGACATGATGTTATGGCTAACCCCATCAAGACCCGCCGACTTTGCTTCCAGTTTTGAATGGGCATCAAGCTTCTTGAAAAATGTTGTCATGCCGTCCGGGTCATAACCCAATCGCGTCATATATCTGACGCCAAGCATGTCTGCTTCAAGTTCTTGTTCACGGGAATAACCCTGGACAACAGCCTGTGCGCCGGCAGAAACGGCCTGCCCCAGGCCGGACGGAACGCCAACAGCGCTGCCAAGGACACCAAGCACTGTTAAGCCAATATTTGTTGCGACATTTGTTGAGTGTCGCTGGGCCGAGTGGCGGGCTGTTATATGGCCGATTTCATGAGCCAGAACCCCGGCCATTTCGGCTTCATTTTCGGCAAGAGCCAGCAACCCGCGGGTGATGTAAACGTAGCCGCCCGGCAGGGCAAAAGCATTAACCTTTTCATCATTTAGGATCGTAAACGTGTAAGGCAGATCGGGGACTTCCGAAACGGCGGCCAGCGCTTTGCCGACCCGCGTGACATAAGCTTGCAGTGGTTCCGCCTGATATTCTCCTCCAAATTCTTTGATAATCTTCGGATGTTCCTGTGCGCCAACCTTTTTCTCTTCTTCTTCCGACATAAATGCGGTGAAGCTCTGATTGCCTGTCGCGCGGTTCGTCGAGCAACCGGCTGTCATTAAACCGGCACACAGAACGAGGAGAATAAGTATGTGAGAGCGAGCTTTCGTCATTGTCCTAATCCTTTGTCGAGGGACGATTATGTAACCCAATTTTCGGACGGACAAGCATCAGAATCGCAATTAGGGCTCAGTTTTTCGTTCCATTGCCAAGACAGCAGGCGCATCCTTTTTAAAACTTTCTCGGCGCGCAATATAAATCGATGAAGAAAAAATGACGATGCCTCCGACCCAGGTCCAGACATCCGCAACTTCGCCAAAAGCAAACCAACCGATAACAACCGCGAACAGTAAACGTGAAAAATCAAACGGAACCACGGCTGATGCATCTGAAAGTGCATAGGCGTTTACCAGTGTAATGTGGGCCAAAACGGCGACCGGGCCCATTGCCAACACCCAACCCCATAATTCAGGTGGCGGCATTTGCCAGCTGAACAAGGCCGGAATTAAGGCCAGTGGGGTCATAAGCAGGCTCATATAAAACACAACTTTGTTGGGGCTTTCTGTGCGGCTTAGCGTTTTGATATTGAGAATGGATATGCCGACCAGGCCCGCACCAATCAGGGCGAGCCAACTGCCCTGCGACATTTCGATCAGCCCAGGTCGAATAATGATAAGCGCTCCTATAAATCCGATTAGCGTCGCGATCCACCGAGGCGCCCGTACTTTTTCTTTAAGGAATATGGCGGCACCGATGGTCGCGAACAGAGGGGCGAGAAAGCTCAACGCGGTTATCTCGGCGATTGTGATCAGTGAAATAGCCCAGAACCAGGTCATCAGGGCGCCGGTGCTGATTAAAGCCCGGAAGCAATACAGCCCCAGTTTGTCTGTCTTAATTTCATGCCAGCCAACACGCCAAGCCCAGGGGAGCATACACATAAGGGCAAGCAACATACGCGAGAAAGCAATCATATTTGGGTGCATGCCTTCCAACGATAGATGGCGTGCGATTGCCGCCAGCGTTGATAATAATCCGCAAGACGCGATTATCCACAGCGCGCTACGTACTAATGGTGGTATTTCTTTCCGATTATTATCGTTTGATTGGATCAGTTCGTTATTCCAAATCTAGCGGGTAAATAGGGCGTCGCAGGTTTTTATATGGCAATCTTGTGATGTCTTCGGTCGCCATTGCTCCACTATCAACAATAAGAACCTGGCTTGCAATGGGCTCAAATGCTGCGCGGAAGTGCTGTTTGGATTTGACGACAATAATGTCGCACGCACCTGGTGCTATATTCGCGTGCGAAAATGTTTCAAGTTCGGTTATCTGGATACATTTTGACGAAATCAGGACGTCGACCCCAGCCACATGGAAGACCACCGTGGTGCCCAAATTCTGTTCCTTGCCCCGTGCATAGGGGCCTTGAGCTGTATATTGCCCGGTTGTGATCTGTTTGACGCGACCAGACACAAAGATCGGTGGCCCAAATTTGGGGTCCGTCTTACCGCCGATAAACAAAGATGTTTCAGCACCAATACCAGCTGCCGCCAATTGAGCTGCCGCCGCCGGGTCAAAAATTGTCCCAAATGCCGCTTTGTTGACTTTGGCGTCCAGCAAACCTTTAAGGAGAAATGTCGAATCACCATAGGCACCGGAACCCGGATTATCTGAATAGTCTGCGATCACAATTGGACCAGCGTTTGTGGCTCCCGGTATCGCCAGAATTTCCTCAAGACAGGCAATGCAGGCATCGACACTCAGGTATGAATTTGAATCGAAATGCCGTTGTTCCCAAGCATAGTCCATAAAATGTTCGGCCATCGCAGCGTAGGTTAGTCCCTCACCGTCACTGGTAATTGTCACACTTGGGCCTGCCTGTTCAACGTCTGTTAACCGAAAACCGGCGCACAGGCTAATCGTGATGAGATTATCATCCTGCTGCTCCAACGTTTCAGCCTGTGCCAGTAACTCAGTCATTGGATTTTCAACGGTTGTCCGACCATGGTCCAGACCCTTTACCATTGAGCGCCGTGCGACGATCGTCTTGGGGCGGATTTCATGGCGAAGCGTGCGGTCGAGAGTTGTGGCGGCCCGCAGTACCGTTGAAATCTGATCAACATGTGGATAGGTACGATAGGCAAACAAGGCGTCACAATTTGCGACCATCCGGTCAGTGACATTGGCGTGTAGATCAAGGGTCACGACAATTGGTTTGTCTAAGCCGAGGATGTCGCGTAACTGCGCTAGTAATAGGCCTTCTGCGTCGAAGTCGTCCTCAATCGCCATCGCCCCATGCAGGCTCAAAAGAACCCCATCAATTTGCGCGCGGTGGTTTTGCGCATTGTCTAGAACCTTACCTGACAGAACCGCCCAGGCATCTCGCTGGACGGGGCCAGAGGGTGTAGCGGAGGCGGCTATGGTATGAATAAGGTCCCAGCCGAAGCGTTCCGCTGCTTCAAGAAAACCGGCGGGTTCAATATTCTTGGAAACCGTCTTCCGCGCGATATCCTCACCGTACAGCAAGGTTCCATTCTGAAAGTCGTTCAGGGTCGTGAAACGTTTGCTAAAGGTTGCCGTTTCATGAGATATGAAGGCCGTAAGAACGCAGAAAGTCATATAAATTACATAAGGCAGTCATCCGGACATTCCTATAAATTTTTTAAACAGCCTTTTTTAACTGTTGATTTTTCAATAGGGATGACCGTCTCCTCGGGGATAAAATTGCCGATCTCATATGGCTTTCTCTCCTTAATGACCTTATGGATAGTAGAGAAAAGATAGCGATAATAGCTTAAGGATTAATCCCGTTGAGCCGAGAAAGTGCCATCCAGCGTGCAGAGACATATTTTGATGATGGATCATTCCTCACTGATTTATCGCGTCGCGTCGCAATCAAATCCGAAAGTCAGGAACCTGAACAACTCCCCGAGCTCTTTCGCTATCTGACAGACGAAATGACACCCTATTTGGAAGAAATGGGCTTCCAGTGCGAAGTCTTGCCAAATCCAGTCGAGGGCGGAGGTCCGTTCTTAATTGCAGAACGGATGGAAGCCGCTCATTTGCCCACGGTTTTTACTTATGGTCATGGCGATGTCGTTCGGGGTTACGATGATCAGTGGGCTGATGGATTGTCGCCGTGGAACGTAATCGTCCGGAACGGTCGCTGGTATGGCCGCGGGACGGCAGATAATAAGGCACAACACACGATTAATCTTGCCGCAATGGGCGCAGTGCTGAGCGAACGGGGGGCATTGGGCTTTAACGTTAAGTTGGTGCTGGAAACCGGCGAAGAACTCGGGTCACCAGGGCTTCGAGAATTTTGCGATGCCTATCGGGACCGGCTTAAGGCAGATGTCCTTATTGCCTCTGATGGTCCCCGGTTATCACCGGAGCGCCCGACCATTTTCATGGGATCGCGCGGCGTTTTTAACTTTCAAATGAGCCTCAACCTGCGCGATGGCGCGCATCATTCCGGTAATTGGGGTGGTCTATTAGCGAACCCCGGGATCATATTGGCGCACGCGATCGCATCCATCGTATCGGAAACAGGCGAAGTTCTCGTCGAAGGTTTGCGGCCGCCGGAAGCCATGTCAAATTCTGTCCGAGCGGCGATCTGCGATTTGGTCGTCGAAGGTGGCGCCGATGCGCCTGAAATAAACACCGAATGGGGCGAACCCGGCCTTACATCAGGCGAAAAAGTTTTTGGCTGGAATACATTTGAGGTGCTGGCCTATAAGACCGGAAATCCCAACGCCCCGGTTAACGCCATTCCGCCGACCGCAGAGGCGACATGCCATATCCGATATGTGCCACCGACCGACCCAACCCAATTTATCGCAGTTCTACGTCAACACCTTGATGCCGCCGGTTTTGAAGCGGTGGAGTTGTTGGCGTTACGTGACACCTTGCCGGCGACACGTCTTGATCCTGACCATCCATGGGCAAAATGGTCGGTCGCAAGTATTGAAAAAACGACAGGACTAAAGGTCGATGTCTTGCCAAATTTGGGCGGAACATTGCCTAACGACGCGTTTTCTGAAATTCTGCAAATGCCGACGATTTGGATTCCCCACAGTTATGCTTCGTGTTCGCAGCATGCTCCCAATGAACATGTCCTTGAGCAGGTTAGTCGTGATGCGCTTGCCGTGATGGCGGGCGTTTGGTGGGATTTGGGGGCAGGGGATACGCCGGAAAGGAAAAAAGGATAGAAATGCCTGTTATTCGAGTTGAAATGTTTGAAGGCCGAACGCTTGAAAAGAAACGAGAGTTGGTTCAGGCCTTAACGTCCGAAATGGTCCGGGTCACCGGTGTGGGAGAAGCGTCGGTTACTGTGATTATTGATGAGGTTAAAAAAGAAAACTGGGGGGCAGGAGGTGAACTCTTTGCCGATAAATTTCCTGACTAAATTAGAGGATTAGAGATTATGTCATTATGTGATTTGGATGCAGTTGAGCAGCGTCGGCGAATTGGAACCAAAGAGATTTCTCCGGTTGAACTGTTGGAAAGTTCCCTGGAACGTATCGAAATGGTGAATGGCAATGTGAACGCCGTTGTTGCCATGGATATAGAAAATGCCAGGGTTCAGGCGCGCGATGCGGAAAAAGCTGTCCTTGATGGGGATGACCTGGGCCTTCTTCATGGGTTGCCAGTGGGGATAAAAGACCTTGAAGCGACTGCCGGTTTGCGAACCACATATGGATCAATGATCTATGAAAACAACGTACCGGAAGAAGATGATCTGTCGGTTGCCAACGCCCGGGAAGAGGGGGCGATTATCCTGGCCAAAACCAATACCCCAGAATTTGGTGCGGGGGCCAATACGCGCAACAGCGTTTATGGTGCGACCGGCAACCCTTTTAACACTAAACTGACCCCAGCTGGTTCTTCCGGGGGCTCTGCGGCGGCATTGGCATGTGGCATGGTCTCTTTGGCCAGTGGTTCTGATTACGGTGGCAGCTTGCGCACACCGGCCGGGTTTTGCGGAATAACGGGGTTCCGCCCGTCGCCTGGTGTTGTCCCTGTCCCAAAGCGCTCGGTTGCCTTGAACCCCTACTCGGTGCAAGGCGGCATGGGGCGCACGGTTGGTGATGTTTCTCTGATGATGGCAGCATTGACCAGTGCCGATATCGGTGACCCATTTTCGCCTTCTATAGACACGGAACTGCTCGAGCCATTAGGGGACATTGACCTGGGCTCGCTGCATGTGGCGATTTCTGAAGATTTGGGCTGCGCACCGGTCGATAACGATATACGTAAAGTGTTTAATGAAAAATGCAGTTCGTTTCGTGGCGTATTTGCGCAAGCGCAGGACCGGGACCCGGATCTACCGGATGTGCATGACGCTTTCGAAATTACCCGAGGGGTTAATTTTATCAGCGCACATGCAGAGCGGGTTAAAAACCACCGCGATATTTTGGGGCCCAACGTCATTGATAATGTTACCCGTGGTCTGGAATACACGGCGGGTGATGTCGGTTGGGCAAATGCAGCCCAATCGAAGATTTACCAAAACGTATTGGATATGTTTGAAGAAGTTGATCTGTTGATTTGTCCGGCGGCGTCCGTCTCTCCTTTCCCCCATGAACAGTGGTACGTAGAGGAAATCAACGGTGAAAAAATGCCGACGTATATGCGCTGGCTGGCTTTGAGTTATGGGTTGACGATGGCCTTGCCAGTTGTTTGCGCTTTGCCGGTCGGGGTCGACCACAAAGGAATGCCTTTTGGTATTCAAATTGCCGGTCCTAACGGGTCGGACCGCTTTGTTCTGCAAGCCGCATACGCATTAGAAAAGTATCTCGCAAATCAACCTGACATGACCCGGCCGAAACCAGATTTGGGCGCGTTAGCGGGGTAAACGGTTTATGAACAGGCGAGTTTTAATCGCGGGTTTCATGCATGAAACCAATACCTTTAGCCAATTGCCGACGACGCTGGATTCCTATAAAGCCAGATCTTTGTATTATGGCAGTGACGTCACCAAATTCATGCGTGGCACCAAGACCGAGATTGCGGCCTTTATTGATGCTTGTGAACGTTTCGGATGGCATGGCACCTATCCGGTGTTTGCGAACGCGACACCATCTGGCAAAGTTACCGAGGAGACGTTTGAACATATTACGAATGTGATTGTTGATGCGCTCAAAGATCAGGGGCCTTTCGATGCTGTGTGTCTGGCTCTGCACGGGGCGATGGTGTGCACTCATCTGGACGATGGGGAAGGCGAATTGATTGCCCGGGTCCGCGCTGTTGTTGGCTCAAACATACCGATCGTTGTGACCCTTGATTTACATGCGAATATTAGCGACCAAATGGCTGAGTTGGCCGATATTATAACGATCTATAAGACGTATCCCCACATCGATCAGTATGAGACAGCCAACGAGGCGGCGGCGCTTTTGCAACGCACACTTGAGGGCGAAATTAAACCTCATGTTGTCGTCTCTCGGGGGCAAATGCTCGATGGCGCCGACCATGGCCGTACGACGATGTCAGGTCCCATGACAGAAGTTTTGGAACGTGCAAAAGCAGGGCTGGCGGGAGTTGATGACGTTTTATCCTGTTCCGTTGCGGCTGGTTTTCCTTGGGTTGATATCAATGATACGGGCCCAAGTGTTGTTGTCGTTGGCAACGGATATTTACCAGCGCATCAGGAATTGGCGGATGATCTGATCGCAGAGATTTGGCGCAGCCGGAAGCGAATCAGTATTGATATTCAAACGATTGAACAAACAATCATGGCAATTCAGACCGCTGGTGAACGCACCGCACCCATTGTTGTTGCCGATTTTGCAGACAATCCGGGAGGCGGCGGCTATGGAGACGGAACCCGGCTGCTGCAGGCGATGATCGATGCGAATGTTCAAGATGCCGTTTATGGGTTGCTTTATGATCCAGTGGCCGTGCGAACCTGTGTCGAGCAAGGACTGGGCGCACATGTCGTCGTCGCGATTGGCGGTAAAATAGATGCGCGTTACGGCAAACCCATTCCTGTGACGGGGTATGTCGTGGCCGTTACGGATGGCAATCTGACCCTGAAGGGGCCGATGATGGCGGGCTCGCGGATTGCGATGGGGCCAACGGTGGTTCTTCGTGTGGGCGGTATTGATATCTTTATGACCAGTGGTCGTTTTCAACTTTATGATCTCAGGTTCTTTGAACATGCCGATATTGATCCACGAACAAAGGCAGTTGTTGTCGTTAAGTCAGCCCATCACTTCCGTGCCGCATTTGCCCCGATCGCTTCAGAAGTCATTGTTACCGATGGTGGCGGCGGACTGACATCGCGTAATTACAAGGAACTCGATTACAAGAAAGTCCGTCGACCGGTTTACCCGCTGGACCTCGATTAAGGTGGGGGTGTTATCCAGCGGAATGTGAGGTTGATGCGCGGGCCGACAGGTTTCCTGGTTTTTGGAAGGGCGTGTTGCCAAAAGTGTTGCAGGGGCCCTGCCATCAGCAACAGGCTGGCATCGGGTAAATCAATCGCTACGGTGTTTTTGGTATTATCAATCCGGCGAAACCGAAAGCGGCGGGTCGCACCAAAGTTGAGTGACGCAATCGCCGGATTAGCCCCCAGTTCTGGTTCGTCATCGCTGTGCCAAGCCATGCTGTCACTGCCATCACGATAGAGATTGAGCAGGACCGTGTTGTAGTTTTCAGAAGTTAAATTTTCCACCTGAGTACGTAATTTGGCAAGAACTCCTGGCCAAGGTCTTGGCTCGTGCGTAAGTCCTGAATAGGTATAGGGTGCGTCCCCATACCAGGCTGTCAGTCTGGGCATGTTAATTGTGCGACCAAAAAGCTTCAAATGCTCCTGTTGCCAATCCAGTTCATTGGTCAGGGATTTGAAAATCGACGCGCTTTGGCGGGAGGGCATGATCTCCCGATACAAGCGTAAATCACCGTCCGCAACGTCAATAGCTTCAAACCGTGCGGATGCTGTATCCATAAATCTTAGTGCATATTCGGTTTAACCAGAAAGCTATCACGATCACCGGAGCGTACCGTGACTTCGAATATTTTATCTTCGCGATAGATGGTTAGTGTCACATTTACTCCGGCATCTCCACTTGCCCAAAGATCACGATAGAATGTCGCGAGATCGTCAATTGGCCGCCCGTCAATCGCATGCAGGATATCGCCGACTTCCAGGCCCGATGTGTCACCTGGGCCGTTGTCAACGACGCCGGCAACAACCAGCCGACCAGAGACTTCCGCAGTCAGAATACCGAGCCACGGGCGCGGGTTCTTATTGACCCTTCCATAAGTCAAAAGATCATCAAGAATGGGTGGTAATAAATCAATTGGTACAATCATATTGCCATCAAACTGCTGCCCATCGTCACCATTCTGTTGCACAAAAAGTGAGCCAATGCCGGCAAGTTTACCTTCTGAATCAATTAGCGCACTGCCGCCCCAGAAGGGGTGTGGTGGTGTCGTCAAAATTGCTTCATTCAATAGGTACTCCCAATAGCCGGTAAATTCCTGCTTCGCGGTAATCCGGGCACTGATGGCTCCGGACTTACCACCATGGCCCGCCACGATAACATCATCGCCGATGGCGAGCCTGGAAGAACTCCCGATTTCAATCGCCGGTGCGTTGAGTTTGCCAAGCGGTTGAATGATGCCAAAACCTGTTTCCTGATCGTAGGCGGCGACATGGCCTGCGACGGCGCCGCCGGTATGATCAATAAGCCAGATTGTTTCTGCTTCGACAGTCAGATATCCGATGGTCAGGATTAACCCGCGTTCGCCAATAACAACGCCATGCCCCGCACGTTCGGTTCCCAAGGTTTCTGCTGTAAAACCGTTCTCGGGGATTTTGCATTGCACGGATACGACCGAGGAAAGAGCTCGGTTTAAGTCGAAATTTACGGAACTTGCGTCTGGCTGCAACTCACGGGCAATGGTCGGCACTTCGTTCATTTGTTAACCTATGGTTTTTTGCTTTTTCAACATTGATTACGCATATGATGGCAGGGCAAAGTTCGCCTGTCACGGCCCTAATCCGGTTTATTTAATCACCTTGTCTTTACTCGCAAGACCGCACCCGGCTTCCAACGTGGATGCCGAAGACTTCTTTTAGGGACGAAATTCTTGGTTTCGCCTGTGCCTACGTGAAAGTCGATATTCGCTTTAAAGAACGCAACTCTTGGCAAAATCAGCAGCTTCATTGCCACTCCAGTCGCCTTTGTCTTTCTTTTTCATTTCTTCGCACCACTCCTTGCTTCCGACTTCTGGAGAGCAGGCTGTCAGGCCGACTGAAAATAGCATGGCAACTGCAAGTGTAAGTGAAACCCGTTTTAGCTGTTTCATTCAAATTCTCCTCGTATGACCCAAGAACGATAGAGCAAATATATTCGATCGCCAGAGCGTTATCTAGCACATCCTTTCGCTAAAGATGGCGAGGTGCGATCCTTAACTCACTTATTATACGCTGAATAACATCTGCCCAAATGCCACGCTTCGATTGACGGTACAGTTTCAGGCTCGGATACCAAACAGACCGTTCCGTATTTAGCAACCAGCGCCAATCCGGGACATAAGGAAGAAGAACCCAACAGGGCTTGCCCATTGCACCTGCCAAGTGCGCAATTGATGTATCAACCGTAATCACCAGATCAAGGGCGGCGATAAGGTTGGCGGTATCAGCGTAGTTTGAGATATTTTCAGTTAGGTCGATAATTTGTTTTGAGGTCTCAGTGTTGGCTGACGGGGCTTTGGCTGGGCCGAATTGAAGGCTGTAAAAATCTGCATTGGTCGCATGAACTATCGGTGCAAACTCATCAAGCGTCGTCGAGCGGTTTTGATCGTTAACATGGTTCGGGTTTCCTGCCCAAACAATCCCAATTTTTGTATTTGGAGACGTTATCTGGCAGGGCGAGCGCGCTTCAATATAGGGGGTTGTCATTTTGAAGTCCCCGGCATCGTTGCACGCGAGCAAGTAGGGTAAAGACATAAGTGGCACCGATAGGTCCGCCGCGACATTTGCGGAACTACAGACAACCTGATCAATGCCTTCGGTCTGCGAGACCAAGTCGGCCAGGTCCGGGGGGCAGAAAAGGATAGTCTTTGAGTTACCCTTTGGGATGCGTTTTATGAACCGCAGAAACTGGATCGTGTCTCCAGCGCCTTGTTCTGTATAGATCAGCAGGTTTTTCCCTTGTAAGCGGCCACCCGCCCAGGGAGCGATATTGTCCAGCACATCAATCGTTGCACGCCGTGTTTCATAGGCGGCCCAGCCATCACGATAATTTCCATTCAAAAGCAGGCACTGAGCCAAACCATTGGCGGCCTCTCTATGATTGGCATCGCAAGCGAGCGCGTCTTTATAAGAAGTGATCGCCTCTTCCAGGCGAAGACATTTAAGGTGCGTATTGCCAAGATTATTATGCGCATTCACAAACTGCGGATCGATCAGGGTGGCTTGTTGGTAACAACTTGCCGCTGCGTCGTAGGATTCAAGATCAAACAGATGGTTTCCAATTGTGTTTAAGGTCGGTGCACTTTGATTAAATTGTTGCGCGGCAGATGTTAAAGACTGTTTCGCTTCACCAGCCTGTCCAAGTCTCTTTTCAAGCAAACCTTTATTTGCCCACGCATCGCCGTAGGTTGGTAATAATTCCAATGCTTGTTCATAGCAATCATGGGCTTGCCGGTCCTGTCCAAGCGCAGCCAGGGTATTCCCGAAATTATTCCAGGCCTGTGCCGATTTTGGATCTAGGCGTGTCGCTTGTGCCCCGGCGTGACGTGCCCCGTCCAGGTCTTTGTTGGATCGTAGAATGACCCCCAGATAATCCCAGGCAAGCGCACTTTCGGGCTGTGATGTCGTAACCGTTCGCAGTTCGCCAATTGCCGCTTCAATATCACCGTTCCGGTAGTGCGCCAGAGCCTGATCGATTGATGATACCGGTTCCATGCTGATCAATTCATATCCCTGGTTATCTCGGCAGTTGCCAACGTTCGGTTGGGCGAACTCGAGATTTAGATGGTCGTCACTGTTTGTCGACACCGACACTGGGGACATAGTGATCCAAGATCTTTGGAAAAACAAACGCGCGGGTCGACGTTTTCTTCTTGAAACCTGCTCCTGATGGTGGTGGGGTAATATTGTAACTGGAGTTAGGCTGTCACGCTGCCTCAGAGAAGAACATTCAGCTTTCTGCAAGGTCGGTACGCTAAATTATTAAAGGTCGCAGAAAGTCACCGTGACGAAAAAATACAGATAGGGGGAATAAAGATGGCTGGGTTTTTCAATTTGCTTGTCGCTCATCACAAGAAAAACAAGGAACGTGCCAGGAACTACGACTATTTCAAAGCTTGCATGGCCGCAGCAGCCTTGGCCGCAATGGCCGATGATGAACTTGCCAGAAAAGAAGATGCCGCCCTGAAGAAATTAATGAAGGTCGTCGCAGAATTGAAGTTGTTTGGGCGGGATTACGGTGTCGATATGTTTGGTCGCTACGTCGAAGCAATCAAGAAAGACCCGGTAGCAGGACGCGAAGAAGCCTTGGCAGATGCCAGCGCAGCAAAGGGGGACGAGGAATGGACGGCTACGCTTTTGATGCTGGCTGCCACAATCACGGAATCTGACGGTAAACTTGAGCAATCGGAAAAGAAAACGCTGGAAGAGCTCGCTGGAATTCTCGGTATTGATGCCGATACAGTCAGCGGGTTGGACGTTAATCTGTCAGATGAGATTTACAGATAATTTTAGATATGAGACCTTGCCGTTTGCGCTTTTTGTGATGTCCCGCTGGTCAGGAA
This sequence comes from Rhodospirillales bacterium, assembly GCA_048262655.1. Classification (GTDB taxonomy): domain Bacteria; phylum Pseudomonadota; class Alphaproteobacteria; order Rhodospirillales; family Casp-alpha2; genus JABMNT01. The sequence goes on along the minus strand of JBLXEY010000001.1, from coordinate 698,267 downwards.
TCTGATGACTTCGCCCAAAGGTTAACCTTTTCCTCATTGGCAAATTGGTCAATCGCTTCGAGTTCCTGATCCGTAAAGGCCAGATTCTTAATCGCTTTCACACAGTCGACGACCTGTTCAGGTTTCGATGCGCCAATGAGCGCTGAAGTAATTCCGCCATCGCGAAGGACCCACGCCAAAGCCATTTGCGCCAAAGTTTGACCCCGAAGATTTGCGATTTCGTCCAGTCTTTCAAGATTTGCAATCATTTTTTCGTTAACGAAATCTGGATTTAGCGACTTTGACTGTGTCGCGCGACTGCCGTCGGGTATGCCGTTTAAGTATTTATTGGTTAGTAAACCCTGCGCCAAAGGCGTGAAGGCGATGGAGCCAATGCCAAGTTCCTGCAATGTTTCTTTTAAACCATCGGATTCTACCCATCGATTAATCATGCTGTAACTGGGTTGATGGATAACACACGGTGTGCCCAGGTCCTGCAAAATGGAACAGGCCTCTCGGGTTCTTGCGGAATTATATGAGGAGATGCCCGCGTAAAGGGCGCGTCCCGACCGGACGATATAATCAAGTGCCCCCATGGTCTCTTCAAGCGGGGTGTCCGGGTCGAAGCGATGGGAATAGAAAATATCCAAATATTCTACCCCCATGCGTTTCAAACTTTGATCACAGGATGAAATTAAATACTTACGACTGCCCCATTCGCCATAAGGTCCATCCCACATTCGGTAACCGGCCTTTGATGAAAGGACAAGTTCATCTCTGATTCCCAGGAAATCTGTGCGCAGGATTTGACCAAAAGCTTCTTCGGCGGAGCCTGGCGGCGGGCCATAGTTATTTGCCAAGTCAAAATGTGTGATTCCATGGTCAAAGGCCGTACGGCAAATTTCTCGCTTCATATCGTGTGACGCATCTTCGCCAAAATTATGCCACAGCCCTAGAGAAATAGCGGGCATAAGCAGGCCCGAGTTGCCGCAGCGGCGGTAAATCATTTTCTCGTAGCGGTCTTCCGCAGGGGTCCACATGTGTGCTGTTATCCCTTTACATGCGCCATAAGTGACCTGGCCTCTTTTGGGGGGAGCGCCGTTGGCCGCTTACATGTTGTCTGAAGCTTAATCTTACGCCCGCTAGAACCAGCCTTTAGGATGGAGGTCATAATATCGACGGCATGAAGCGCCAGGTCATTTGAGCATCGATGCGGTTTTTTATTGATGATTGAGATCGCCATATCGGCCAGTCCAGCCGTCCGGTAGTTTGCCACAGCACCTTTTGAACTTTCATGATTATTGATCGAGAAAGGGTGATCCCATTTGGGTAACTTTTTAAGGGGGGTCGCATTCTTTGTTGCCGTCACTTCGCCACCAAAGAAATTGGGGTCAGGAACATGCAGGGTTCCGTCAGTGCCATAGAGTTCCATATGGGTATGGTTATGTTGCCAAACGTCCCAACTGGTGCCGAGCGTAATTACAGCGCCGCTCTTAAACTCCAAAATTGCATGAATTGTGGTGGGGGTTTCCACCTTGATTTTTTGACCACGCCGCGGTTTTGAGCTGATTGTACGTGTCTTTGAAGGCGTAGAAGTATGTGCCATGACATGCGTAACGGGGCCGAGCAATTGGATCAGGTTGGTGATGTAATAAGGTCCAATGTCCAGAACTGGTCCCGCGCCGGGTTGATAGAAGAAGTCCGGGTTCGGGTGCCAATGCTCCATTCCGTGACCCATAACATGACATGTGCCGCTGATGACTTTACCGAGTTTTCCTGCGTCAAGCAGATGGCGCGCTAACTGATGGGAGCCGCCCAAAAACGTATCCGGGGCGGAGCCGATACGCAGGCGCTTTTTACGGGCTATTGCAGCCAGACTTTTGCCCTCCTTAACAGACAGGACAAAAGGTTTCTCCGAATAAACGTGTTTGCCGGCCTGCAATACTTGTTTTGATACCTGAAAATGAGCCGCCGGAATCGTCAGGTTAACGATTATATCAATATCTTTTGATTTAAGAAGGTCTTCGACGCTATCGGCGCGAACACCAAAGGCTTTTGCCTGCGTTTTCGCTGCGTCCGGATTGATATCGGCACAGGCACGTATCTCAATGCCTTTGAAGTAAGGGGCGAGTTTCAGATAAGCGGTTGAAATATTGCCGCAACCAATAATGCCAACGCCAAGTGTTTTTTTCATTTTTCGTATCCCTAGAAATCTTTAATGTAGTCGATAGAGCGTTTTGCAAACCTTGCGTCGTCTTTGGGTTTGTCATGTTCCATAACGAAGTGCCGAACGGGTGATGCTTCCACCTGTTTCATCAACGCCGGCCAGTCCATGGTTCCATAACCAACGTCAGCCCATCCGTCTTCGTCAAGGCATTTGCCCTCAGGTGCTATATCTTTGATGTGGATAGCGGTAATCCGGTCTTTGTATTCAGATAACCATTTCATCGGATCGGCACCACCGCGAACGATCCAGGCGATATCCGCTTCCCAGCCGATACTTGGTGCGTATTCCAGAATGGATTCCATGGGGATCGTGCCATCATCAAGAGGCGCAAATTCAAAGGCATGATTGTGCCAACCAAAGTGGAAACCGGCAGCGCTGTATACTTCGTGCAAGGCTTCAAGTTGTTCCCCAAAAATCTTATACCCTTGTGCATTTGTTGGTCGGTCCGGCTCAGCCAAGTGGGGAGCGTAGATTGAAGAAACACCCAAGGTCTGGGCCGTTTCGATTGTCGTCTCCTGCTGGTTTTGCAGGGAATCGAGTGAAAAATGGGCGGATGCCATTTTTAGGCCTGCCACATCATGTTTGGCGCGTGTCGCGACCGGGTCGCCATAGACGCCGCCGTATCCTTCGGTTTCTTTGTATCCGATTTCTGCGAGCATATGCAGGGTCTGCTCGAGCGGCGGAAAATCGCGCGAACCGTATAATTGGAAAGAGAATGAAGGCATTTATGTACTCCTTATTGGACGTCGTGCGTCATGGGCTGGTTGTAGACTAGATACGCGTTTCAGTTCTTGAATCGAAAACCGATGCAAGAGCCAGATTGAAAGTGATTTGGACGGGGTCTCCTGGTTTTAAAATTGTTCCGGCCTCTGTTCGAATGGCGAGTGACTGGTTATTAATTTTTACCCAAACAAGGCTATCAGCTCCCATGGGTTCTTCGACGTCGACAACGGCGTCGAAGGTAAAGGAACGATCTGTTGCCACTTCTGAGGTGATGATGGTCATCTGTTCCGGGCGTACGCCCAATACAACAGCGGTATCGGGTGTCATCGAACTGTCTGGCTGGTAATCACTCAATGGAACTTTAAGATCGTCTGAGACGAACCAGTACGCCTGCTCCTCAAGGTGAATTCTTCCCTGCAGAAAGTTCATGGATGGGGAGCCGATAAAACCTGCGACAAACAGATTCTTCGGTTTGTTATATATGGTCAGGGGGGTGTCTAGTTGTTGAATGACCCCACCTTTCATAACGGCAATGCGATCGGCCAACGTCAGGGCTTCTATTTGATCGTGTGTCACATAAATCATGGTGTTTTTGAGTTGATGGTGCAGGCGCTTTATCTCGACACGCAGTTCGGATCGTAGTTTGGCGTCAAGGTTTGATAGCGGTTCGTCAAACAAGAAGACATCGACATCCCGAACCAGTGCGCGGCCAATGGCTACCCTTTGCCGTTGTCCGCCGGATAGTTGACCCGGTTTGCGCCCCAACAGGGCTTCGATTTGCAGGATCTCAGCTGTTTTTGCGACCCGTTCTGCGATTTCCGATTTGGGCATGCCCTGGTTTTTAAGGCCGAAACTCAGGTTTCCTTCAACGGTCATTTGCGGGTAAAGAGCGTAAGACTGGAAGACCATTCCAATGCCTCGGTCCTTGGGCTCTTCCCAAGTGACATTCTTGCCTTTGATGTGGATTTGCCCTTCGGTTACATCCAGCAAACCCGCAATACAGTTTAGGAGAGTTGATTTGCCGCAACCTGAAGGGCCAAGGAGAACAATAAATTCGCCATCCTGCACGTCGAGATTCAATGTCTTCAAAACCTCGATCGAGCCGAAGCTTAAGCTGACATCCTTGATCGATACGCTATCCATCATTTACCCTTTCACGGCCCCTTCCGCGATGCCGCGGACAAATAGTTTTCCTGATACAAAGTAGATAACCAACGGGACCAGGCCCGTCAGTATGGTTGCGGCCATATTGACGTTATATTCCTTTACGCCCTGTACAGAGTTGACGATGTTGTTGAGTTGTACCGTCATCGGGTAGGTGTCGGGTTTGGTATAGATCACGCCAAACAAGAAATCGTTCCATATGCCCGTTACCTGCAAAATGATTGCGACAACAAATATCGGCAGCGCCATCGGTAGCATGATTTTGAAGTAAATCCCCCAGAAGCCGGCCCCATCGACACGAGCAGCCTTAAAGAGCTCTTCAGGAATTGAGGTGAAGTAGTTTCTGAATAAGAGGGTCAAGATTGGCATGCCAAAAACTGAGTGAACAAGAACCAGTCCCCAAATTGAGCCATACAAACCGATCTCGCGAAGCACGATGACAATCGGGTAAATCATGACTTGATAGGGAATGAACGCGCCTACGATCAAAATGGTAAAGAAGGTGTCCGCGCCTTTGAAACGCCAGTTTGCGAGGGCGTAGCCGTTTACCGAAGCGATCACAATAGAGACAATAACAGACGGCACGGTAATTCTGACCGAGTTCCAGAACCCCCGACTAAGGCCATCACAATTCAGGCCGGTGCAGGCTTCCGACCAGGCTTTCACCCAAGGTGCGAAGGTAACTTCTAAAGGGGGGGCGAAAACATTTCCAAGCCGTATTTCCGGCATTCCTTTCAGGGATGTGGTAATCATGACGTAAAGGGGGAGGAGGTAATACAGAGACACAACAATCAATGTGCCATAGATAAAGATGTTTCGTCTTGAGAACCGTTTGCGGGGCTTTGGTCCGCTGGGCTCGTTTATGGCTGAAGCGATAACGGTTGATTGATTATCCATGTTTTTTGCTCCCGAACTCCAAATAGGCCCAGGGAACGATTACGATCGCGACAGTGATCAGCATCATCGTCGAGGCGGCAAACCCTTGTCCCAAATTCTGGTTTAAGAACATGGCATCGTACACATACTTGGCGGGGACCTCTGACGCAATCCCGGGGCCACCGCCGGTTTGCGCCACAACCAGATCATAGACCCGCACAATTCCAGAGGCGATAATGACAAGAGATGTAATAAAAATCGGGCGCATCATCGGTATGATAATGAAGACGTAGGTTTTCCAGGTTTTGATGCCGTCGATACGTGCGGCTTTCCATATCTCCTGATCAATGCCTCGAATGCCAGCCAACATCAGACACATGATGAGACCCGTACCCTGCCACAATCCAGCGATAAGAACGCCATAAATGACAATATCGGCGTTATAGAGAGGGTCGAACGTAAAGTTTTCCCAGCCCAGATCCCGAACAATCTTTTGGATGCCAAATTGCGGATTGAGGATCCACTGCCAGACAAGGCCCGTTACAATGAATGAAAGAGCGAAGGGGTACAAAAGTATGGAACGAAAAGTGTTTTCAAATCTGATTTTTTGATCGAGCAGGGCGGCCAAAATAAACCCGATAACGAGCGAGAAAATGAGTGTAAAAATACCGTAAATGAATAAGTTTTCGATGGAGATAAGCCACCGGTTGCTTGACCACAATCGCTCGTATTGATCGAAGCCAACAAACTTCATTTTTGGCAGAAGTTTCGACTTTGTGAAGGAATAAAAGATGGTCCAGAACGAGCAGCCGACAAAGATCACCATTGCAGTCAAAGCCATGGGAATGGCTGCAATCTTCGCATTTAAATTGCGAAATAACTGAACAGGTCGTTTTGTCGCGGGCATATTTGCACTTCCCAAACGGAGGGACACGTCGTGTGTAAATGGTGGCCTGTAGCCGGCCCGATATCGGGAACGGCTACAGGCCAAGAGGATTAGATGTTACTCGGCATCGGAGACGATTTCTGCAAATTGTTTTTGCGCATCCTCAGGCGTAATTTTCGGATTGTTAAAGAACTCTACAAACAGGTCGTTGATTTGGCCTAGAGAATCAGGCGTCATGAGCTGGTTGGCATCAACAACGATGTTGCCCTTGGCAAGGATCGCCAACCCTTTTTTCATACAATCGTTGGCCGCGGCTAAATCAACATCACCGCGTACAGGTAACGATCCTTTTTTGAGGTTAAAGTTAACCTGAACTTCTTTTGTCATCATAAGAGACGCCAGTTGCCCTTGCGCTTTGGTTTTTTCTGGATCGTTGAGCTTGGGAAAATAGAATGCATCGCCACCGGTGGAGATGACTTCGTTTACCCCCAAACCGGGAAGGCAGGTGTAATCTTTTCCTGCGACCTGATTGGCGACCTGAAATTCACCCTGGGCCCAATCTCCCATGATCTGCCCGCCTGCTTGGCCGGTGATGACCATGTTCGTTGCCTGGTTCCAGTCTTGTACTTTTGACTTGGCAGCCATTTTCCGGGCTGTATCTGCGGCTTGGAAAACACGTGCAACCTCTGGCCCTGCCGCCAGCTTGGCATCCTTGTCTTTGTAAATCTTCTGGTAAACATCTGGCCCGGCAATGGCGACCATCAAGACATTAAAGGTCCCGCGGGTTTGCCAGGACTGCTGACCGAGCGCGAGAGGCACTTTACCAGCTTTTTCAAGAGCTGGAGCCGCAGCAGCAAATTCATCCCAGTTTTGGGGAACGGCAACTCCAGCATCCTTGAATGCCTTGTGGGACAACCAAACCCATTGCCATGAATGGATATTGATCGGCACGCAATAGACTTTGCCGTCTACGGTGCAGGCATCCAGCAGGGATTTCGGGTGGACGATTTTATCCCACCCTTCGGCCTTGGCGATATCCGTCAAATCACGCATTAACCCGGCTTCGACCAGTTCTTCTGCTTGGCGCCCGTGATTGAATTGTGTCGCCGCCATTGGGTCGCCACCGGTGATCCGACTGATCATGATTGGCCTTGCTGTCCCGCCACCGCCGGCAATAGCGCCGTCGACCCATTTGTTGCCGGTGACATTAAAGGCTTTTGCAAACTCTCCGACCGCTGCGGCTTCTCCGCCCGATGTCCACCAGTGCGTGACTTCCAAGTCAGCGGCATGTGATACAGAAAAGGGTAAGGCGATGCAGGCGGCAAAAGCCGCGATACTTGAACGAATACGCATTATGATTCTCCCTGATATTTTGTACTGCTATTAAATAGCTTGTTACGACTCCCATCTGCAACGTTGCAGTAAATAGCAATTTATTGGAAATGTATTAAAGAATCAACAAGAGAATATGAATATCATTTTATCGTAAAAGGAATTTCCAGGCGACAAGATAATAGAAGGATAACCCACATAGGTGCCGGTTAGTATAGCCTACAAGACTTTTATGGCGTTTTGTCTGTTGGGGTAAAGTAGGGTTAGTGGAATTAAATACAGAGCATTCAAAATAGTGTAGCCTATATTTTATACATACTGTATCGTTATCGTAATTTGAGGAAATGAAACCGTAGTGCGTGACATTTGCGTATCATGGCTCTCTCCGTTAATACCTTTTGATAGGGAGACATGCCCGGCGGCTCCTGATTTTTTCAGGAAGATCTCTGGGTGGAATTAAATGATGAAGCGACAACGTCAATCTGCACAGCGACCGACTCTTAAGACGATCGCCTATATGACCGGTTTGGGGATCACGACTGTTTCAAAAGCGCTTAAAGATGCCCCTGATATCGGTGAAAAGACGAAGGAGCGGGTTCGGTTGGTGGCGAAGCAAATTGGTTATCGTCCGAACCGCGCTGGCGTTCGCCTGCGCACGGGGAAAACGAATGTCATTGCCCTCGTCCTCAGTACACAGGAATCGATCATGGGACTTACGGCCCATCTGGTTCACGGGATTTCAGATGCATTGGAGGCGACCCACTATCATCTTGTTTTGACGCCCTATTCCTACTCCAGTGACCCAATGGAGCCAGTGAAGTATATTATCGAAACGGCAGCCGCCGATGGTATTATTTTTTCGCGCACGGAACCTGACGATCCACGTGTCCGTTACTTGGAAGAGCAGGGGTTTCCCTTTGCAACCCATGGCCGCACGGATATGGGAATTGAGCATCCTTGGCATGATTTTGACAACGCGACATTCGCTCGAGAAGCGGTTGAGCGTTTGTGCCAAATGGGGAGAAAACGTTTGGCTCTCTTTGCGAGTCTGCCAGGGCTGACTTATTACAATCACCTCAGGCAGGGGTTTGAGGAAGGGTTAGCCGCATTTGGCGCAACAGAAGTGGCGTTGAGCGGTGTTCATACGGATAGCTCGGTCCCCGATATTCAGGAGCGTATCACGGTGCTGATGACGCAGGATGAACGGCCCGACGGCATCATTTGTTGTTCTGGCGGGGCGACATTTGGCCTTGTTGCGGGTATTGAGGCGGCCGGACTTAAGCTTGGTGCCGATATTGATGTCACGGCGAAACAATTTTCCAATATCTTGCCGCTGTTTCGTTCGCAGTTACATGTTGTCAATGAAGACGGCCGACGTGCAGGAAGAGAACTCAGTCAAGCGGTTTTGGGGCGCATCGAAGGCAAGTCTGTTAGCGATTTGCAAAGCCTGTCCGCACCTGAATGGGGCGAAAAACCGGACGTCAGGTCTTAGCGGCCCGCCCGACAAAAACCTGCGGTGATCCAAGCTGGGCCTCTGGTGCATGATAAAGCGGCGTGTTGTCGTCTAGTTGCGGGCGGCCCATAGCATGCCACGTTGGAGGATCGTTTTCATCTCAGCAACCTTGAACTCCGATGCCGCATGTCCGAGCGAAGAATAAAAAACCCGGCCCTTTCCAAATTGACGTTTCCAGACAACGGGCATTTCAACACCTTTGGTGCAAGCGGCATGCTCACCAGAGAACGTTGTTGTCGCCAGGACTTCGTTGCTGGGGTCGACGTGCATGTAATACTGTTCCGAATGATAGTCAAAATCAGACAAGCCAGCCATAATCGGGTCCTGTGGTTGGGTAATATTTACGCGGTAGTCAATGATATTGCCTGGATGAGCCACCCATTGCCCACCAACCATGAACTGATAGTCCACTTCTGTTCGAAACGCGTCCCCCATTCCACCATGGAAACCCGCCAGACCCACCCCGGCTTCAATGACAGCGACCAGGGCTTTGACCGCGTCTTTTTCAACGTCTCCCTGAGTGACGATCGGAACAATTAAATCAAATCTATCGAGGTCAGGCGCTTTGAAGACGTCAGTCGTGTTTTCGACAACAACGTCAAAGCCATCTGTTTTAAGAATGCTTTTAACGACTTCAGAACAGGCTTCCGGCTGATGGCCTTCCCAGCCTCCCCAGACGATTAGAGCTTTTGGCACGCGAATATCCCCCCCCATTTTTTCCGATATGATTTGTATCCCGATCCGGATCTCGGCGTTATCATTAGCACTAAATGAGTGGAACTGTTAGTCCGACTTTTGTCCGGTTCATTGCAACGGATGTTCGGAACTTCTTAACGTTGGCGTCGTCAAAAAACAACCTGTTGGTTAAAGCTTCAAAGTCCTGCATGTCTTTGGCAAGCGCTACCAGCGCAAAATCTGCTTCGCCAGTGATGTAATAGCATTGTTGAACCTGAGGCTCTGTGCGGACCTTCCTGCGAAATGCATCGACCTGATCCAGGCGTTCTCTTTCAAGTTCGACCAAGATTAAGAATGTCATCGAATACCCGGCGGCCTCGGGAGAAATCAGCGCCGTCTCGCCGGTGATAACGCCCTCTGATTTGAGGTGCTTAATGCGCCTTTGAACAGTCGCCACCGACAGTCCTGTTTCAAAAGCGATGGTTTCAAGTTTTTCTCGGGCATTTTCCTGAAGAAGCCTCAGGATGATTATATCGGTTTTGGAAAGGTCGTTCATGGCGATCTGTTTCACTCTTTTTGTGCGTAAGCCGACGGCGAATCATGTCTCGTTGCAATGCCAGAATGCATGACATATCCGTAGCCTGCCTTCAAGCGTTAAAGGGAGTAAAATGACCTGATGCCATTTTTATTTGCCAATTAATGATAAATTTTACCAAATAATAGGAAAATTTGAGAATTTATTCAATAATTTGTCGATAAGCTTATTGTCAATGGGGATTAAATGTATGGCAAAGCTGCACTAAAAATTTAAAGCGGCCATACGAAATGTGATTGATTTGTTTTGCAAAGCAACAGGGGCTTACGACCAGATTATCAATTCCTGCGATCCAATCCGCCCGCGAGAGGTGGCCGATAAAATCGGACCATTGTGAAATAGACAACGAAGACGAGATGCAAGAATAATGGAAAAAATAATTGAATTTCAAAACGTGTCAAAGTCGTACGGAGACCTGCAGGTCCTTCGAAACTTGGATATGCATGTCAAAAGTGGCGAAAAGTTAGCTCTGATTGGCCCAAGTGGTTCCGGCAAAACAACAATCCTGCGTATCCTGATGACGTTGGAGACGATTAACAGCGGACATGTTTTGGTAGATAATGATTACCTTTGGCACCAAAAAGACGGCGACAATCTTGTTCCTGCCAGTGAAAAACACCTGCATAAGATGCGCCAAAACATCGGTATGGTGTTTCAGCAGTTTAATCTGTTTCCGCACCTAACCGCGATCGCAAATATTGAACAACCGCAAATCCTGATCAAAAACAAAGATAAGACGGACGCGCGTAACAAAGCGCAGGAACTGCTGCAACTGGTTGGGCTTGAGGATAAGCATAACCATTACCCGCATCAGCTGTCGGGAGGCCAGCAACAACGTGTGGCAATCGCACGGGCTTTGGCAATGGATCCAAAAATCATGTTGTTCGATGAGGTGACGTCGGCGTTGGACCCGGAGCTGGTCGATGAAGTTTTAACCGTTCTTAGAAAGTTGGCGGCAAATTCTGATACGACCATGTTGACTGTCACTCATGAAATGAACTTTGCCCGTGATTTTGCCGATCGGGTTTTGTTTTTCGAGAAAGGACAGATTGTTGAGTCTGGTCCACCTGAAACAATCTTTACAAATCCGCAAGAGCCACGCACCCGCGACTTCCTGAAGAAGATACTTGGAGAGCTGGTGTAATTGAAAAAAACAATAACGAGAACGGTGACATACATCGTCAAAAATAGTCTGCAATACAACAATAACCAATAGAATTGGAAAGGATACTTTGTGATGGTCACAACAGTTGGAAAAACGATTAAGGTGCTCACGTTAGGTGCAATGGCATTGTCCGTAACCGCGGGAATGTCTTTTGCAGGGACTTTGGATGATTTGCGTGCGAAAGGATATGCAACGGTCGCGGTAGCAAACGAACCACCGTACAGCGACATCAAAGGGGATGGCTATGTCAGTGGTGCGGCTCCAGACGTTGCGCGCGCTATTATGAAAAAGCTCGGTGTTCCCGAACTAAAAGCGAAGGTCGTGGGGTATGGGGCAATGATTCCAGCCTTGATGGCACGACGTGTCGATATGGCGACGTCAGGCCTTTACATCAAGCCGAAGCGCTGTGAATCAATTATCTATTCGGAGCCAGATCTCTGCGGTGCCGAGGCCTTTGCGGTAGCGAAGGGTAATCCCCTAAACATCAAAACCTACGAGGATATTGGTAACAATCCAGAGGTTACCATGACAACTTGTGCGGGCTGCGCGGAAGAGGCCTATGCTCTGGAGCGAGGTGTGAAACCGAGCCAGATCAAAGTCTTCACTGATCCACCGAGCGGTATCAAAATGCTCCAGCAGGGCCGGGTTAACGTATTTGCGCTATCTGGACTGGGGACGGCTGATTTGCTGAAGAAAACCAATGATCCTGCTCTTGAGCTTGTCATGCCGGTTAAAGGGGTTCCCATGGGATGTGCCGGTGCGGCATTTAATTCCAACGACAAGGAATTCAGAGATGCCTATGACAAGGCATTGATGGAGCTTAAGGCGAGTGGTGAATTCGCTAAAATTATCGAACCTTATGGTTTCTCAGCCGAAGCAACCCTCGCCGTCAAACGCGACGACTTCTGCCCAGGAAACTAAATTTCGCACGTTCTTTAAAGCGTGTGTTGATATGCTGAAGGCTGCTCCCTGTGCAGGGAGCAGCCGTTCAAGAGGTTTGCAATGAAAGACGTTCTCGAATTTACACCGATCCTTATCGACGGTACATTAACGACCATACAGCTCACATTGGCGAGCGCCGTTGTCGCCTTGGTTCTGTCATTTGTTATCGGTTTGGCCCGGTTTTCACAGTTTGGCTTTGTGCGATGGCTAGCCATCGGCTACCTCGAGTTTTTTCGGGGAACGTCAGCGATCGTGCAAATGTTTTTTATGTTTTATGTTTTGCCGTTGATAGGGGTGACTTTGTCGCCGCTCGCCGCTGGTATTGCTGCATGTGGCTTGAACCTCAGCAGCTACGGTTCCGAAGTTGTCCGTAGCGCAATTCAGTCTGTTCCAAGGGGGCAGCATGAAGCTGCGCTCGCGCTTAACTATAATACCTATCAAAGATACCGCTATGTGCTCATCCCACAGGCCATCCCTGTTATGATACCGACATTCGGCAATTTGCTGATCGAATTACTTAAGCTTACGGCGGTTGCCTCTCTTATTACGATTTCAGATTTAACGTTTATGGCCCAGATCATTCGTGTTCAAACGGCACTGACGCTGGAGCCGTTTTTGGTCATTCTTGTTATTTACTTCATCCTGGCATCCGTGTTGGTGGCCTTTACCAACTACATCGGAAAAATGTTCTCAAAAGGGCGAAACACCATTGAAGCAGGGGGGGCATAAGCCATGGAATGGAGTTGGAAAGTTGCCTTTGATGTGATGCCGAAAATGGCCGAAGGTCTTCTCATTACGATTGAGGCGACCTTGGTCGGCGCTTTGTTGGCCTACGTTTTGGGGCTTGGTCTTGCAATATTAAAAATGTCAAAATCCCGCCCGATTGCCTGGACATCCTATTGGTGCGCCGAGTTTATCCGGCGCACACCCTTGTTGGTACAATTGTACTTTTTATTTTATGTCCTTCCTGATTTGGGTGTTTTCCTGAGCCCGTTTGTCGCCGGTGTCATCGGGTTAGGACTGCATTTTAGCACCTATACGTCGGAGGTCTTCCGAGCTGGAATCGAGAATGTGCCGAAGGGGCAGTGGGAGGCTTCAAAATCCCTGAATTACAGTCCTTACCAAACGATGCGCTATGTCATCTTGCCGCAGGCTATACCACCGATGATCCCGCCACTGGCCAACTATCTGATTACCATGTTCAAGGAAACGCCCTTGTTATCGGCAATCACCGTCGTCGAATTGTTCAACGCTGCAAATATTTTCAGTAACAGTAACTATAAATATCTGGAACCGATGACACTTGTCGGAGTCTTCTTCTTGATCGTCTCGATCCCGTCTGCATATATTGCTATGCGTTTGGAGCGTAAGTACAAACTAAACCATACTGGCACTCTTTAGTGTAACGTGACCACTATATGACGGCGTTTGCCTTATATCTGAATGTTTATTACAGAAATAATCAAATATAGAAAAAAATAATCATTATTTGCGGCATTTATGTCATGCCGCAATAATGATTATCCTCTAGTCTGAGATCATTATGATATTTGAGAATCCTCACGCAAACGCACCAGCGCCGCGCCTGTTCAGAACAGAAGCGACGCGGCCACTGGCCCTGTTAAAACAATGCCCGGTCTACGCGCCAACACCGATAATTGAGAACCCCGATCTTGCTGAACGATTGGGTGTGGGGTCGTTGGTTTTAAAAGACGAATCAAAACGGATGCGGCTCGGCAGCTTCAAGGCATTGGGTGGCGCATTTGCTGTCGCACAGATGGTGTCTGATCGTGCCGAGACATCGGATCTTGAAAGCCTTGCGGCCAAGTCGGCGGCGGGTGATATGACCTTTATCACTGCAAGTGCCGGAAATCATGGGTTGTCAGTTGCGGCGGGAGCCCGCGTGTTTGGTGCCCTTGCCGTTATATGTCTGGCATCATCGGTACCAGAGGATTTTGCCGGGCGCATCCGGTCGCTTGGAGCTCGCGTCGTCAGGGTTGACGGTTCCTATGAAGATAGTGTTGCGAAAGCGATTGCCCTGGCGGAAGAAAACCATTGGTTGCTCTTGGCCGATGGATCTTGGCAGGGTTATGTTGAGCGGCCAGCGCTGGTTATGGAAGGTTACACCGTTCTTGCAGATGAATGCCGAGAATACTTTGCCGACAAGAAAGCCTGGCCAACACATGTCTTCGTGCAGGCTGGTGTGGGTGGATTGGCGGCTGCAGTCGCCGCCCACGTAAGGTTATACTGGGATGTGCAGCCACAGATTATTGTTGTTGAACCGACAGCAGCGCCATGTTTACTGGAAAGTATCAAGGCCGGAGAAATGATGAGTGTCCCCGGGCCTCTTTCGAATATGGGGCGCTTGGATTGCAAGGATGCTTCTTTGATCGCCTATCAGGCACTGGAACAGGACGCGGATGTGTTTGTCACCATTACCGATGAAGAAGCATCCGCTGCGGCAGCGGTCTTGGCGGATCACGATCTGCCAACAACGCCCAGCGGTGCCGCATCATTTGCCGGGGTTTCAAAAATTAACCCGGGAATAAAGAGCCGCTGCCTGGTCGTCATCACTGAAGGGCGCGAGGAAGGCTGAGGGTTCCATGAATGAACTACAAAATCATCCAAATGATCTGACAACGGAAATGATCGGCTGGCGCCATGATTTCCACAAGCATCCGGAATTGGGCTTTGACGAGAACAGAACGTCGGCTCGGGTCGCGGAACTCTTGCGGAGTTTTGGTGTCGACGTGCATGAAGGGGTCGGAAAGACAGGAGTTGTTGGTATTCTGAAACGTGGTTCCGGCAATAAAAAAATCGGTTTGCGAGCAGATATGGATGCGCTTGCAATTCATGAACAAAACACGTTTTCGCACCGATCACAACATGACGGAAAAATGCATGCCTGTGGGCATGATGGTCACACGACGATGCTATTGGGAGCTGCGAAAAGGCTCGCTATTCATTCTGATTTTGACGGTACCGTCGTTTTCATCTTCCAACCGGCTGAAGAACATGGCCGTGGCGCTCTTGCCATGATCGAAGATGGACTATTTGATCGTTTTCCTGTGGACGCGGTTTACGGAATTCATAACATGCCCTCTATTGAAACCGGCCATTTTGCAATCCGGTCTGGCCCGGTTATGGCCTGCGAAGATAATTTTGAAATCGTTGTGCAGGGAAAAGGCGGCCATGCGGCTTTGCCTCATTTGACGGTAGACCCGATTGTTGTTGCTGCGGAAATCGTCACGGCTTTGCAGACGGTTGTCTCACGCGCGGTGAATCCGGTCGATAATGGTGTTGTATCCGTAACCGACTTTGCGGTCGATGCAACGCGCAATGCGATCGCTGATAAAGTTATCTTACGCGGTGATACCCGGTCTTTTACGCCTGCTATTCAGGATTTGATCGAAACGACCATGGCACGAATTGTTTCTGGCATTTGTGCGGCTCACGGGGCCGAACACAGCTTTGTTTATTCGCGCGAATTTGCTTCGACTATTAACTCGCAAAAAGAGGCAGCGATCGCAGCAGCTGTTGCGCGCCAAGCGTTCGGCAACGCAGCTGTCGATGATGACTGTCCGCCGCTCATGGCATCCGAAGACTTTGGTTTCATGCTCCAACATAAGCCGGGATGTTATGTGTTGTTGGGTAACGGTGGTATTGGACCGGGCGGCTGTGGACTGCACAATCCCAACTATGACTTTAATGACGAAATCCTGGCGACAGGGGCCGAGTTTTGGGTTCAACTTGTCGAGTCCCAACTCGCAGCACCTGAAGGCTAAGTCACAATGCGTGTTGAACCGAAACGAGGGTTTACTCTGGACGAGTATGAAAGCCGCATGCAAAAAATGCAGGCTCGCATGCGCGATAAGCAACTTGATGCTATTCTGCTAACAACGGAACCGGATGTGCGCTATTACACGGGGTTTTTTACGCAGTTTTGGGAAAGCCCAACCCGCCCCTGGTTTGTTTTGCTGCCGCTAAATGGCAAACCCATTGCGATTATTCCTGAAATTGGTGCGGCAGGAATGGCGGCAACCTGGGTTGAGGACATCCATACATGGCCGGCACCTCGTCCTATGGATGATGGCGTCTCATTGCTTGCAAGTGTGTTTGCGCGCCTGCCACGTCGATTTGGAAGATTGGGTATCCCTCTTGGACATGAGAGTTCCTTGAGGATGCCTCTTGGCGATTACCAACGTTTCCTGTCGGAAATCCCCGCGGCCGAAATCGTCGATGTGTCGCTCCTGTTACATCAAATTCGCTATGTGAAGTCTGCAGCCGAGATCGAAAAAATCAGCTATATATGTGACGTGACATCTGATGCCTTTGAAGCGTTGCCGCAGTCCTTAAAAATTGGCGAAAGCGAAAGGCAAAATTGCCATCGGATGCGCATAGACCTTTTGCAACGTGGCGCTGACCGAACGCCTTATCTGATCGCTGGGTCAGGGCTTGGCGGTTACGACAGCATCATTATGGGGCCAACGGATCGTGTTCTGGCAAAGGGCGATGTGCTGATTATTGATACGGGGTCGACTTTCGACGGTTATTTCTGTGATTTTGATCGGAACTTCGCCTTTGCCTCTGCGGATGATGCGCTAAAGCGCGCTTATGATGTTGTTTACAAGTCAACAGATGCAGGGTTTGAAGCCGCGAAACCTGGGGCGACCACGAGCGATGTCTGGTCTGCTATGTGGTCTGTAATGGAGGCGGGCGGTGCTTTGGGCAACAGTGTCGGACGCTTGGGGCATGGTCTCGGGATCGAATTAACCGAGTGGCCTTCCAACACAGCAGACGATATGACGGTCCTTGAACCGGGTGTAGTCCTGACATTGGAACCAGGCATGGAGTTTGCTCCCGGTAAGCAGATGGTTCATGAAGAGAATATAGTCATAACAGAAGAGGGGGCACGCTGGCTCAGCCGTCGCGCCCCGGTTGAACTTCCTGTGATCGGATAATGGCGATGGATATTTCTTATGCAATGGAAGATATCGCGCCGGGTGGGCGCATCGGGCTGATTGCGTTGGCGACGGATTATAATAGCGAGACCGATTTACGCCGTATCCTGCCGGACGGAGTTGAGCTGTTTACCAATCGTGTTCTGAATGCGAACCCTTTGACGATAGAAAATTTGCAGGCAATGGCGAGCGATGTCCCCCGTGCTGCAAGGGGTATTCTCCCCGGCTTGGGTGTTGACGTGATGATCTTCGGCTGTACGTCAGGGACGGCGGCTGTTGGCGCCGAAGAACTGCAAAGGCTTATTCACATTGCGCAACCGGGCGTGTTCTGTACGAACCCAATTCTGGCGGCGAGTGAGGCCTTAAGAGCATTAAAAGCAAAGCAAATATCAATGCTCACCCCCTACACGACCGATGTAAACATAGCGGTTCGCAGCTGCTTTGATGCGGAGGGTTTCACAATTCTGAATATCGATGGATTTGGTCTGGAAGATGATATCGAAATGACTGGATTGCCGGGCGCGGCCATTGTTGAGGCTGCGGAGCAGATCTGTGAACCAGAGGCCGATGCGCTGTTTATTTCCTGTACGGCAATTCGCTCGGCCTCCGTTGTTGAAGAAATTGAACAAAAGCTTGGAAAGCCAGTTGTCACCAGTAACCAAGCGTTGGTTTGGCACAGTTTGCAGTTGATGAATAACACGAGTCCGGTCGACGGTTATGGCCAAATTTTTAAATTGAAAGTGGCCTAGAGGCCCAGGAGTACACATGCTTAAAAACGATCTGCTTGATCAATGGGATCGAGAAAGTTTTTTCCATCCATCTACGCATTTGGCACAATTCGCCAGAGGTGATTTACCAAATCGGATCGTTACCGGCGGCGATGGTGTTTTCATCAGCGATCGTGATGACAACAAACTCCTGGATGCGTTCGCGGGTCTTTATTGTGTTAATGTTGGATATGGCCGGACCGAAGTTACCGATGCCATAGCCAAGCAAGCAAACGAACTGGCCTATTATCATGCCTATGTCGGACATGGAACGGAGGCCTCGATTACCTTATCAAAAATGATTCTGGACCGGGCGCCGGCACACATGAGCAAGGTATATTATGGGCTTTCGGGTTCCGACGCCAACGAGACGAATATCAAACTTGTTTGGTACTACAATAATGTTTTGGGGCGCCCTGAGAAAAAGAAAATTATCTCAAGATGGCGTGGTTATCATGGGTCGGGCCTGATGACGGGGTCATTGACAGGGCTGGAACTCTTTCACAAAAAGTTCGATTTGCCATTGTCGCAAGTCGTTCACACAGAGGCACCCTATTACTTCCGCCGCGAAGATCGTAGCATGAGCGAAGAAGCGTTTTCAGCGCAATGTGCAGAAAAGCTGGAGACATTGATACAGCAAGAAGGTCCTGATACCATCGCAGCTTTCATTGGTGAACCGGCCTTGGGAACCGGTGGTTTGGTACCGCCGCCCACAGGATATTGGGATGCCATACAGGCGGTTTTGGACAAATACGACATTCTTTTAATTGCCGATGAAGTGGTCACTGGCTTCGGCCGTTTGGGAAGCATGTTCGGGTCAGAGCACTACAACATCAAAGCTGATATCATAACATCTGCCAAAGGTCTGACGTCAGCTTATGCGCCATTGTCGGCTTCCATTATTTCAGAAAAAGTCTGGAAGGTGTTGGAGCAGGGTACCGACGAGTATGGAGCCATCGGACATGGCTGGACCTATTCCGCGCATCCCATTTGCGCGGCGGCGGGGGTTGCCAATTTGAAACTTGTTGATGAAATGGATTTAGTAGCGAACGCTGGAGCCGTTGGCAGTTACTGCAAGAAAGGGTTGCAAGACGCGCTCGGAGCACATTCAAAGGTCGGTGACATACGCGGGGAAGGATTGCTGCTGGCGGTCGAGTTTGTCGAGGATCGCGACACGCATCAGTTCTTTGATCCGGCCCTGACGATAGGAGCCAAGGTTAATTCAGCACTCTTAAGTCGGAATGTGATTGCAAGGGCCATGCCGCAAGGGGATATCATTGGGATCGCGCCGCCGCTGTGTCTGACCAAAACGGAAGCAGATATCGTCGTTGCTGCATTGGCAGAATCTGTCGAAGAGGTTTTGGGCGCGCATTGATAATCTTGCCTTGAAGGGGCGTGGGAAGACCAGGGTGATGTTGTGGGCTTGATCGGTGGTCACCCCAGTTCAAAACTGGTAATGCCGTATATATTGGCAATGGGGAGCTCTGGCGCTTCCCCTTTATACATCCGCGCTGTTTCAAACACGGGGCTGAAGCCAAGCGATTGAGCAAGGTGGGCAGCGGATGGATTGTCTTCCGGGATATCCAGCGAGACTTCGGCACCGGCTTCTGTCGTCTGGCAAAGCCCGCTCGCCAAATCATTTGCGATTTCCTGTGTTTCAGCAAACAACGGGCCAATTTTGTACCCGTTCAAACAGGACCGGATCACGCCATAGCCGACAATGCGACCGTCGACAATTGCGACCTTCGTTGTGCGCCCTGTATCCGGTTTCTGAGACGTCCAAAGCTTGACGAACGCCTCACGCGGGGTTGGAAAATAGCGATTGTCAAAAGCGACGAGTGCCGGTTGGTGTTCTTTGGTAGCATCTTCGATTGTGATCGTTGAGGCGACACGGGCGGTTTCGGGTACCCCGGTATACCTGACGTTTCGCCCCTTATAGGCAAACCCGCTTTTTGTGTAATTGGCCTGTTGGTCAACAACGCCATCAAGACCAATGGTCCGACCTTTCAGATGAGAAATGCCAGCGTTCCATGTCGCGATGCCAACACCAGAACCGCGCATGTCATTGCGCACAATATAGAAACCCAAAAACCCGTAGTTGTCACCATATCGGACAACAGAGATAGAAGAGACAGCTTCATTACCTATGAAGCCCATGATAAAGCCGGCCGGATCGGCCGCGTGAAATGCGCTTAAATCATCTGTCCCTGGATTCCAGCCTTCAGCTGCGGCCCAATCAACGGCGGCCCTGAATTCATCCTTCGTCGCTGCGCGGATTTGCAAGCCGTTCATTCGTCACCTTCTTCAGTCAGGCCGCTTTCGTGCCCTCTGGTCTCATACGGAATAGAGATTCGCATAAGCTAACGGCGGCGACAACGCCATCAATAACCGGAATGTTAAACCGACGTTCCATATTGTCAGCCAGGTCGGCCATGCCAGCACACCCCAAGACGATCGAATTGCACTGGTCCTCAACAATTGCGGCGCCGATTTCACGTGCAATGGTTTCACTGGCATCACTATTCGGATCTTCCAATGCCAAGACGGGAACTTCGGAAGCGCGCACCCGTGCACATCGGTTAGCCAAACCATAGGTCGTCAGGTTTTCCTCAATAACAGGAATGGAAACACTTAGAGTGGTCACGACAGAGAATTGGGCCCCCATAAGCATTGCTGTATGAAAAGCAGCTTCACCAATGCCCAAGACGGGCACGGGTGAGCGTTTTTTGAGCTCCATCAGGCCTGTATCATCAAAACAGGCGATGATCACCATGTCGTGGGCGTTGTTCTGTATGATTTCCCGCTCAAAGATTTCAAATAAGCCGGGCAATGCCGCTTCACCGTCAGCAGCCCCTTGAATTGCGGCGGGCCCGTTTGCCGGGTTTAAGGCGGTAATCATGGTATCCGAACCCGCAATTTGTTTCGCAGCCATCTCAACCTTGCGGGTCATTGAGGCTGTTGTATTGGGGTTTATGATAAGAAGGCGCATATTTTAAACCATGCCCTTACCCGCATCGGAACCCAATTTTGCGCGGCGTTTTTGTATGAAGATGGCAAGTGCTAGAAAAGAGCCAATCATCACAAAGGAAAATGCTGTTGTCAGGGTGCCCAGGGCATAAAGAACGGGCGTTGTTACGTTTGTGGTCATGCCAAATATTTCGAGCGGTAATGTATTGTAGGAACCGGCGGTCAGCAGCGTACGTGCGAATTCATCATAAGATAATGTGAAGCCGAATAAAGCGACACCAATGAGGCTGGGAGCGATGAGTGGCAGAACAACGTAGCGGAACGTTTGCCAAGAAGTTGCACCCAAATCACGTGCGGCTTCTTCATAGGATTTGTCGAACCGATTAAACACAGCAAACATGATGAGAAGTCCGAAAGGGAGCGTCCATGTCAGTTGTGAGCCAAATCCAGATGTTGACCAATGAACTTCCAGATCAACAATGTTAAAGATCAATCCAACGCCGAGTGAAACCAGTATCGACGGGACAATGAGGCTGGCGATAACCAGATAAAACAGTACCGACGACCCTCTGAAGTGGCGGCGGTAAGCAAGTCCCCCCATCACGGAAAGAACCACGGTGACAATCATCACCATAAAGCCAAGCGTTAACGAGCGTTTGAGAGAGCCCCAAAAGTCACCGACAGCTTGCTGTTCAAAGAGATTTATAAACCAGTGGACTGACGTTCCATTCATAGGGAAGGTCAAGCCGCCGTTTGGCCCTTGAAAGGAGAGGATGCCAATGGTGACAACGGGGCCATACAAAAACAGCACGAACAGGATAAAAAATGCAGCCAGTAAATAGAAGGAGCGGGAGCGCGGTTCCATGATCAAAGCTCCTTTCGGATATCGACAAAGCGGATCATGATCGCGATCATAATCAGGACGGTGGCCAGCAGCACGCTGGCACTTGCCGCCGCTGCCGGATACTGTAGCAGTGCGATTTCATTCGAGATGACGCGCCCGACGGAGGCACTTTGGCCCCCCGACATAAAGCGGACCGTAATGAAGTCGCCCATCACCAAAGTCACGACGAAGATCGAGCCAATCATGATACCCGGCTTGCTCAGCGGAATAATAATATTGGTCAGGATTTGCATGCCATTTGCTCCGGCATCGCGGGCGGCCTCGATCAGCGATTTATCAATGCGCATCATCGTATTGAAAATTGGCACAACCATGAACAGGGCATAAAGATGAACGAAAGCCAGGACGACGGCGAAATCTGAGAACAGGAGCCAATCCAGGGGCTGGTCGATGATGCCGGCGTCAACTAGCGCCGTATTCGCCAGTCCATTTCGGCCGAGGAAAGGAATCCAGGAAATCATGCGGATGATGTTCGAGGTCCAAAAAGGGATCGTGCATATCAAGAATAGCGCGACTTGAACGCCCAGCGTTTGTATATGGAAGGCTAAAAAATAGGCAACGGCAAAACCAATGACGACACAGAAGGACCAGGTAAGAATGACAAATTTGAAGGTCTTTAGGTAGGTTGCAAGCGTTACTTTTGATGTCAGCAGATATTCATAATTGTCCATTATGAATGCCGGGAAGAAATTAAATTCGTTGTAATCCCAAAAGCTCACGACAACGATTGTGATGATCGGCAACAATAGAAATACCGCCAATATGAGCGTTAGCGGACTGACCAGTAACCAACTGGCACGTTCGGCGGTGATCAGAGGTTTTTCCACGTTGAATCCGGTGTTGTTATCGAGTTGGTGAAAAGAAACTGCCTGGGCACAAAGCCCAGGCAGATAGACTTTTGGTCTTGATTAAGCGGCGATAAATTCATTCCACTTGCGGACCATGTGCTTGTTTTCGTCCATAACAGCATTCCAGCAAGCAACAGCACCCATGCGATCATAGAACGAGCCACCGTCACGAACGGCACCGGCTTTCTCCATAACCTGACCGGCTGGGTTCGTAATGTCAGATTTAGCTGCCTTGCCTTCGAACCAGAAACCCCATTCGTCAGCACTCATGAAGTTCTTGGATGTTTCCGGAACAGCTGAGTAGTAGCCTTGGCGCATCAGATATCCGCCGACCCAGCCACTCAAGTACCAGTTAATGTACTCATATGCTGCATCAAGTTCGATACCGGACAGGTTCTTGGATAGACCAAGTCCACCACCCCATGAACGGTAACCCTCTTTAAGAGGCTGATAAACGCAAGGAATGCCCTTTGAACGGACCGCTGTGATCGCCGGCGACCACATGGACTGAATAACAACTTCACCAGATGCCATCAGGTTGACGCTTTCATCAAATGATTTCCAGAAGGCGCGGAATTGGCCGGCTTTTTTCGCTTCTGTAAAGATCGCCATGGTTTTGTCGATCTCTTCTTTTGTCATGTTGCCCTTGTCGCCATAGGTGATTTCGCCCATGGCTTCGCAAACCATTGCAGCATCCATGATACCAATAGAAGAGATATCAAGGATTGATGCCTTGCCTTTAAACTCCGGGTTTAAAAGCTCGGCCCAGGTATTGATCGGGCGATTGATCAAATCAGGGCGGATGCCCAATGTGTCTGCATTGTAAATGGTTGGGATCAAGGTCATCCAACCGGTCTCGGATGTCGCAAACTTATTGCTGCCTGGGCCTTCAACAAATCCCACTGTGTGCGGTGCCGTTCCTTGCGCGATAACGGAATCCGGTGTCAATTTACCGCTTTTAAAGGTTCCGACAATTTTGTCGTAATTCTTAATTTTGGAAGTGTCCATGGCTTGTAAGTTACCAGATGGCCATACTTTCTTGCAGATCCAGTATTCTATATCAGCAATATCGAAAGATTTCGGCTGTGTTGCAGCACGCTGTGTTACGCTATCGGAATCAAGGGCCGTCATTTCCAGCTTAAAGCCCAAATCTTTTTGCACCTGGATTGAAACGTCGTTCAGGTTCGATACACCCGTCCCAAATTGACGCAAGGTAACGTTCTTGATGTTCTGAGCCCAAATGGTTGGGAAGCCCGTTATTGCGCCGGACCCGAGAGCCACACCGGCGGTTGCCGCTGCACCCTTGAGCACTGTTCTGCGACTGAGCGCCTTGCCTGTTTTTTTATTCGTCATTTTTACTTCTCCTTTATGGTGACGGTGAGATTTCCCGTGTCCCTATGTCACGGGGCTTTTACGGTTTTTCCGCAAGTGTGTGGGTGTCTTCCGTTCGCCATGACAACTGAACGGATTCCCCAATTTGAATGGGTTTGGAGTTAAAGTCTGTGTCGCTTAACAAAGCCGTTACCTCGCCAATGTCGTCGTTTTTCAACGCAATGCTGACATTTGTGCCTAGATACTCGATGTCCTGGACAATCGACGCGTGCGACGTGGATGACGTGGTATCGGCTTCATTTAACCGAATCTTGTCTGTTCGAACCGATACAATATCTTTGCCCAACCGGATCACGTTGTGTCCGCCAATGAAGCGCGCGACGAATTCGGTCCGCGGTGTATTAAAGACGTCGGCTGGTGGCCCCGACTGCTCGATTTCACCGGCATTCATCAGAATGATATCATCAGCCAGTGCTAAGGCTTCATCTTGTGAATGGGTGACATGGATAAAGGAAATACCAAGTTCCCTCTGTAGCCGTTTGAGTTCAAGCCGCATTTTCAGGCGTAAAAAAGGGTCTAGGGCCGACAGGGGCTCATCTAGTAAAAGGACCGATGGTTCTGTTATCAGCGCACGGGCCAGCGCAACGCGTTGTTGTTGTCCGCCCGATAGTTGTCCGGGAAACCGATCCGAATATTCAGCCATATCGACCAGCTCGAGCAGCTCGGCCGCCCGTTTGTTGCGGCTTTGTTTGTCTTGGCCTTTCATCTTAAGGCTAAAACTGACGTTATCGATGACGCTCAAGTGGGGGAACAAAGCATATGACTGAAACATCATCGCTGTGCCGCGGGCCGCTGGGGGTAGCGTCGTAATATTTGTGCCGCCAAGAATGACATCCCCCTGTGAAATGGCTTCATGGCCGGCAATCATTCTCAGGGTTGACGATTTGCCGCATCCAGACGGGCCAAGCAGACACGAGTATGTGCCCGCTGTGAATTTGTGGTCAATAGCGTCAACAGCGACGGTTTCACCATAAATCTTGGATACGGCTATCAGTTCCAACGCCGAGTTTTTGTTCATTCGTTATCACACTCCGGTTCAGTGCCTGCTGCATCGCAATACCCATGCCAACAAGACAATGAATGTAACTCATTGATTTATATGAATTTAAATTCAATGCCGTGTTTCTGTGCAATAGAGTAGCATATAAATTATGCAAAAAGTATGCGAAATGATCATAAATTGTACACAATCAACAAATTATGTGTATCCTGATTTTGTTCTAAGCGAATAAAACGAGACGGAACCGCATTTTGCATTAGGGTTAGAGGAGTACCATGGACGAAAATATCCGATCCTTCCAAGGCTACGGAGGCGTATTTTCTCTGCCACCGGGCAAGGCACTGGATATCTGCATCGCCTTACAAAGTGCCATTCTGGAGCACCGGTTTCCGCCGGGTATGAAACTGTCGGAGGATGAAGTCGGGGAACTTTTCGGCGCGAGTAGAACAATTGTTCGGGTTGCCTTGCAAGCGCTTGCCCATTCGGAATTGCTGACCATCGAAAGAAATCGCGGCGCTTTTGTATCGCAACCAACCATAAGAGAAGCGCATGAAGTCTTCGAAGCGCGGGCGCTTATTGAACCCCGGGTTGCGGGTATGGCGGCAAAATGTATCTCGGAACAAGATCTCAACAATCTAAAGACGCATATCGAAAGTGAACATCAGGCATTGCATGCCAATGATAAAGGTGCCGCACTGGCGCTCTCGGGCTTATTCCATATTGCGATCGCCGAGATCGCCGACCAGCAGGTGTTTACTGGTGTCATTCGCTCTTTAATATCACGTTCATCGTTGATTATTGCGCTGTACTGGCGGCGACCTGATACGACCTGCGAAAGTCACTCTCACGAAGCCTTAATCAAGGCGTTTGCAAATCATGATGAAGCTCAGGCGGCAGAAATCATGAAAAGCCATATCGTGGATTTGCTATCGGGGCTTGATCTTGTTGAAAAGCCAAAAGAAAAAATGTCGTTGCAGGAGTTGTACAACCGATAACCCTGCAGCGTCCGTTGATTCATGCCGGGCATTGGCACAATAAAAGGAAGAAGATAATGAGTGCTACACTAATTACCAACGGTCGCATTGTTACTGCGGTCGATGATTATGTTGCCGACATCCTGGTGCAGGACGGCCGAATACATACAATTGGCAAAGATATTGCCGTTGGTGAGGATGTCACGGTGCACGACGTTGACGGATTGTTGGTCTTGCCCGGTGGCGTCGATGTCCACACTCATCTCGAGTTTAATTTTGGAGACTTTGAAACCGTTGATGATTTTGAATCGGGTACTATGTCGGCCGCTTTTGGCGGAACGACAACGCTCGTTGATTTTTGTAATCAGGGTGACAAGACGCCCTTGGCAGCTCTGGAAAATTGGCATCGGCGTGCAGAAAAGGCCTGCGTTGATGTCTCGGCGCATGTCATCCTGAGCAAGATCGATCAGGAAGCGCTCGGGCAAATGCGCTCTCTTATACACGATGAAGGGATTTCATCATTTAAATTGTTTACGGCTTATCCGGGTGTTTTCATGGTTGATGATGCGGGCATATTCAAAGCCATGCGCGAGGCCCGCGATAACAATGCGATGATCTGCGTGCACGCAGAAAACGGCGGTATCATCGAAGTGCTGATCGAAGAAGCTTTAGCGGCAGGACATACGGGGCCAAAGTACCATGAAGCAACGCGTCCGTCGCTAATGGAGGGGGAAGCGACCCAACGGGTTATTACGATTTCTGAACTGGCGGAAGCTCCCGTCTATATTGTTCATCTGTCGGCGTCGGAAGCGTTAAACGCGGTGACAGCAGCGCGGGACCGTGGCGTTCCGGTTTTTGCGGAAACATGCCCTCACTATTTGTTTCTGGACAAACAGGAATATGAGCGCCCCGGATTTGAGACTGCAAAGTTTGTCATGACACCGCCGCTTCGAGAGTGTTCGCACCAGCACGACCTTTGGCGGGGCTTAAAGACGGACGATTTGCAAGTCATTTCAACAGACCATTGCCCGTTTTGTTTTCATGAGCACCCGCGCGGTATGCTCTATTCCAAACAACAAGGTGTTGATAACTTCAACAAAATACCAAACGGTGCTCCCGGCGTTGAGACACGTATGCCATTGGTGTTCGATGGCGGTGTTGTTAAAAACCAAATGACGATCAATCGTTTTGTGCAATTAACCTCAACCGCACCGGCTAAACTTTTTGGGCTCTTCCCGCGGAAGGGTACCATCGCAGTTGGCTCAGACGCAGATCTGGTTGTTTTTGACCCTGCGCAAAAATGGACGATTACCGCGAACGCGCAGCACAGCAAAGTGGATTATACTCTTTTTGAAGGCAAGGAAATTACAGGCAAGGTGAACAAAGTCTTCTTGGGGGGAGAGTTGATTGTCGATGGTGATACCTGGTTTGGAAAAGCAGGAATGGGGCGTTTCCAAAAACGCGGAGCGTCAGGGCACATTTGAGCTCGACGGAATTTTTCCTTCACTGACACATGGTTGCTCATCCGTGAAAGAGGTCTTGCAATGGATACAATAATTAAGAACGCCAGCCTGTTGATGCCATCGGGTGAAACCTGTCTGGATATTGGTATTGCCGATGGGAGCATTGTCGCCCTGGAAGCGGGATTGAGTGCCGACTGCGAAGTCTTGAACGCCGATGGGTGTTTTGCCGTTCCCGGCTTTATTGAATCGCATATTCACCTGGATAAAGCCTGCATCCTTGATCGATGTAAGTCGGAGGAAGGAACCCTTGCCGAGGCCATCCAAGAAGTTTCTGTCGCGAAAAAGAATTTTACGGTCGAGGATATTCAAGATCGTGCTATCCGGACCCTCGAAAAATGTATCCTACAAGGCACCACACGCGCCCGGGCTCATCTTGAAGTCGATCCCGTTATTGGCCTTAAAAGCATCGATGCTGTGTTGCCATTGATCAAGGAGTATGCCTGGGCGATTGACTTGGAAATATGTGTATTTCCGCAGGAAGGACTGCTCAATAACCCCGGTACTGACGAACTTATGATCGCAGCATTGGAGCGCGGCGCGCAAGTTGTTGGTGGGTGCCCGTATACGGATTCAAACCCGCGTGGCCAGATCGAACGGGTGTTTGAGATGGCCCGCGAGTTTGATGTCGATATTGATTTCCACCTGGACTTTGATACCAACCCGGAAGGCATGACCGTTGGTGATGTCTGTGAGCTGACGGACACCTATAACTACGGTGGTCGCGTTGCCATTGGTCATGTCAGCAAATTATCTGCCTTGGATCCGGTTGAGTTGTCTGCCGTCGCGACACGGTTATCAGATGCAGGCGTCGCGGTTACGGTCCTTCCCTCAACGGACCTTTATCTGATGGGCGGGGATAAGGACCATAATATCGTGCGCGGCGTCGCGCCGGTTCACAGGCTGATCGATCACGGCGTAAATTGTACCATTGCAACCAATAACGTCCTTAATCCGTTTACCCCTTTTGGGGATTGTTCGATGGTTCGAATGGCCAATCTTTATGCAAATATTGGGCAAATCGGGACAACCACAGGCTTAACGGCGTGCCTGGATATGATCACTCGCCGACCGGCTGAAATGATGCGGCTTGATAACTATGGAATTCGTGTTGGCAACCCGGCAGACATCATTTTGCTGGATTGCCTGTCAGGCATTGCCGCGGTTCGGGAAGTGGCCGCACCGCTATACGGTTTTAAGAAGGGCCGTCGAACGTTCACACGAGATCGCGCGCAGCTTCACCGTCCCAATGGATGACGAAGAAGCCACACATTTACCCGATCGATCGCGTGTGTTGAACGTAACGCCTTATAAAACTGCGTCGGTTTATTTTACGGTTAGGCAAGCACAAGTCGCCAGTTGAGTGATTTTTTGAGATGTGCTGCCCATAAGAAGCGCCTTGATGGGGCCGAAACCGCGGGTGCCGATAACGATCAAGTCGGCGTCAACTTTGCCGGCAATCTTGAGGATGCGGTTTGCCGTATCGCCTTCTTCAATTTCACTCGAAACGTTTATGACACCTATTTTCTTGGCAATGTCGACAGCATGATCGGTGATGCGACCGGCAAGTGCGTCCATAACATCCTGCGATACCCGCTTCTGTTCGGCATTGCTCATATGCGCAATAAGACCCCCAGAAATATTTTGAACATTTGGCTTAGGTACAGAAGGCTCGCGGACCAAGTGCTCGACTTCGGTCATTCTGCGAAAGGCGGAAGGGGGTTCGCCGTGCAAAAGGACGTGCCCTATGGTCAATTGTGATTCAAATTTTACGGCAATTTCGGCTGCCGCCTTCACCGCACTTGTTCCATGGTCGGATCCATCTGTCGCGACTAAAATTCTCTTAAACATATTCCGTACCCCTGCTGTTTACGCCGAATGTTCAGCGTGATCCCTATAGGCTACACCATTCTGAGCAAGAAATTACCGAAAAGATGTTTTTTCTTCGGATGGAGTTGGAATTTCATCTGAAAAGGGGCTGTTATACCGGCAGAATCAGAGGGTTGGCGGTTGCCATATCACAGGGTTTTTTTGGTCCCGATCGATTACCACGTATTGGTTCGCAAACAAACGTTTCCAAGGGCCCCATTTGCCATCCGGCCAGCGCACGCGCACAGTGACCCTGTCTGCCACGCCAAGACCAAAATGCAGCCAGTCATGGGTGCCGCCTGCGTGTCCACCACCAACCAAAACTTCGCGGGAGACATCGCGCGTCCCGACACGGATGCGTATCTCCGAGCCAATCCCGTGTGGATTTGGCCCCGATTGACGAAGTTTAATGAAAGCATGATTACCCATGGGACCAAATTTTCCAGCCTCGAGCTGTCGGCCTTGATTGCGCCAAAGTGCCATTTTGTTTTCGCGATTGATCAGGGCGATATCGAGCATCCCGTCGAGGTTAAAATCTGCGATCGCCGCTCCGCGCCCGCGCGTATCCTGAGCCAATCCCGCCGCGAGTCCGACTTCCATAAACTCCCCGTTCGCTTGCCCAATCAGCAGATTGTCAGGATCGGATTCTGCGAAGTCCGGCATTGCTTCAACATTTCCCTTGGCAATGAATACATCTGCTCGAGAATCGTTGTTGAAGTCTTGAAATTCAATGTGCCAGCCTGTTGACGGCCGCTGGTCCGTTCCTGTGTAGGGGCGGTGCGCTGTCGCCTTCCAGGCAAAGGCCATGTCTTCGAACACAGGCTGCTGGTCTCGGGGACGCTCAAGGCGTTGGATTTTTGTGTCACCCATGCTGGTTAACCCATACTCCAGATAGCCATCCCCATCGAGGTCATGCGCCGCAATGCCCATTCCCCAGATTTGAAGTTTTTGCCAGCCGTCACCGCGCTTAAATAGCCGTGGCGGTTTTGAAGGGTCCAGAGCCACGAGCTGTTCTTCACCGCCGCGATAATAGTGCCGATCATTTGTAATTCGAAGCGACGGCACACCACTGCGGTCCCAGTCGCTGAATAACATTCCGAGCGTACAGTATCCTGGCCGAACTTCATGAGATGTTGTGTAATCAGGGGCTAAGCCGGTTGTGGGCGTTGGGCGAAAAATATGATGGGGTGAGCAGGTGCCCCAGGGGGAACCCTGTGCGTCACGATCAACATAGTTGCCGAAAGCGAGCGTCGGATACACAGAATCTTTCTCCCAGGTTGCTGAAAAGGCTGTGGTCCATGCGTCGCCGCCATCGAAGTGCCATTGGCGGTTGGCGACCGTAAACTGACATGTGCCGTCGCCCCGCAGCAAAAGGTTCTCACCCAGCCGAAGCAGGGCGAGGTCAAGGTTACCATCGTTATCAATATCAAGCGCATAAGCGCCAAGAACATCTTTTAACAGGGGCGCTTCAATATTCAGTGACATTTGCTTGAACTCAAAAGGCCCGCCAACACTCGACTGATTGCGGTAAAGCTTTGCGGGGTTTTCACCACCGGCAACAAAAAGGTCCGCTTTAAAATCATGATCACAATCGAAAGCAGCAGCGCCGCCACCGACATAAAACTCCCAAGGGCCGCCATACGTGTGATCTATCCCCGCGCGGTCTGCTTCATTAATAAAAACGGGGGTATCCGGTGCGGCAACGGCGGATAGTGAAATGAGTGAAAAGAAAATGAAAGGCACAAAACGTATCATTGGATGACCAAAGTTTGTAGGAAAGCAATCACGGCTTTTTTGTCGGCGGGAGGTAATGCCTGAAAAGCATTCCGGGAATGACGGGCCTCACCACCATGGGCCTGGATGGTTTCGCGCAACGTCGTTAAATCACCGCGATGGCCCCATGGGCCCGTTGACCCGACACCCCAAAGACGTCCGGTTAGGAATTGATCGCGGTCAGCAAATCGCTGTCCCAGTAGCTCGTTTCTGAAGTGTCCAATGTCGCCATCTGAAATGGTATGGCGTTTTAAATCACTAAAAACGGGTACCAAAACATTACCATTCACATCTCGTTTTAAGGCCGCAAATTCAGGCTGGCTCATGAGGTTGAGTTTAAGGAGGCGGGTTTCCGTGCTTCGTAAATTGCCGGCGCCATTGTAGGGTCCGGGTTCTGTAAATACAGGGTTTATAAGCGGTAGGTTGGTCCGATGGCAAGAGATGCAATTGAGTTGCTTAAAAAGGGCTTCTCCTTTTTCGGCCGCTTGGGTCCAATCTTGAGATAATTTCGCTTTTCGGCCTGGGGGGGGCAGCGTGGCTTGAAATGCGACCAATGCGGTGATGTCGCCTTCGGATAATTCAGATGTTACACCATCACGATCATAATCGGCCTCTCCGGTCCAGCGTGCGCCAAAGCGTTCCTCAGCCTGCATTCCATGATGGTGATTACTGGCGTTGACAGTAAATTCGCGAAGCGAGACAAAAACGCCTTTTTGGCTGAACGGACGGACCACAAGATCTGGATCAATACCATCAACTTTCGAGACGTCCAAAAAACCCTCTGGCGTGGCCGACAAGCGACCGAAAGAGACATTTTTTGTAACCAGGTCAACGGCTACGTCGGTGCCACTTTTTCTTGCATCCCTGACAGCCGTATCTCTCAGGTGCTGAAGGTCTGCTGTCATTTCGCGCGCCAGCAATTCAACTAGACCACTGCCAAATAAGTGGGTTGTTCCGCGTTCATTCGAAAATTGAGGGTCAAGCGAGTCAAAGTCTGCATCTACAAATCCGTCGGTCGTAAATGCGTTTAACGCAAAGTCACCAGCCCCACCGGGCAGGGGCTGCATATGACAGGATATACAGCCGTTGGAATCAGGGCCCGATGTTCGAAAGAAGGCACGGCTGGCATCAAAGCGTCGTTTTGTTGGCACCGCAGCTTGTGTGGCTTCTGGTCTGCCCGCGCCGTCGACAGTTGTGAACCGGGCCATGAACAGCATTTCGCCATGGTCGATGATGTTTTGCATCGGTTGGCCGATCAGCGAACCATGATCACCAAGTCTCGATGTGACGGCGTTTTCTTCACCTGGGCCACCAGCTGCATTTGCCGTAATGGTGCCGCCGCTAGCTGATAGCAGAAGGCATGTGACGAGGCATTGCCACGAATGCCGCACGCTAAATTTTATCATCCCGCAATCGCCTCAATATTTGGTCCGCCATCTGCGACTTCACTGTCTTGTGCCATTAAGGCGCTTATCACGCACCCCTGCCGAACAAAGGGAGTCTCGTCAGAAAAGCAATCAATTGAAATGTTTTCAACCTGTTTACCAGCAACCGTCGCGCCCAGTGCCTTTCGAATTGCCGGTTCCATTAGATCGAATGCGACAACGCCGCTACCCACAATAACAATGGGAAAGGGGTCAACCAAGGCGTAGATATTGGCGAGACCGCTACCAATGGCTTTCCCTGCTGCCTCGATGGCCGTTTTTGCGTTTTCATCGCCATTTTTGGCTGCTGCGACGATTGCCGATAGATCATGGGCGCTTTGCAATTCAACAGGCAGTGTGTTTTCAGGTGCATGTTGCGCGCGGCGGGATATGGCATAGGCGCTGGCGTAGGCCTCAATACATCCAAGACTGCCGCATCGGCATAAGGCACCACCGGGTTGATAGGTCATGTGGCCAAACTCCGTCCCGGAAGACCGGGTGCCGTTGATTAAGCGACCGCGCAGGAAAAGCCCCATGCCGACACCATTTGCCAGCAATATCGCTGCGAAATTATCTCCATAACGTTTCGGGTCGCGCCAATTTAAGGATTGGGAAATCATATCACAGTCATTTGAAACATGAGTAGGGGTGTCAAAGGACGCTTCAAACCAGCTTTTAACCGGCAAATTATGGTGTTTTGAAATCGGCGACCACATAAGGGTGGTCCCTGCAATATCTATCACCCCCTGGATGCCAACCGATATGCGGTCCAATGATTGTTTCGGGGCATCGATCCGCGATATGGCACGTGACAAGCAATTCGTAAGCGCGTTTTTCAGGTCATCAACGGATGCTTCTGCGGTCACCAGTGTCATGACATCCTCACTGACTGTCTGCCCCGTGTAGTCGACGATCTCTGCAGAGATAATGTTGTGACGAAAGATAATGGTTCCAATGAGGGCAGCGCACGGATTGATCGCCAAGGCAACTTTCGGGCGGCCGCGCCCGGCGCCAGCTAACTTTTCTGTGCTCGGATAAATCAAAACATTTTCTTCAATCAGGCTGGATGTAATCGCTGATACCGTCGCTGCACTCAGTCCTGTCAAATGCTGGATGTCGGTTCGCGAGGGGGCACCCATGCGACGCACCGCTTCGATGATACGTCGACGGTTTCCTTTGCGGACATCATCAGATCGCCTTAATTCTGTCATCTGAGCGCCCCTGTTTCAGGACAATCTTGGAAAACAATCAGGGTCACAAAAAAACTCTCTTGTATAAAAATAACAGCAATACTTCATTTTGATGTTGACTCAAATGCGCTATCAAGTCACTATTTTTTTCACGTCTCGAATTAAATGGGGCGATTGACCGATTTAGTCGCTATGATTAAATGTTATTAGGTTCGTACAGGGAGGTACACAAATGAAAAAGTTAACACTCGCCCTTGTGGGCGCAGTATTTGCTGCGTCGTTTGCTGGTCAGGCAATCGCAGCTGGTAAGACCATCGGTGTTTCATGGAAGGTTTTCCAGGAAGAGCGCTGGAAGCGTGATGAAGCTGTTATCAAGAAAATCGTTGAGGCCAATGGAGATCGTTATATTTCCGCCGATGCACAGGGTTCTGCTGCCAAGCAGTTGACAGATGTCGAGTCCCTGATTGCACAGGGCGCCGATGTTTTGATGATCGTTCCCTTTGATTCTGAAGCCATTTTGCCAGCTGTCGATAAAGCTGCTGCAGAAGGCATTCCGATGATCGCCTACGATGTGCAGATCGAGCACAAAGATTCTCTCTACATTACTTTTGACAATGTTGGCGTTGGCCGCTTGATGGCGAAAGAAATGTTGAAAGTTAAAGATTCTGGAAACTTCGCCTTCATTAAAGGTGACCAAGGT
Organism: Rhodospirillales bacterium; assembly: GCA_048262655.1. Classification (GTDB taxonomy): domain Bacteria; phylum Pseudomonadota; class Alphaproteobacteria; order Rhodospirillales; family Casp-alpha2; genus JABMNT01. The sequence goes on along the minus strand of JBLXEY010000001.1, from coordinate 663,901 downwards.
GATCCAAACGCAACGTTCCTGTTCCAAGGCATTATGGAAGTGCTGAAGCCAAATATTGATGCTGGCAAGATCAAAAATGTTGGTGAAGTTTTCACCGATGGTTGGAAGCCAGAAAACGCTCAGCGTAACATGGAGCAAATTCTGACAGCCAATAATAATAATGTTGATGCCGTTATTTCTGAAAATGATGGCATGGCTGGTGGCGTTGTTGCTGCATTGTCTGCTCAGGGAATGGCGGGTTCTGTTCCTGTGACGGGTCAAGATGGTGACTTGGCTGCAATCAATCGGGTTGCGCTTGGTACACAGTTGGTTTCTGTTTGGAAAGATTCTCGCGCACTTGGTAAAGTTGCTGCTGAAGCCGCTTTGATGCTTGCCGCTGGCAAGTCCATGACAGACGTCCCAGGTGTAGCGCCGTTCTCCGGCGGTAAACGTGGTGTCACCGTTAATTCTATCCTTCTAGAGCCAACACCGGTCACCAAAGCTTCTTTGGGTTCTGTTATTGAAGCTGGATGGATCGACAAGGCAACAGCTTGCAAAGGCGTTAAAGCTGGAATGGTTGCAGCTTGCAACTAAGTGCATGAATTGGCTTTTTCATAGAAGAACGCCAACTTGCTAATGCAATCGGGGCCGCGTCGCTGACTTAAGAGGCGCGGCCCTCATTGATTACAAATACAAATTGATAAATACTCTTAATATCCAGGGCGTTTGTCCGAAGGATTACGCCTACCAAAAATTTGGGGAGGAAGTGCTGTGTCTGAAGAAGCGGTGAAAGACCAACAAGACTCTGAAAAGCCGGAAAATCCAATTGTCCGTTTTCTGCGAATAACGGAAGTCGACACGCGGATGCTGGGCATGGTTGGTGCCCTGCTATTGATCTGGCTAGGGTTTCATTATTATGGGCATTTTGCTAATGGGTTCGGCGCGTTCTTGACGCCTAGAAACCTCTGGAACCTCTCCGTTCAAACGTCTTCGATTGCTGTTATGGCAACCGGGATGGTGCTGATTATTGTGACCCGGCATATTGATTTGTCCGTTGGTTCGCTGCTCGGTGTAACGGCGATGATGATGGGGGTGGTTCAAGTATGGATCTTGCCCAATCTCATCGGTCTGGAACATCCGATGATCTGGGTAATTACGGTCGCCGTTGGCATCGTGTTTGGCGCTGTGATTGGCGCATTTCAGGGGTTCCTTATCGCGTATCTTGGTATCCCTGCCTTTATTGTCACCCTTGGGGGATTGTTGTTCTGGCGTGGTTCTGCGTGGTGGGTTGCCCGCGGTGAGACGATTGCGCCGGTAGACAGTACGTTCGCTCTGATTGGCGGAGGTCCATACGGGACGATTGGTGCGACGGGAAGCTGGATCGTCGGCGTACTTGTATGCTGTGGAATTTTGGCATTATTAATTTCAGGTCGACGCCAGCGCATTCGCTTTGGTTTTCCGTTGCGGCCCATGTGGGCGGAATGTTTGATCGGTGGTGTGGGTTCCGCCTTGGTCCTTGGTTCTGTGGTTGTGATGAATGCCTACCCTTGGCCGAAAGGGATCGTCAAACAATATGCAGCTGCAAATAATATCGAGATACCCGAAGGTGGTTTATTTATATCGCACGGATTCGCAATTCCGGTTCTTATTGCATTAGCCGTTGGCATCATGATGACCTTTATCGCAACCCGGACACGCTTTGGGCGCTATGTCTTTGCCATTGGCGGCAATCCGGAAGCGGCGGAACTGGCCGGCATTAATACCCGACTTATGACGCTGAAGATTTTCGCCCTCATGGGGGCCTTGGTTGGCATTTCGGCGGTTATTGCGAGTGCCCGACTGAATTCGGCGACCAACGCGCTGGGGCAATTAGACGAGCTCTACGTGATCGCAGCGGCGGTCATTGGCGGCACATCCTTTGCGGGCGGCATTGGTACCATCTACGGCGCGATGCTGGGTGCACTGGTTATGCAGTCGTTGCAGTCAGGTATGGTTCTGGTCGGCTTCGATGCCGCAATTCAGCAAATGGTTGTTGGCGGGGTTCTTGTTAGCGCTGTCTGGCTCGATACATTGTATCGTCGAAATTCGGTATAAGGGGGGGAGCGAGCTATGAGCAATCAAACGACACAAACGGATGCGCCACTTGTCGAAATGCGCGATATATCCATTGCTTTCGGCGGTATCAAGGCTGTTGATCACGCTTCTGTCGACTTGCGACCGGGAGAAGTTGTCGGCTTGTTGGGCCACAATGGCGCTGGCAAATCGACATTGATCAAAATCCTTTCTGGAGCCTATGCGCGGGATCACGGCAAGATTTTTATCAACGGTGAAGAAGCCCATATTACCAACCCCCGCGAAGCCAAAGACTATGGTATTGAGACCATCTATCAGACACTGGCATTGGCCGATAACGTCGATGCCGCGGCAAACTTGTTTCTGGGGCGCGAGCTTCTTACCAAATGGGGTACGCTTGATGATGCGGCTATGGAAGCCCAAGCGCGCGCTGTCATGGGGCGGCTCAATCCGAACTTCAAACGGTTTAAAGACCCGGTAAAGGCACTATCGGGTGGTCAGCGGCAATCTGTCGCCATCGCCCGCGCTATCCACTTCAATGCACGCATTCTGATTATGGATGAGCCGACGGCAGCGCTTGGGCCCCAGGAAACGGAACAGGTGGGGGAACTGATCAAGCTGTTGAAGAAAGATGGAATTGGTATCTTCCTGATCAGCCATGATATCCATGATGTCTTCGATTTGGCAGATCGTGTTACGGTTATGAAAAACGGCGCCGTCGTTGGTTCTGCGAGTACAGAAGATGTGACCAAGGATGAAGTGCTGGGTATGATTATCCTGGGAAAATGTCCTCCTGGAGCGACACCGGGGCCGGGTGCATTGACGTCTTAGAAACCATATCTCACCGCTATTGAGCCGATCCCCCTGGATCGGCTCATTCCCATGCGGTATCGATGTGTAACCATTTGTATTTTGTGGGGCTGACAATTAGAGCTGTGACCGTTTTGGAAAGTAAGAAAATGCTTCGTCTTTTGTCACTCATGACCTTTCTCCTCGGATTGAGCTTTGCTGCAGCAAGCCATGCTGAAACCTTGAAGGTTTGCTATGATCAATGGCCGCCCATGACGATATTCCCCTCCAAAGGGGCACCTGAGCGTGGCGTGGTTATCGATATGGTTGACGAAATATTCTCGTCCAAAGGATATCAGTTGGAATATTTGGAAGTTCCCTTCGCGCGGGGGCTCGATATGGTAGCGGATGGTTCATGTGATCTGCTACCGGAATACCCGGCTTCTCAGATCGCAGGGGAAAATTTTGTATCTGCCAACCAAGCAACCTTTTCCTATTCAACCGCATTCGTTGTTAGAAAAGGTGACACCTGGCGCTATGACGGGCTTCCGTCAATCCAGGGTAAGTACATCGCAACCGGTCTTGGTTGGGATTATCGCTCCATGAGTCTCGACTATCATAACTTTCTTGAAAACCCAAAACATGCACCATTTGTAGAAGTCGTTGCTGGGTATGATGATGTCGTCGATCGCATTATGATTATGATCAAAGAAAACAGAGTTGACCTATACGCCGATAATGAGCTTGTTCTTCAGTTTGTTTTAAACCGTCTCGGCTTGCATGATGATCTCGAGATCGTGCGTCCAGGACTAGAGAACAAACTGATTGCGAAACCGATCTTTTCAAAAAGAATTTCTCCTGAAAAACGACGAAAACTTATGGGAGTCTGGGATGCGGGTCGGTTGTCAATGAAGGGCGAAAAAGAACAATTGCTTCTCAAGAAGTATGACATCCAGCTCAAAGACTAAAGTGCATGGTTTGTTTGGCGGATCGGATAAAGTGATTTACTAACCGCGCGAGTTGGGTGTTATATAATTTTATGTTTGCCCGCTTCCTTCGCCCGAAAAATCTTTCGCAAAAGTTACTACGCGTCATTTTTTCTATATATTTGCTCGTGACGTGTCTCGTAACAGGCGCCCAATTCGTGACCGAGTATCTGAGAACCCAAAACGCTATTCTAGATGAATTGAAACAATTGGAGCAAACAGTCCGGGTTCCAATCGAAACCAGTTTGTGGCAATACAATCAGAAACAGCTGGATGCCCTGACGGCGGGACTTGTTGAGATGCCGGTTATTGCGGGTGTCGATGTTTTCGATATAAATGGCAAAAAGTTAATTTCTAAAAGATCATACGCAGCAGAGTCTGTGCCATTGTCGTTATTCGATATAAAATCAGACTTAAACTGGGTCCGAAAGGCACAAGCGATCCCTCTCGGGACATTGACACTTTATTCATCATCAGAAGTCGTCCTAGACCGCGTTTTGTTTGGTTTTGCTCTGATCGTCATTACCGCTTTCGTGAAATTGTCTATTTTATTCTGGTTGTTTGTTTGGGCCTTTGATCGGTATTTGGCACTCCCTTTAAAGAACTTAATGACGCAGGTCGATGAGGTTCATATGGACCAAAACGCAAGCCGTCGGATTAACCTTTTGATCAACGAAAATAACGAAATCAGTCAACTTCAAGAGCATATGAACATCATGCTTTCGGCTATGGAAAGGGACCGGGAGCTTTTGCTGGAAGACGAAAAGGTTAAGCGCGCTTGGTTGGAAAATGAGGTAACAAAGCGCACGGAAGAACTGGAGACACAAAAACAGCAATTGCAATATGAAATCGATACCAAAAACAGATTCTTTTCAATCATCTCTCATGATTTAAAAAGCCCCTTCAACTCTTTGTTGGGAATGACTCATTTGATGTCCCAAATGGCGGATAGCTACAGCAAAGAAAAACTTGCCGAATATGCGAAGGACGTCAATAAAGCCGGAGACCGTGTGTTTGATCTGTTGCAGAATCTCCTCGAATGGTCTCGTTTGCAAATGGATGGGGTGGAATGCGAACCGCAGACTCTTCTGTTGCGCGATCTCGCACAGGAAACCATCAATATTTTTACGCCAATCGCCATGGAAAAAGACGTAAGCATTGCCAATTCGGTCAGGAACGAAACGGCTTTTGCTGACGCGGAAATGGTGCGAACTGTCATTCGAAACCTGCTTTCTAACGCCATTAAGTTCACGCCGGCGGAGGGGAAAATTGAGATATTGTCCACACAGGAGGGCGGCGTTGTGCAAGTGACAGTAAGTGATACCGGCGTTGGTCTGTCGCAAGACCGGTTAACCCGGATTTTTGCACTGGATCAGATGGTTTCCAGTGCCGGTACAGACGGGGAAAGAGGGACCGGTTTGGGTCTGCCTCTTTGCAAGGAATTGATCGAGAAGAACGGCGGTTCGATTTGGGCAGAGAGTGATCTGGAAAATGGCTCAAAATTTCATTTTACGCTGCCCACGAAGCCTTCCGAGGAATAGAATTACCGCGCACCTCTCCGCGATTTATAGTGTTCATTTGGCCATTCGTTTAGTCTTAGAATAGCTAAGTTAAAGTATGGCTGTTCAGAGCGCGTGATGTCACATGGATTTCTGTAAACTCGGCCACTCATAGGATTCCCCAACATAAAGTTACTTGTTAAACAAGCGATCTATTAATTGTCTTTGGCCTCTCGAATCCACAACGTTAGCTCAGGTATAATAGCCCAGAATACGGGGAGTTTTTTGTATTTTTCCAATGATACGTAATATGAGTTGACAAGTAGGGGGTAAATTGTTGAACTTGTCATACAAGGGTGGGCACGCTTAAAAACAAAAACAATCTAATGTGTCGTCCTTGAGTTTTTCATTATGCATGCATGCGCATGTGTCACTAGGGAGAATACTTATGAGCTATCTTAAGAAGGCAGCGCTGTCTGTCGCTACAACGGCGTTTGTCGCCGGTATGTCCATGTCTGCACAGGCCGCTGAGTGGCGTGGTTGGAATATCCACAAGCCTGGTTATCCAAACACGGTTGCGATGGACAAATTTGCAGATCTCGTAAAAGAGAAAACGAACGGCAACGTCACGGTAAAAATGTTCCATTCTGGCGTTCTTGGCAATCAACCAGATGCGATTGAGCAAGTTCGTATCGGTGGATTGGCGATCGGTAACTTTAACCTGGGTCCGATTGGTCCGATGGCTGCTGAAGCAAACGTTGTTTCACTTCCTTTCATCTTTAAGGATATGGGGCACATGCACCGCGCGTTGGATGGTGAAGCCGGTGATAAAATCAGTGCAGGTATGGCGAAAATTGGCCTGATCGCGCTGGCTTGGTATGATTCAGGCGCACGTTCATTCTACAACTCCAAAAAACCGATCATGGAGCCTGCGGATGTTCAAGGCATGAAAGTCCGCGTCATGAATAATGATCTTTATTCTGGCATGATCTCCGCTTTGGGTGGTAATCCATCCCCAATGGCTTTTTCTGAAGTCTATCAGTCTTTGAAGACTGGTGTTGTTGATGGTGCAGAAAACAACTGGCCATCATACGAGTCTACCGGACACTTCGAAGTTGCAGGTTACTATTCCCTGTCTCAGCACCTGATCATTCCTGAGTGCGTTTGCGTCAATGCAAAAGCATACAACGATTTGTCAGCTGCGGATCAAAAGGCTGTTAAAGATGCCGCACGCGAGTCTGCTGTTCTCCAGCGTGAGCTTTGGGAAAAACGTGCGATTGCTAGCCGCCAAAAAGTTATGGATTCCGGCGTTAAGTTTAACGAGATTCCTAACAAAGCTGCCTTCATGAAAGCCATGGAGCCTGTTCACGAGAAGTATCTGGCTGCGAACCCAAATTTGGTTCCTTTGGTCAACTTGATTAAAAACACCAAGTAACCTCAGCCCTATATTGCCTGTCTGCATGCTTAGGTATTGCAGACAGGCATTTGTTTTATTGACGTCATTGGCAAAATACGAAGAGCCGGGGGGCAAGATGTCAGAAGAAAAAAACCAACACCAAAAATCCAGTTTCGACAAATTCCTCGATGTCCTGAGTGACATCAGTACCGTTATTTCGGGTGTTGGACTTGTGATCTTAACTGTGATTTTCGGATGGCTGGTCTATGGCCGCTACGTTTTGAATGCGACCCCCACCTGGGTTGAGCAAGTCTCTCTGTTGCTTGTGGTTCTTATCGGCTTTTTAGGCGCGTCCGTCGGTATTCATAAAAATACCCATCTTGGCGTTTCGTTTTTTCGCGATGTCGCGCCACGCCCTGTTCGCAAGGGCTTTGAGTTCATCTCGCATATCGTCATCGGCGTGTTCGGCATCATTATGATGGTGAACAGTTACGAGCTGGTGTTGTTCAAATGGACAACGGAAATTCCTTTGATCCATGTACCGGAAGGCCTGCGTGCTGTACCCATCATGTTGTGTGGGGGACTGATATTTCTTTACTCTGTTGGTCACCTCATAAATTTCTTCCGCGGCGTTGAAGAAATTTCCAATATCACCGAATAAACAAGAAAGTTATATCCTATGGGATTGCTGATTTTAATGGGAATTTTTGCGATCGGTGTTGTCATCGGTATTCCCGTCGCCTTTGCACTTGGTATTGCTGCGGTCGCGGCGTTCGCATATGAGGGGCTGCCTCTGATTATCGCTTTCCAGCGAATTGTTTCTGGAATTAGCGTGTTTTCATTGATGGCGATCCCGTTCTTTATTTTCGCCGGGGAGCTTATGTTCCATGGTGGTATTGCGATCCGGTTGGTCCGGTTTGCATCGTCTGCGGTTGGCGCGATGCGGGGCGGCTTAGGCATCGTCAACGTCTTCTCGTCAATGTTGTTTGGCGGAATTTCCGGTTCTGCAGTTGCGGATATTTCGGCGCTCGGCTCCATCCTTATTCCTGTGATGAAGGAAAAAGGATATGACGACGATTACGCGGTGAATGTCACAGTGACATCATCCATCGCCGGGATCATGATCCCGCCGAGTCATAATATGATCTTGTTTGCGGTTGCCACGGGCGGCGGTGTCTCCATTTCCAAGCTGTTCCTGTCCGGCGTTGTTCCGGGCGTTGTCATGTGTCTATGTCTTGCTGTTGCCGCCTATGTGATTGCCGTTAAGCGCGGGTACAAGGCTGAGGTCTTCCCTGGCTTCACGGCCTTATTTATCCATTTTATTGCTGCACTGCCGGGGCTTTTCACAGCGGTCATTATTGTTGGCGGTGTTTTAAGCGGTATCTTCACGGTTACGGAATCGGGTGCCTTCGGAACTCTTTATGCATTCATTGTGACCATCGTTGTCTATCGTGCCCTGACGTGGGAAAACTTTAAGACGGCCGTTGTCAGTTCTGTTCGCACCACATCAATGGTAATGATTTTGGTCGCCAGTGCGGCGGCGTTCGCCTACATGCTGACTTTCTTCCAGGTGCCAACCCGGATGATTGAGTTCATGAACGGGGTTTCAGATAACCCAATCGTTATCTTGCTGATGATCAATATTATGCTTCTGGTGCTGGGCATGATCATGGATATGGCGGCTTTGATCCTGATTTGTACGCCGATCTTTTTGCCGGTAGCGATATCCATCGGTGTTGATCCCTTGCAGTTTGGTATGATCTTGATGATGAACCTGGGCTTGGGGTTATGCACGCCACCTGTTGGTGCGTGTCTGTTTGTTGGCTGTGCGGTCGGTAAGGTCCCGATCGAAAAAGCCGTTCGGACGATCTGGCCCTTTTATTGTGCGATCCTTGCGGCTTTGATGATGACGACGTTCATTCCGGCGATTTCATTGACCTTGCCCAACTTGTTGACAGGGTAGGATGGAATGGTCGATCTTCAGCTCAATATCCAAAAGGGCGAACGGCTAGCTGATCAATTGTACGGTCAGTTGCTTGAGAAGATCGTTGCGGGTGATCTTCGCGAGGGTGATAAGCTCCCATCGGAGAATGAAATTTCCCGAGCCTTTAAAGTCTCGCGTCCTGTCATTCGCGAAGCATTGCTGAGATTGCAGGCCGATGGTCTGGTTTATTCCAAACAAGGTGTCGGGTCCTTCGTCAAGGCAAGACCCCCGGAAGGTTTGATTCAATTTGCCCAACCTTCGGATGTGGCGAGTTTGCTTCGGTGTTTTGAAGCACGGTTGCCATTCGAAGGGACGGCCGCAAGCTTGGCTGCAACGAGAGCTACCACGGAAGATATTCAGAATATCGAAGAGGCGCTGCATGCCTTGGAAGAAGCTGTTGGCGGTGAGGGTTTGGCGGATAAAGCAGACTTTGACTTTCATATGGCTGTGGCAAAGGCCACTGGTAACGATTTTTATGTGAGCATTCTGGCGGCGCTGAATAGTGCGATTATTTCAGGAATGCAGGTTGCATTGCAAATTACAAAAGGTGGAACGCCGGATCGCGTGCGTCGTGTCAGAGATGAGCATCGTGCGATATATGATGCGATTGCAACCGGAGATGCCATGGCCGCCGATCTTGCCATGCGGTATCATATCCATCGGGCCCGAACCCGGGTGACCGATCATATGCGAGATAAATAGAGGCTGCGGATTTGCCTGTACAAAGGGACTCTCTTTGTCGACATCCGTCAACTTCTGAGAGTCCCCTTTGTTCCTGCAGATAGTTTATTTCACCAGCAACGATTTCAAGTCACCGGTAAATTCTCTGGCAGAGAACATGCCGCCTTGCAGCGCTTCTGCGACCGGCTCATCAGAGGTGATTCCTGCAACTTCCGCGCGGTAGTCTTCTGCAGTGTCTTGTGGCTTGTAGCCCAATCTTTCTGCATTTGAGTTGTCCCACCAACTGGGCGGATTGTCGGATACGCCATAGACGATCTCGAACTGGTAATCCGCGGTCAGCCCTACTTCCAGCAACTGGCAAAGATCACGATAGGACAACCATGTGCTTAAGGACCGTGCGTCGAATGGCTTTGGAAAGCAGGAACCAATTCTCAAGTTCATGCAGCGAATGCCATGCTTATAAGCATAAAGACGCCCAAGGTCTTCACCGAATGCTTTGGAAAGACCGTAGCGGGTATCCGGTCGGGCCTCGCAGGTATGATCGATTTTGTTTGCTCGGTCGTGCATGCCGATGGCGTGGTTGGAACTTGCAAAAATGATGCGATCTGTTCCGGCTTTTAATGCCGCTTCGTAAACATTAATTGAGCCGATGAGATTGGAGTTGATGATGGTATCCCAGTCGGCTTCAACCGATTGTCCGCCAAAATGAATAACCGCGTCTACACCCTCGAGCATTTGGTTAACCGCGTCACGGTCTGTCAAGTCACAGACGACGACCTCTTCACCGTCCCGGGCCGGGTCCAACTCAACACGGTCCGACAAACGAATATTAGGGTACTTACCAAGAAAATGTTCCCGGCTAATTTTTCCAAGAGCGCCGCCTGCGCCCGTAATGAGCAGTCTGTTAATGGTCATATTTATCTCCATGTCGTTTGATTAATTGGTGTTGTAAGCGCTTTTATAAATCAGAGGCAGAAGTCGTCCTGATAATCGTGTCTTCCGCCTCAAGCAGTGCGGGATGTAATTCTGTGCCCAAGCCTGTGCCGGACATTGGCAAAGCATGGCCATTGTCGATTGTTGGTAAATCTGTGACCAGGTCTTGATAGAACCCCATATAGAAAGCCCGAACACTTTCGAGGATCATCGCTGTTGGGAAAGCCATGCTCAAATGCAAGTTAGCGACCCATGTCACCGGGCCCGTACAATCGTGTGGGCACATCATGCGGTTGTGGGCATGAGCCAAGCCGGCGATACGAAGCGCCTCTGTGATACCGCCGACCCAGGCAATGTCATAATGCATGTAGTCAATCGCATCGGCAGCCAGGGCATCGCGATACCAAATCGCAGTTCCCAACGCTTCACTACCTGCAACCGGGGCTGTGGCCTGTTTGCGATATGCGGCGAGGTCTTTTATTTGAGCCATGTTTAATGGGTCTTCATGCCAGAACACATCAAACTCATCGACGTGGCGGGCAATCTTCAGGGCCGGTGCCATTTGCCAGAGGGCGTGATATTCCAACATGATATCGATCTTGTCGCCAACAGCCAATCGAATGGCCTCCAGCCGGCCCAGGGCTTCTTTCAAACGTTCGGAAGATATACGTTGGCCTTTTGATTCGTAGGCTGCTTCATCAAATGGCCACACCTTCATGGCCTTGATGCCCTGGTCCAAAAGGCTTTGAGCCAATTCGCCGGGGCGGTTGATTTGCGCCTCGAGATCATCGGGCACGGCGTTGCTGGCAAGGCTTTCTCCGCCGGCTGTAACCACGCGGGCGCCAGAACTTGATTTCCAGTTGTAGCTTTGGCCCGCACAGGTGTTGTAGACGGGGATTGATTCTCTGCATTTTCCGCCTAAAAGATCTACGACGCTCAAGCCTGCCGATTTCGCCTTCAAATCCCATAGCGCAATGTCAACGGCCGAGTTGCCACGGATTTCTACGGATCGGGTCGGATATCCGATATACCTGTTTGATGTCCAATTGAGCATATTATCGGCGTGTTCATTAATTCGACCTGGATCTTTACCAATTAGATAGGGTGCACAGGTTTCGTGAATATAAGAAACGATCGCTTCCGGGTTTCGGAACGTTTCGCCCAATCCGACGGGGCCTTCATCTGTCAATATTTGGACCCAGAGAATATTCGAGTACTTCGGTGTTTGTACCGTTTGTACGCCAGTCACTTTCATTACGAGATTATCCTTCGAAGACGCGCAGACGTGCGTTTGTGATATGCGATTGCATCTGGATCTGTGCCTGCTTCGAGTCTTGGTCGCGGATCGCGTTGAAAATACGTTCGTGTTCCGCCTGGACCCGCTCCATCCGCTCCATTGTTTGACTGAGCGACAGATTGCGGGTCAGATTCATACCAAACTGGATATGGGTAAGCATCGATGTTCGGGTTGAGACAAAAAACTGATTCCCTGTCGCTTCCGCGATTGCGGAATGAAACTGCTCATCAGCTTCGACGCCAAGCTCTCCTGTCTTTATTGAATGGTCCAAGGCCCTGAGCGCGCTTTCAATTTTTCCAAGCTGCTCATCAGACCTTCTTTCTGCGGCAAGGGCCGCCGCTGCCCCTTCAACTGCAGCCCGAAACTCGAAGCATCGCTGAATGTCGGCGATTGATCCGACGGGAGCAAAATCGAGCATTTGCTGCGCAGGACGCCGCGTCACATAGCTGCCTGACCCTTGGCGCGAGGAAATGACACCATCTTGACGCAGTCTGGCCAAGGCCTGTCGGAGTACAGGTCTCGAGACTTGTAGTTGTTTCGATAGCTCTATTTCCGTCGGAAGCTTGCTGTTCTCCAAAAATTCGCCGTCGACAATTTTTGATAACATACGCTCATAAACCTGATCGCTCAGCTTCCAGTCTTTTGAAGGTGTCTGTTGGGTAGATTTGGATTCGGTCATGAATTTCTTTGGCTTTGCCTAACGCAGACTGGATTAATAAGCAGGGTATACCGTCGCATCAAATTGTATGGTTCACCCTAAAAAATTTGTCTGAATTTGTCAATTTTAGTTTTGGGGGCCGTTCAATTAAATGGGCTTTTCATTAGACATCGTGAGTTTCAAAATCGGCAGGAAGGCAAACTTCAAGGGCTTCGAAGTCGGCCGAGCACCCCAAGAAGGCGTGTTTGATCTCGGATGGCTGATAAAAACAGGTGCCTGCGTCCACGCGGACTGGCGCTTGTCCCTCAAACTGCACGTCTGCCCACCCCTGCAAAACGTAGACAAACTGGTCGTCCAGGACGTGGTAGTGCTGTTCGCCGGGAACACTCAGGGCTTCTTCTGCACGAATAACATGCGCCAAGATGGCACCTTTGGTTACATCTGCAATCCCCAGGTCCCGATAACTCAGATAGGACCGCAATCCTTGCGTCTTAAAGACCCCGTCCTGTGCAGATTGCACCGAGAAATATTGCGGCAACTTTGCATTTTCATCGTAGGTATCTGGATCATCTTCAACCGTACCGAAATCAGCAGGCGTACAAATTTCCATTGTTATGAAGTCCGAAGAACACGAAACAAAGGTATGTTTGATGTCGGGCGGCATATAAAAACAAGCGCCCGTTTCGAAAGCAACCTTTCCAGTCCCTTCAAATTTCATGACGGCAGACCCCCTCAGAACATAATTGATCTGATGCGTGAGAACATGATGATGCAGTTCGCCTTCTTCCGTCAGTTCATAATTGGCCCTGTTAAGTTGGGCCACTATCCTGCCGTTTGATGCTTTTTCAACTCCAAGATCGCGATAGCTGAAATAATCACGCATACCTCGATTTACATATAGGCTCTCGTCGCCATGCTGAATCATGGCCTCTTGTTGTTCAGGCATTTCAGTAACCTCCCAAGGTCCCTATCGGTTCCGATTTATTGATGGAATGATAAGGCGCAATTGGTCTGTAAGCAACGGTCAGTATGAGGCCTGTAGAGGCTTAACCAGGTTGTGTTATTGTGATCGGTTGCCTAAAAGTAATGACTGTAAAGCTTTCAATCCACTGAAGCCCGCTATGGAGCCAGTCCTATGATACGTCATTGTGTTTTTGTTAAATTCAAAGAAAGTGTCAGCGAGGCGGAAAAGCAGTCCATTTATAAAAAACTGGATGACTTAAAAAAAACCATACCAGGAATTCGATCGGCAGCATTTGGGCTGAACGCAAGCCCCGAAGGGCTGGATAAAGGCTACAGAGACGGTTTTGTTATGGATTTTGACGACCTGGCGGCACGAGACGCCTATTTGATCCATCCAGATCACCGCGCGGCGGGGGCCAATATGGTTAGTTATGTAGAAGGCGGTCGCGACGGCGTCCTGGTATTTGATCTTGAAATCTAGGTCCGGGGGCGATCAAACACCACGACAACTTTGTTGCCGTTACCAATATATGTCAGGGTTTTGCAGAATTTAAGTGAAAGCGATATCCCGCGACCGTGCAGGCCCTTAATTGTCGAGAGGTCTTTGTCCAGATAATCTTTCCACGCGAAGCCTTTTCCTTCATCACAAATGAAAACGACCGTTTCGTCATCGAACTCTTTTATTTCGACAAATCCTTTTTTGTCTTGGTACGTGGGATCGTTCAATCTGCGTTCGACTTCGCCCATCACATCATCGGTCTCAAGAAGGCGGGACTTTTCCTCGTAAGTGATGCCTAAATTTCCGTGTTCCACGGCATTTATCATCATTTCAGAAATGGTCAATTCGGCATCTTCCAGGTAGGGGTAGTCCCTTAGGATAGCGCCAACAACAGATGAAATGTCAGAAGGCGATTTGAAGGTGTAAGTCGTTGTTGAAGCTATCATGGTTACATCAATGGACATATGCGCCCAAAAAAAGGTTTATCTCTTGTTATAGTGACCATCGTACCCGTACTTACGCATATGTAAATAACAGGTCAAACCGGGAAGCTTCTAACATAAGTTGAACCTGACCGTTTTTGGGTATTCGTAGCCGTAATGATTTACCATTTTCTTCTGCGGCAGATTTGGCCCTCAGAAGCAAACTCAACCCTGCAGAGTCTATATATGTCAGAGCTGATATATCGATGGTCCAGCGATCTGCCGAAGCCTCTCTTAGCTCCGTAATAAGGTCGATGAACTCATTTTGGTCGGCAAATGAAAGTTTTCCTGTCAGCGAGATTTCTTCTGTTTCGTTTTCGCTGCGGTGTGCGTGCTCCATGATTTCCTCTGATGAACTTAAATAAAAAGTGTTGTTTAAAAAAATCTCTGTCAAATCCTGCTTACAATTTAAAACCGCATTCCTGAGCGTTGCGCAGGTAGACACATGATGGTCAGAATGCAGAAAAATTGACGAATAAATCCATCAATAGTTGCATTGCGTAATCAGGGGTTCAAGATTTATTTAAGCCTATTACCGCAACAGGAGACGCGGTAAGTGTCGCGTCATAAACCGTTAACAGAGAAGAAATGTGCCAAATAATGCTTAGGGATGGATTCAGAGCAGCAAAAGGAAATCCCATAAAACCGTTGTTCAATATAGGTTGTTGCGTTCCTGTCCCTTAAAAGAAAATTGCTTGCGTCCCTCTTCGTATTCGCGACAATGCACACAATTTATTTTTTTGATCGTCAAACCAAACGAATTTCAAACTATGAATGTTTATCAACAAATAAAAGAATCTTTGGCGTCATCCCCGGTGCTGGTCGTTGACGATGATGAGATCATTCGCCTTTATCTCGCGACCTACCTTAAAAACTCTGGTTTTGAGAACATCAGGTTTGCGGAAAACGGCGTTGAGGCGCTGGAAAGTATTGAGGAATTGCGACCCGCATGTGTTGTTTTGGATATTAACATGCCGGTAATGGACGGCCATGAAACATTGGCAAAAATTCGCTCGACAGAAACATTGAAAACAATCCCCGTCCTTGTTGTCACCGGGCATGATAGCCGCGATGAACGTAATAACATCATGCGTGCTGGCGCATCGAACCTCATTTCCAAGCCGATCGATGGCGATATTCTGGTTGAGCGGGTCACAACCTTGATCGAGCGGCAATTGCTTTTTGATCAACTAACAAATTTCCATACGCGTCTTTCTACGGAGCTTTCATATGCTGCAGAAATGCAATCTGATTTGCTTCCCAAGCCGAAAGAAGTTGCCGAAATCGAAAGCCGCTATGGGGTTGGCCTCGCCAGCCATTCAAGACCTTCTTCTGAATTAGGTGGGGATTCGTGGTCAGTCGAAATCCGGGATGAGAACAGTTTTGGGATTTTGATTGCGGATTTTTCAGGGCATGGCGTATCTGCTGCTCTCAATACCTTTCGTTTGCATACGGTCATGAAACGGATTGATGCGTCTCAAATGTCACCTGCTGAATATGTTGCGGCCATAAACAACGAGATTGCTGGTGTAATGCCTGTCGGTCAGTATTGCACGATGCTTTATGCGGTGGTGAATACAAAAGAAAACACACTGACCTATTCGGCTGCTGCGTCACCTTCTCCAGTTATCGGGAACACGACCAGTGGCGAAATAGAGACTGGTGATGGCAGTGGCCTGCCCGTAGGTATTCGTGCGCAATCAAAGTATGTTGATCAGGTGGTGGATTTTCCAGCCGGCTCCTTCTTGTTCTTATATAGTGATGCCCTTCTTGAAACGGAGCTAAAAGATGATGAAGCGCTTGAGCTCGATGGCATTGTCGGGTTGGTTAAAGAAAACCTGAACAAAGAAGCCAAACGTTCGTTGAAGGGTTTGCTCGTCGAATTCTATTCGCGTGCCCCCGTTCCCTTGCCAGATGACCTGACGGCCATCTGGCTTTCACGATAGAGCAACCAGACTTCTACTCATATATGTGAAATCAACTGTGGTGCTTTTCCTAGTGTGACATCAGGATTGGTATGGGCATGGTATCAAGTAACTGGCGTGTTACGCCGCCTAGAACCAGTTCTCGCCATCGGGCGTGACCATATCCGCCTGTCACGATCAGATCTGCTCCCACATCTGCAGCACGCGATAACAGGTGGTCACAGATACTAATCTCGTCACTGGCAATGTGATCAGCTTCTACCGCGACGTTGTGCCGCGCCAGATGGTGAGCGACATCGGCTCCCGGTGTGTGATTGTCCATACCGGGTCTTGATTTGGGATTAACCATCAAGACGGTTACGGCATCTGCTTTTTGCAAAACAGGGAGCGCATCATGTAACGCGCGTGTTGCCCTTTGACCTCGGTCCCAGCCGACGATAACATTTTTCCCAATGGAGTCGGCGGCAAAATTATAGGGAATGATGAGAACCGGCCGACCCGACGATAAAACAACCTGGTCAGGGACCTGGTCCCGGCCAGAGCCGGCATAGGTATTGGGATCATGCTGGCCAATAACAATGAGATCCGAATAGTGTCCGTGGTCCGCAATAATGTCCGGGGCATAGCCTTTGAGGCAGCGCCACTCGGCAGATAGGCCCGACACGTTTACGGCTTCATTAAATGCCAACTCGGCAGCATTAGCCGCATCGGCCAATCGATCTTCCTGCATTTTAATCAGGTCCGCGGGCATTTGGGCATCCATGTATCCCGGAATATCGATATTTGGAATAACATAAATCCCTGTTAAATGCGCATCATGCTCGGTTGCTAAGTCGATTGCTGCGGCAATGCGCTTTTTACAACTTTTTTGATCATCCACATGCACCAGAATGTCTTTTATGGTCATTTGTGTGTCTCCATCATGCTGAATAGGGCGCGCCAAAGCGCTGGTGATGGAAATATGTTAGGGGAAAGGTCGCAGTGGGGCTTTGATTTGGGTCAAATCAATTGAATTAATCTATTCGCCGTCTTGGATTGCGGGGATCAGTCGAGGCCAACGGCTCTTCTGCGGCCCTTTTCAAGATGAGTTGCCATCAGTTTTACCGCTGCATCGGCATCACGCTTTTCAATCATGTCAATAATTTCAAGATGTTCATTCAGGCCCGGCAGGCTGTCGACAAAACGGGGTTGAACGCTCAGACGGCTAACCTGAACGGGTATTCGAAGTCGTTCAAAAGTTTCGTTCAAGGTTCGGTTCTGCATCGATTGTATTATGACTTGGTGAAGACGGTCATCAATCAGGCTGCGTTCGCGGGAAACCTGCGCGATCTCTTCGCGGGTCTCGGCTTTGCGTTCCATGGCTTCAATTGTTTTCGCCTTGACCTCTGCAATCTTTTCAAGATCTCCGCTTTCGGCGTATACACGCGTTGCGTGGGTCTCAATAATGGCGCGAACTTCATAAACATCATTGATTTCACGTTCGCTTGGTTCTCGTACCATGACCCCCCGCTGCGGTATCAAGGTAATAACACCTTCGGCTTCCAGCCGCTTCAATGCTTCCCTCATGGCACCGATCGTCGACCCTGTGGTTTCGCAAAGCTCTCGCTGTGAGACAAGCAGTCCTGGCTTGAGTTGCCCAGACAGCAAAAAGTCCATAAAGCTCCGATAGGCGGTATCGCGCAGGACGGGTTTGGACCGTTCCGAGCGAGAGTGTGAGCCGAGATTTCCGCCTTCGTCTGCGTTAACCTGATCGACCATCGGAGATCCTTTCTAGCATTGACGATGATGCTTATTGTATTTTTGAATAGCGGCTTTTGACATAGCTACGATTTTCCCATACAACAAGACAAAGTGTATGATATCTCAGCTAAGTTCTCAACTAAAAATGGTTACAATATGAATCCGCTTATACCACGTGCGATCGGTCGAACAGGACTGACGATTACGCAAATGGGGTTCGGAGCTGCACCTCTAGGGGGCTTCAGAGGCGCAATCTCAGAGCAAGAAGTGTCGAAGACCCTGCAGATGGTCCGCGATTCAGGTCTCAACTACTTTGACACGTCTCCCTATTATGGCTACGGCCGGAGCGAGTTGCGGGTGGGGCATTTCCTGCGTGAATTGCCGCGCGATGACTATGTCCTTTCAACAAAAGTCGGGAGGTGGATGGAGCCGCTGGACGTCGCCTCGCCACCCCCGGATCTCAGGCCCGGCGGCTTACCATTTCAACCGCAATTTGACTATAGCGAAGCTGGCACCCTCAAGTCGCTGGAGCAATCAATGATGCGATTGGGAATGTCACAGATTGATATCGTCTATATCCACGATGTTGATATCTATACCCACGGGACCGCTGAGGCTGCAGACCAGCGTTATCGCGAAGTTATGGAAGGGTGCTACCCCGCGCTCGAAAAGCTGCGTTCAAATGGCACCGTCAAGGCCATCGGTATCGGTATTAACGAAACAGAGCGGGCCCTTCGGTTCGCACGGGATACGGATATTGACTGCATGCTGCTTGCCGGGCGTTATACCCTTTTGGAACAGGAGCCGCTTGATGCCTTGTTGCCGAAATGTCTTGAAAAGAATATGAGCGTTATTCTTGGCGGCCCCTATAATTCGGGGGTTTTGGCGACGGGCCTTGGAGAGCACGCGAAATACGATTATGGCGCAGTGCCTGATCATATTGCAGCGCGCGTCGTTGCTTTGCAGGCCGTCTGTGAAGTCCACCAGGTCAATCTCATTGCCGCGGCTTTGCAATTCCCGCTTGCGCACCCCAGTGTCGTTTCTGTCATTCCCGGTGCCATGAATTCAACCGAGCAAAGCGCTAATTTGGCAGCGATGAGCGAACCCATTCCAACAGAATTCTGGCAAGACCTCAAAGATCAGAATTTGCTGAGGGAAGACGCTCCGGTTCCAGGCAGCTAAGGCCGAGTGCGCATGCAAAGCTATGATCACATTATCGTTGGTGCGGGTTCAGCAGGCTGTGTGCTTGCCAATCGCCTTAGTGAAAATTCAAAGACACAAGTTCTTTTGATTGAGGCCGGTGGCAGGGATAAAGACCCGTGGCTCCACATTCCCGTTGGATATTTTAAAACCATCCATAAGCCGAATTTAGGCTGGGGTTATAAAACCGATCCCGAACCGGAATTGAACGGTCGGCAAGTCTTATGGCCGCGAGGTCGTGTGCTCGGTGGTACCAGTTCCATTAACGGACTCATTTATATTCGCGGTCAGGCTGAAGATTATAACCAATGGCGGCAAATGGGCAATGAAGGTTGGGCGTGGGAAAATGTCTTGCCGTATTTCTTGAAGGCGGAGAATCAGGCTGCTACGAACCAGCCCAAACTAGACAGCCTGCATCGAACAGGTGGTCCGCTGACGGTCTCTGACTATCCCGATCATCACAAATTGTCCGAGGCATTCGTGCAAGGGGCTGAGCAAGTCGGTATTGCCAGAAACGACGACTTTAACGGACCGCAGCAGGATGGTGCCGGTTATTATCAAATGACGACGCGAAACGGGCGACGTGCCAGTACGGCGCAAGCCTATTTGAAACCGGCTTTGAGCCGCCCTAATTTGCGCGTCATTACCAACGCGCAAGTTACAAAAGTTCGTATCGAGAACAAAACCGCCGTTGGTGTTGACTATATTCAAAATGGCAAAAAAGTAAGTGTGCGCGGGCAAGAGGTTTTATTATCTGGTGGTGCTATAAACTCTCCACAAGTTCTACAGCTTTCCGGCGTTGGTGATGAACAGCATTTACGAAGTTTGGGGATAGATGTTGTCCATGATTTGAAAGCGGTGGGTAGAAACTTGCAAGACCACCTGCAGGCCCAAGTCGTTTATCAAAGCAAAGTGCCGATTACGATTAATGACGATTTGAGAAGTTTATGGCGGCAGGCCAAAATCCTTGGGAAGTACCTGTGGTCGAAGGGGGGACCCATGGCGGGCGGTCCCTCTTCAGTGGGGGCTTTTATAAAAAGTAATGAACGCGTGGCAACCGCGGATTTGCAATTTCATATGATGCCCTTGAGTGTTGCCAGACCGGGCGTTGTCGATACGTTTTCGGGCTATACATTCTGTACAAATCAGTCGCGACCCGAAAGCCGGGGCGAAATCATGCTGCGTTCCAGCGACCCTTTGGAGGCACCGTCGATCAAACCGAACTATTTGTCCGAACATGTTGATCGTGAGGCCATGGTTGCGGGGATTCGGGCCCTTAGAAAAATTGCAACATCATCGGCATTTGATCCCTTTCGCGATTTTGAACACCGCCCCGGCGACGCGGTTCAGACCGATGACGAGATATTGGACTATGCACGAAGGACCGCCGCTACGATGTATCATCCGGTCGGAACGTGTCGGATGGGGATGGATCCTCAAGCGGTAGTTGATCCGTCGCTGCGCGTTAATGGCCTGCGGGGTTTGCGCGTGATTGATGCGTCGGTCATGCCGACGTTGATTTCGGGTAATACCAACGCGCCGACAATTATGATTGCAGAAAAAGCTGCAGATATCATCGTTAACCGTCAATAAGCTGAGCACCAGCCGAATATTTATCTGACGGATGCCTCTGCTACGCCGCGCCGATAGACATGCCAGGTCGTATGCCCCAAAAGCGGGAGTGTAACGACCAAAGCAACCAGACCAGACAACAGTGACAAGCCAATCATGATGGCGATAGTCAAACAATAAATGGCCATTGTCATTCGGTTGTGAAGGACGAAGCGGACACTGGTCACCATTGCCGTTACGAAATCAATGTCACGATGGAATAGCATCGGTATGGATATGACGGAGTAGGAAAAGACCCCAAAGGCAATGACCGCGCCGGCGAGGTTGCCAACCAGTAAAAATAAGATGCCACGCGGGGTATGGAAGATCATTTCCGTTAAATCGGCAAAGGTGAAAATTTGAAACCCGAGAAATCCGAATGACATGAGGGCCGCGATATCCATCCAAAGAAAGAGAGAGAACCCGGTGACCAGCGCCATCCAGCCCAGGTCGCGGCTAAACATCGTTTTGACCGTACCAAAAACAACGGTCCAAGTAACATCTTCTTCTTTCTCAAGGCATTGGCTAACTACATAAAAACCGCTGGCGATAAACGGTGCAATTAACGCGAAACCTGCTGCCAGCGGGTATACAAGATAAGGCAGTTCAAATTTCAGGAGCAAGAGAATGAGGACCCAACCGCCAACAGCATAGATACAACCAAAAAAGAGGCCATAGACCGGTGCCGCCTTGAAGTCCTTTAGGCCTTGAGCGAAAGCTTGCAGCAAATCATCGACGCTGAACGTGTGTACATCCGGGAATTCGGATTTACGACCTTGAGCTTTTGGGGGTGAATTTTTGACGGATTGCGGACTCTTTGGCATGTGAAAAACTTCCTATGCAATGATCCAGCTCTAATAGGGTAAATCATTTTGATATGAGATTGCAAATATCTTGTCGTAATGGGGCCTCTAGGCGCGTCCTGATATATAGCAGCGTAGGTCCCAACGGCCGTTGGCTCTTTCTTCATGGCGTCCGGAGTGCGATAACGTTTGTGTATTTGTAAACCGCTGGATTTCAATATGCAGACATCTCTCGTAACCCTTCATGCTATGCCGACTGCGGAAGACTTCTATAAAAAATATTGGAACAAGCAGCCTTTCTTGGTCCGGTCCGCTATATCTGAAGAAACCATTGCGCAATTGATCTGCGCCGATGAATTGGCTGGGTTAGCGATGGAAGAAAGTGTAAATGGCCGGCTTGTCGAGACGGATGGTGATTATCAGCATTGGACCTGTCGGTTTAGTCCTTTTACCGAGCGCGAGCTGACCTCCTTGCCTAAAGAAAATTGGAGCCTGCTGGTTCAGAATGTTGAACAGTTCCACCCGGAAACTTCTGCGCTGCTGGCTTATTTCAATTTTGCGCCACGTTGGATGATTGATGATATAATGGTGAGCTTATCGGCCCCGGGTGGCTCCGTTGGTCCTCATATGGATAGCTATCATGTTTTCCTTGTGCAGGGGCAGGGCGTGCGTACCTGGACAATCGGGGGAGAACCCATTACGCAACCCTCATATGTCGACAATCCCGATCTAAAGATACTCGACGTGCCGATCCGGGGTGATGCCATCGAAGTGCGGGCGGGCGATGTGCTGTATGTCCCCCCGCATGTGGGGCATCAAGGGACAACGTTATCAACAGCGATGACTTTCTCAGTCGGTTTTTTGGGGCCAAAATTGTCCGAGCTATTTGGCAGCTATGCGGCATTTCTGGCAGAGCGTGAAGCACAGGATTTACGTTATGTCGGTGCTAACCTATCAACAGAGAGTGCTGGCTGTGTGATCGGAGGGGATGCGGTTGGTGCCCTGCGTGGGCAGCTATCCGAAACATTCCAGAACCCCGAGTTTGACGATTGGCTCGTATCCTTTTTTACTGAGCCTGGACTTGAAGAGGTTTTGGAAGACGATGAGGCTGACGAGTTGGACACTGAAAGAGACCTGTTGGACATCTTGTCTGACGGTGTGAAACTCATCAAGCGTGAGGCCGTAAAGTTCGCGCTGACAAAAACCCGTTCGGGTAAACATCACCTTGGATTTAGTGGCCAAAGTTGCGTGATTGATGACGATCAATTCAAGGTCATCACAATGCTGGTAGAGGGGCAGGCCCTTGGCCTCGACACGCATCAAGAGATCGCGACAGAGAATAATCTGTCGCTTCTGTTAAAGCTGCATAAGACACGAGCCCTGGAAATTTTCGATCACACAGAAGAGCTCTGAAGCGTTGGTGTTTTATACCCGATCGCCTGTCGTCGCATCGAATAACAAGACCTGATCAAGGTTTGGTACGAACCCGACCTTGTCACCCCGTTTGACGTTACTGCGCTCCATTGTCCTGGCGCAAAGCTCGACGCCACCAATACTGCTGAAAACCAGCGTCTCCGCCCCTGTCGGTTCTATCAGTTCGACGTCACTGCTGAACCCGCCGCTTCCCAGAGCAATATGCTCCGGGCGAATGCCATAGGTGATCGGTTGACTGTCTTCGACCGGGGCTTCAGCTTTTAATGGTAGAACAATCCCGTCGGAGGTTTCGACGGAGACGGTATCACTGGTGCGGCGAACGGTGCCATTGATCAAGTTGATGCCAGGTGACCCGATGAAACTGGCGACAAATGTGTTTACAGGGTTGTCATAAACGTCCAGGGGCGCGCCAATTTGTTCGACGTTGCCATTGCTCATGACAACGATACGGTCGGCCATCGTCATGGCTTCAACCTGATCATGGGTTACATATACAGATGTTGTGCCCAAGCGCGCATGTAAGGCTTTGATCTCGGTGCGCATTTGCACACGCAATCGCGCATCAAGGTTGGAAAGAGGTTCATCAAATAGAAAAGCCTGCGGTGCACGAACAATGGCCCGGCCCATCGCGACCCGTTGGCGTTGCCCGCCAGAGAGTTGGCGTGGAAAACGTTTCAGCAGTTCATCCAGGCTCAAAATCCCGCTGGCGTCCGCAACGCGACTGTTGATTTTTTCATCTACCATCCGCCTGATTTTGAGGCTGAAACCCATGTTTTCAGCGACCGTCATATGCGGATAAAGCGCGTAGTTCTGAAACACCATTGCGATATCGCGTTCTTTTGGCTGTAACCAATTGACGATTTTCTCGCCAATATAAATTTCGCCGCCGGTAACAGATTCAAGGCCTGCAATCATTCTCAAGAGCGTTGATTTACCGCAACCGGATGGACCAACAAGGACAACGAATTCTCCGTCTTCTATCGAGACATCTACGCCATGGAGAACTTGCGTGTCACCGTATTTTTTGATTGCACCTTTGATTTCTACTGAAGCCATTTCTCGTTCCTGTTTACCTTGAAAATCAATCTACTTGCCAGATGTGCTCGCACCAATAACGAAGCCACCGCCTGAAGCATCCAGTCGCGCACCGGAAATGAAGGAGGCTTCATCTGATAAAAGCCAAAGAATTGGCGTTGCCATTTCGTCTGCGCGGGCCGTTCTGTTCATGGCGATCGTGCCTTCAATCGCTTTGCGAACTGTTGCATCATCACGGACCGTGCTGGTCATATCGGTTAGCGTCACGCCGGGGCGGACCGTGTTTACCCGTATCCCTTGCGTTCCAACCTCCTTGGCAAAGCCGACAGTGAACGCGTCAACAGCGGCTTTCGACGCTGCGTAAGCGCTGTTGCCAGGGCGTCCGCCAATGGTGGCCGCCATGGAGGATACATTGACGATGGCGCCGCCCTTACCGCCCGATTTCGTTGACATGCGCCTGGCCGCTTCGCGACAACACAGCATGGTACCGATCACGTTGACGCGCATTAACAGCTCCAGTGTTTGACGTTCAAACCCCGCAACCTCCATGTGAGTTCCGCCAACGCCAGCTGAATTGACAAGCGCCGTCGGAACCCCAAGCTCGTCTGTTACCTCATCGAACATTCTGACAATATCATCTTCTTCGCCAACATCGGCCTGCACCGCAACGGCTGTCCCGCCCGTTTTCGCAATGTCTGCAACAAGCTTATTCGCGGCACTTTTATCCGCGCGATAATTTACAGCGACTGCGTATCCTTGCTTAGCCGCCCTTAGACAAGTTTCGGCCCCGATACCCCGAGACCCTCCTGTCACCAATAAAACACCTGTCATAGTTCTCCCTTACCGGACACTCAATCGTCAAAAAAATTGTCTGAATTTTCATAAATTGACGGGTTGACGTTTGATAAGATGGAAAGTAACATCTCAGTTGAAATATTACAATAGCTTCCAGACAAGGAAACCTTTTTAGAGCTGTTGATAGTTTGAAGATTTGTGAGCGTTGAGTGTCAGAAATTTGATTTACCCACAAGCAGTCAAAAAAAGTGGGACGTCATAATGCGTGATGAATTTAAACAGGAGGAAATCAGATGAAGACGGACGATAAAAAAACGACGGTTGACGGCCCATCGGGGATTTCACGTCGTAAGGTAATCAAGACAGCAGGAGCAGCATCGGTTCTAGCGGCGAGCGGTATCGCGTTCCCGGCGATAACGGGTTATGCGAAAGAGTTCTCGGGCGTGACCCTTCAAGGGGCATCCTTTTCCAGTACGTTTTTTGAATATCTAAAAGGTTATTTTCCCGAATTCGAAGAACAGACGGGGATGAAGCTTAACTTCGTAACAAATGCATTCCCTGTTTATAACCAACGCACGGACCTGGAGCTTTCGACCAAAGGAAGTGCTCTTGATGTTATCAACGTCACTTTCATTTATTCTGGTCGCTGGATTGGCGCCAACTGGGTAGAAAATCTCCGCCCCTATGTCGATGACCCCAACATGACACCATCAGACTGGGACTGGAAAGATTTCGTTGGCGGTACGATGGCCGCGATGTCTGGTGCCAATGGCGATCCCTATGCGTTCCCTTGGGAAGCTGGCGCAATGATTATGATGGCATCACGTGCGGATCTTATCGAAAAAGCTGGTAAGAAAATGCCGACGACCTTCGACGAATTGGTCGATGTTTGTGACGCAATCCATGGTCAGGAGCGTATGGCTGCATTTACCGCAGATAAGCTCCATCACTGGAACTTTATTCCCTATTTAATGGGCCACGGTGGCGGTGTGTTCAAGGATCCTCCAGGAAACCTGACACCTACATGGGATACCCCGGAAGCGGCAAAAGCGGCAGAATTTTATGCCAACATGTTGTCCAATTATAGCCCTCCTGGGGTGATGTCGTTTACGGATTCTCAAGCCATGCAGACGCAAAAGAATGGTCGGGCAAATCTACGGACTCAAGCCATTACGTGGGGTGTGCCGTTGGCTAAGGATCCGGATAGCCGGGTCAAGGATACGGTGCGTTATTCAATCATGCCTGGCGGCCCCGCGGGCAACTTCCCGGGTTCAAACAGTCATGGATTTGGTATTCCGGTGGGATCCAAAAACAAAAAAGCGGCATGGGAGTTCATCAAATGGGCGGTTGGCAAGAAGATGACCAAAACGCTTGTTGAAAAGCACGGGTACCCAAGTGTCTGTCGCCAGTCGATTATCAGCAGTGAAGCTTTCAAGGAAGCGATGACACTGAACGGGCAGGACGTAGCGTCAATCTTCCTTGAAGTGCTCAAGTTGGGCGGGAAGTCCGGCTACATGAAATACCGGACGGTGCCGCAGTTCCCTCAAATTGGTGACAAATTGAATAAAG
Organism: Rhodospirillales bacterium; assembly: GCA_048262655.1. Classification (GTDB taxonomy): domain Bacteria; phylum Pseudomonadota; class Alphaproteobacteria; order Rhodospirillales; family Casp-alpha2; genus JABMNT01. The sequence goes on along the minus strand of JBLXEY010000001.1, from coordinate 637,570 downwards.
CCATTGAGCGGGTTGCGACAAAGCAACAAAACGGCATGGATTCGATGGCTCAGGCGCAAGCCGAAGCGGTTGCTGATTTGAAAAAATCAGGCGTTAAAATCGACTTGTAAGTCGGTATCTGCTTAAGCCGGAGGACGCCTTTCTGTCCTTTTGGTTTAAATTGGAGAGATGCCTATTTTATCTCTCTTGGTCAGATCAGAGGAACGCCTATTTTGTTCCTTTGATCTGATCTCAATTTTTTCCGGCGACTGCCCGGTTCTTGAACTACGGCCCCGTGGCCCAGGATTTTTTCTATGAGTGCGCAAGTAAATCGTGATCCCGAAGATTTACGTCAGAAGTTTTACTGGTTCTGTCTCTGGCCTGCTTTCCTTGTTTTAATTGTTGTTACGCTCGCGCCAACGGTTTATTTGTTTGTCATTAGTTTTACACCACTGGATCTGACACGCCCGGAGACCAGCTGGGATTTTTCCAACCCGCTGGGGCAATACCAGATTATTTGGGAAGATAAACGGCTTCATAATTCCTGGTGGGTTCAGGCGAAGTTGTCGTTCTGGACTGTTCTGATACAGATGGTCCTTGGGTTCCTATTTGCTCTTATGCTGAATATGAAGTCGAAATTTCTGGAAGCCCTGCGAACGGTTTTTCTAATCCCGATGGTCTTGCCACCGATTGTTGTCGCGATCATTTGGAAAGTTCTTTATACGCCGGATATCAGCCCATTTCACTGGGCAGCCGAAGGCCTTGGCTTCGTTGTCCCCTCTTTGATTACAGACCCGGACTGGGCATTGTGGGCGATTATTATCGCCGACATTTGGGAATGGTTCCCGTTTGTCATGCTGATGATTTTATCCGCGCTGCAAATGATGCCGGAAGAATATATTGAAGCGGCAAAAATCGACGGTGCTAACGTTTGGCAAATGACCTGGTATGTAACGATGCCTTATTTGAAAGGGGTCATGATTGTGGCCGCCTTGTTCCGGATCGTTGACAGCATCAAGGCATTCCCGTTGATCTATATTCTAACCGATGGCGGTCCGGGGTCGCTGACAGAAGTCACGAACTATTATTCGTTTATGCAAGCGTTCAATTTTTCATATTTGGGTTACTCGAGCGCGATTACGGTGACGCTCGTCATTGCAACAATATTAGCCAGCTGGGGTATTATCCGGTTGGTCGGATGGGGGAAGCCCATTGACTGAGCAAGTTGAACTGCTACGCACGGCAAACCGAAATCGTCTGCAACGTGAACGCATCCTGATCTATGTATTGATCAGTATGTTGGTGATTGCAGTGATGTTCCCGTTTATCTGGATTTTGATTATGTCGTTCAAACCGACGGAAGACCTGTTTGCCTGGCCTCCTAAATTGTTTTTCACACCGACACTCGATCATTATGTGGGTCTATGGGGCGGTGAGTTTCCGAAATCATTCTGGAACTCGCTGGTTACCAGCGTCGGTTCGACCGTCGCTGCGATGATTTTTGGCGTGCCTGGAGCCTACGCGCTGTCGCGTATGGCGTATAAGACAGGAAGCCGACTGAGCTTGTTCATATTGGCAAGTCGAATGGCACCACCGATTGCCTTTACCATTCCGTATTTTTTAGCCTATCGATACATTGGATTACACGACACCCTATTTGGCTTGATCCTGATTTACCTGACATTCAATTTGTCGTTGGTCATCTGGTTGATGCGGTCGTTCTTTGATGCCATACCGCGAACACTTGAGGAAGCCGCCTGGATTGATGGTGCAACCATGTGGCAGGGGTTCACGAAAATCATTTTGCCAATGTCCGGGCCTGGCTTGGCCGCAACGGCTATTCTGTGTTTCCTTTACTCCTGGAATGACTTTTTCTTTGCGTTGATTTTGACCCGGACAGAAGCCACGACGGCGCCCGTTGCTGTCGTCAATTTCCTTGACCATGAAGGGTGGCAGTGGGGAAAAATTGCGGCGGGCGGAACTATGGTAATGATGCCCGTCCTGGTCTTTTCAATCGCCGTTCGCAAGTTTCTGATCAGTGGTATGTCGGCGGGTGCCGTAAAAGGGTAGCCCCGTTTACGTCGATCGTCTGAAAAAGGGTTTGGGGGATTTCTATGAGCGTCGAGCTTGCTCTGGATACAGGAATAAGTGTGGGTGAAAGTCCCATCTGGGTGCCAGAGGAGCAGGCGCTCTATTTTACGGATATCGCCGGTACCACAATGAACGCCTTCTTTCCGGATACGGGAACGCATAAGCAATGGCAGATGCCAGAGAAACTCTGTTGTTTCGCACAACGTGAAGGCGGTGGTTTTATTGCCGCCATGAGCAGCGGTTTCGCCTTTCTAGACCTGAAAACCGGCGCGGTAGACTACATTGCAAAAATAGAAGCTGATAGGGATGACACAAGGCTTAATGACGGTCGCTGTGACCGCCAGGGTCGGTTTTGGGCCGGTTCCATGCATGAACCCAGAACACTTTTTGATGGCACTCTTTATCGTCTGAACACAGATCTCACTCATCAGGTCATGGCGGGCGACGTTATGGTATCAAATGGTTTGGCTTTCAGCCCTGATGGCAAGATCATGTATTGGTCGGACAGCCGAAACCGGAAAATCTTTGCGTTTGATTTTGAGCCGGAAACGGGACAGATCACCAACCGGCGCGTGTTCTTTGAGACGACTTTGGCGCAAGGTCGTCCGGACGGTGCAACCGTTGATGCTGACGGGTATTATTGGTCGGCTTGTTATCTTGGCAGCAGGGTTCTTCGCATCGCTCCAGACGGGACCCTCGACCGTGACATTCCGATGCCGGTTAAAAACATTACCATGGTCTGCTTTGGCGGACCTGATTTGGACACGCTTTATGTGACAACCGGAAATGAAGGGTTAACCGCACAAGAGTTGAAGGCATCACCTCTGGCAGGAGCCCTCTTCGTTACGAAGCCTGGTGTAAAGGGCTTGTTAGAGCCGAAATTTAAGGGATAGGAACTCATTGATGGAACAACCCTCTGGTAAAACCAAATACCTGGCGCTCCTGGCCCACCCTGTTGACCATGTCAAAGCGCCGTCATTTATGAACCCAAGCTTCGAAAAAATTGGCCTCGACTGGTTTTTGACACCCATGCATGTGCGTCCTGAAAACCTTGAATTCGTCGTCCGAGGGCTGCAAAAAGTTGATAATGTGCTGGGTGTCAATTTGACTATCCCCCATAAGGAAGAAATGGCCAAGTTGTGTGATGAGCTTGGGCCGAATGCTCGACTGACGGGTACCGTAAACGCCGTACGTTTTGAGGGTGATAAGTTGGTAGGGGAAATGTTTGATGGGGTCGGCCTTTTGATCGGGCAAAAGGAGAACGGCATAGAGGTTGATGGTCGAAGCGCCCTCATTGCGGGCGCTGGTGGGGCGGCCCGGGCAATTGCCTTTGCCTATCTGGAGGCAGGGGTTACCCGATTGGGAATCTATAATCGAACAGAAGCGAGAGCTGCCCGACTGGTTGAGGATATTAAAGCTGCTATGCCAGATGCCGACGTCAGCATCGCGAGTTCCGATCCGACAGGCTATCAGGTAATCTGCAACAGCACGTCACTTGGTCTGCATGAAGGCGACCCGGTCCCCGTTGACGTCGATAAACTGGACGCGACTATGGACGTTGTTGATATCATTGCGGTTCGCGATACGGAACTGATGGATGCGGCTGCGGCCAAGGGCTGCAAGGTCATTGGCGGTGTGCCGATGGCCGTTGGCCAACTGTCCGCGTTCGCAGGATTTTTTGCTCCAAAGGCCTAAGCCTGCTGGACCGTATTAAACGGACACGACGGTAAAAAATTGGGAGACTGAACATGGCGAATTTTATAAACCCGGTTGTTGAGAAATTAGGCCGACGCTTGCGCTTGGGTGTTGTTGGTGGCGGAGCCACGTCATTTATCGGCGGTGTTCATCGCACGGCGGCGCGCCTTGATGATCGGTTTGAGGTCGTTGCATCGGTAATGGCGTCGACACCTGAGCGGGCACGGAAGCAGGGTGTGCAAGCGGGGATAAGTGTGGATCGCGCCTACGGAACCCTGGAAGAGATGCTGGCGGCAGAGTGTAAACGTGAAGACGCGATCGACGCAGTTGCCATTATGACACCCAATCATCGTCACTTTCCTGAATGCAAGGCCGTCCTCGAGAAAGGGCTGCATATCATTTGTGACAAGCCAATGACGACATCCGTTGCCGACGCAATTGATTTGGTAAAGAGCGTTCATGCTGCTGATGTTGTTTTTTGTTTTACCCATAATTATTCTGGTTACCCCATGGTCCGCCAGGCGCGGCACATGGTCGGCGCCGGCGAGCTTGGTGATATCCGACAAGTGAACGTCGAGTATTCGCAAGGTCAGTTGTCGACCTATGTGGAACCAAATGCTCCCGAGCGTTTGAAATGGCGACTGGACCCCGCAAGGGGAGGGCCTTCGGCCGTTCTGGGTGATATTGGTACGCATGCGCATCAACTCCTGACATATATTACCGGCATGTCATTGGCGAAGTTGGCTGCCGACGTAGGCCCGACCGTTCCAGAACGCCAAAATGATGATTATGCAGGTATGTTGTTGCGTATGGAGAATGGCGCCAGAGGAACGCTTTGGTGCACGCAGTCGGCTTCCGGGTCTGAGAATATTCTGCGGGTAAAGGTCTTCGGCTCGAAGGGTGGGCTGGAGTGGGAGCAGAATTTCCCCAACCATTTGAAACATATGATTCAGGGTGAGCCCGCCAGAATTCTGAGCCGGGGTTTGCCGGGACTATGTGCAGCCGCCCATCGAGCAAGCCGAATTCCAACGGGGCATCCAGAAGGATTCCAGGAAGCGTTTGCCAATCTCTATAACGATGCGTCGGAAGCCATTGCCGCCAAAATGACAGGAACTCAAGCAGACCCCTTGGCGCTTGATTTTCCAACGGTAGAAGACGGCGCGCGGGGAATGCGGTTTCTGGAAGCCGCACTGGAATCAAGTGGAAAAGACGGCGGATGGGTCGATTGTTCCCTGAATTTTTAAGGCGATGCGGAGTAGAGATGAAATGAGTGGATTAAGATTAGGAGCCAATACATTTAGCTACATTTATACCCATGATGCGCTCGATAGTTTGTTGCATCTGGGTCAAATGGGATACCGGGAATTTGAGCTGTTGGTTGCTCAGCCACACTTTTGGGCGACCGATATTACGCCCTCAGATCGGCGCGATATCCCAAAAAAGATCAGCGATGAAGGCTTGCATATCACATCCGTAAATATCCCCGGGATCGATAATAATATTGTGAGCTCGACACGCGAGATGCGCGACTTCACCGTCAATGTCATCTCAAGTCTTGTCGACATTTGTGGCGATTGGAAAATCCCTTACTGCATCCTTGTGCCTGGCCGAACCATGCCTTTATGGCCGATCCCCAATGAACAACTGACTGAATGGTTCATCGATGGGATGAACAAGCTTGCAGACAGAGCCAGCGATCAAGGTGTGACGATGCTTGTCGAGAATGTGCCCAATACCTGGATACCAAGAGCAGAAAATGTGATGGCGGCGCTGGAGGCGTTAGGGCGTGACGATGTCGGTGCAATCTATGATGTTGCCAATGCACCGTTCGCTGGCGAAGACCCGTGCGAAGGTGTTAAAATCGTGCGAGATCGATTGAAACTGGTGCATCTTTCTGACACCCATAAAAACACGTGGCGCCATGATCCCATTGGCATGGGCGATGTCGATTTCGCAAAGTTCAGCAAAACGCTAGCGGAAATCGGTTATGATGGCCTGTCGATGCTGGAACTGGTGACTGATAATCCCGATGCCCACTTTGTTGAGGGGCAAATAAAGCTGGCAGATGTTGGCTGGACAGAGTTTTAGGATGTGAGGGGTAAAGCTGTTTTGTAGGTGACTTGTTTCAGCGCAAAACTGGAACCAATAGAAGCCACACTGGGCACTTTTGTCAGTTTGTCCATAAGGAAACGTTCATAGGCGGCCAAGTCTGCAGTAACCACGCGCAACAGATAATCTGAATCACCAGTCATCAAATAACACTCCATGACTTCCGACCAATTTTGCACAGCACTCTCAAAAACTTCGAGCGCTTGTTCGATTTGTTTTTCAAGGCGCACGTTGACAAAAACGCTGACCGGCAATCCTACGGCATTTTGATCAACCAGTGCGACATAACCTTTTATAATCCCATTGTCTTCCATATTTCGAACGCGACGCAGGCAGGGCGATTGGGATAAATGGATTTTCTCTGACAGTTCGACATTGGTCAGCCGCGCGTTTGATTGCAGGTGAGTTAATATTCGCAAGTCAATTTCATTTAATGTTAAATTTGGCATAAATCACTATTTTTATATTAATATCTTATGGAATGTATCGTTTTTTATCATATAGACAGCATAAATAGCAAGGATTTGTCATCGCGTTATTTGCTAAACTACCGTTGAACAGAGGAAGGAATATCTGCGATGACGACGACACTGCCGGCTCGGAATGCATTGTCAAATGCGCCCGCCAACAGCGAAAAACTGGCTATTCTTAAAGAATTGGAACGGAAAATCCTGTGGTTATCGTCCTGGATGATCCACAACGCAAACCATGTCCGTGAAAGCCGTGATGGGATCAAGGTCGGCGGACACCAGTCTTCATGTGCATCTGTTGCGACGATAATGGCCGCGCTCTATTTTGATGTGCTGCAGCCACGGGATCGTGTTGCCGTCAAACCTCATGCCTCGCCCGTGTTTCATGCGATCCAATATCTATTGGGCAATCAGACATTGGAACAAATTGAAAATTTCAGGGGAAAAGGGGGTGCTCAGTCTTATCCGTCTCGTACTAAAGACAGTGATGATGTCGATTTTTCGACGGGCTCCGTCGGTTTGGGCGTCGGCGTTACGCTTTTTGCCTCGCTCATTCAGGACTATGTGCTTCGCCATAAAATGATACCCGACCAGAAGCCGGCCCGCATGGTTTCCATCATGGGTGATGCGGAACTCGATGAAGGCAATATCTATGAGGCCCTGCTCGAAGGATGGAAGCATGATGTCCGCAATCTTTGGTGGATCATTGATTATAATCGGCAAAGTCTGGACGGTGTCGTCAATGACAACCTGTTTCAAAAAATTAAGAGCTTTTTTGAAACCGTCGGCTGGAACGTCATCAACATCAAGTATGGCAAACTCCAGTTGGAGGCATTTAAGGAACCTGGGGGGAAGGCTATTCAGCAGTGGATCGATGATTGTCCCAATGATTTGTATTCGGCGATCACGTTTCAGGGCGGAGCCACTTGGCGCCAACACCTCAGCAGGGACCTTGATGGGGTAAAGGGCGTTAAACAATTTCTGGCCCGCTATGACGATGAAGCACTCCATAAAATCATGACTAATTTGGGTGGCCATGACATGGAAAGTATTCTCGATGCGTTTGCAAGTGTGCGCGATGATGATACGCCAACCTGTTTCGTTGCCTACACCATCAAAGGACATGGTCTGCCACTTGCCGGACATAAGGACAATCATGCGGGCTTGATGACACCGGAACAGGTGGGGGTATTGAAACGTGCGTCCAATATTGCAGACGGTGATGAATGGGAGCCCTATAGTGGGCTGGATGTTGAACCGGACATTCTGGAATCCTTCTTAAAATCGGTTCCCTTTTGCAGTCGACCAAAACCCGAGCCGCGGACCGCACCTTTGCCGGTGGGGATTATCACGCCGCCGGGTGATAAAAAATCCTCAACACAGGTTACTTTCGGTAAAATCATGAATACGCTGGCCCGTCGGGATGATGCTTTGTCGGCACGTATCGTGACAACCAGTCCCGATGTCACGGTTTCAACCAACCTGTCAGGATGGGTCAATCAAAGAGGCCTGTTTCAGCGCGAAGAGCACAAGGATGCCTTTCGTGCGGAGAAGGTTGCGTCGCCAATTAAATGGGAAAAGTCGCCCAGCGGCCAACATCTGGAACTTGGAATCGCCGAGAATAATTTATTCTTGATGTTAGCCGCGATGGGCTTGTCCGAGCCGTTGTTTGGTGCCCGCTTGTTGCCCGTCGGGACGCTTTATGATCCCTTTATCAGTCGCGGATTGGATGCCTTGAATTACGCCTGTTATCAGGATGCTCGGTTTTTGCTTGTGGCAACGCCGTCTGGAATCACCCTGGCTCCGGAAGGAGGAGCGCACCAATCAATAGCGACGCCGCTGATTGGCCTTTCGCAAGATGGTCTGGCAACCTTTGAGCCTTCCTATGCCGATGAGCTGGCAACAATTATGGAATGGTCGTTTGACTATATTCAGCGCGATGGCCAGGGCGCTGATGAAGAGCAGATGCAATGGTTGCGCGATTCTGAAGGCGGTTCTGTCTATCTGCGTCTGTCGACGCGGGCGTTGGAGCAGCCGAACAGAGTTTTGAGCGCTGCCGATAAAAGTGGCATTCTGGCTGGTGGCTATTGGCTGAAAGAGCCAGACAGCGGAGCTGATTTGGCCATCGCTTTTACCGGCGTAATGGCCCCGGAAGCAATGGAAGCGTGGGAGCAGGTTTCAAAAGAACATCCAGGTGCCGGTCTTTTGTCGATCACGTCGGCAGATCGATTAAACGCGGGCTGGAATGCGGCTCAAAAGGCGCGTCAGCTTGGACATCACGATGCTGTCTCTCACGTCGAGCACTTATTGTCACCACTTGCCCGACAAGCGGGATTGGTAACTGTTATTGATGGCCATCCGGCAACCCTGGCCTGGCTGGGCTCGGTTCGAGGGCAGCGGACGGAAAGTTTGGGCGTCGAACATTTTGGGCAGTCGGGAGACAGCATTGATCTTTATGAAGCTTATCGGATCAATGCCAATGCGATTGTTGCGGCTTGTCGATCTGTTGCAACGGCAAGAATTCGCGTGCGCCTGAAATCAAACAAAAATTAACCATACAATTTCACTCTCTCTTAAAGAGTGACGTCTATTGTCGCCTCAAGCCCCGAAATTAAGGGTCAGGAGAACGACAGTGAAAAGAGAACCTTGGGAGAGCCCGGATTTTACGCAAAGCGGCGATATCTGCCAGAAAGTTATGGCGGACTATTCGCGTGTGCCGATCGCGTTGCATGGGAACATGATGGAAAAGGAAGCTTATCTGGACCTATTGTTCCCATCGTCTACAGATACGAAAGTGCTGCATAAGAAAAAACGTCTGGGATCAGCGAGTCGACGCTGAAGCAGATGTCCTTTTTTGGTAGGTTTTGTATTAAATTTCATAGAATAAATAAAACTGACATATTTTTGTGAATATAATTTCATAAAAAGATCAAAAATATTGCAGCGCACAAAAAAAATTGTCGCATCTGAAATCATTTTGGTGTAGAAAACGTCAAATTTGAAATTTGGAGCAAAATGTATGTATAATACAGATCTGATCCGGTACATCACGGAATCAGCAGGAGAACTTATCGGTAAAGCGGAACTGGCTGAGCCTTCTCGTGCTTGTGATTATGTTGATGAAGCGGAAGAATTGTTGACACTTGGAGCCTTTTTGTTGAGGCGTAAAAGTGAGGATGAATTGCTTTTGAAGGAGGCAGCGTAATGGCGTCGCGGCGCGTAGATACTAAAAAACCTGAATCAGATAGAGAACACGTTAAGAAAAACCGTAAGTGCCTTATGTGCCATAACGAGTTTATGTCGAGCCATATTGGTGAGCGCGTGTGCCCATCTTGCAAAGAAACGACTGTCTGGCGTTCCGGCGGGATCGCAGCTTAAGGCGGATATACCCTATTCATGGGGTTGACTAATCTGTCACGTAATGGGGAGCTTGGCTCCCTATTAGCGTTTTTAGGCAGGACAACAGTTAGATTATGGTAACAGAATATCAAATGGACATTGAAAAAGTATCAGGCGAAGGTGATTTGCCGCGCGTAAATGCGTCCGCCAAATATCCGATTGGTAACCAAGTCAAACACAGGATCTTTGGTTTTCGGGGCGTCATCTTCGATGTTGATCCGGTTTTTTCGAATTCTGAAGAATGGTACGAAAGTATTCCAGAAAAATCACGGCCCAGAAAAGACCAGCCTTTTTATCACTTATTTGCAGAGGCCCCGGATAAAGCGCCATATGTCGCATATGTTTCCGAACAAAATCTTGTCGATGATGACGAACTGGACGAACCGATTAATCATCCCGAACTTGATGATGTCTTTGGCGATATCATTGATGGAAGATTTATCCTCAGGACGAAGTCCAACTAAGTCTTTTGATGGCGTCCCGGCGTGCCCCGGGTTCCATTTGATGTCATCCTATAAATTCTTGATCTTTGATGCCAGTAGCATCAATTAGGGCAGGTTCTCGCGCAGGAATATCTGAATGGGGATGGGGTCAAGCCTGGGGTTGAATTCTGATTGGTTGTGGAAGTTATAAAGGCTTTCTGCGATCCGTTTCGCTTCTAGTCGCGGCGACTGATCAATAACGGCGTCCATCGTGCCGCTGACCAGATACTGGCGCGAATAGCGTGTCAATTCATGGCCAATAAAGATGATTTCTCCGGCCTTATTTGTTTCCTCCAAAGCTTCGCCAACGCCTCGGTTGCCACCGCTAATGTTATAAATTCCTCTAATGTCCGGCTCACGTTCCAGGACATTCATCGTTTGGCGATAGCTTTCTTGAAAGTCATCGTGGCTCTCAATTTTCTGGGCAATTTGCAGGCCCGGAAATTGTTCTGTCAGAATTCTTTGAAAACCCATTTCGCGTTCTTCATGGTCTCGATAATGCAGCCCAAATCGCCCGGCAAGTAGGATGATCTTGCCTTGCCCTCCCGAGAGCAGTCGCCCCATCAGCGCCCCTGCCGTGCGGCCGGCAGCTCGATTATCAATTCCAACATAGCTGGTTCGGTGGGACGTCGATAAGTCGGATACAAGGGTCACGACCGGAATGCCAGATTCAACCACTTCGTTGACGGCTTCTCGGACCATGGGGTGTTCGATGGCGACAACAGCTATGCCGCTGGTCGTTGGTGCAATGGCACGGATATGATCGGTTAGCACCAGAGGGTCAAACCGATCAATACGATGAACCTGCATCGATACGCCCAGGTCGGACATGTCTTCAAAGGCACTGACAGCCGCTTCATGCAGACCATCCATGTATGTGTTTGGACCAACCGGCAAGATAACATCAAAAGTCAATTGCCTATGAGGCCGACGCGCCAACGACATGGGGGTCCCATATTCCAGTTGGGTGATGACAGTGTTGATCAGGTCAATTGTATGTTTTTTTACCCCCGGGCGGCCATGTAAAACCCGATCTACTGTGGCCACGCTGACGCCAGCCTCCCGTGCAATGTCGGAGATACGTGGCCGTTTTCGAACGGCTGAGGTGGCTGTCTTATCTCGCATTAGGCTTATTTAAATTGGGTTGCCTGTGAACATAAACAAACGACTTTCGACTGTTGTATAGAAGAAAATGACACTCTTAACAAGTCATGATGAGGTATAATGATGTAATCCATCATTTAAAAATATGTTGCACTGCGGCATCAAAAACGGCGTATATGCGTCAAATATTTAGTATTTATGGTTATAATTTCGACGATAGTATAAATTTGTTATTGTGAATTCCCATCAAAATGATGTAGAACCTCATGGGGAGAGACCGTAGGTGAGAACTTACCTGACGACACAAAGTGGATCAGTTTAACATCGGGAGGGTGTTTTAATGAAGACGATGAAGGGGCCAGCAATTTTTTTGGCGCAATTTGCCAGCGATGAGGCGCCGTTCAATACGCTTCCGTCCATCGCCAGGTGGATGGCTGATGCAGGATATGTCGGGATTCAACTGCCAAGCTGGGATGGGCGGCTTTTTGATCTGGCCAAAGCGGCAGAAAGCAAAGACTACTGTGATGAAGTAAAGGGCGTTTTGGCCGAGGAGGGGATCCAACTCACCGAGCTGTCGACGCACCTTCAAGGTCAGCTGGTGGCGGTTCACCCGGCCTACGATGAAGCCTTTGATGGGTTTGCTGCTCCTGAAGTCCGGGGGAACCCGGACGCACGAACCGCATGGGCAATCGATCAAATGATGATGGCCGCCAAGGCTTCGCAAAACTTAGGGCTGACCGACCATGCTTCATTCTCTGGCGCGTTAGCCTGGCCTTATATATATCCATGGCCGCAGCGGCCTGCCGGGCTTGTCGAAACCGCGTTTGATGAGCTGGCTCGTCGCTGGATGCCAATTTTAAATGCCTTTGATGAGGCAGGCGTCAACGTCTGTTATGAGATTCATCCGGGTGAAGATTTGCATGACGGAATTACCTTCGAAATGTTCCTGGAGCGGGTCAATAACCATCCGCGAGCGAACATTTTGTATGACCCCAGTCACTTCGAATTGCAGCAACTGGATTATCTTGGTTTCATTGAGCACTATCATGAACGCATCAAGATGTTTCACGTTAAAGATGCCGAGTTTGTCCGGTCGCCCAAGCAAGGCGTGTATGGCGGATATCAGAGTTGGGTTGATCGCGCTGGGCGGTTTCGTTCACTTGGCGATGGAACCATCGATTTTAGTGGCATCTTTTCTCAACTTGCCGCGCATGACTACGACGGATGGGCCGTCGTCGAGTGGGAATGTTGTTTAAAACATCCCGAAGATGGTGCGCGCGAAGGATCGCAGTTTGTGAAAGATCATATCATTCGAGTTACCGAAAAAGCCTTCGATGATTTCGCGGACGGCGGAACCGACGATGAAGCAAACCGGAGAATGCTTGGTATAAGCGGGAGTTAAAAGCCTAAGTTTTGGGGGGGCGCACATGGCTATCGAAGAGAGTATCGCAAACACAACGGGGCGTCGACTGCGTTTGGGAATGGTAGGCGGAGGTCAAGGAGCCTTCATTGGCGCCGTCCATAGACTGGCGGCACGGATGGACGACAACTACGAACTTGTAGCCGGCGCATTGTCTTCCGACCCTGCTCGAGCCCAGGCATCGGCTGCTGAATTGCGGATAAGTCCAGACCGCGCATATGGCTCTTATCAAGAGATGGCTAAAGCGGAGGCCGCACGCGATGACGGTATTGATGTCGTCGCTATTGTTACGCCCAACCACGTCCATTTTGATGCTGCCAAAGTGTTTCTTGAAGCGGGCATCCATGTGGTTTGTGACAAGCCTTTAACAACAACGTCGGCTGACGCGATGGCGCTCGTCGCGTTGGTTCGTAAAACCGGCTTGGTTTTTGGGTTAACTCATAATTACACCGGTTATCCTATGGTTCGTCAGGCGCGTGAAATGGTCAAGGCTGGTGATCTTGGTGCGATCCGTGTTGTTCAGGTTGAGTACGCACAGGATTGGCTGTCGACAAAAATTGAAGACACGGGGCTCAAGCAGGCCGAATGGCGAACGGATCCCGCGCGATCCGGCGCTGGTGGCTGTATCGGCGACATCGGAACGCACGCCTACAATCTGGCCCACTTTATAACAGATCTAGAATTGGACTCGTTAAGCGCAGATTTATCCACTTTCGTCGAAGGGCGCCAACTGGATGATAACGTTCACATTATGATGCGTTACGTCGGCGGTGCGCGGGGAATGCTCTGGTCAAGCCAGGTCGCGCCGGGAAATGAAAATGGGTTGCGTATTCGGGTTTATGGAGAAAAGGCCGGGTTGAGTTGGTCGCAGGAAGACCCAAACTATCTGCAGGTAACCAAGTTGGGTGAGCCTCCGCAACTGATTACGCGCGGTGGCAGTGGCTCAAGTGAGATTGCCGGCCATGCCACCCGTATCCCACCAGGCCATCCCGAAGGTTATCTGGAAGGCTTTGCAAATATTTATACGGACGTCGCAGAGGTGATTTCCGCGCGTTTGGAAAACAGGGAGCCGAATCCCATGGCGACTACGTATCCAAGTGTAGAAGACGGGGCGCGGGGTGTTGTCTTTATCGAAGCCGCGGTGCGTTCCAGCTCTGAAAACGGGCAATGGGTCGATGCAAAGGTAGCTTTATGAGTATCCTCAAATTAACCAATCTCCACAAAAGGTTTGATGAAATTGTTGCGATTAATGGTTTGAATTTGGCAATTGAAGAAGGCGAGTTTTTCGCGCTGCTTGGGCCTAGTGCGAGCGGGAAAACGACGTCTCTTCGCTGTATTGCGGGGATTGAAAAAGCCGATCAGGGTCAAATCGAGTTTTTGGGATCGGATGTTACGCAGGCGCCGATACAAGGACGGGGCATGGCCATGGTATTTCAGGCTTTTGCACTCTATCCGCACCTTACGACTGAGGAAAACCTAGCTTACCCCCTTCGTGAAACGGGCGTTGAGGAAGCCGAAGTGCAACAACGCGTTGGTGAAATTTCGGAACAATTGCGTTTGAACCATACGTTACTGCGCAAACCCGATACTTTAAGCGGTGGTGAGCAGCAGCGTGTGGCGATCGGCCGTGCGTTGATTGGTCGGCCCAAATTGTTATTGCTGGATGAACCGTTGACCAACCTGGATGCAAAGTTGCGTCATGACACACGGGCTGAGTTCAAGCGCCTGCATCGGGAATTTGGCATGACAATCCTTTATGCCACTCCTGATGAACTGGAGGCTCTCAGTATGGGGCAACGCATTGCGATCCTGGAGCATGGAAGCGTTCGGCAGATTGGAACACCGGATGAGCTCTATGATGCGCCGCAAAATGATCTAGTGGCACGTCGGGTTGGATCGCCCGTTATCAACCTCATTCCTGGGACTTCAGAGGCGTCAAGATCCGTACGCTTGCCGTTTGCTGACGTTGCAGGTGGGAACTGGGAAAAGAAGTTAGGTGAATTTGCCGCCGGGACAGATGTCTTGCTTGGGGTCCGCCCCAACCAGTTAAAGCTGGTGCAAGAAACAGCGACGGGGCCAAATTTTTCGGCAAAAGTTGAACTATTGGAACCATTGGGAGATGTGACAATTCTGGATATCAACGCCGCTGGAGTTGATATGCAGATGGTTTTGCCGGAAGCAAAGGCTGTTGGCTTTAAAGTCGGGGACAGCCTGGAAGTTGAGTTTGACCCGACGACAAGTCTGTTGTTCGCCGCAGAAACAGGTACGGCGATCGCTTGATTCAGCTCGTTTAGTTGGGCTGGGTAAATCTGACCCCTCAACGTTAAGGGGGAAAAATGGAGGAAGAAAATGAGTATTGTATCTAAGACACTTTCCGTGGTGGCTGCTGGGGGCATTGCGCTTTCCGCACTGACGGGGATGACGATGTCTTCTGCACTTGCAAAAGATATTACCATAAAGATGGCGGCTCCTGACTGGGGCCCAACGCGTCTTATGCAGGATATGGCGACAAAGCAGTACAAAGCAAAAAGCGGTAACAACGTGAAGTTGGAAATCGACTTTATTCCTTGGCCGAGTTTCTACGAGCGGGTGGCCGCTTCGTTGTCATCTGGCGAGAAAAAGTACCAGATGATTGTGAGTGATTCTCAGTGGTTAGGTGCCTTCATTGAAGGCGGTCACTTCGCCAAGCTAAATAAATACATTGATGCGGATCCCGAACTACAATCAATTATGAAGGACCTTCATCCTGCGTTGGTCAAAGCCTACTCTACCTATCCAACCGGAGCCGATGCCTACTATGGTTTTCCGCAGTTCCCGGATAGCTACCCAACATGGTTCCGGAAAGATTTGTTCTGTAATGCGAAAGAGCAAGCGGCATATAAGGCAAAATATAACCGCCCATTGCCTTGTTCTTACGATGAGTGGGCTGATGCCGACTGGAGTGACTGGAAGAATATCGGAATTTTCTTCACGCGTGCTAAGGGCGAGCCTCTTGGTGATGGTGTCGCTGAAAATGATTTCTTCGGTACGGCTTACCAAGCTGGTAAAGGCTACGATTTCTCATCTTGTCAGATCAACAGCTTCATCTGGCAGTGGGGTGGCGACATTTGGGACGAAAAGAATGAACCAACCGGCCAAGCCCAAGGCATCGTTAATTCACCTACCAACGTGAAGGCTTTCGAAGCTTATCTTGAAATGCTGCCAAGTTCTCCACCAATCTGGAAAACCGGTCAGATGGATATCTTTGCTGTTCAGGATCAGTTTATGCAGGGCAATGTTGCAGCGGTTATTAACTGGGCCGGTCTTGCCGAACCTGTTTTGGATGCATCAAAATCCAAAGTTCACGACAAAGTGGACTTTGCTCTCAACCCGGGCAAGCGTATGTCAGACGGTTCTATTAACCGAACGGCACAAATTGGAGGTCAGCCCTTTGTTTTGACAACCTGGAACAGCGACGAAATCATGCTGGAAGCACTTGAAGTCGTTAAGTGGTTCTTGTCTGATTCTGTTCAAAAGGAATTTGTAAATAACGGATATCTGAGTGGCCTTCAGAGCATTATGGCTTGGGAAGGTCATGATAAAGCGCGTCCGTGGAACCGAGCACATCGCGAAGTCGTTCCTCTTTTGAGGGATTTTTGGCGTATCCCAGAATTCTTCGAGCTGCTGACTCAGCAGCAACAAGAGTTCGATAAAGCGATCACCGGTCAGATTTCTGCTAAGGAAGCTTTGGACAGTATCGCTGAATTCCAACAGGAGCTTTTGGAGGACGTAGGACGCATTAAATAGCGTCTGGTCTTCTTAAGGTGAACTCAATGTGCGCCAGTTGATAATGTAATCAATTGGCGCACATCTCCTTACTTTTCTTTAAGTTTTTTACAAATTGAATGTAGCGCCTATCATGACGACATCCACACCTGTAACTCCCCCATCTCACAACAGCACAGCGGGCTTCTGGGAGTGGTTAATGGCACCCGAACGCCGTGGAGCATTGCTCATCACTCCGGCGATTTTCTTGCTGTTTGCAATGAACATTTTGCCACTGATGTGGTCGTTTGGATTGAGCTTTTTTAGGTATCGTGCGAGCAGCGTTAAACCCCCTGAATTTCTTGGTTGGGACAACCTGTTTCGGAACTATGAAAAAGTTATCGGTAAGACTGCGATCTGGGAAAGTTTTCAAACGACCGCGCTCATCGTTGCAGGAAGTGTCACGCTACAAGTCATTATCGGGTTCTTGTTGGCACTGATGTTTGCCCGAGAATTTCCGATGCGGAAGATTTTGTTGTCGCTGGTCCTAACCCCGATGATGCTTTCATTCGTTGCTGTTGGCGTGTTTTTCAAGTTTTTCTACGAACCGTCCTTTGGCCTGCTTAGCCAGGCGGTTCGTTATTTCACGGGTGAGCCCTATATTCTATTAGGCACCAAATGGGGATCAATTTGGGGCATCGTTATTGCAGATGCCTGGATGTGGTCGCCATTTGTCATGTTGTTGGTTCTCGCTGGTTTGGTCAGTGTGCCTAAATATCTCTACGAAGCTGCTGATATTGATCGCGCATCGTGGTTCCGCAGGTTCAGGACGATCACGTTTCCTTATATAAAAAGCCTACTTTTGTTGGCTGTATTGTTCAGGACCATTGAGACCTTCAAGCTTTTTGATCTGGTTTATATCATTACGGAGGGTGGCCCAGGTTCTGCCACTGAAACTCTATCGGTCTATGTTTATCGGCAAGGGTTTCAGTATTTCAGAACCAGCGATGCATCTGCATTGGGGTACATCTTGTTGTTCGTCGTGATTGTCCTCACGAACCTCTACTTATACGTCGTTAATCGCCGATCTGAGGAGATGTCCTGATGAGCTTTTTCAAGAAAAAATATGGTATCGGGAAAGCGGGTCCAGGCTGGACGATTTTTGCCGGTATCGTTAGTTTAATTTACTTCTTTCCGGTCTTATGGATTATCCTGACCGCATTCAAGACTCGAACAGACGCGCTTTCTATACCGCCCAAATTTATTTTCACGCCTACTTTTGATAACTTTGTATCAGTGTTTTATCGAGCTGCCGGTACCGGGCAAGACGCTGCCAGTACGGGGTTTGAACTCTATTTCGCGAACTCGATCTTTATTGCAGGAACCAGTGTCATTTTAGCGCTGATTATTGGCACGCTTGCATCTTATGGCTTTTCCAGGCATCCGTTGCGAGGCAACGATACGTATCTGTTTGTTATTCTTACAACGCGGATGTTGCCGCCAATTATTGCTATTATCCCGATCTTTCTGATGTTCCGGTTGAGTGGATTAAGTGGTACCTACATTGGCATTATCTTACTCTACACCGCCTTCAATCTGCCGTTTTCGATCTGGATGATAAAAAGTTTCTTCGATGAAATATCGACAGATGTTGAGGACGCCGCACGTCTTGACGGCAGTAAAGACCGGCGCGTGTTTTTCAAAATCTGTCTGCCTCAGGTTAAGGCTGGCTTAGCGGCAACCGCTGTATTTGCACTTATTTTAACATGGAACGAGTTTTTGTTTGCGTTATTGCTGACGGGCACGGATACGCGAACAGTACCCGTTCAGATGGCCCGCACGCTGGGGGGGGAAATTGGTGTTGATTGGGGACTGTTGGCTGCCATTGTGACAATGTTTCTGATCCCGGTTTTTGCCGTAACGTACCTGCTTCAAAACCATCTGCTGAGGGGCGTTACCTTTGGCACAATTAAGAAATAACGGAGAACGTTGATGGCATCGGGAATACAAATCCGTCAGTTAACGAAACAGTACGGCGATCTGACGGCGGTAAGCGACGTCGATCTGGATATTGCAGATGGTGAAGTCTTGTGCTTGCTGGGTCCGAGTGGCTGCGGAAAGACAACAACGCTTCGCATGGTTGCCGGTCTTGAAGACATTACCGCGGGAGAGGTTAAGATTGATGGTGAAGTTGTAAACGATATAGCGACGCCTGACCGGAATGTCGCGATGGCGTTCCAATTTTATGCCTTATATCCGAGTATCTCTGTTGCAGATAACCTGGCTTATCCGTTGCATGCTGAAAACGTGTCACCTGATGACATCAAACAGCGCGTGTCGCTGGTGGCAGATCGTCTCGATTTAACCGATGTCTTGCGGCGCTATCCAAGTCAACTGGCAGAAGGCGAGAAACAGCGTGTCGCGGTTGGTCGCGCAATTATTCGCAATCCGAGATGCTTCTTGTTCGATGAACCTTTGAGCAGGCTTGATATTGAATTGCGTCAAGAGATGCGAACGAAGATCAAGGAAGTGCTGGCGGATTTGTCAAAGCCAACGGTTATTGTTACGCACGATCAGATAGAAGCCTTGACGATGGCGGATAGAATTGCCGTCATGCGGGCTGGTAAAATTGAACAGGTGGCCACACCTCACGACATCTTTGCGGCTCCCATTAATACGTTCGTTGCAGGTTTTATCGGAACGCCGGGTATGAACCTGATCCCTGCTGTTGTCGAAGGCATTTCAGCGGCAAACGGCCTGAAACTTGATGTAGATGGTCAGCACATTATTGTCGATGTTAATGACGCGGCCTTGAATATTGCAGCGGGTTCTCATGTCACTCTGGGTGTCCGCCCTCGGTTTTTTGAAACTGTTTCAGACCCTTCGGATAAGACACTGAGCGGCGTGGTTGATATCATCGAACCCATGGGGGCCGAAACTCTTTATCACGTTCTCGATGGCGAACGGGAGTTGCGGGTGGTCATGGATCGATCTGTACGATTTAATGAAGGTGATAAAATCAACCTTCAGTTCCAGCCAAAAATGACACATGTCTTTGATGAACAGGGGAGCCTCGTAAGATCATGAGCGATCCATCTTTACCGCTTACCGATACGGAAAATCCACCTGGAATGAGCCGCGCCGTCGCGCGTCGGTGGGAGTATGGCCTTGTCATATTATGTCTTTTGGCGCTGGCTGCAATTTTTCAACCATTCAGTAAAACCCTCTATGGGATCGGTGCAGGGTTGATTGTTTTTGCAGGCCTTGCCTTTAACTTGATGCCTTTCTGCGAACCTGGGAAACCGGTGAAAGCCATTTACAGGACAGCTGCCATTGTCGCGATTGTCTTCGTGGTCGTCTCGTTACTCGCGATTGGTTCCGCTGAACTTTACGGGGTCTATTTGCGTCAAACACGCTGATCCGTCCGCATCGATTTGAAAGTCTGCTCGGGGGAGGAACGACTATGAAATTCGGCATGAATTTACTTTTGTGGACGACACACGTCACCCAAGAGCATGAAAAGACGCTCAATAATATTAAAGAAATAGGATACGACTTGGTGGAGGTACCGGTTTTTGATCGGGATCCGGATCATCATGCGAAACTCGC
Source organism: Rhodospirillales bacterium (assembly GCA_048262655.1). Classification (GTDB taxonomy): domain Bacteria; phylum Pseudomonadota; class Alphaproteobacteria; order Rhodospirillales; family Casp-alpha2; genus JABMNT01. The sequence goes on along the minus strand of JBLXEY010000001.1, from coordinate 617,468 downwards.
GAAAGTAATTTCGGGCATCGGCCTTGAAACTTCAACGGTTTGTGCATGCAGCCCGGAGGGAAACCCGATTAGCGTTGATCCGGGTGCAAGGGCTGTCGCTGTTGAGGAAAGTAAACGCGCTGTCGATTGCTGCGCGGCTCTTGGGTCCAATCTCATCTGTGGTCCCATGCATTCAACGTTTGGCGTTTTTTCTGGCGAAGGACCGACGGCGGATGAATGGAAGCGTTCCATTGAGCATATGCAAATTGTTGCGGAATATGCGGAAACTCAGAACGTGATTATCTCTTCGGAATTTTTGAACCGCTTTGAGTGTTATCTTCTCAACACTACAGCCGATACATCCCGATGGGTAGATGATGTCGGTGCCCAGAATGTCGGGATTTTGTATGATACCCATCATGCAAATATTGAAGAAAAAGATCCGGCCGCGGCAATTACCGGTCATATTCATAACATCAATCATATTCATATTTCCGAAAATGACCGATCCACACCGGGTGTTGGGCAAGTACGCTGGAAAGAGACGTTCGACGCTCTGGCGGCGGTGAATTATGACGGTTTCCTGGTTGTCGAAGCATTTGGCACCTCAATACCGGAACTGATTCCGGTTGTGAAAGTTTGGCGAAAAATGTTTGAGACTGAAGAAAAACTGGCAGCAGATGCTTTGACCTTCATGAAGAATGAATGGTCCGCGCGGATGGGAACCTGACCGGTATGACGGACATGTATCTCGGTCTGGATATCGGAACATCGGGGGTCAAGGCTGTCCTCGTCAATGCGGATCAACAAATTGTTGGGCAAGCAACGGCGTCGCTCGCTGTATCGCGACCTCACGATTTGTGGTCTGAACAAAACCCGGATGATTGGTGGGCCGCGGTGGAGGCCGCGGTTGAGCAGTTAAAAGCAACACATGCATCGGCGTTGTCTGGGGTTTCTGGCATTGGGCTATCGGGGCAAATGCATGGGGCGACCTTGCTTGATGACGCAGGCCGGCCACTGCGTCCGGCAATTCTGTGGAATGACGGGCGCTCTGCCGAAGCTGGCCAAGAGATTGAACGTCGGGTCCCGAACTCAAGAGAAATTACCGGCAACCTCGCAATGGCTGGTTTTACAGGACCGAAACTGTTGTGGGTTGCGATAAACGAGCCCGATATATTTGCTAAAACAGCCAAAGTGCTTTTGCCTAAAGATTACATTCGGTTTCGATTGACCGGAGCGTATGTGTCGGAAATGTCTGATGCATCGGGGACATTATGGCTCGATGTGCGCAAGCGGTGTTGGTCCGATGTCATGTTAGAAGCGACTGGATTAACGCAAGACCATATGCCGGACTTAATTGAAGGCAGTGCCAGTTCTGGCGAACTTCGATCAGACTTGGCCGCACGATGGGGTATGGGTGGCGGGGTCGTCGTAGCGGGCGGGGCCGGTGACAATGCGGCTGGAGCGGCTGGTGTCGGTACGGTCGTGCCGGGGCGGGCTTTTCTGTCTCTGGGGACATCGGGCGTCTATTTTGCAGCAAACGCCGCCTATTCGCCTTGTCCGGATCGCGCGGTCCATGCGTTCTGCCATTGTTTCCCCGATGTTTGGCATCAAATGAGCGTGATTTTAAGTGCCGCCAGCTGCTTGTCCTGGGTCGCAAAACTGACAGGAGCTGCTTCGGAAGGGGCGTTGCTTGAAGAGATCGAAGCCGCGGGACTTGAGAAACCGGTGCCACAGTTTTTACCTTATTTATCGGGAGAAAGAACCCCTTACAATGATCCGGACGCAAAAGGCGTGTTCTTTGGATTAACGCACGAACACGACCGCGCCGCCATCGGACGCGCTGTTTTGGAAGGCGTTGCTTTCGCATTCGCCGATGGCGAAGCCGCCCTCGTTGAAGCTGGTGCGCAAATTGATATGGTATCGGTGATTGGCGGCGGCGCACGAAGCCCGCTGTGGGGTAAAATTCTGTCCAGCGCACTCGGTCGAGACCTGACGTATCACGACGGCGGTGAAGTCGGGCCCGCATTCGGTGCCGCCCGTCTGGGGCGGCTGGCCGCAACAGGCGAAGCCACGATTGATGTTTGTACACAACCCGATATCGCACACGTGATTTCTCCAGATCCCGGTTTACAAGACCTTTACCAGGAAAAGCTATTGGAATATCGCCAGCTGTACGCGGCTCTCAAACCTATTTTCAACACAAAGAACGTTTAATACGACATAATCAGGGAACCCATAATGACCTATTTTACGGCCATAGATAAAATCGCATACGAAGGAAAAGACAGCGAAAACCCCCTTGCTTACAAATGGTACGATAAGGACCGGATTGTAATGGGTAAGACCATGCAGGAACATTTGCGGTTTGCGGTTTGTTATTGGCATACCTTTTGTTGGCCAGGTACAGACCCATTTGGGGGAGACACTCTGATCCGCCCCTGGATGCAAGGCGGTGACACCATGGAAATGGCTGAGTTGAAGCTGAAGGTTGCATTCGAGTTTTTTGAAAAACTGGGTGTCCCTTATTATTGTTTTCACGACCGAGATGTTGCCCCGGAAGGATCAAGTCTCGCTGAAAGTAATGCCAATCTCGATCATATTGTTGATTTAATGGCGGAACAGATCGATCGGACAGGCGTCAAATTGTTGTGGGGAACAGCAAACCTGTTTTCCCATAGACGGTTTATGGCGGGTTCGGGGACCAATCCCGACCCAGAAGTGTTCGCCTACGCGGTTGCGCAAGTCAAACATGTGATGGAAGCAACGCATCGACTTGGTGGTCAAAACTATGTGCTTTGGGGTGGGCGTGAAGGGTATGATACGCTTTTGAATACGGACCTGAAGCACGAGGCTGACCAATTGGGACGCTTTATGAATTTGGTCGTCGAGCACAAACACAAAATTGGTTTTGATGGCACAATTTTGATTGAGCCAAAGCCGCAGGAGCCGACCAAACACCAATATGACTACGACAGCGCGACCGTTCATGGTTTTCTTCAAAAGTATGGCCTAGAGGGAGAAATCTTCCTAAACATTGAAGCCAATCATGCGACGTTGGCCGGTCACAGTTTTGAGCATGAATTGTCTTACGCGACAGCAAATGGTCTCTTCGGCAGTATCGATATGAACCGGGGTGATCCCCAAAATATGTGGGATACGGATCAGTTTCCAAATTCCATACCGGAAGTCGCGATGGCACTGTATGTTATTATGAATGCGGGTGGCTTTAAGACTGGAGGCGTTAACTTTGACGCCAAATTGCGTCGTCAATCAATCGAGCCTGATGATTTGTTTCATGGTCATATTGGTGCCATGGATGTGTGTGCGCGTGGTTTGTTAATTGCGGCCGAAATGATCGCTGATGGCACTCTGGAAGAAAACCGAAAAAACAGGTATGCAGGGTGGCAAAGTGACTTTGGACAAAAGATGCTTTCTGGACAATTGAGCATGGAAGATATTTCGGCCCATGTCCTGGAAACCAATGTGGATCCGCAGCCGGTTTCTGGACGCCAGGAAATGTTGGAAAACATTGTAAACAAATATATCTGAGTAATAACGATCAAGAATATGAATGTAGAAGAAACCATCGTCGTCGCGGATGTCGGCGGAACCAATGCGCGCTTCGCAATGGTTCAACCGGGAAGTACAGAAATATACAACGCGGAAACATTGGCCGTGAAGGACTTTGTCTGCCTGGGTACAGCATTTCGTGATTATACGTCACGGCGGGGGTTGGCCAGCGCGGAACAGGCATGCGTTGCTTTGGCGGGTCCCATAAAAGGCGATCAGGTGCAATTGACGAATGGCGACTGGAAATTCTCTGTCAGTCAAACCCGGTCAGATCTGGGGCTGGATAAGCTTGTCGTGATCAATGACTTTAAAGCGCAAGCGTTGGCGCTTGCTCACATGGACAATGATCATCTGTTTTCCTTAGGCGGTGATGCGCCCGTCGATGCGCGGCCGAAAGTAATTTTGGGTCCAGGCACCGGACTGGGGGTTGCTGCGGTCGTGCCAACTGAAAGCGGATTTGCCGTTGTCGAAAGTGAGGGCGGGCATGTCGGCATATCGCCGCTAACCGACTCTGATATCGCAGTTTACCGGAAGCTCCTAAAACAGTATGGGCGGGTATCTGCCGAACGTATCCTGTGCGGGTCTGGATTACGTAATCTGTATCGGACTTTATGCGAATTGGAAGATCAAGTTATTCAACCTTTTACCGAGGCCGAAATTGTTGAGTGCGCCACCCAGAAAAAAGATGAACTTTGCTTAAAAGCCTTGAATTTTTTCATGGCATATTTGGGTGCGGTGGCTGGCGATCTGGCGCTGACATTTGGGGCCAATGGCGGCGTTTATATCGCCGGGGGAATTGTTCCGCGTCTCAAAGATCATATCGCGAAGACCGAATTTCGTCATCAGTTTGAAGCGAAAGGGCGTTTGGCTTACATGGTCAAAGACATCCCGACCTATCTTGTTACATCTGAACACACAGGATTGATTGGTGCCGCTGCTCACTTAAATACGTCGGCAGCCTAGCCTGTCAATTGCGTCCTAAAGCGCAATAGAGTTCTGGAATAAATTAGCAAAAGCTATGTATGATAGCCCTACTTCGAGTTAAGCAGTTTTATGCGAATTTAATGGGAGAAAGATCAATGGCAAACACAATTATCACCAATGCGCAGGTTTTGGATTGTACAGGTGCGGAGCCTTTTGCAGGCGAGGTAGAAGTTCAGGGAAATCGCATCAAGACAGTTGCACGGGATGGAACCTCAATTGCACGTGAAGGGCACGATGTTGTTGATGCCGGCGGTGCGACTCTGATGCCAGGTCTGATTGAAGCACATGCCCATCCAAGTTTTACCGACATCACTTCTTTCGAGGACATCGGAGATATGCCCCCGGAAGAACACACGTTATGGACGGCCCATTACACCAAAGTTTTATTCGAGCAAGGTTTTACCAGTTTGTTTGGTGCCGCGTCGGCGCGTCCCCGCGTTGAAGTGGCCGTTCGGGATTTCATTAATAACGGTGTGTTCCCCGGCCCAAGAATGCTGGTGGCAAGCCCGGAAATGACGCCAACTGGAAACCTGGGCGATGCAGGTCGACGTCACCAGGACCGAACGACGTTTGGTTTGGTTTGCGATGGTCACGATCATTTCCTGAAAACCGCTCGGGAGTGCGCACGGGACGGTGTCGATACGTTAAAAATTAATCCGTCAGGCGATCAGTTGATGCCTCTTGGTAAGGCGACGGACACGGTGATGACCGAAGACGAAGTAGCTGCTGTGTCCTTCGTCGCCAAAAGTTATGGCCGACGTTTTGCTGCTCACGCGCGAAGTGCCGGGTCCGTGAAGCTTGCGCTGAAGTACGGCGTCGACGTCATTTACCATGCGACGATGATCGACGATGAAGCAATGGATATGCTCGAAGCGCACAAGGACGACGTTTTCGTGGCTCCGACTTTGGGTGTTACCTATGCCGCGACATATGAAGCGGCTGAATACGGACTGACGCCTGAAGTCGTTGAAGCAGCGGGTGTGAAGCACGAGCTTGAAATTGGTGCGCAGAATATGGCTGAGCTTCATAAGCGAGGTGTCCGCGTCCTGCCCGGTGGTGATTACGGTTTGATCTGGAATCCAAACGGAACCGACGCGCGCGATATCGAACATTTCGTAAAATTGATTGGTATGTCGTCCATGGATGCAATTCTCTCGGCAACGAAACTGGGTGGTCAGATCATGGGTATGGGTGACGAACTGGGCCAAATCCAGGAAGGCTTCCTTGCTGACTTGTTGCTGGTAAACAGTGATCCTCTGAAAGATGTCGCGATCCTGCAAGACAAGAATAATCTGACAATGATTATGAAAGATGGCGTGATGTATAAAGACCCAGATGCGACGCCAAGACGACAATCGCAAGCCGCTTAATAGCGTGGTTTGGCAAAAAGGCGGCGGGTACGAAATGAGCCGCCTTTGTGTTGTAACAGAGGAAATTTCTTGAATGCGTGCACTTTGTGTTGGATCTGCTGTCGTTGATACGATCGTGTTGGTCGCGGATCGGAATGTCGAGCGAATGACGATGCACAACGCAACCTCGTCATTTCTGTTGCTTGAGCAAGGTATCAAGATCGATACAGAAAGTATCACCAGTCATATTGGTGGTGGAGCGGTGAATGCCGGCGTGTCGATGTCACGTCTGGGAATCGACGTAACGGCCTTGATTAAGATCGGTGAAGATCATAGTGGCGAAAAGGTGTTGGAGTGCCTAAAGGCAGAGAATGTCAGGCAATCGCACGTCATCAAGACAGATGAAATGCCAACAGGCACCTCAGTTATGGTCTCTTCACATGACAGGAATGCGACAATCTTTACCCAACGTGGCACAAATACACTGTTACATCCAAGCGAAGTGGGAGCCGACAAATTCGACGGATTTGACCTGCTTTATGTGACGAACTTGAGCAACAAGTCGGCGGACTGTTTTCCATTGATCGTAGACGCGGGTCACGCAAAGGGGGCCTTTGTTGCCGTTAATCCAGGGATACGTCAACTGACGTCCCGGGCCTCGCCTTTTTTGGACAGTTTATCGAAAATCAATTTGCTCGCGATCAATCGCGTCGAAGCTGAATCGCTTGTGCCTGCCCTAATTGCGCGTGCCGAGGATGAAGCTTCAGCACCCCTGCGCCATCCGGTCGGCGGCGAAGAACCGCGATTAATGCGTATGGGCTTGTCTTTTGGCGGGTTTGATATGGAGCTATCAGACTTTTTCCGCCAGATCCGAAAAACGGGCGTTGGTCGTGTTCTTGTGACCGACGGGACCGAAGGGGCCTACCTGGCAGATGAAAAAGGAATACATCACTGCCCTGCTGTTAAAATCGAGCCTAAAGGAACGGCCGGCGCGGGTGATGCATTTATTTCAACGTTAAGCGGCTTCGTCGCGTTGGGTGAGCCTGCGGACTATGCCTTGCGCGCCGCCGCTTCGAACGCGGCGGGTGTTGTTAGCGAAATTGACACGCAATCGGGCCTTATGAAGCGCGACGCGTTAGAGCAGGCGATTGGCCGAAATCAAAGTTCTTTGCCGGTCACCTCTTGGGCTTGGTAAAAAATAAAAAAATAAACATGAGGCCTATAGACAGGGCCTGCGGCGACAGATATATCAGTTGAATGTTATCTATTCTTGCTCTCGGTCTTCTCATTGGTATGCAACATGCGCTTGAAGCGGATCATGTGGCTGCCGTTTCCGCAATTGCAGCGAACCAGTCTTCGCGTCGTAAAATCATAACTCACGGCGCCGTATGGGGGATCGGTCATACGATTACGCTCATGTTGATTGCTGGCGGGGCGTTGTTCCTTGGTATGAAGATTTCAAGCGATGTTTCGGCCTGGCTGGAAACGGCTGTGGGCGTCGTTCTTGTTGCGCTCGGTGCGCATCTTTTGATCAAAATCGTAAGAGAACGCATTCACTTCCATATGCATCGCCACGGAGATGGCTCTGAACATTTTCATGCTCACTCGCATGCGGGCGAAAAACAGCCGCACGCGCTTCTTGATCATGAGCATGAACACCCAAAACAGCTGCCAGTACGGACTCTTCTTGTTGGAATGATGCACGGTGTGGCTGGCTCGGCAGCGTTGCTTGTTCTGACCACGCAAACCCTTCAATCGCCGATCTTGGGGTTTGGCTATATCGTTTTGTTTGGCTTTGGTTCGGTGTTTGGGATGGCGATCTTATCAGCCGTTATCGCGGTGCCGATCAGTTATTCTGCGAAAGCCCTAACATGGGCGAACCGCGTAATTCAGGGCGCCGTGGCCACATGGACGCTTGGTCTTGGCATTTATGTGATTGCGTCGTCCGCGCCGATATTTTCCTAATTAAGTGCCGCTTTAAGGGCTGTGATCGCACTTGTTGGACTTGTTAAAACAGGTCGATCATAGTTTTTTAGAATAACATCCCGTGCTTTTGCCATGGAAAACTGGGCCAACATAATGGCATCGCAGTCGGCTAGTTTTATCGCCGCCTCGGCAATGAGCGCATTATGTTTCCCGGTATCTCCGCACGCCAGGATCTCCATCGCACCTTCTGCATGGGCTGTTTCAAGAGTGGCAGAAGACCCAATTTCCTGAGCCATTTTCTCAAACTCGATCTTCATTGGGGCCAAACTTGGCTCGAAGGTCGCGACCATTCCAATCCGTTGATATGATTTAAGGGCCTCGTTGAACATGGCTTCGTTGGGTTTTAGCGTAACCAGAGGGCTCACGGCCTGAGCTGCGTCTTCAATAGCCGGGCCAAAAGCAGAACAAGTGAACAGTATCGCATTTGCTCCTGTATCTTTTGCGTAAACGGCCAATCGAACAAAACGGTCATGCATCGATGGCGTCAAATGGCCGGCTTTTGCGATGTCCGGGGCCAGCGAGTCCTCCAGCAGGTTGTAAACTTCAGCATCTGGCCATTGTTCGGAAAACGCCGAGTTAACAGGTTCAACAGACAGAGGGGTCGCGTGGATCAACGATATACGTGGCATGGTTCTTCCCTTTTACGCACATATGACGGGACGCACGTTACCAGCATGAGAGATAACTGGACACCTAATATTTTGCAGGGGGCGTTTCGCCTGTTCAAACTAGACGGCTTGTGAATGCCGTCCCTTGCCAGTTTGCAGAAATTCGTCAAATACAGCGCATACCGAACGAACAAAGGGCTGCCCGGTTTGGGTAATTCTGATTTTACCATCGGCAAATTCAACGACGCCATCTGTTTGCATCTGACCGATTGTTTTCATCTCGCTGTCAAACTGCTTCAAGGGCACATTGGATTGTTGGCAGAGCTTTTCGAGATCAACCGAAAGGTCACACATCAAGCGTTCGATGATTTCTCTGCGTAAATTGTCATTGGCGGATAGCGCGATGCCTCGGGCGATTGGGAACGTACCCTGCGTAATGGCCTCCTTATATTGTCGCTCAGAGGATGTGTTTTGAACATAACCGCTGGGCATGCGACCGATTGCCGATGCCCCAAGGCCAATGAGACTTGTCGCATTGTCTGTCGTGTAACCTTGGAAATTTCGATGTAAATCGCCAGAACCTTGTGCCAGAGCCATGGGGTCCTCTGGTTTTGCAAAGTGGTCCAAGCCAATTGACGTATAGCCATTTTGTTCAAGAACTGAAGCAATCGCCTGTGCTTGTTGCAATCGCTCGCTACTATCGGGTAGATCTTGATCTTTAATCTTTTTTTGATGGGTTTTCATCCATGGCACGTGCGCATAACCGAAAACAGAATATCGATCAGCCTGTAAATTCATAGACAGGGCGGCTGTACGTTGCGTGTCGGCAACCGTTTGTTTTGGCAGGCCATACATCAGGTCGAGATTTATCTTTTCAATACCACAATCTCTTAACCAGTGAACAACGGTTTGCGTTTGCTCGAAGGTTTGCTCCCGGTTAATGGCCTGTTGAACACGCGTATTGAAATCTTGCACGCCCAGGCTGACCCTATTGACACCCGCAGCAGCCAATGTTTGGGCCATCTCGCGGGTGAGCGTGCACGGATCAATCTCGATCGCGATTTCTGTCTTCGGATCGAAGTCGAACTGTGTTCGCAGGCGTGTCATGAGAGACATAAAGTCACCACTGGACAGAATGGTCGGTGTGCCGCCGCCCCAATGGATATGTTTGACAGTCTGGCGTCTTGGAATTCGTGCGCTGATAAGTTCCATTTCAAGCGCCAGGTGTTTGGCGTAGTCAGCAATCGGATTGTATCTCTTTGTGATTTTGGTGTGACACCCGCAATACCAGCACATGCGCTTGCAAAAAGGGACGTGCAGATAAATTGATAGCGTTTCGTCGGCAGGCAGTGTTTCAAGCCAGGCCGCATAAACATCGGATGTCACATCGGCATGAAAATGAGGCGCTGTTGGATAGCTGGTATATCTGGGAACGGACCCGCCGTAACGATTTAAGAGATCTTGTGTCATGGTGACGTCTCAATACGTTATTGTTTCTATTCGGCCCCTCGATTTCGGGACCGTGATTAAAAAGTGCCCGGTCCGCCTAATGGGTGGACCGGGCTGATAAGCCGGTTTAGCTAGGTGGTGCTGGAGAAACCTCAACCGCCCCGGCCTATAAGGGAGTGTCTTCAAACGATTACGCGCCATCAGGCGTTCAAATTCCTGAAGTCAATGTCAAGATCACATACAAAGCCTGGGACGACATTGATCTGAATCAATTGTATGTTCAGCACATCATTCCTTTGATCTTTGAATTGATGCAGATCATTGTTGAGAACGTCTGGGCCGTCGAGACTAACAACTCTGGCACTCCCGAGTAGAAAACCGAGGTGAAGCAAATGACAGCGAATGGAAGTCCATCGGAAATTGGATCGATCTTGGCCTACGTTGATGGGGGCCCCGGGAGCGCAGGCGTTCTTAAAACCGCAGCAGAAATCGGTAATACCTACCAGGCTTACGTTGAGGTGCTGCATATCGCTCAGTCTGTGGATGCTTTTGTTGTGCCGATGGATTTGGGGGGTAGCCTTATGGCGACAACAGAAATCTTTGAAATCATGAAACAGGAAGCGGAATCGCGAACATCGCGCGCCAAAGCGGCCTTTGATGATTTTTGTCGTCAAGAAAACATTACAGGTGTGGCTCCCGATTCTGTTGAAACGCTCTCTCATAAACAGAGGACAATCGCCTGGAATCTAATGTCAGGAAATGATGGCAGGGATTTAGCACGCCGGGGGCGTCTGTTTGATTTGATCGTTATGGCAAAAGCCGCAGATCAAGTTGGGGGCGTTGATTCTGTCCAGTTAGAAGCAGCCCTTTTCGATTCGGGCCGCCCTGTCCTTGTGAGCGGAGGTTCCAGCGATGCGGCGCAATCATCATCGATTGTCATCGCATGGGATGGTTCCCGTGAAGCAGCTCACAGCGTTACTTTGGCTCTTCCCTTTTTATCCAAGGCCCGGCAGGTCCATCTCATGTCGGTCGGAGAGTGTGAGCCAGGAATGGGCATCGATGATTTCGGTCGCTTTCTGAAACGTCGTGGAATCTCTATTGAACAGTGCCAGTTAGCGCCCAATGATAAGAGTGTCGCGGACGTGCTCATCGATGCCAGTTTGGATAAAAAAGCCGGAATTCTGGTGATGGGGGCCTATGGCCACAGTGCGCTCGGGGAAGGCCTTTTCGGCGGCGTAACGCGTGAATTGCTTGAAGAGGGCAAAATCTCTCTGCTTATGGCGCATTGAAGTCAGATTTTTTGCCAAAGCACGCTCGTTAATTTTTACGCATTCCACCGAACTTATCCTAAGTCCTTGTTGAAACGACTATTGGTTGACCTGCGAAGGTATGGTAAACCTATCGTCTGTAGTTGATCTTAACTTTGGAAAGTGGAATTCAATGGCTCAATACGAAGCGCCAGAAGCCCTTCCGATAGCGCGTGCAATTGACCGTAAGAAGCAAGGTGGCTCCCCGTGTGCAGCGTGCGAAGTTCGGCATTTGGCAGTTTGTTCAGCACTCGAAACAGATGATTTGGACGAATTAGACGCGATCCTTACGCACAAAGAGCTTAATGCCGGGGATGTTTTGTTTGATGAGGGTGAGCCCGCAAAAAATGTTTATAACCTCACCTCCGGATGCCTAAAGCTATACAAGCTACTGCCTGATGGACGCCGTCAAATAACGGGTTTTCTATTTGCAGGCGACTTTGTCGGTTTGGCAAACAGCGATGATTACATCTATAGCGCCGAAGCTGTTAACGATGTTGCTCTTTGTCGATTTGAAAAACAAAAACTCGATGCATTGATGAGTACGCATGTGAGTTTGGAAAAACGACTGCTGGGAATGGCCCGTTTTGAGCTTGCCGAAGCGCAGGAACAAATTTTATTGCTCGGGCGGAAAACCGCTAAGGAACGGATCGCATCCTTTATTCTTATGCTTTCAGAACGGGCAGAACGACGCGGCGAGCCCGGAAATCCCGTCGTTTTTCCAATGAACCGGAACGATATTGGCGACTATTTGGGATTGACGACGGAAACTGTTAGCCGAACGATGACCCGGTTGCGCAAAAGTGGCGCGATTACCCTCGATTCAGACCGAAGCATTATGATTAACAAACGAGATGATCTGGTTGATATGGCTGACGGTTTTTAATCGGCCAAACCGATCATCCCTGCTTCTCTCCAATTTTTTCGCTGATCAGACTAAGAATTAATATCTACATGACGTAGATCAATGTCGCCCTCTATCAGGCGCGATAAAACTCCATTTTTAGTTCTAAAATTGGAGGTCGTTATGTCTGTTGGTCAAACAGCGTATGTCGTTTTCTTGCTTGTCGTTATGGCTGCTTTTTCGGGCGTATTATACTGGGCTGAGCGAAAGACGGGTTCTCGTTAGATTTCATCTGATTATTTTGCTGAATTGACTTAGGTCAATTCAGCTCTCCGTCATTCATGACACAATTGCAACAATAGATAATCCTTGGCCAAAATTCACCAAGGACTGATACGTGCAATGTCGACCTGAAAAAGGAATACACACACAATGGGGTTAATTGCTTTGCCAATAGGGCTTTGCGCGGCTGTCGGTTTGATACTGGCCGCTTACGCTCAAGACACGGCCATGTATGTTCATGGCCTGATCTTTTTTGTCGGCAGTGTGCTTGCCGGTTTTTGGCTGGTTCGGTCCAGCGTCGGTACTGCAAAGAAAAGTGCCGCTCAGTTGCAGGCAGAATATAACGACGGTGTTATTCGCGCCGGTGTTATCGCGTCGACATTTTGGGGCGTCGTCGGGTTTCTGGTTGGTGTCGTGATTGCGTCGCAACTGGCGTTCCCTGTCCTGAACTTTGATCTGCCCTGGACCAATTTTGGCCGCCTTCGGCCTTTGCACACCTCAGCGGTGATTTTTGCGTTCGGCGGTAATGTCCTGATTATGACATCGTTCCACGTTGTTCAGCGCACATGTGGTGCGCGCCTCGCTGGAACCTGGGCCCCCTGGTTTGTATTTTGGGGTTATCAGATGTTCATCGTATTGGCTGCAACCGGCTACTTGCTAGGTGTTACGCAAAGTAAGGAGTATGCAGAGCCCGAGTGGTATGTTGATATTTGGCTTACGGTTGTCTGGGTTGTCTATTTGCTGGTTTTCCTGGCAACGCTCTGGAAACGAAAAGAACCTCATATTTATGTGGCGAACTGGTTTTTCCTGGCGTTTATCGTCACTGTTGCCATGCTTCACATTGTCAATAACCTCTCAATGCCCGTTAGTTTTGCCGGGTCGAAAAGTTATATCCTGTGGGCGGGTGTTCAAGATGCCTTGACCCAGTGGTGGTACGGGCACAACGCAGTCGGGTTCTTCCTGACAGCCGGTTTCTTGGGGATCATGTATTACTATGTCCCGAAGCAGGCCGAGCGCCCCGTCTATTCCTACCGGCTTTCTATTGTCCACTTCTGGAGTCTTATTTTCCTATACATCTGGGCGGGTCCTCATCACCTGCATTATACGGCGTTGCCAGATTGGGCACAGACCTTGGGTATGACCTTCTCTATCATGTTGTGGATGCCAAGCTGGGGTGGAATGATTAACGGGCTTATGACATTGTCAGGTGCCTGGGATAAGCTGCGGACGGATCCCATCTTGCGCCTGATGGCTGTATCTATTGCCTTCTACGGTATGAGTACCTTTGAAGGGCCGCTTATGGCCATTAAGGAAGTCAACGCGCTTAGTCACTATACAGACTGGACAATTGGTCACGTGCACTCTGGTGCGCTCGGCTGGGTTGGTTTGGTCAGCTTTGGCGCCATCTACTATCTGGCACCGCGCGTCTTCAATGCGCCCCGTCTTTATTCTCTGCGGATGGTTTCCTGGCATTTCTGGTTGGCGACGATTGGTATTGTTTTGTACGCCGCCGCCATGTGGGTTTCCGGAATCATGCAGGGTTTAATGTGGCGGGCTTATGACAGCTTGGGCTTTCTTCAGTATTCGTTTGCTGAAACCGTCGAAGCCATGCATCCGTTCTATGTGATCCGCGTGATTGGAGGACTGATGTATCTCGTCGGTGGTCTGATCATGGCCTACAACGTCTACAAGACGATCAAAGGCGATCAGCGGACGGAGCAACCTTATGAAGTATCCAACGCGCCACAGGCTCAGGTACAAGGAGCAGCCTCATGATTGATCATGGAAAACTGGAACGAAATTCCATCTTGATGGTAGTTTGTGTCCTGATTGTTGTCTCGATCGGAGGACTGGTTGAACTCGCACCGCTCTTCTATTTGGAAAGCACAATCGAGAAAGTAAAGGGAATGCGACCCTATACGCCGTTAGAATTAGCGGGCCGGAATATTTATATTCGGGAAGGCTGTTACAACTGCCACAGCCAAATGGTTCGCCCGCTTCGCGATGAAATCGAGCGCTATGGGCACTATAGTTTGGCGGCGGAAAGTATGTACGACCATCCGTTTCAATGGGGTTCGAAACGAACAGGCCCCGATCTGGCTCGGGTTGGCGGGAAGTACTCTGATGAATGGCATACCACCCATTTGATCGATCCAAGATCGCTGGTGCCTGAATCCGTCATGCCAGGCTATCCATTCCTCGCCAAAACGGAAGTCGCGGAAACAGATATGGCAAGGCATTTGACAGCGAATAGTGCGGTCGGGGTTCCTTATACGCCTGAAATGATCGCCAATGCAGAAGCCGATTTGCTCGCGCAGTTGGATCCGGATTCAGATGGTCTTGAGGACTTGCAAAAGCGATACCCTGGAGCGAAAGCCCGCAATTTTGATGGCCGACCCGGAGCGCCGACGGAGATGGATGCCTTAATTTCCTATCTGCAGGTTCTGGGAACGATGGTTGATTTCTCGGTCTACAAGGCCGACGAGAACTTAAGGTAGGAGCAAATATTATGGATTATGAACAAGTCTCTTATCTCTCCCAAACGTGGGGGTTGGTTTATCTGGTTGTCCTTTTTGTCGGTGTTCTAATTTACGCGCTGCGGCCAAGCGCACGCAAAAAGTTCGAAGACGCGGCTCAAATACCATTTAAGGAGGACTGAACATGTCAAAACGCGAAGTTGACGATCATTCAGGAACTGAAACAACGGGCCACGAATGGGACGGTATTAAAGAACTGAATACCCCAATGCCGAGGTGGTGGTTAACAATCCTTTATGCAACGATCATTTGGTCTGTTGGATATATGATTGTCTATCCTGCTTGGCCGCTAGTGACGTCTTATACAAAGGGCTTCTTTGGATATAGTTCTCGGGCTGTAGTCGCGGAAGAAATCGCCAAAGCAAAGGCTGCACAAAAAGGAGATTTGGATCGAATCGCCGGTGCTTCACTTGAGGAAATTCGGACAGATCCCGATATGCTTGAGTTTGCGATGGCCGGTGGTCGTGCCGCCTTTAAGGTTAACTGTTCTCAATGCCACGGGTCTGGCGCACAGGGCTTTGTTGGTTATCCCAACTTAAATGATGACGAATGGTTATGGGGAGGCACAGTGGAAAATATTCATTACACAATCACCCATGGTATTCGCAATGATGTTGATGAAGACGCCCATCAGTCCGAGATGCCAGCCTTCTTGTCTGATGAGGTTCTGAGCAAGTCAGAGATCGATGATGTGGCCGAATATGTCTTGTCTTTGTCTGATAGCGCATCGGACACCGCGGCCGTTGGGCGCGGGTTGTCATTGTACGAAGAAAATTGCGTCGCCTGCCATCAGGAACAGGGTATTGGCAACGCGGAACTCGGAGCTCCCGCGTTGAATAATAAAATTTGGCTATATGGCGGAGACAAGGCCGCGCTGATCTCGACGATTTCCTATAGCCGGAAAGGTGTTATGCCCGCTTGGGGCAAGATACTTGACCCTGTGGTTGTCAAACAAATAGCTGTCTATGTGCATTCACTGGGAGGTGGCAAGTAGGGAGGGAGTAACCGAAGCTACCTGCGCCGTTGATAATTTGGCGGGGTAGGTAGCCCCGAATTTTGAGACTGGAGACCCTCATCATGAGTTCAGCAGAAATCGATCCGAGCGTCGAGCGCCTGGAAGTCGAAGCGGTAAATAAAAAAGAAAACCGCATGCTCTATAAAAAACGGACGAAGATACATCCGAAACGGGTTACGGGTACGTTTCGTAATCTGAAATGGTGGGTGATGATTGTCACCTTGGGTGTCTATTATATAACGCCATGGATACGCTGGGATCGAGGGCCGGGCGCCCAGGATCAGGCCGTTCTGATCGATTTTCCCGCACGTAAGTTTTATTTCTTCTTCATCGAAATCTGGCCACAGGAAACGTACTACCTGGCGGGCCTTTTGATTCTCGCTGGAATCGGCCTGTTTTTTATAACAGCACTTTTTGGTCGAGCTTGGTGTGGGTATGCGTGTCCGCAAACGGTTTGGACGGATTTGTTTATCTATGTCGAACGCTGGGTCGAGGGAGATCGGGCAGCCCGAATACGGCTCGACAAAGCGCCGATGAGCGTTTCCAAAGCGATCAAACGCAGCACCAAAGTCATCATCTGGCTCGTCATTTCAGTGCTCACGGGTGGGGCATGGGTTTTTTACTATGCTGACGCACCGACACTTGCGCTGGAGTTGATCCGTTTCGAAGCCGCACCTATTGCCTATATTACGATTGCTATTTTAAGTTTCACCACGTTTTCTTTGGGCGCGTTGATGCGTGAGCAGGTTTGTATCTATATGTGTCCCTGGCCCCGGATTCAGGGCGGTATGATGGATGAGGATTCACTTGTTGTTACATATCGGGCAGACCGGGGTGAACCGCGTCAGCCACACAAGAAAGGGACGAGTTGGGAAGGGCGCGGAGATTGTGTCGACTGTAATCAATGCGTCGCCGTATGCCCGACTGGCATTGATATTCGAGACGGCCAACAACTTGAATGTATTACCTGCGCACTGTGCATTGATGCCTGCAACGATGTGATGGCTAAGGTTGGTCGGCCTTCAGGACTTATTGGGTATGCATCATTGTCGGGGGAAAACCGACGGCGGACAGGGCAGCCCAGTGGCGTGCGCTTATTCAGGCCCCGGACATTCGTTTATCTGCTGGCGCTAGCCGTTGTTGGCAGTACGATGCTGTTCGCGCTCCTGACCCGTTCGGATTTGGATATTAGTGTTTTGCGGGACCGCAATCCGCTCTACGTTCCCTTGTCAGACGGGCACATCCGAAATGCCTATACATTTAAGATACTGAATAAATCAATCGACCAACGCACGTTTGTGTTGTCGATTGAGGGCTTGGCCGGTGCTCGGCTGAAGGTTGTCGGTTCCGAAGACCTTGGCGATTCAGCGACGCCCTATTTCACCGTTAAGGCGGACAGCCTGCATAGTCTCCGTTTGCTGTTATCCGCACCCGCTGAGATACTGGCAAGTGAGGCCACAGACATAAGGTTTGTCTTAAGAGAGTTAAATTCAAACAAGGGTGCAATTTACGACACCGTATTTAGAGGACCAAAAAAATGATCATGGGTAAACCGATAACTGGCCGGACTGTTCTCTTTTCAATGCTTGGTTTCTTCGCGGTTATCTTTGCGGTGAATGGGACGTTCATGTACTTCGCAATTTCAAGTTTTCCTGGCCTCAGCACCGACGGGGCCTATGAAAAAGGGTTGGCCTACAATCAGACCCTTGCCAACGCAGCCAAACAAACGGAAATCGGCTGGGAAAGCCACGTTGCGTTATCACAACAGGGCGACTTGGTTGTTCAGATCACGAATCGTCAAGGCTTTGGTGCAGGCGGATTGGAGGTTGAAGCTGTGTTAATGCGACCCGCTCAGGAGAAACTTGACCAGACAAGGGTACTCGAGGAAAAAAGTCCGGGCCAATATGCCGCTCAGTTGGCGCCTCTTCTAGAAGGAAAGTGGCACGTGCAGATATCAGCACGCAGTGAAGGGCACGCCGTATTCTATAAAGTCCACAGTGTAATGATTGGCGAATGATCACACAAAACCTCAGTTCTGTATCCGTTGACGGGATTAGCGGAGGATGC
The DNA here is from genome assembly GCA_048262655.1 of Rhodospirillales bacterium. Taxonomy (GTDB): domain Bacteria; phylum Pseudomonadota; class Alphaproteobacteria; order Rhodospirillales; family Casp-alpha2; genus JABMNT01. The sequence continues at coordinate 599,488 of JBLXEY010000001.1, read as the reverse complement.
TGCTCTGTATCAGGGCTTGCGGAAGTTGCGACAGAGCAGTTTTCGGGGGCTGAAACTGATCGACCTGCGGATGAGCAGATTGTTGATCCGTCGGCATTCGTGAAGTCTCGCGACGATGGCGTATCCAGTCTCCATTTGATGGTGGAAAATCTGTCCTGCGCTGCTTGTATTATGAAGATCGAGCGGGCCGTGCTTGACCTGTCTGGCGTGCTTGCGGCGCGTGTTAATATGAGCACACGCCGACTGGTTGTTGAATGGCGCGGGAGCCGGTCGCTCGGTCTCGACATTGTCGAGCGAGTAACGCGGCTTGGGTACCCTGTTGCACCGTATAATCCTGATTTATTAAGAAAGCTGGACGACGACACCAATCGACGGCTGTTGGCCGCGTTGGCGGTGGCGGGCTTCGCTGCGGGAAATGTTATGCTGCTGTCCGTTGCCGTTTGGGCGGGAGCATTCTCGGATATGGGAGAGGCAACCCGCTCGTTGTTCCATTGGGTTTCTGCGCTGATCGCCTTGCCAGCCGTAGCTTATTCTGGGCAACCGTTCTTCCGATCAGCGATCACCGCATTAAGAAATCGCGCGACCAATATGGACGTGCCCATATCGTTGGCGGTTTTAATGGCTGCGGGTATGAGCCTCTATCAAACGATTGTCGGCGGTCAACATGCGTATTTTGATGCCTCCGTCAGTTTGTTGTTTTTCTTGCTCATTGGCCGTTATCTGGATCTTCGCGCCAGAACCCAGGCCCGCTCGACCGCAGAGCATCTTTTGGCTTTGAACGCTCATGCGGCAACCGTCCTGGACGAAGAGGGGCAAGAACGATCCGTCCCCACTGATCAACTTGCGATCGGCATGACGCTGCGGGTTGCGGCTGGCCAGCGCATTGCGGCCGACGGATGTGTTCGGACGGGCCAAACGGAAATTGACGCGAGCTTGTTGACGGGCGAAACGTTGCCGGTTCAGGCCGGTCCTGGTGATCCTGTTTATGCAGGAACACTGAATGTTGGTAACCCGCTGGAAGTTGAGATTACGGCTGTTTCAGAAGATACCTTGCTCGGAGAAATTGTTCGACTTGTTGAAATGGCGGAACAGGGGCGGGCGAAGTATGTGCGTATTGCCGAACGTGCGTCGCGACGCTATGTGCCAATTGTGCATGCAATGGCTTTGGCGACGTTCATCGGTTGGTTTATTGTAAATGGTGGTGTGTGGGAGCCGGCGTTGATGGCGGCGGTTGCGGTTTTGATTATCACCTGTCCGTGTGCTTTGGCGCTCGCGGTGCCGGTGGTACAGGTTATTGCGACAGGTGTTCTCTTGCGCCGGGGGATAATCGTAAAAAAAGCCGATGGCCTGGAGCGATTGGCAGAATGCGACTATGTGGTTTTTGATAAAACGGGAACCTTAACCAAAGGTGAGATTGAGCTCTTGCCTTTGTGTCGCGTTTTAGAAGATCACCTAAAAATTGCGGCAGGCTTAGCGCGCCAAAGTCATCATCCTATTAGCAGAGCGGTCGTCGATGCAACGAACCATCTGAAGGCTGCAGTTGTAACAGATGTTGTTGAAACCCCGGGGAAGGGCCTGACGGGTACTTTTCAGGGTAAGACCGTTTGCTTGGGCCGGGGCGATTGGTTGTTCGATGATGTCGTACCTGAGCGAGCAAAAGAGACGGCTCATATGTTAGAGACATGGCTGGTAGTGGAAGGCGAAGCACCCGTCCGCATGGTGTTTTCCGATCAACTGCGTGGCGACGCAAAGGATGTCATTCGGATACTCAAAGAACGCGGTATAGGTGTTGAATTGCTATCAGGTGATCGCCAGGAACCCACGAAGGCGATCGCGCAAGAACTGGGGATTGTTAAATGGCAAGCGGGTGCCGCACCAGCCGAAAAAGTTGCAAGGCTGAAAGGCCTTGCAGATCAGGGTTTCCGTGTCCTGATGATTGGGGACGGGCTTAATGATGCGCCAGCGCTCGCCAGTGGTCATGCATCGATCTCTCCTGCCAGCGCTGCCGATATTAGCCAAACTGCGGCGGACCTTGTGTTTCAAGGCGCGCACTTACACTCTATATTGACAGCTTTGCAGGTGGCCAGACAGTCAGGAAGAATTGTTCGTCAAAATTTTGCGTTGGCGATCGGCTATAATGTAATAGCGGTCCCTATTGCGGTATTGGGATTGGTTACGCCGCTGATCGCGGCCATCGCCATGTCATCGTCGTCGTTACTGGTCACAGTGAACGCATTACGATTGCGATATCAGGTAAAGGGCTGAAGACCATATGGATGCCTTGTTCTATTTAATTCCCGCTGCCTTGTTTCTTGGTTTGTTGGGGTTGGGTGCTTTTTTGTGGTCCTTGAGGTCTGGACAATTTGATGATCTGGATGGCGCTGCCATGCGTATCTTGAACGACGATTCCGACGGCCCCGAAAAATTTTAGGGAAAAAACAAACTTACAGTGCTTTGGGTTTTCGAGTTCTTAAGGTAAACGTTTGAAAATCCGGCGCCGATGGCATTTTTATTTGGTTTCATTTGCAATCAACTGGTCCCGAAATTTATCTATTATTTTCAGATGTTTACAGATGATGCAGTTTCAGGCAGTTCTTAGGAATGCGTGTGGATCGCTATCAAGGGATGAAATTTCTCTAGAAAATAGATTGTGCCCATAAAAAATATGTGGCTATAATTTCGTGGTATACCAAATGCCACGACGCATAGTATTCGTTTTCACCCTATTTGTGGTGGTGAATCGGAGGGCGAATACTCCCCAATAAAAGCGAAAAGCTGTGGGGTGGGTGTCACACACAAATGGGAGATTATTATGAGAAAACTAGGTGCATCGTTATTGAGCCTGAGTGTCGCAGTTGGCCTCGGGCTTGGAAGTTTTGCCGACGTCAAATCGGCAAAAGCAGAATGGAAGCCAAGAAAGCCGATTGAATTTGTGATTATGGCTGGTAAGGGTGGGGGCGCAGATCGACTCGCTCGTTTTATTCAAAGCCTTATCGAAAAGAACAAGTTTTCATCGAAGCCTTTCATCCCTGTCAATAAAGGTGGTGGTTCCGGTGCGGAGGCATTGGCTTATTTGAAGGCAAAAGCGGGTGATCCGCATGTTGTGATGGCAACGCTCAACAGTCTGTATACGACACCACTTCGTAACCCGGGCATTGGTGTTGATATTCAGACATTTACGCCAATTACCCGTATGGCCGAAGACACGTTCCAGCTTTGGGTAAACTCTGAGACGGATATCAACACCGTTGAAGACTATGTGGCTGCAGTCAAAAAAGCCGGCCCTGATGCTTGGAAAATGGGCGGCACAGGTAAAGGCGCAGAAGACTCCCTGGTCACCGCGATGCTGTCTAAGAAGTTCGGTATCGAAATGACCTACATTCCCTACAAGGGGGGCGGAAAGGTTGCCAAGGAATTGATCGGCAACCACATCAACTCGACAGTGAACAATCCATCAGAGCAGGTTGGCTTCTGGGATGCGGGTAAATCGCGGCCATTGGCGAGCTTCACACCCAAAGGAAAACTGACGGGTAAGTTTGGCGAGATTCCAACTTTTGCCGAGTTGGGCCATGGCGATGATATGGTTTACTTCATGCAGCGTTCGGTCATCGCGCCGGCGGATATTCCCGTAGAAGTGCAAGCCTTCTATGAAGGAGTATTTGAAAAAGTATACAAAAGCCCAGAGTGGCAGAAGTATATGAATGACAAAGGTTTGATTCCGGGTTGGTTAACCGGCGTTGAACTGACGCGTTACTTCGTTGCTGAACGCGAAAAGCACCGTGAATTGCTAAGAATTTCCGGTGAGCTCAAATAAAACCAAACTAACAGATTGAAGACAAAGCTTAGGTAAGGCGGAGAAGACGGCTATGCGAAAAGCAGAACTTGTAATGGCTCTATGTTTGGCGGCCTTCTCCGTCTATCTAATGATCAAGAGTGCAGAACTTCCGATCGGCTGGATTGCAGGCGAAGGTCCTGGTGGCGGCGCTTTCCCGTTCTGGTTGGGTGCTGGTATGTTTGTCTGCTGTTTGTCTGTCATTTATAAATGGTACCGTCGAACGAGCCCTCCGTCACAGTCGACAGAACCCTACATGGATAAAGACACGTTGCGGATGTTCATCACGATTGGTGGCTCACTGACTGTGATGATTGGTTCGATCCACGTCATCGGAGTCTATTTCGCATTGCCTTTGTTTTTGATCTTTTATCTTCGATTTTTAGGCCGCCACGCGTGGTCGCTGGTTGCCAGTGTCGCTTTGATAACGCCTGTCTTTACTTTTTTCTTCTTCGAAATCGCTTTGCTGAAGTCGCTACCCAAGGGATACACCGAACCCTTGTTTTATCCACTCTACGATATGTTCTTGTAGGGTTGCGTAAGGTTTAGCGATCAATGCGGTGTTCGTTGGCATGCATATGGATTGAATTGTAATGGAAATTCTAAATCTACTGATGGGCGGCTTTGCCGTCGCGTTTGAGCCCTTGAATCTTGGCTTGGTAATCTTCGGCTGCACCGTCGGTTTGTTCATCGGTGCGATGCCTGGACTAGGCTCCGTTAACGGCGTGGCTATTCTGTTGCCGATGACTTTTCTGGTGCCACCGACGTCAGCGGTTATCTTCTTGGCTGCCATTTATTACGGGGCAATGTACGGTGGCGCAATCAGTTCGATTATGCTTGGTATTCCCGGTGCCTCGACCGCAGTTGCAACAACCTTTGATGGCCGCCCTCTGGCTTTAAAAGGTCAGGCGGACAAGGCTTTGATCGGCGCCGCGGTTGCTTCGTTCATCGGTGGGACAATTTCTGTCATTCTCTTTACGGCTTTCGCGCCGCCGCTTGCTGAGGTCGCTCTGGCGTTTGGTCCACCTGAAGAATTTGCATTGATGATGATGGCATTCGCCACTTTTGTTGGGCTCGGTGGAGACGATATTCCAAAGACATTTTTCTCTATTTTTATTGGGTTGGCGTTTAGTGCTGTTGGTTTGGATATTATTAGTGGTGAGCCCCGTTTGATCTTTTTTGATCTGCCTGGCTTTTTCCATGGCATAAATTTTCTCGTTTTGGCGATCGGTATCTATGGGATCGGCGAGATGCTTTGGACGGTGGAAGTCTCCAGAGGCAATGTGCAGATGTCGAAAGCCGTTGTCACAGTTGCCCGAACCTTTGATGCCATCCGTGACATAATCAAGACTTGGAAAACGATGGTTATGGGATCCGTTCTTGGGTACTTCGTTGGTATTCTGCCGGCAGCCGGTGCAACACCTGGCGCATTGATGGCGTACGGTATTGCAAAAACGACGTCTAAGGATCCGGAGAGTTTTGGTAAAGGTAATATTGAAGGTGTTGTGGCACCCGAATCAGCCAATAACGCCGCGTCAACTGGATCCATGTTGCCCATGTTGACGCTTGGAATTCCTGGTTCACCAACGACCGCCATTTTGCTTGGCGGGATGGTAATTTGGGGGCTTGAGCCAGGACCGCTTCTGTTTGTCGATCATTCCGAATTTGTATGGGGTTTGATTGCCAGCCTCTATGCGGCAAACCTTTTTGCCCTGTTAATTAATATTGCCTTTATTCCGGCTTTTATCATGGTTCTTAAAATGCCGTTTACGATATTGGCGCCAATTATTTTCTGCCTCTGTGTAGTTGGTGGCTATGTTCCAACGCAAGACATGCATGACGTCTGGTTAATGCTGATCTTTGGGGTTGTCGGATACTTGATGCGTAAGCTTGACTATCCTTTGGCTCCGGCTGTGCTTGCGATTGTTTTAGGCCCAATTGCGGAGCCTGCTATGCGTCAATCCCTCATTGGTTCTCAGGGCGATCCTATGATATTCTTCAGTCGTCCTATTTCCGGCACAATCATGGTCGTCGCGATCCTGCTCTTGTTGCTGCCGGCCTTTAAGATGCTTAAGGCGCGTTTTAAGCCAAGTACGACATAGGTTGCGAGGTGAAAATAATCCGCCAGAGATGTTTTGGGGTGATTGACGACTTGTCTGGTATACAGTATACCACGGATACTGGGTCTTGGAAATTCAACGCTTTAGGATGATTAAGGGTGTTTAGATGTCTTTAAAAGAGGGAGCACTGTCGTCTCAGTTGGACGTCGCACCGATCGACACAGGCTTTAGCCTGAAAGATAAGATCTATGACTCACTGAAAAAAGCGATTTCCTCCATGAACATTTATGCGGATGACGCCGAATTGCGCTTGGATGAACGCCGTTTATCAGAGCAGCTATCTATCAGCCGGACGCCGGTTCGTGAGGCTTTGGCGCGTCTTGAACAAGAAGGCCTGGTGGAAATTGTGCCCCGGCGTGGCGTGTATATCGTGCGGAAAACCAAGGCTGAAATCATGGAAATGCTGACGGTTTGGGCTGCCCTTGAAAGTATGGCGGCCCGACTGATTACGCTGAATGCGTCGGACAAAGATATTGCATCTCTGCGGACCTTATTGACCAACTATTCAGCTGGACAGGTGAAAGATCACATCGATGAATATTCTGAAGATAATATCAACTTTCATCAAGCGATCCTGCGGCTGGGCGGTAATAAGCTGATCTGCGATACAGCTGATAATCTTTTTATTCACATGCGATCCATCCGGGCACGAACGATTGGTGAAGATGACCGGGCCAAGCGCTCTATCGTGGATCATCTTGAAATTGTAGAAGCACTGGAAGCCAGAGACACCAGTCTGGCGGAAACGTTGGTGCGTGAACACACATTAAACCTGGCTAAACATGTTGATACCCACGTCGGCTATCTCGACTAGATGAAGGAATTGAATTATGGCTGATGCCACGACAGAAAACCTGACAGATGGTTTCCATCTTATTATTGATGCTCTCAAGTTGAACGATCTCAACACGATCTATGGTGTGCCTGGAATCCCAATTACAGATTTTGGTCGCATTGCCCAAGCTGAAGGAATGCGGGTTTTATCTTTCCGCCATGAACAGCATGCTGGATATGCAGCTGCTATCGCAGGATATTTAACAAAAAAGCCGGGCATTTGTTTAACAGTATCGGCTCCTGGCTTCTTGAACGGATTGACGGCGCTGGCGCATGCCACGACGAACTGTTTCCCGATGATCCTGATCAGTGGTTCCTCCGAGCGCGAGATCGTCGATCTGCAGCAAGGTGATTATGAGGAGATGGACCAACTGGCCGTTGCCAAGCCCCTTTGCAAGGCGGCCTTTAGAGTGTTGCATGCGGAAGACATTGGAATTGGTATTGCGCGCGCTATTCGGGCTGCCGTTTCGGGTCGTCCGGGAGGCGTCTATCTTGACTTGCCGGCCAAACTTTTTGGGCAGGTTATGGACGCGGATGAAGGCGCGAAGTCGCTGGTCAAAGTTGTCGATCCTGCACCAAGTCAATTGCCTTCGCCGGCATCTGTAACGCGTGCTCTCGATGTGCTCAAAAGCGCGAAACGCCCTCTGATTATTCTTGGTAAGGGAGCTGCATACGCGCAAGCTGACGATGCGATTAAAACGCTCGTTGAAAAAAGCGGTATTCCCTATTTGCCAATGAGCATGGCGAAAGGACTGCTGCCAGATACGCATCCTCAATCTGCCGGCCCCGCCCGCTCGCTGGTTTTAAAAGAAGCAGACGTAGTTATCATGATTGGTGCCCGTCTGAATTGGTTATTATCCCATGGCAAAGGCAAAAGCTGGGGAGAACCCGGATCGAAGCAATTTATCCAGATAGATATTGAGCCTAAGGAAATGGACAGTAACGTCGAGATCAAAGCTCCTCTTGTCGGCGATATTGGATCGTGTGTGGACGCGCTGTTGGAAGCCATGGGCGGTGATTGGAAAGCGCCGCCAAGTGAATGGACCGATGCGATTATGGCGAAGAAGGAAACCAATCTCGCCCGCATGGCACCAAAGCTTCAAAACAACAATGTGCCTATGGATTATCATGGGGCCTTAGGGGCGTTGCGGACGATCATAAAAGAGCGTCCCGATATTATCCTTGTGAATGAAGGCGCAAACACGCTCGATTTTGCACGAAGCATTATTGATATGTACCAACCTCGCAAGCGATTGGATGTCGGCACCTGGGGTGTAATGGGCATTGGCATGGGGCAAGCGATTGGCGCTGCCGTCGAGACCGGTAAGCCGGTATTGGCAATTGAAGGCGACAGCGCGTTTGGTTTCTCTGGAATGGAGATCGAAACCATTTGTCGCTACAACCTGCCGGTATGCGTCGTCGTCTTTAACAATAACGGTATCTATCGCGGTACCGACGTTAACCCGACAGGGGGGGCTGACGTTGCGCCGACGGTTTTTGTGAAAGATTCACGATATGATCAAATGATGGAAGCCTTTGGTGGTGTTGGTGTTTATGCAACTTCGCCAGATGATGTGGCGCATGCTGTGAATGACGCTTTGAATTCTGGTAAGCCTACACTGGTTAACGCAATCATTGATGAAAATGCGGGAACAGAAAGTGGCCGAATTGGCAATCTGAATCCACAAAGCGTAGTTTCCAAAAAATGATGACCGTCTCTCCCAAACTCTCAATTCTCAACAACAGGAGCAGCTCATGAAAGCTCTAGAAGGTGTTAAAATTCTCGATATGACCCACGTTCAATCGGGGCCGACATGTACACAGCTGTTAGCCTGGTTTGGAGCCGATGTGATTAAGGTTGAACGGCCGGGTGTCGGCGATGCGACACGGGGACAACTCCGCGATATACCGGATGTCGATAGTCTCTATTTCACGATGCTGAACCATAATAAGAGGAGTGTCACCCTCAATACCAAGGCCGATAAAGGTAAAGAAATTTTCACCCGACTGATCCAGGAATGTGACGTCATGGTCGAAAACTTTGCCCCCGGTGCCTTGGATCGTATGGGTTTTGGTTGGGACCGAATTCAGGAACTGAACCCCCGTATGATTTATGCGTCTGTAAAAGGCTTCGGCCCCGGCCCCTACGCGGAATGTAAGGTTTATGAGAACGTCGCACAATGTGCGGGTGGTTCCGCCTCGACAACTGGTGAGTTTGGCGGAAAGCCTTACGTGACGGGTGCCCAGATTGGCGATTCGGGTACAGGACTGCACCTTGCATTGGGAATTGTTACTGCGCTTTTCCATCGCACTCATTCTGGAAAAGGACAGCGCGTTGAATGTGCCATGCAGGATAGTGTGCTGAATCTGTGCCGGGTAAAGCTGCGTGATCAGCAGCGCCTTGAGCATGGCCCCTTGAAAGAATACTCGCAGTTTGGCGAAGGCATACCGTTTGGCGAAGCCACACCGCGCGCCGGCAATGATTCCGGTGGCGGCCAGCCCGGCCGTATTCTGAAGTGCAAGGGGTGGGAGACCGACCCTGACGCTTACACGTATTTTATCACGCAGGCAGCTGTCTGGAAAAATATCTGCGATGTCATCGGTAAGCCGGAATGGAAAGAAGACCCGGATTTTGCAAAGCCGGAAGATCGATTACCACGTTTGAATCAGGTGTTCGGTGCGATCGAAGATTGGACCATGACGAAGACCAAATTCGAAGTCATGGATATCTGTAACCCTTTGAATATTCCGGTTGGGCCGATCCTTAGCATGAAGGAAATAACGGAAGATGATTCACTTCGAAAAACGGGAACAGTTGTTGATGTCGAACATCCAGAGCGCGGCAATTACTTAACCGTGGGCAATCCGATTAAGCTATCTGATTCACCATCTGATGTCGTGCGTTCGCCGTTATTGGGGGAGCACACGGATGAGATATTAAAAACTGTCTTGGGAATGTCCGATGAGGAAGTGGCCGAGGCAAAAGAAATTGGCGCTGTTTAACAGAGCGTATTTAAAGCGTATTTAAAAAGGGAGTAACGGCGATGCGATTGATCGTCATGGGCCAGCAGGCCTTTGGAAAATCAGCACTGGAAGCAATCTTGGAAAAAGGCGAAGACGAAGTCGTCGCCGTCTATTGCGCCCCGGACAAAGAAGGTAAACCAACAGACCCGATCAAGGACTTTGCCCTGGAAAAGGGGTTGCCGGTTTATCAACCCGCCAATTTCAAAGATAAAGATATTCTTGATGAAATGCGGGCATTGAAGTCTGACCTGTGTGTCATGGCTTACGTCATTATTTTTGTGCCGGAAGAAGCACGCGATATTCCGACCCATGGGTCCATTTGTTTTCATCCTTCCTTACTGCCAAAACATCGGGGACCAAGCTCTATCAATTGGCCGATTATCGGTGGCGCAACGAAGTCTGGATTAACGTTCTTCTGGCCTGATGACGGATTGGATGAAGGTGAAATTCTTTTGCAAAAGCACATTGATATTGGACCCGATGACACGTTGGGAACGGTCTACTTTGAAAAGATTTTTCCGCTTGGGATTGCCGCGACCTTAGAAGCAATTGAGTTGGTTAAGGCCGGCAACCCGCCGCGCATTGTCCAGGATGAATCTCAGGCAACTTATGAAAGCTGGTGCCGAAAAGCTGATGCTGAAATCGATTGGTCAAAGCCTGTTGACGAAGTTTACAACCTGATCCGCGGCACCAACCCGCAACCCGGAGCTTGGACAACGTTCGACGGTGATGAACTGAAAATCTTTGATTGTGCAAAAACCGATGCTTCCGGTGCGCCGGGTGAAATCACAGCTGTATCTGACGATGGGATTACAGTCGCTACGCAGGATGGCGGAATTTTGATTAAACGCGTCAAACCGCATGATGATAAGAAAATTTCCTCGTCAGATTTTGTCGCAAAAACCAACCTGTCAGCAGGTGCCGTATTTGGGAAGTAGGCAGAGTTTCTGAACTGCTTTCCGTTCGTTAGCAACTCTGGGCTTTTAGGCTCAGTAAGAACAAATTCGATCTATTAAAGGGAGCCCACTATGCCTATGAGTGATATTGAAATTGCCCGCGAAGCTAAAATGAAGCCAATCGCCGAAATCGGCGCAAAGCTCGACATCCCGCAAGATGCGCTTTTGCAATACGGTCCGGACAAGGCAAAGTTGAATTACGATTTCATCAAGAAATTAAATCGTAAACCAAATGGCAAATTGATATTGGTGACTGCGATCACCCCGACGCCAGCGGGTGAAGGCAAGACAACAACAACCGTTGGGCTTGGCGATGGCCTTAATAAAATTGGCAAAAAGGCGACGATTTGTATTCGAGAGCCCTCATTGGGGCCATGCTTTGGCATGAAGGGCGGAGCCGCAGGTGGTGGTTACGCGCAAGTGGTGCCGATGGAAGACATTAACCTGCATTTTACAGGTGATTTCCATGCCATTGGTATCGCACACAATCTTTTGTCGGCATTGATTGATAATCACATCTACTGGGGTAACAAGCTGGGAATTGATTCACGCCGAATTACATGGAAGCGTGTTGTCGATATGAATGACCGGGCCTTGCGTCAGATCAACGCCAACCTGGGCGGGATTGCCAACGGTTTCCCGCGTGAAGACGGTTTTGACATTACAGTTGCTTCGGAGATTATGGCAATCTTCTGTCTGGCGACTGACCTCAAGGATTTAACCAAGCGCGTTGGCAACATCGTCATTGGTTATACACGCGAACGGAAGCCCATTCGGGCACGCGAATTGAAGGCGGATGGTCCGATTTCGGTTCTGCTCAAAGACGCCTTGATGCCGAATTTGGTGCAGACGCTTGAAAATAACCCGGCCTTTATTCATGGCGGACCATTTGCAAACATTGCGCACGGATGTAACTCGGTAATGGCAACAAAGACGGCTTTGAAGCTTGCCGACTATGTGGTTACGGAAGCGGGTTTTGGCGCCGATCTGGGGGCTGAGAAGTTCTTCGATATCAAGTGTCGCAAAGCCGGTCTTGAACCTGCTGCCACCGTTATCGTGGCAACCGTTCGGGCCTTGAAAATGCACGGCGGCGTCGCCAAGGAGGCCCTTGGAAAAGAAAATGTTAAAGCTGTTAAGGAAGGGTGCTCAAACCTCGCGCGTCACATCAAGAACGTTAAATCGTTCGGCGTGCCCGTTGTCGTCGCGATTAACCAGTTTAGCGCTGATACAGCGAAAGAACTTAAGATGGTCCGCGACACAGCGAAAAAACTGGGTGCAGAAGCCATTGTCGCTTCGCACTGGGCAGATGGTTCCAAAGGGACCGTCGACCTAGCCAAGCACGTGGTTAAGTTGTGTGACAAGAAATCCAAGTTCAAGACACTTTATCCGGACAGCATGCCGTTGCTCGAAAAAATCGAGACCGTAGCCAAGAAGCTTTATGGCGCAAAAGAAGTGACTGTCGAAGGCAAAGCGATGAACATGCTGAAAGACTTCGAGAAAAATGGTTTCGGCAAATTCCCAATCTGTATGGCGAAAACGCAATATAGTTTTTCAACGGACCCGAATGCAAAAGGGGCACCGAGCGGGCATAGCATTAACGTACGTGAAGTTCGTTTGTCTGCCGGGGCAGAGTTTATTGTCGTCGTTACAGGAGAGATCATGACGATGCCGGGACTGCCACGCATCCCATCTGCGGATTCGATCATGTTAAACAAAGATGGGCAGGTTGAAGGCCTGTTCTAAGAGCATCGAATTTTACCTAGCCGCGGTTACCTGGGAGGTGCCGCGGCAACACAGGGAGATGACATATGGAGATCAAATCCATACTTGTGCCTATCCGCGGAGATGGCAGGGGTGAACTTGTGCTGGACTATGCGCGGTTAATTGCATCTCGGTCCGGCGCACATATTCAGGCGGTTCATGCGCAGGCGCGGCCCGAAGACTATCTTCCTTTCGGCACGTTGATATCTGGTAAAATGCGAGAAACAATCCTTCAGTCTGCGATAACCACTGCAAAAGACGAGGAAGATCATTACCGCGTCTTATTCACCGACTATTGCACACGAAATAAATTAACCATTCTTGATAAACCGCCATCGCCTGGCAACCGAATGACCGCATCCTGGCGCGAAGAAACGGGAAAGCAAGCGGCTGTGATCGCACGCCGAGGGCGCTTGACTGACTTGATTGTTGTCCCGAAGCCGGAGAATGAAAGCCGCTTGGGCGCTAACACACTGGAATCGGCCCTGATGGAAACCGGTAAGCTTGTACTGATGGCACCGCCCGCGCCTGCGACGCAAATTAGTGATCATATAGCTGTCGCTTGGAGCGGTAGTGCTGAAGCGGCGCGAGCCGTTGCATTGGCCATGCCTCTTTTATGCACGGCGAAAAAAGTAACTCTGCTGACCGCTGAAACAGGTGAGCCGCAGGCCCTTGGGGCAGATGATTTGGTCGATCACCTGCGCTGGCACAATATTGAGCCGGATGTTCAGGGGTTCAATACATCCAATCATGACGTCGGTGGGCCGTTGCTTGCCCGCTGCCAAGAGATCGGCGCCGATTGTCTGCTCATGGGAGCATTTGGACACAATCGCAATCGCGAGCTGATCCTGGGCGGTGTGACCCAATACGTGATTGAGAATACAGAACTGCCGATTCTCTTCGCGCACTAATGCGGCATAAGGCTTTTAATAGCCGATGGCAGCACCGTCTTTTCGGGGGTCTGAGCCACCGGAAAGTACGCCTTTTTCCCAATCAATCATAATGGCTTGCGAACCACCGACCGGTTTTGCCGGATGAATAAGTTTATGCCCCAGCGCCGTCAAACCGGCCCGGACGTCTTCGCTAAACCCGCTTTCAAACTCGACCTCATCGGATCCCGGAACCGGGAAGAGCCGCGGGCGGTCTTGTGCTTCCTGAATGTTATCGCCGTATTCAAGCAAGCGGCTCAGGAAATGCATGTGCCCGTGTGATTGATAGTGTCCGCCCATAATGCCGAACGGCATCACGGCGCGGCCATCCTTTGCGAGCATTCCGGGGATGATTGTGTGCAAAGGTCTTTTGCCGGGCGCGATACAATTGGGGTGGTCTGGATCGAGAACAAAACCTTGCCCACGGTTGGTCAACATGACGCCAGATTTTGGCGCCAACTGACCACTACCGAAGTTGCTGAACAGGGTGTTGATGAAGCTGCAGCAATTGCGGTCTTTGTCGACAACACTGATGTAGACGGTATCTTCATGTTTCGGCAGATTAACCGCTGGTAAGTCTGCAAGCCGTTTTGTCGGGTCAATTTTAGCGCGTAGGGCATCGGCATGGTGTTGAGACAATAAGGCTTCAACAGGCACATCTGATTGCATGGGATCGGCAAGCACAGCATTTCTATCCTGGTAGGCCAAGCGACTGGCTTCAATTTCGAGATGAAGTCGGGCAACCGAATCGGCGGGTGTATCAGCCGGATCAAAGCCCGATATTATGTTTAACATCAAAAGTGCGATGACACCCTGACCATTCGGGGGGCATTCGTACACATCATAACCCCGGAAATGGGTCTTGATTGGCTCGACATAGTCACCTTTTGCGTTGGCGAAGTCTTCCATCGTGTGAAGGCCGCCCAAGCTTTGCAGGTAGCTGACCATATCTTCCGCAACTTCTCCTTTATAAAAGGCATCACGCCCGAACTTGGCAACTTTCTCCAGTGTCGCCGCAAGTTCAGGCTGATGGTGGACATCGCCCGGGTCCATTGCACGCCCCTCTGGCAAGAAGCGTTTGCGGGCGTTGGCGTCGTTATTGAGAAGGTCGAATTGTGAATGCCAGTCAACGCTGACTCTTTCTGTGATTGCATAACCATTTTTTGCCAAATCAATGGCAGGTTGTAGCAATTCAGCGAGCTCCATTTTTCCATGATCACGATTCAACTGGGTCCAGGCATCAATAACACCTGGCACAATTACGGCATGGGGCGACTGGCGTTCAATTTCGGTGATGCCTTGATCTTTATACCAGGCTGCTGTTGCCGCAGCAGGGGCCCGGCCAGAGCCGTTAAATGCGACAGGGGTTTCCGCGCCATTTGCTGAATACAGGCAGAAGTTGTCACCACCAATCCCTGTTGATTCGGGTTCGACAACACATTGCACCGCGCAAGCAGCAATCGCCGCATCCATCGCGTTACCACCTTTTTTAAGGATATCAACCGCGGTCATTGTTGAAACAACATGGGATGTTGCCGCCATCCCGTTACGTGACCGTACGACGGATCTGCCAGGTAAATCTAAATTGCGCAAAGTGATTAACTCCAAAGGACAAACGCTCTTTTTAGAAAAATTAAAAAGAGGTATGGATTCATAAAAAATTTTGAATATGGTATACCACGAGATCAATGCATGACAAGTTAGGTTTAATTCTGGCATGCTGATTGAAGTAAGACGATTTGAATCATTGCCTGCACCCTCTAACAAGCAGCAGGCATACTAAACCGGGAGAATAAAATGAAAAAAACTTTACTATCAGTCCTGCTCGCAGGTGTCGCCGCAGTTGGCATGTCAACTGCCCCTAATTCCGCGCGAGCTGCCGATCTATCTTGTGATACGGCCCAATTGATCGTGCCCTGGGGCGCCGGCGGCGGAACGCATATTTTGTTCACGCTGTTTGAAAAAACCATCCAAAAACTTGACGTCAAAACCAAATTGAAGGTTGTGACGATCGGTGGTCAGGGTGGTAATAAGGGTGCCAAGGTTGCACATGCTGCCAAACCCGACGGTTGCACATTGTTCGCCATTCACCAAAGTGCTTTCACAAGCTATCTCAACGGACGGATTGATTTCCATTACAATGGCTTCGAGCCGATTGCTATGGTGACATCAACACCTGATATCGTTGGTGCATCAACTAAGATGCCTTGGAATAACTTTGCAGAATTTAAAGATGCTGTCATGGCGGCTCCAGGCAAGTACACCGTGGGTGCGACCTTTGGATCGACCAGTCAGTTCTATTGGCAAGTTCTTGAAGCCAGAACCGGAATGAAGTTCAAGTACGTACCGTATGATGGAACGGCCCAACGGACCAAGGCACTCCTGTCTGGAGCGATTGATCTTGGTGGCATTAACGTTGCTGCAAACCGCAAGCTTATCGAAGGCGGTTCTGTGAAAGCGTTCGCGATTGCTGCTGAAAAACGGTCACCGTTTTTGCCGGACCTTCCGACTTTGAAAGAGCTCGGTGTTGACATGGTCTATGCGCTTGATCGCGGTATCGTTGCTCCAAAAGGAACGTCGAAAGAGATTATCGACTATTGGGCAGGTGTCATCAAACAAGCGACAGAAGACGCCGAACTGCAGGCTGCAATTGCTGCCAAGGGAACGGACCTCGTTTTCGTCGGGCCAGAGCCTTACAAAGCTTGGGCTGAGAAAACCTACAAAGAGCATGAAGAGATCGCTATTGCGACCGGTGCCTGGAAAAAGAAGTAACTTTCCAGTCAGTATATGACGATCATAGTCCAGGTGATGACCTCGCCTGGACTATGAATTTCCCTTTTCTTCACTTTGAGGTTTTGTCATGAGCCGTCTGAATAAAGACGCTGTGATCGCAATAGTTCTGCTATTGGCGAGCGGCATTTTTTTCTGGTCGACGTTTAGTATTCGTATCCCGGATTATGGGGTGTTAAGCCCGGCTGCATGGCCCAGAGTGATAATTATTGCGCTCGCCGGACTGAGTTTTGTCTATTTGATCCAGTCCCTAAAAGCGGGTGCACCTGCCGAAGAAAAACCAATTAGAGACCCAGGTGTCAAAGCCTGGTTTATCCATTGGCAGAATCCGATTTATTGTTTTTCCCTGTTTTTGTTTTACCTGCTGACCCTGCCCATTCTGGGCAGTCTGATCGGTGGTGTGATTTTTGTATTTACGTTGATGAGCATACTTGGCGGAATCTCTGGGCAAAAAGTAATCTTGCATGCGTTCTTGTCGCTTCTGACAGTTGGTGGCATGTGGTGTATCTTTACTTTCGGCCTTGGCGTGATTCTGCCTACAGGTGTCATTTTCTCCGTATTCTGATGTGACGGGATCAAGCTCTTGGTTATTGAAAATGTAGTAGCGGCATTTAGTGAACTGGCGACGTATCAGACGTTCCTGTTAATGCTGATTGGTGTAGCCGGAGGCTTGATCGCCGGTTCGATTCCGGGTTTTACAATTGCAATGGCCGTTGTCCTGACCCTGCCTTTCACCTTTGGAATGCCTCCCGTTCAAGGGATTGCGACCATGGTTAGTGTTCTTGTCGGAGGATTATCTGGCGGGCTCATGGCGGGTATTTTGACCGGTATACCCGGCACACCTTCGTCCGTCGCAACGACCTTTGATGGCCACCCAATGGCGAAAAAGGGCCGTGCGGGTCTGGCGCTGGGGATTGGTGTTTGGTCGTCATTCCTGGGCGGGATTATTAGCGCCATAATGCTTATGACCTTGGCTCCTCAACTGGCCAATATTGGCTTGGAGTTCCAGCCTTGGGACTACTTCATGCTGGTGATGTTTGCTCTTACGATTACCGCGTCTCTGGCTGGCAAAAACCTGGTGAAAGGGCTGATTGCAGGTGTCATTGGCTTGCTGGTTCGAACTGTAGGTGAAGACGAAGCGGTCGGTATGGCGCGTATGAACTTTGGAAATGATGCGCTGCTTCAGGGTTTTGATTTCATTGCAGTACTCATCGGCCTATTTGCATTTTCCCGATTGTTACATGATGTCCGCGATCCAGAATCCGCGCGAAAGCGGCTCTCAAGCAATGCAGACGGGGCAAACCTGAGTGTTAAGATTGAGCATCTGGCCGCGATCCGCGTTATTATCAAGCATTGGACATTGTTAATCCGCTCAACCTTGATTGGCGTCTTTACCGGTGTTTTGCCCGGTGCCGGAGGTTCGATTGCGAATATTCTGGCATATGACCAAGCCAGGAAGACATCTAAGAACCCAAAAAAATTCGGTACAGGTACACCGGAAGGCATTATCGCACCAGAGAGTTCCAACAATGCTGTCGAAGGTGGCGCGCTGATGACGCTGATGGCGCTGGGTATTCCCGGTGACGTGACAGCAGCCGTTATGCTGGGCGCGCTTTTGGTTCATGACATTGTCCCGAGTCCGACATTTATTGCTGAAGAACCGGTTCTCGCATACTCCATATTTTTAGCCCTGTTTGGTGCTACTTTTATGATGCTCGGTCTGCAGTCGGGAATGCTCCGGATATTTGTTCTGGTTACCCGTGTTCGGATGTACATGTTGACGGCGATTATTTTAGGGCTTTGCGGTATCGGCGTTTTTGCCATCAATAATGTTGAGTTCGACCTTTGGACCCTGTTTTGGTTTGGCATTCTTGGCGTCGTTATGCGCCACTTCGGTTTCCCATTTGCACCAATGATTTTGGGCGTTGTTCTTGGCAACATTGCGGAACTGAATTTGGCGCGCGCAGTGGCGATTTCGACGGACCTTACCTTGTTTGTCACACGTCCCTGGGCGCTCTTCTTCCTCATTGTCGCTTTGTTCTCTGCCGTTTTCCCGGTTTATCAAAAATACCGAGATACCAAGAGATGGACACTTTTCTATCTGCCGCTCGCTTGTTTCGCCGTTTCAATACCGTTGTTTATGATGGGAGGCACGCCACGAACTATTTTTGCAGGCGTGGTTGTCTTGTTTGGGGCGTATACCCTATGGAAACGGTCCCAGGCAGGCTGGGTTTTTGAGACTGATGACGATACCGAGTTACCTGCTTCGAAAGGATAAGGAAATTGGATTGGTGGGAGGGGATTTATCACGCATTCAAGGATGCGGATATTCGGCAGGTGGCGTATGTGCCTGATGCAGGACATGCCAAGCTTATCGAAGCGTGCCATTCAGACAATGAAATTACAGCGATCTCCTTGACGACGGAAGAAGAAGGTGTTGGCGTTCTGGCGGGGGCCTGGCTTGGCGGTGAGCGCGGCGCTTTGTTGATGCAGTCATCCGGTGTCGGCAATTGCATCAATATGTTTTCATTAGCAAAAACCTGCCAGTTTCCGTTGGCGGTTTTTGTTACGATGCGTGGTCAATGGCAAGAATTTAATCCTTGGCAATTACCGATGGGAACGACTGTCGATCCGGCAATGACAACAGCAGGTTTCTCCGTAAATACCGTTGAAGACCCGGACCAGGTTGGTGCCTTTGCAGAGGCAACCCTCCATCATGCTTTTGTTGGAGGGCAGATGTCGGCTCTGTTGCTTCATCAAAAATTGACGCCTGTTAAAACGTTCGGGAAATAGGGTCATACCATGACAGAAACAGCATCAAGTTATGTTTTGCGCCGGCGGGAAGTCGTTAGTGCTTTGCTGGCTGACCGGGGTGATATGCTTGTGGTTGCCGGATTGGGTTCGACGGCATGGGATATCACATCTGCGGGTGATCATGACCTGTCATTTCCTTTGTGGGGGGCAATGGGCGGTACCGTGGCCATTGGTATCGGGCTGGCGACAGCGCAACCCGACCGACGCGTATTAATCATCACAGGTGATGGCGATATGCTGATGGGGATGGGCAGTTTGGCGACAGCGGCGCGACAAAACCTTCAAAACCTCTCGATTTGTGTTTTTGATAACGAACACTATGGCGAAACAGGAATGCAAACCACGCACACCGCGACCAACGCGGATTTATCGGTGATCGCGGCGGGGTGTGGCATAGCCGAGACCTGTCGTGTCGAAACCCCGGACGCGTTTGCCGTTGCTTTGCCGAAGCTGCGTGAAGGCCCCGGATTGCAATTTGCTTGCATCAAGGTGCGGGCTGAAAAACTGGATTTTGTTTTGCCGCCAAAAGACGGAGTGTTTCTAAAAACGCGATTCCGCAGGGCCCTTTTGGGTGCCGACGCCATATAGATTGATCGGCGTTTTCCCTTACCCGGATATGTGCTAGGCAGGCGCCTTACGACGACCTATTCTTCTATTGATTTTATACCAACCACCGTGCAGGAGGGCATAATGCCACAACTTGAAAAATTACACATGTATATCGATGGTCAACCCCATGATCCGGTTTCAGGTGACTATATCGAGACATCTAATCCCTATACAGGCAAAGCCTGGGGGCTTGTTCCTCGCGGTAACGCCGAAGACGTGGATGCTGCTGTAAATGCGGCAAAGCGCGCATTTTCTTCTGGGGAGTGGCCGAAAACAAACGCCAGTACGCGCGGGCATATGTTGCGGAAACTGGGTGACCTGCTGGCCGAGAATGCCCAGCGGCTGGGCGAGCTGGAAGTTAAAGACAATGGCAAGTTGATTGCCGAGATGTCGATGCAAACGAAATATGCCGCCCAATGGTACTATTATTTTGGTGGCCTTGCCGACAAAATTGAAGGAGGTGTTCTTCCCATAGATAAAGCCGACCACTTTACCTATACGGCACATGAACCCCTGGGGGTAATCGCTCTGGTGATTCCCTGGAATTCTCCTTTGCTCCTGTTGTCGTATAAACTGGCTGCGGCTTTGGCAGCGGGGAATACCGTTGTTGTGAAACCTTCAGAATATACGTCTGCATCGGCCATCGAGTTCGCCAAGCTTGTTGAACAAGCCGGCTTTCCTAAGGGCGTATTCAATGTCGTGACTGGTTACGGCCAAGAAGCTGGCGAACCTTTGGTGACACATAAGGATGTTGCCAAGGTTGCCTTTACGGGTGGGACCGAGTCTGGAACGCGGGTCTATGAAAAAGCCGCCGGAGGCTTGAAAAAAGTAAGCCTTGAGCTTGGTGGAAAATCGCCAAATATCGTTTTTGCGGATTGCCATATGGAAAATGCGGTGAAAGGTGCCGTATCGGGCATTTTCGCAGCAACCGGGCAAACCTGCATCGCCGGCTCACGCTTGCTGGTACAGCGCTCCATCCACGACGAGTTTGTTGAAAAACTGGTGGCTTTTGCGAAGACGGCACAAATGGGTGATCCCATGTCCTTCGACACACAGGTGGGGCCGGTTACAACGCCACCCCAGTTTGAAAAAATCTTAAGCTACATGGATGTGGCAAAGGAAGATGGCGCTGAATGTGTTCTGGGTGGAACTCGTGCCGAGCGGCCTGAATGTGGCGATGGCTGGTTCGTTGAACCAACCGTGTATACCGGCGTCAACAATGCCATGCGAATTGCCCAAGAAGAAGTCTTTGGACCCGTTCTTTCCGTTATTCCTTTTGATGATGACGAAGAAGCAATCTCAATCGCAAATGATGTGGTCTATGGTTTGGCCGCCGGCCTCTGGACGTCTGACATTCGGCGGGCCATTGAAATTCCAAAACGAATTCAGGCGGGCTCAATCTGGGTCAATACCTACCGTGCTGTCAGCTATATGGCACCATTTGGTGGGTATAAGGCCTCAGGTCTGGGCCGCGAGAATGGACAAAATGCGATCTACGAGTACTTGCAGACAAAAACTGTCTGGATTTCAACGGCGACTGAAACTGCGAACCCTTTCGTGATGAAGTAGTTGCGAAGCGGAGTGGTCAGGAACGATGATTGAAGTCACTGAAACAATCGTCCTCCAAGATGATGAGATTGAAGAACAATTCATTCGTTCTCCGGGTGCTGGTGGTCAAAAAGTAAATAAGACTGCCAGCGCCGTCCAACTCCGGTTCTTTGCCCGAAAAAGCCGGGCGTTACCAAACGCCGTATTCCTTCGTCTAAAAACACTCGCCGGCCGAAGGATGGCGCAAAATGGCGACCTTATCATTACCGCAAACCAGTTCCGAACGCAGGAGCTTAACCGCAAGGACGCCATTGAGCGGCTTGTTGATCTTATTCGTCAGGCAGCGGTCCCACCTAAAAAGCGGCGTGCGACCAAACCGACAATGGGTTCAAAGAAACGTCGCCTTGATGGAAAGCGTCGGAATAGCAACGTGAAGAAGGACCGGGGCAAGGTTAGACATTTTGATTAATTAATAACATTGTTAAAATGTATAAATAAAATAAATAACATTAAAATAGAGTTATATATTGAATTTGCTTATTGGGTATGGATAATAACCTCACCATTTGATGTGAGGACCAGATGACAGATGATATTAATGCGCTCGAGCGCACCTATGCTGATTTTAAGACAGTCGATCTTCTTCACGATCTTTTGCTGAAACGATTTAAGAGGCGGATTGCCTTGGTGTCTTCCTTTGGTGCAGATGCGGCCGTCTTGCTCCACATGATTTCAACGATTGATCCAAAAACGCCCGTATTATTCATTGATACTCATATGTTGTTTAAAGAGACGCTGGATTACCGGGATCAGCTTGCTGGGACGTTGGGACTAGAGGATGTGAGAACCATTGTTCCTTTAGGTGCGAATGAGCGCGACCTCGATGCAAAGGGGGTTTTGTGGGCGTCAGAGCCGACCCGCTGTTGTTACTTTCGCAAAGTTCTGCCATTGCAGCGGGCGTTGGAAGGTTTTGATGCGTGGATCACCGGTCGCAAGCATTACCAAAGTGTCGGCCGGGCAAGTCTCCCAACATTTGAGCTTGCGGATCAGCGGGTCAAAGTTAATCCCCTTATCGGCTGGCAAGAAAACCAGATTAAGGCATACTTCGAAGCCCATGAGCTACCAGTACATCCGCTTGTGGCACAGGGATACCCGTCGATTGGATGCCTCCCGTGTACAACTCGGGTCGCCGCTGGTGAAGACCCGCGCTCTGGTCGATGGCGAGGGCAGGAGAAAACTGAGTGTGGCATTCATATTTCGCCAAACGGGCAAATTTCCCGTGCCCCGGGGCCGATGGCATCGCGTCTGCATGGATGCGGTTAGCAGGTCTATGGCCATGGCGTTTACCGCTTAAGGCAGGTCCTGTCATAAAACGGTTGGCCTAACCGCCAGACTTCTTCAAAATCCCTGTTGGGATACCAATTTAACAATGGTACCCCATAAAACAGGGAGGGAACGTGGTCACATCAATCTTTCAGCAGGGGTTGGATCGGACGCCAGCGAATTTTCAACCGCAAACACCGCTCAGTTATCTTGACTGGGCTGCTTCCGTTTATCCAGACAAGGTCGCCGTTGTCCATGGGAAAAAGACATATTCCTATGCGCAATTTAGAGAACGTTGTGTGCGATTGGCCAGTGCACTGTCTCAACGTGGGATTGGCTATGGCGACACGGTTTCTTTTATGTCGCCGAATTGTCCGGCTCTCCTGGAGGCCCACTACGGGGTGCCGATGCTGGGGGCTGTTCTCAACGCCCTTAATTATAGATTGGACGCGGCGTCTATCGCCGGGATCCTCAAACATGCAGAAACCAAAGTGCTGGTCACAGACCGGGAGTTCTCAGGCATTATTTCCGACGCCCTAAAACAAATCGATCATCCCGTTATGGTGATCGATATAGATGATGAGGAAGCGAATGGCGGCGATTTGATTGGAGAACTGGAATATGAAACCCTGTTGGCGCAAGGTGATCCTGCGTATCAATGGGCAATGCCTGAAGATGAATGGCAAGCTATTACCCTGAATTATACGTCCGGGACGACCGGAAACCCGAAAGGCGTCGTCTATCATCACCGCGGAGCGTTCCTAAACGCCATGGGTGATATCCTGACGTCCGGCCTTAATCGACATACGGTGTATTTGTGGACGTTGCCGATGTTCCACTGCAATGGTTGGTGTTTCACCTGGGCGGTGACAGCGGTTGCAGGCACCCATGTCTGCCAACGCAATATCATCCCCGCCGAGATATTTCAAAAAATCAAGGCGGCAAAAGTCACGCACATGTGTGGTGCACCGATTGTTTTGAACATGCTGGTGCATGCGCCTGACGACGCAAAAGTCAAATTTGCCCAGACGGTCGAAGTCGTGACAGGTGGAGCAGCGCCACCCAGTGCCATCATTGCGTCTATGGAAAAACTTGGGTTCAGCGTGACACATATGTATGGCCTGACAGAGACATACGGGCCGTCCACTGTTTGCGCCTGGAAAGACGAATGGGGGAGCCTGCATCTGGATGAAAAAGCAGCACTTATGTCACGACAAGGCGTTCGGTATCCGACACTCTTTGATCAAACTGTCATGAATCCGGATACGATGGTCAGCGTGCCTGCAGACGGTAAAACGATGGGCGAGATCATGTTGCGGGGAAATACCGTAATGAAGGGATATTTAAAGAACCCGGAAGCGACCGCCGAAGCGTTTCGGGGCGGGTGGTATCATACGGGTGATATCGCCGTCTTACATGCCGATGGTTACGTCGAGATTAAGGATCGGTCCAAGGATGTCATCATTTCCGGAGGGGAAAATGTCTCGTCTCTGGAAGTAGAAGAGGTTCTTTATAAGCATCCACAAATCATGGAAGCTGCTGTGGTCGCGCGACCCGATGAAAAGTGGGGAGAAACCGTCTGTGCTTTTGTCGATTTGAAACCAGAAGCTGCAGATGTGTCAGATCAGGAAATCATAGACTATTGCCGCGCGCACTTGGCGCATTTTAAAACACCGCGGTCTGTTGTATTTGGCCCGCTGCCAAAAACATCGACCGGAAAAATACAGAAATTTGTACTCCGTGAGCGCGCTAAGGAAATCTAATGCAGATTGAAAAAACATTTTCTCTTGTCGGGAAAACAGCTTTGGTTACCGGGGCTTCAGGCGGTTTGGGCAAACACTTTGCTGAAACGCTTGCTGATGCAGGTGCGCAAGTTGCCATCGGGGCCCGTCGCGCAGACAAGGTTGCGGAGGTCGTCTCGGGTATCACCCAGCAAGGCGGCAAGGCGATCGCTATCAGTCTTGATGTCACGGATCGAACCAGCATCGTGAATGCTTTTGACGAAATCGAGCAGAAGTTTGGAACGGTAAATGTGTGCGTCAATAACGCTGGAATTTCAGGCAGAGACTCTGCCCTTGGGACACGTGACGAGGACTGGGATTCGGTTTTTGATACCAATTTGAAGGGTGCCTGGCGGGTCAGCCAAGAGACCGCTCAGCGATTGGTAGATAAAGAACTCGGTGGATCCATAATCAATATCGCCTCGATCCTCGGTGAGCGCGTTATGCCTGGTGTCTTGACCTACGCCGTAACAAAAGCGGGTATTGTACAAATGACAAAGGCCTTAGCGCTGGAATGGGCCCGCTATAACATACGTGTTAATGCTTTGGCACCCGGTTATGTGGAGACCGATTTGAACCGCGAACTTTTGCGTTCAGAAGCCGGCCAAAAGATCATTGGCCGTATTCCTCAGCGGCGTACCGGTAATTTACAGGATTTGGAGGGGCCGCTTCTTTTGCTGGCTTCTGATGCTTCCGGTTTCATGACCGGAGCTGTTATTCCTGTTGATGGGGGCCATCTGGTCAGTAGTCTGTAATGAATGGAAGTATGTAATGGATTTTACTCTGCCGCCTGACGTGCGTGAAATGTGCGAACGTATTCGCACGTTTGTTGATCAGCATCTCATCCCTATCGAACTGGACCCCTCCATATACGATGACTACGAGTCGATCCGAAAGGATGTGCTGGAGGAGTTGAGGGGAAAGGCGAAGGAGGCGGGAATTTGGGCCTTGGCGATGCCTGAAGAGTGTGGTGGTGGCGGATTTAATACCGTTGGTATGGCGGCTTGTTATGAGGAAATGAACCGAGCGCTATTCGGGCCGGTCGTTTTTAATGCGGCAGCTCCCGACGATGGTAATATGTTTGTCCTTAACAGATTGGCTAATGACCGCCAAAAGGAAAAGTGGTTGATGCCAATCATCCGTGGTGATGTTGGCTCCTCTATTGTGATGACAGAACCCCAACCAGGAGCCGGTTCCGACCCCGCCGGCATGATGAAAACAACGGCAGAGAAAGTTGGCGATAAGTGGATAATTAAGGGGCGGAAATGGTTTATTACGGGGGCCGCTGACGCCAGTCATTTTATCTTGCTTGCAAGGACATCTGCTGACCCGCGCCGAGAACTTACAACGTTTATGTTTCACAAGGATCAACCGGGTTGGCACATTGTCAGGCGGATCGGGATCATGGGGCCTGAAGAACACGGGGGGCATTGTGAGCTCGTGTTCGATGGTTTGGAAATTGCTGATGAAGATCGGCTGCTCGACGTTGGCCGAGGCATGAAGGTCGTTCAGACCCGGTTGGGGACTGCGCGGCTTACGCACTGTATGCGTTGGTTAGGGATGGCCAAACGGGCAATGGAAATTGCCAGCGCCTATATTGAAGACCGGGAAGCTTTTGGAACGCGGTTATCAGAAAGAGAAAGCGTGCAGTTGTTACAGGGTGATGTCGCAATGGCCATTCATATGGGGCGTCTAATGGTGATGAACGCTGCCTGGAAACTGGATCAGGGCGAATATGCGCAAGCGGAGGTATCGGCGGCAAAAATACATGTGGCCGACACCCTTCACCAGGCCATTGATACGGCGATTCAATTATGCGGTGCCCGGGGGTATTCGAAAGACACAGTTCTGGAGTGGATGTATCGATATGCGCGGCAGGCGAAATTAGTGGATGGAGCATCTGAAGTTCACAAAATGATTTTGGCACGTGGTTTTCAGAAACAGGGGGTCGATTTCTGGTCATGGGGCTAACAGCGCCTGAGCAACAAAATGCCTTAAAAACTTATCTGTGCCAAATTGCTGAAAGCCCTGTAGAGATTACCGGACTGGAAAAGCTTTCCGGCGGTGCGATCCAGGAGAACTGGGCCCTTGTGGTTACGGTGCAAAAAGGTGTTTGGGCGGGACGTCATGAACTCGTCCTGCGAAAAGATGCTCCGACGACGCTGGATGCGAGCATTGGCCGTGCGGAAGAATATGCATTGCTGCAGGCTGCAAATGCCGCCGGGGTCCGCGTGCCGACTCCGTGTTTTATTTGCAACGACCCAGACGTTCTGGGCCAGCCTTTTTTTGTGATGCACCGCCTGGCCGGTACTGCAGCCGGCCATGTCCTTACCAAACAACCTGCAAGTCCGGGGCTGGTTCGAAGTTTGGGGCAAAATTTGGCAAGAATTCACAGGATTGATCCGCCCGAGAGTTTGCGGCGTTTCCTCGGGCCAGTTCCGGATGGATCTATTTCAGCGTCGATCAATGAATATCGACGGTTCCTTGATGATGTTAATGCGGAGCAACTGGCGATCGAGTTTGGCCTGGCATGGCTGGAGCGCAATGCCCCTGCTGAAAACCGAATTACCCTATGCCATCGGGACTACAGGACGGGCAATCTCATGGTCAACAATGGAGAATTGACGGGGATTCTGGATTGGGAGTTTGCAGGCTGGAGTAATCCAATGGAAGACATTGGCTGGTTCATGGCGAAGTGCTGGCGGTTTGGCGCAACAGATCGGGAAGCGGGTGGCTTGGGTGCACGCGAAGATTTTTATTTGGCCTATGAAGAAGCATCAGGCACTTCGATTGACCGCTCGGAAATTCACTATTGGGAGGTTATGGCGCATGTGAGATGGGCTACCATCGCGTGCCAGCAAGCGGCTCGACATTGGTCTGGCGATGAACCGTCATTGGAGTTGGCGCTTACGGGGTACCTGGTTCCCGAACTGGAGTATGAAATCCTCTCGCTGACAGGGGACGGTTAATGACAGAGCAAACCGCACCCACCCATTTACTCGATATTGCCAGGACAGTCTTGCGAGATGAGTTGCTTAAAGAAATTCCAGCGAGCAAAAAATATCAGGCGTTAATGGTGGCAAATGCAATGGCGATTGCCGAACGTGAACAACGATATGGACCGATTAATGAAATATCAGAAGCATTTGCCAGAGCCTTGTCTTTAACCTTCCGGAAACGCGCGGATGCGCATATCGCAATACAAGACGTAATCGCAGACTTACGCGCACGCAGACTGGATAACGACAGGGCGATTATGGATGAATTGCATAAAATTTTGCTCGAGGAGGTAAAGAAAAAACTTAAGATAAGTAATCCCGGTTATCTAACGCGTGGGCTTAGCGAAAAATAGGCATACCTGTTCTACCCAATACTTCCTGTTTACGTGTATTATATGTTTTAAATGCACGTAAATATTGATATGCGTACGGCAGTCAAATAGGGATAGAAATGACCGACTACAAGCGCCAGTAATGTAAGGAGCGCTTGAGCGTGGTCATGAGGGATGACACATGCGGACCATAAAGACTGCTTGGCGCGCTTTGGTGTGTGCGTTGTTTGTATTTTACCCAAACCTATCACCAGCGCAGACGAATAAAACGATCCTTTATGCGGGGGATTCTTTAATGCCTTACATCAGTGGCTCGCTTGGGAAGCGGATGACCGGGGGATTGGGTGTACATGTTATTGGTCGTGTTTTGGATGAGCTTAAGCTACCGATGACGACGTTGGTTACACCCTCTGTTCGGATAAATGGCATGGCAGAGCGCGGGCAACTTGATCTGATCTTCCCAGCAATGAAAAGTGCATCCAACGCTAGATATTTTCAATTTTCAAGACCTGTCTACCGAACCCGTGGCGTGATCCTCTTTGCTTCAGATCGGACGCGGCCCATTCATTTGGGGGCAGGTGGCGATGCGCCGCCATTAGTTGCCGGATTGATGAAGGGGTATGAGCCGAGTGAAGCTTTTGAAGTGGATGCCTACAAATACGAAATCAAAACCGTAAAGGTCGATAGTGTTGCTTCCCTGTTTCGGCTGATCAGGCTAGGCAGAATTGATTTTACGGTGATGGACGAACTTGCTGCGAGACATCTATTGGCAAACAATGCGAACTGGGAACGCTGGATAAAGATTGGTGATGAGATCGTATATGATATTCACATATCTATTGGTGTCGCCCGAAGCTCACCACTGACTGAAAAACTAAGCCAAATTAATCATATAATCGAACGGCTGGCGCGTTCCGGGGAGTTCAAAAAAGACCTCTTGCTCCCTTAAATTACTCTGGAGGAATGGGATGGTACTGTCCATCCGCCCCTAAAAACGTATTTGATTCTGGTTGGTAGAAATGGCTTGCACCAGAATCTTCAAGAACTTGTAGCATCTTGGCTACCGGGAGATTGGATGCTCTCAATTTTTCAATAAACCGTTCAGGTCCAATCGCATCAAGCATTTCAAACGGCCCCTTCGCCCAAGCGAACCCCCAACGCATCGCCCTGTCGATATTGACCACATCATCGGATATTTCCGGAATTAAATTGGCGGCGTACCACAGCGTGCCGCCCATAGTTCGCCATGCGAACGTCGCTTCCGCGTCATCGCCGAGCATCGAATCAAGTGACGCGTGTCGCTCATCAAGTTCTATGCTCACGGTCTCACGCCATTCGCTGGACATGAGATCATAGGTTTCTTTCTTCTTTGAGCCATCATCAAGTTTCTGCATGCGATAGAACCCGCCGCCGGTTTTGCGGCCCAGTTGCCCGCGCTCAAGCATCGCCTGCTCTGCGTTGGGGAACGTCGTAAATGCCTTTCCCACGTCATCCTCTGGCAAATTAAGAGCCAGGTTTTTGCCAACAAAGTCCATAATATCCAAACCGATAAGATCAATAAGTCCATACATTCCGGTCGGCGGCAACCCAACGGGTGAAGACATCAAGGCATCGAGTGTCTCCATATTGAGGCCATTCTGTAGCGCTGTCTCTGCGTGGTGCAGGCCTGACAGCATCCAATAGCACCCAATCCGATTACCAATGAAATTCACAGTGTCTTTTGCATGTACGACACCTTTTCCGAGCTTTTCACCACAAAAGTTGGCAAGTGTTTCTATAACTTCAGGCCGGGTGTTAGCGCCCGGAACGATTTCAAGAAGCCGCATGATCTTGACTGGATTAAAAAAGTGGGTGACGACGATATCTCGGCGTAACCGTTCGGGAAGGCCTTCCGTAATATCACGAAGCGGTATACCTGACGTGTTGGTGCTCACAACCGATCCATCACGTCGTAACGGTTCCAACCGTGACATCAAATCTCTTTTTGTCTCTAGGTCCTCGATAACAGCTTCACAAATCCAGTCATAATCAGCAATTTTTTCCAAATCATCCGTCAACGTTCCCAATGTGATATTGGACTTTTTCTCAAGTGTATCGAGAGCTGGCGGTCGTCCCGATATAATGCGTTCCAAGGCTTTTTCCGCAGCTTCCATCGACACATCCAATAGCAACACGCGACAGTCTCGTTCTGCGCATAAACCGGCGATACCTGTTCCCATCGTGCCAGCGCCCAAGACGGCGACGGATGTTATTTTGTCTGACATTTAAAGTCTCCTGCGTTGACGGACTGCCTAGCCTTGCCTAAAGATTGAGGGAGCCTTTGTAAAGGGCGCAACCCGCATCGTGAGGTCAGTTATGGTCACTCCAAAATTTGCTAACTTTGATACGTTGGCGCTGCATGCCGGGCAACAGCCTGATCCAACGACAGGTGCCCGTGCGGTGCCGATCTACCAAACAACATCTTATGCATTTGAAAGTACAGATCACGCGGCATCACTCTATAACTTGGAGCGGCCGGGGCATATCTATTCCCGCCTTTCCAACCCTACGGTGGCGGTGCTGGAAGAACGGGTGGCAGCCCTTGAGGGAGGGGTCGGTGCCGTTGCGACCGCCAGCGGAATGGCGGCTCTCTTTTTGGCTGTCGCGACACTGATGGACCAAGGATCGCATATCGTTGCGTCGGGATCGCTCTATGGGGGGTCTCATAATCTTTTCAGTTATACCCTGCCGCGCTTCGGGATCGAGACGACCTTTGTTAACCCGCGTGACCCCGATGCATTTCGTGACGCAATTCGTGATGATACACGCCTTGTTTTCGGGGAAACCCTAGGTAATCCAGGGATCGAGGTGATGGATCTACCAAAAATTGCCGATATTGCCCATGACGCGGGGATTCCATTTATGATCGATTCGACGTTTACGACGCCGTATCTCATGAAACCGTTTGATCATGGGGTGGATATTATTATGCACTCCCTGACCAAGTTTATGGGGGGGCATGGCTTGGCAATTGCCGGTGCCATTGTTGACAGTGGGCATTTTGATTGGGAAAAAAGTGGAAAGTTTTCGACGTTGACGGAACCCTACGCCGGTTATCATGGACTGAACTTTGCTGATGAATTTGGCCCGCAAGCGTTTATCATGCGCGCGCGAGCGGAAGGGCTTAAAGATTTTGGCGCCTGCCTCAGTCCGGGCAATGCGATGTATATTTTACAAGGCATCGAAACTTTGCCGCTACGAATTCAAAAACATGTTTCTAACGCGGAAGCAGTTGTTGAATTTTTGGCATCCACTGATGAAGTTGACTGGGTGAATTACCCCAGCCTTAAGAGCCACCCAGATTTTGAACTTGCCCAGCAGCTCTTGCCAAAAGGGGCTGGCTCCATTTTAAGTTTTGGCGTGAAAGGTGGACGAGATGCGGGGCGCCGCTTTATAGAAAGTGTTTCTCTGGCCTCTCATTTAGCCAATGTGGGAGATGCGAAAACACTGGTTATTCATCCGGCTAGTACAACTCATCAGCAAATGAGCAATGAAGACTTAGCTGCAGCGGGGATCGGTGAAGGTATGGTCCGATTGTCTGTTGGTCTTGAAGATCCTGATGATATTATTCTTGATCTGAAACAAGCGCTTCGCGCGTCGCAGAAGGGTTAAGTCGATGGACGTAATTGTTGATGGTTTGCGCGCCCACGCAGCGACGGGTAGCCGCCCGATTGATAAGCAGGAACCGGCTGTTATTTTTATCCACGGTGCGGGTATGGATCGGACGGTTTGGCAATTGCAATCGCGCAATGTTGCTTACTGGGGGCGCCAGGTTTATGCGGTGGACATGCCAGGGCACGGAAGGTCAGACGGGGCTGCATTGGCTTCGATCTCAGAGATGGCAGCCTGGATTACGCTATTCATGGATGCGCTCGAGCTAAAAACAGCCACTCTGGTTGGGCATTCCATGGGGGCGCTTATCGCCCTGGAATGTGCGGGGCACTATCCAGAACGTTTGGATAAGCTATGTCTGATGGGGGTCGCGGAGACGATGCCTGTACATCCTGATTTATTGGTTGCCGCACAACAGAATTTGCCCATCGCTTCCGAGCTCATTGTTTATTGGGGCGTCGGTGATGATGCGCAGGTAGGCGGGCATCCCCACCCGGGCCTATGGGTAAAAGGCGCCAGCCAGACGCTGTTGAATATGGCCAAACCTGATGTGTTATATTCGGACTTGGCGGCGTGTAACGCATACAAGGACGCGCCAGATGCGGCTGCTGCCGTATTGTGTGAGACCCTTTTCGTGCTGGGCCAAGACGATAAAATGACGCCGGTGAAGAAAGCGGCCCCATTGGTGCATGCGATAGCGTCGGTAACGGAAGTGGTTATTAAAAGGTGTGGTCACATGATGATGCTGGAACGGCCGGACCCTGTGTATGCGGCGTTGAAGCCTTTTATATAGACCTGTCTTGCGACGATTAAGAGGCGTCTTCCCGCCAACGGACGGCATAGGCCTGCACCGGTTCATCAATGCCTTTCAGTTCATACTCCCCGGCGAGCATGAATTCGAACGCATGGTCCGCGCACAAGCTGTGAACGGAGGGTGTGATATAGATTTCTTGTTCATCAGCCTTATCGCAAATCCGCGCGGCTAGCTGGACCGTTTGCCCAAAAAAGTCATCTTCTTCCCGGACCGCATCACCGGCGTTCAATCCAATGCGCACACGAACAGGCAAATTCGGATTGGCCGCATTGTGTTTTTCGATCTCGCGCTGAATTTCAATTGTCGCGCGAACAGAATTTGGCGCGTTCGCAAAGCTCGCCATAATCCCGTCACCGGTATGTTTAACTTCTTCGCCATGGTATTGCGCCAAAGCATTTCGGACAATTGCATTGTGGGCGCGAACCACTTCCTGCGCGCCTAGATCTCCGTGGTCATGGGTCATTTGCGTTGAGCCGACCAAATCGGTGAACATGATAACGATGATGCCCTGCGCTTGTGCGGTTGCAGAGTTTGAACGGCGCCAGCGACGAATTAAATCCGGCAGCTCTGCGAAGCAATTGGGGTCTTCGGCCAGATATTTGTCGAGGATGCGCCGTCCCGCCTCGGTCATAAAGTGGTACTTAGGATCTTTATCATAGGCGTCAAATTTTTCACAAAAGACATCAACCATATCCGCCTGAGTTCCTAGCGCACTGATGGTTTCCTTGATGAGAATAAACCGTTGAATACCACCCAATCCGTTGATTGAGCTAAACTGATCTCCGGCGCCACCCAGAAAAAGATTGATGCCAAATCGGCTGTATTGATCCAGTGTCGTCAATATGTCGGCAAGCTCGCTTAAGCTGCCTTCCAGGAATCTCAGCATGGACAGTCGATATTGCTCGTCCAAGCTCGATTGGATGGGTTGGGGGCGTGCCGGACGATCAATGAGGTCGTTTTCTTTTTCGGGTTCTGACAGGGTGCTGTTCGAATCAATCTGAGGAGAGAAAGGCGCAGCTTGAGTGGTTTCATTGGGTTCCGAAAGGTTCGGCGCACCATCGTTCTCTTGTGGTGCGGATACGGGTTCACGTTGAGGCCGATGTCCGCGCCTCGCCTTTTTTGCCGGTTGAGGGCGTCCAGCTAAGACGCGCTGATCTTCAGCCGTGATAAATAGCCGCAAACTTATGCCGACCAGGAGCAGGAACACCAAAGCGCAAAGTATCAATGCGGCAATTTCCTGAACCAATGGCGAAGCAATGTATCCAGCTTGATTAAAACGTTTCAGAATAAATGTTGCTGGCGCAAACATGCCGATGGCGAGAAGTGTGGAAAGGGCGACGATACCAAAGATTTTAATCCAGACGGGCCCGGTCGCCGCAGGTGGCGGCTTCGATTTGCGCCGGACCGGGCGTTTTGGGGTGGTTTTGGCGGCGGTGTTTGAATTGGTTTCAGGGGGAATGGCATCTGGATGACCAGCTTGAATCGCGTGTTTCTTGGCGTCGATTTCCTGGCTTTTTTTCTCTTGCTCGGATGCCTGCAGGCGTTTTTGCACCTGGCTCGGCGCGGCATTTTTGTTGAGAGACGGTGATATCCACTCCAATGTTTCCAATGGGGCCCGGTTCGTTCCGAAGGACGTCACTCGGATGATCCGTACGCCGTTTATATCGGGGTCTTCATCCAGCTTTTGTGCCGTTTCCAGAGCCTCGTCGCGTTCCAGTTCGATAAACCGGGCTTGTTGTTGCCAGCGGCCGTCGGTGCGAACATACATATCAAAAGTTATTGTTTGGGCCATGCGGCGTATCGTCTGTTTCTTGTTGGTTATGTATGCACGTTATAAAACACTAAAATATCTGGCGGCGCTCAAGCTCAGAAATACTATAAATGCAACGCCGGTACCTGCAAATATATTGCGGCGCGCCATAAAAAAGACGATCAACCCGATTACCATGGCGCCAATCCTGTCCAAGTCCGGTGTTTCCGCCAAAGTTCCCGATGGGATCAGAATTACGCGAGTGATTAGCCCTGCCAGCATGGCATATGCCACACAGTTAAACCATTGAAAGAGGGCTCCGGAGATATCAATTCGACTGGCGACAGCAACCCCAAAGGCCCGCCAGACAAACGTGCCGGCAATACAAAGTGCTAAAACTACCCATGGGTCCGAAAACGTCATGTCCGTGCCCCAAGCCACGTATCAAAGTAATAAGCAGCCGTTCCCGCAATAAGCCCTGTGATGGGTACACTCCAGTCAGGCGTGATCTGGTAGAGCAGGGGGCCTGTAAGGGCCCCCAGGACGACGGCAATAATACAATTTCGATAGCGGACAGAGGAAAAGACAAAAACGAAATAGGCCGGATTTAAGAAAACCAGGCTGACCGTGATATAGAGCGGTAAAACGCCCGACGCGACATAGCCAATCGTCGTCCCCAGCGCACCACCGATCAAACATGTTATCGAAACGGCTAGATAGAACGGCAGGCGGTCTTCCACCGCAAGGCCGGGGCCGCATCGCATGAATACGGTCCAGATGTTGATGGATAACATTTGCGCCAATACATAACGCCATCGTATGGCCGTGGAGTTGCCCCGAAAATGAGGAATGATCACCACGCACATGGGCATAAACCGCATATTTGCCATAGAGCTGGCGACGACGATGGCAAGAATAGGCAAGCCAACAGCATAAAGTTCAACCATGGCAACCTGGCCCGGCAGCCCCCAAATCCCGATCGAAGATCCTAGCGCTATGGCGAGACTAAATCCAGAATCCCTGGCCATGGAGCCAAACCCGATCATTGAGCCAAAGACCATCCAAAATGGCATAATCATGCCTTCGCGAATGCCAGCTCGAATTGCAACGGATGGTCCAAGGGGTGCCATTAAAAAGTCGCTCGCCCAGTCAAATTGCAGCGGTTAAAGACGTTGTGAATGGGGAATACTCTACGAGAGTTTGTCTGGGCGACCCAACGCCGAAATGCCGCTCTTATCGGTGCGTTCCCTGTTAGAAAGGAGGAGAAGGCGTCCATCAGCATAAAAAATTCCAAACCAAATATCACCTGACCCTCACAAGTTATGGGGATTGTCAGCAGACAACATAACAACTGAAACATGTTAAGACAAATCTATAGAGCTATATAGGACTTGTGCGTAAGGCGTGATTTTGATACGTTTTCTGCTGGGGAGAAAATCATGAACTTGTCGGGTCTTGCAGAAAAAATGCTAGGCAATAGTCACCGTGGTGTGTCCCGCGTGCCTAAATATATTTTGCTGTCTGATGGCATTGTCGGCGCGATTGATGCTGGTGACTTGTTGCCCGGCGAACAACTTCCGGGCGAGCATGACCTGGCCGCCGCATTGCCCGCTAGTCTTGGGACCATTCAAAAAGCATTGGGACGACTGGTTGCTCAAGGTGTGATCGTGCGGCGTCACGGCAGTGGAACGTTTATTGCGGATCAAACCGACCAGTTGCATGACTTGTGGCATTTTCGCTTTCGTGGCGATGATGGTAATTCACTTCTGCCTGTTTTTAGTAAAGTAAGGTTGATCGAGCGTACGTCGCAGTCTGGAAACTGGTCAGATTTTCTGGGCGTTGATGACGACTTCATTTGCATTGAACGAGAGATTGATGTGAACGGTGAATTCCTGTGTTTGGGACGGCTGTATCTTGAAGCACAGCGTTTCCAGGACTTATTGAAGATTGAAAAAACGGCGCTTGATAACACCAATATACGGGCATTGCTTCGTGAAAAGTTTTCTGCACCCACCGCGCGTATTGAAGAACAGGTTGGCGCAGAATTGTTCGCAGATGATATTTCGAAGGCTCTCAACTTGCCAAAACAAACAACCGGTTTGGTCTGTCACATCCTGGGTTATGGTTTCCGCGAAGTGCCGGTCAGTTATCAGCTTGTTTTTATTCCTCCAAATGCGCGGCGACTGGAAATTCGCCCGCATAGTTCCTAAGGATTCTATCATGCCGCACTCCCAATATTTGCCCCATGAAATGGGCTCCGCCACGGTCTATCCTGAAGGCGCATTTGAAGCGGGTTCCTATCAGGAGTTCACGGTGACCTACACTGCCGGCAAGTTCGGCATTGATGACACGGGGTCCATAAAGCTGGTGCATCGGTTCGCAAGTGACATGGGCAAGCCGCAGGTCACCGATCCGGCAGCAGCCAATTATGTCTCTGCCGAAGCCTCGAACGGTGCCATCCTGCATATCGAATTTGATGGAAAACGAAACATCCGACCTTGGGACAAGACGATCTATATTAAGGTCGTGCGCGGGTTTTTGCGCAAAGGCGACCAGATTAAAATCAGGCTGGGGGACCGGCGTGGCGGTGGCCCCGGAATTCGCATGCAGACCTTTTGCGAAGATACGTTCGAGTTTCGTTTGTTGATCGACGCTATCGCGACCTACAACTATGTGGAATTGCCAGAGCAACCAATCATTAAATTGATCCCGGGTCCAGCGGTGCTCTGGAAAGCGATTATGCCCACATGCCGTATTGTCGGCGAGCCGTTTCGGTTATCGATGAAAGGCGAAGACAAGTGGGGGAACCCGTCTGATCAGTGTGATAAAACGGTGCGTTTGAAATCCAGTAAACCGATTGAAGGTTTACCAGAAACTGTCACCTTTGCTCCCGGTGAAAAATCGGTTGTTGTAGATGGCTTAAAGGCAATCGAACCGGGAGACGTGACCATTGAAATGTGGGACGGAGGCAAACTTCTTGCCCGCTCAAACCCGCTTCGTAGCGTCGGATCTGCAGACTTGCTGCCCTATTGGGGGGATTTGCACGGACAGTCCGAAGAAACCATCGGCACCAATTCGGCTCGGGATTTTCACAATTTTGCTCGTGATAACGCGTTTTTGGACGCCGTTGGTCATCAGGGAAATGATTTTCAGATCACAAAAGAATTTTGGGCGCATCTCAATGAGCTGACGGCTGAGTTCAACGAAGATGGAAAGTTCATCGCTTTCCCCGGTTACGAATGGTCGGGTAATACCGGGATGGGTGGCGACCGAAATGTGCTCTTTATGGAAGAAGGGCGGCAAATCCATCGATCATCCCATGCGCTGGTGGATGACTTATCAGATGAAGAGACGGACTCTCATACGGCCGCTGAACTGTTTGAAGATCTGAAAGGTGAAGACTGTGTTGTCTTCGCCCATATCGGTGGTCGCTATGCCGATATTAAAATGGCCCATGATGACAAGGTTGAACGTGCCGTCGAAGTTCATTCTGCTTGGGGAACTTTTGAATGGCTTATTCATGATGCGTTCGAGCAAGGGTATCGGGTCGGTATTGTCTCCAATTCGGATGGACACAAAGGCCGTCCGGGTGCCAGCCACCCCGGTGCGACAAGCTTCGGTTCTTATGGTGGTTTGACCTGCATGTTAGCGTCTGAGTTCACACGCGCTGGATTGATCGAAAGTTTACGCAAGCGCCATCACTACGGGACAACCGGGTGCCGGATGGTGCTTGATGTGCGTGCGACATTTACCAACGATGCGGAACGTTTTGCAGAAGATCCAAATCTTGGGCCGTGTTCATCGGATATGACACGGGATGCCATGATGGGCGATATTCTCAAGAGCAACGATCAGATCGTAAATCTAAAAGTTGATATTGCGGGTTCGGCATCCATCGAACGAGTCGAAATTCGCAACGGTCTGGAAACACTGGAAACCTACCGGCCTTTTGAGCAGAAAGACCTGGGGCGACGCATCCGTATCGTTTGGGAAGGTTCCGAATATCGCGGCCGGGGACGCGAAACCCATTGGGACGGATATGCCGAGCTCAATGGCAATGCGTTCGAACAAGTAACGCCAATCAATCGCTATAATGTTGATAAAAACTTTGATCAAAAATCTGACAAGCGCCTTGAGTGGGGTGCCATAACCACAGGAGGCTTTGGCGGTTTCGATGCGGTTTTAAGTGATGCCAACGCTGGATCGTTGAAAATTCACACGGACCTCATTCAGGAAAATATCGCGATCAAAGATATTGGTCGGGAAGATTTGGTTTTTGAGAACGGTGGTATAAATCGTCGCGTTCGCGTTTTTAGAATGCCAGACCAAAATGAATGCCATACTTTGACGTTAGAAAGACCCATAAAAATGGCCGAGGGCCGGGATAATGCGCTATATGTATGTATCACGCAGGAAGATGGTCATCTGATCTGGTCCAGCCCCATTTATATCTTTGGAGATAAATAGAAGATGAACCGTGGTATCGATCATGTTGTCATATCTGCGCGTGATTTGGATGCGCTTGCATCGAGTTATGAGCGGTTGGGTTTTACCCTTACGCCGCGTGCTCAACATCCGTTTGGTACGGGTAATCAACTGGCGCAACTCGATGGCAATTTTATCGAGTTGCTCTCCGTTACACAGCCAGGTGACGTGCCGGCTGCGACAGGTCAGAATTTTAGTTTTGGGGCCTACAATCAGGATTATTTGAAGGTCAGCGAAGGCTTCTCAATGCTGGCGCTCAAAAGCAGCGGTTGGGAAGCGGACCGGGCCCATTTTGAAGCGAATGGATTAACAGTTTGGGCACCATTTGAATTTTCCAGATTGGCAGGGCAACCCGACGGCACAGAAGTTACGGTAGGCTTTAAACTTACCATCGCCAACCATCCCGATCTGCCGTGGGCTGTGTTTTTTACCTGCGATCACCAGCATGAAGCGAAATATTTCTACAAACCACAATTTCAAAAGCACGCTAACACGGCGGTGGGGATAGCGGAGGTCATGATGGTCGCTGACGAGCCTTTGCGGCTACAACCGTTTTTTGAGGGGCTAATTGGCCGATCAAGCGTCACCAGAATGGATGAAAGTCTGACAGTGGAAGCCGGATCTTCGGTATTGAGCGTTACAAACCGCGCTGGTCTATCAGAACGATTTTTAGGGGCAGACATTGGCCCGCACCGTGACCCCCGCTTTGTGGGGTATGGTATCGGCGTTAGCGATATCGAAGCTACAGAAACCCTTATAAAGCATCAACGATTGGCATATCAGCGACGCGGTAAATCCTTGTGGGTTTGTGGTCCGCAGACGTCGAATGTCATACTTGAATTTACTGAAAACAGAACGGCGGACGAATGATGGAAGCAGATCAAATTGCGGTATCAATTTGGCGAGGCGGTGAAGACGGTGCTTACCAGACTTACCACGTGCCGCGCCTCGAAAGCCAAACAGTTCTTGATGTGGTTACCTATATTCAACGAGAAGTCGACCCGACTTTAAGTTACCGATTTGCCTGCCGGGTCGGGGTTTGCGGTTCCTGCGCGATGACCGTTAACGGCAAAGCCCGTTGGACCTGTCGCACACATGTGTCGCGTGTTGCAGAAAATGGGACTCTCACGTTAAACCCGTTACGCAACCTACCGGTTGTCAAGGATCTGGTTGTCGACATGGAGGTCTTTTTTAACAAATGGGAGAAGGCGCTGGGTTCTTTTGTTGGCGACAAAACCCGTGATGAAGCCCTTGCCGCTGTATCACCTTCTGACCCCAAGCGCAAAGAAGCCAGTGCTGGAATTGAATGCATCGGCTGCGGGATTTGTTATTCGACCTGCGATGTCGTTGACTGGAATAAAGATTATCTGGGGCCAGCGGCCATGAACCGTTCCTGGACGTTGATTAATGATGAACGGGATGTTGCCCGGTTGCCACGGCTGGCTGCTATTTCTGGAGATGACGGGTGTTTGGGATGTCATTCGCAACAAGGGTGTGTCGAACGTTGTCCGAAGGCACTCAACCCAACGGGTGCAATTGCAGGACTAAAACGGGAATCCATGAAAGCCGTGCTCAAAGGAGAGCTCTCGTGAGCGTCGCGTCTCTCCGCACAGAAACTTATCTCTGGCTGGCACAACGCATCAGCGCCATGGTTCTCGCGCTCTGTGTTGTTGTGCATCTGGCAACCATGATTATGGCGGTTCAGGGGGGATTGAGTGCAGAGGAAATTATTTCACGCGTCGGTGGCAATAAACTCTGGTTGGCATTTTATTTGATCTTTGTCGTGTCCGTCGCCATCCACGCACCGATTGGGCTGAAAACCATTCTAAGGGAATTGACTGCAATTCCGGTCAAGCGGGTTGAGCTTCTGGTTTGTGTTTTTGCCTTAATTATTTTTGCGCTGGGGGTGCGGGCGGCCTTCGGTTTATACGCGTTGGGGGCCGCCTGATGTCTCATGCACACCGAAATCACGCGACCTATTGGGCGTTCATTATACATCGTATTTCCGGGCTGGCACTGGCAGCCTTCTTGCCTCTTCACTTGTATGTGCTGGGCTTGGCATTGGAAGAAAGTACGCGGTTCTCTGATTTCATCTCATGGTCGAACACGCCATTGTTGAAGTCCCTGGAAACCGGATTGGTTGTATTTCTGGCTGCACATTTAACGGGTGGTCTTCGTCTCCTGGCGCTTGAGTTCCTGGATTGGCGCGCGTGGCAGAAAACACTGGTCGCCGCATCCGCAGGTATTAGCCTGTGTGTGGGTTTGGGATTCCTTCTTAATGCCAATTGAACTGATTGTGCCCCTAGGTGCGTTTCTCGCATCCTTTGTCGTTGCCGCTGCCGGTTTTGGCGATGCATTGGTTCTGGGCGCGATCTGGTTTCAATTCATGGACCCGGTCGATGCCGTGCCTTTGATTGTGGCGTGTGGTTTTGCCATGCACACCTTGCCATTGATACGATTGCGCAAGGAACTGGATTTTTCCTGTTTACCCGTGTTCGCCATTATGGGCGTGATCGGCGTTCCCTTAGGTGCCTGGTTCCTGGCCCATACGGCCCCGGCACCGTTCCGTATGGGGGTGGGGTGGTTTTTGATTGTTTATATTCTTTTTATTTTTGTCACGCCCAATGGCCTGAAAATCACCGCAGGCGGTAAAATCGCTGATGGTGCGGTCGGTTTCACCGGCGGTGTGTTGGGAGGATTCGCTGGCTTG
This sequence comes from Rhodospirillales bacterium, assembly GCA_048262655.1. Classification (GTDB taxonomy): domain Bacteria; phylum Pseudomonadota; class Alphaproteobacteria; order Rhodospirillales; family Casp-alpha2; genus JABMNT01. Next base: position 558,426 of record JBLXEY010000001.1, on the reverse strand, counting down.
AGTGGTGTTACCCCCACATTGTGGGCCGGCTTGCGCGACTGGCCAAAGGCACGACAAAGAGGCGTTTACCAACCGTTTTGTCTGATTATGCATCTGGTTACCTTCGCCTGGCTTGCATGGCAGGGGATGGTCAATACGGAGACGCTGGTTCGGCTGCTGTGGGCTTTGCCAGCGATTATTGTTGGAACCTGGCTGGGCCTTATTCTGTATCGACGGCTCGATGACAAAAGATTTCGCCAGCTTATCCTGGGTTTAATATTGGTGTCCGGCATCACCTTGATTTTGTAGGGAAGTAAAATGAGTATGGAATTTGAACAAAGTCAGACAGATATTTTAATACTGGGTGCCGGTGGGGCAGGTCTCTTTGCGGCCTTGCATGCATCGATCGGCGCTCCGGATCTGGACATTACCATTGCGGTGAAAGGGTTACTTGGCAAATGTGGTTGTACGCGGATGGTGCAAGGCGGATACAACGCCGCAATGGCCGTTGAAGATTCCATTGAACGCCACTTTATGGATACCATTGAAGGCGGCAAATGGCTGAACAATCAGGACCTTGCCTGGACGCTGGTAAACGAAGCCCCGCGCCGCATCCGGGAACTGGAAAATGAGCTTGGCTGCTTCTTTGACCGAAACCCGGATGGTACCTTGCATCAAAAGGCCTTCGCTGGGCAGACGTTCGATCGAACGGTACATAAAGGTGATTTGACTGGAATCGAGATTATCAACCGCCTGTCAGAGCAGGTCTGGAAGCGGGGCATAAACCGGCTCGAAGATCACCGCGCCGTCGAATTGATAAAGTCGAAAGATGGCGAAGGCATTTCTGGCGTTTTGATGATGGATATGCGGACAGGGACGTTCCGATTGGTGCAGGCGAAAGCCGTCCTGTTGGCAACCGGTGGCGGCCCAACCATGTACAAATACCATACACCATCGGGCGATAAATCTTGCGATGGCATGGCCATGGCCCTGCGCGCTGGATTGCCGCTCCGTGACATGGAAATGGTTCAGTTTCACCCGACGGGCCTGATCGCAGGACCGGGGACCCGAATTACCGGTACCATTATCGAAGAAGGCCTTCGGGGCTATGGCGGTTATTTACTGGGCGGTGATAAAGAACGGTTCATGAGCCGTTATGATGACCGCGCTGAACGCGCGACCCGCGATATCGTTAGTCGCGCCATGTATTCAGAAATGCGCGATGGCAATGTCGGCCCTAACGGAGGGCTCTATATTACAATGAAACACCTCGACCCAAAGGAAGTGCGAACGCGCTTTAAAGGTATGGTGCAGCGATGCCACGATTGCGGGTTTGATTTGGTTGGTGGTGATGTCGAAGTGGTGCCGACCGCGCATTATATGATGGGCGGCGTTGAGTTCGACACCGATTGTCAGACTGAGCTACCCGGGCTTTTCGCCGCCGGTGAAGATACCGGCGGTGTCCACGGTGCGAACCGTTTGGGCGGCAACGGCGTTGCGAACTCCACCGTCTTTGGTGGAATTGCAGGAGATGCCCTCGCCGGTTGGGTGCCGAAAGAAGGTGTCTTCCGTGAACCGGATATCGATGCCACCAACGCCGCCATCAATGCAACGCTGTATCCATTTAAAGTGGAAGGTGGTCACATGCCTGATATTCGCGAAAAACTCTATGATGTGATGTGGGAAGATGCCGGGATTTTGCGGGACGCGGACAGTTTGGCCCGGGCCAAAGGAGTTGTTGATGACTTGCATTCGGAACTCATGCGGACAGGCCTGCCCGACACGACAAAAGCTTATAACCTGAGTTGGCACGATTGGCTGAATATGGAGAGCCAGATGCTGATCAGTAAGGTCGTTATCGAAGCAGCGATTGCCAGAGAAGATTCCCGCGGTGCACATTTCCGCGAAGATTTCCCGGAAACACGCGACGTCGAAAACTCCCGTTATACGCAAGTGTCGTTGGATAACGGAGAGCTTTCGTTGGCAACACAGCCGGTTGATTTTTCTCGAATTAAACCGGGGGAATCGTTACTCGACGCCTAATGGGCTTCTTATTCTGGAACTGTCGTCGCAATAGACGGACGTTTGGAAATTTCGAGGAACCAGTTGGCTAATGCCGGGTTATCTTTGCGCCAATCAAGATCGTTTTGTGTGCGGATATCCATATAACCAAGGCAACAGGCGACAGCGATCTCGCCGAGAGTTGGCGTCTCAGCGAAGCTGTCGACTTGAGCGTTGAGCGTGCTAATGCCACGGGAAATTCGTGTCAGCTGCCCTTGAATATAGCCGGGGGATTGTTCACTCACATCGCGCCGACGTTCCATGGCAATTGAAAAAATGGTATCGATGATGCCATCAGCAAAGGCATGCAGGTGTTTAACATCCCAAACATTATCGCCCGTTCCAGAAAGTGCACCAGCATCATCCCCAAGAGAATCCAGATACTCACAAATAACCGGACTATCAACGAGCGGTGACCCGTCATTTTTAACCAGCGTTGGTATTCTGGCCAGCGAATTTGCAGCCAGCAGTTCTTTGGGAAGTTCCGACGGGGCAAGGGAAACGAGTTCCACAGAGTCCTCCAGACCCTTTTCGATGATAACGGCGCGCACTTTGCGCGCATAAGGTGATGTGGGTGAGTATAAGAGTTTCATAGATCTTCCTTCAGTGGTGTGGAGTTAAGTTAAGGAGTGGCAGAATTCAGCAAAGATATGGCGCCGTCGCATGCACGCTTTGAATATGTGCTATCACCGTGGGCGCGGCTTAAGACGTAGCCACCTTGTACAGTCGCCAACAAACAACAAGCAAGGTTCCTGGGTTTGACGTCGGTTCGCACTTCCCCGAGGGCTTTTGCTTCGCGAATTGTGTGCGTCAGGACGGTTTCGGCATGGGCGAAATAACGGGCGATGGGGTCTTTTAATGGCGACGTGGATACAGATGCCTCATTTGTTAAACCGCCAAGCTGGCAGCCTTTCTCTCCGTCGCGCTTCTTCTTCAAAAACCGGCGCACGCGCTCGAGAGGCGGGACGTCGGGACGCAGGAGTGCGTCGAAACTTGCGATCAGTTCGTCTTCAATCTCTTGAAGAGCAGCGACCGCTAAATCTTCCTTGCCGGAAAAGTGATGATACAGGCTGCCATGGCCAGCGCCACTCCGTTGCAATACTTTTCGCGGGCTCATACTTTCGTAGCCAACTTCCCAAAGCAAGGACTTGGCGGCACCGATCAGTTGACTGCGGGCATCTTTACCTGACGAGGATAATACGTTCATAAAATACATACTAGTAGGTATGTATTTTATGAACAAGCGCGATTTTTCTCATTACCGTTTTGGCGCGATAGAAGAGTCTCTTAGCTTTTTTCACTTTGATTGGCAACAAGTGCAGCCAGAGCAGCAGATGCGACGCGGGCTTCTGGCGGATCGGCGCGCGATGTCAGCATAATCGGGACCTGTGCACCCATGACAATTCCAGCCGCTGTCGCGCTCATAAAATAAGCCATCATTTTGAATAGACCATTGCCAGTCTCAATGTTCGGGACAACCAGAATATCAGCCTTGCCGGCAACCGGGCTATCAACACCTTTCAATTGGGCAGCTTCTGGTGATATGGCGTTATCGAACGCAAACGGACCATCGACAATCGCGCCGTCAATTTCATTGTTATTTGCGCGTTTGACGGCTTCCGCAGCATCGACACTGGAAGGCATTGCCGTTATCACGGATTCGGTTCCCGATAGCAGGGCAACTTTCGGTAGTTCGTTGCCTAGCGCGTGCGCAAGATCTACTGAGTTTTGTATGATGTGGATTTTGGTATCAACGTTTGGTGATACATTAACCGCGCCATCTGTGATCATAAGCACGCGGTCTCGGTCGGGAATTGTCATATGAAAGATATGGCTAAGTCGTCGGCCTGTCCTGAGGCCGGTTTCGCGTTTGACGACGGCACCCATTAAGGCATCGGTATGAACCTGGCCCTTCATGAGGGCGGCAACTTCTTTCCCGCGGGCAAGAGCGACTGCCGCTGCCGGAGACTTGTCTTCGCCCGGCGCGTGGACAATACGGAATTTTGAAATATCCCAAGCCATATCATCTGCGATGGATTGGATAATTGCCTGATCGCCAACAAAAACTGGAGAAATCAAGTCGTGTTCAACCGCCTGGCGCGCGCTTTCCATAGCAACCGGATGATCTGCACCAGCAACGGCAGTCGTCACGGCATCTTGTCCGGCGCACTTGTGCAACAAATAGGGTGGTATTTGGTAGGGTTTCTGGCTTAACACGTTTCTGGCCTCGAGTTACAAAAAAAAGGGCTGGAAGACAGTGTCCCCCAGCCCTGATGTTAGGGAAATGATTTTTTTTATGCCCCGGATTGTGGGCGCATGTCGTTAGGATCAATGCCCGCGACAGCAACCGGTGCTTTCATGGCATCGCGTCGGAACGGCTCACCCAGTTCTTGATTTAGAATGACTTCGATAAACGTTGTAACACCGTCATCCTGGGCCTTGCATGCGGTCCGCAGCGTTTCGGTCAGCTCTTCCTGCGTGGTGACCGTCACCCCTTTGAGGCCACAGCCTTCCGCTACTTTTGCATAGCTTAGGTGCGGATCAAGTTCTGTGCCGACAAAGTTATCAGCATACCAAAGGATGGAGTTTCTCTTTTCTGCGCCCCACTGATAATTGCGGAAAATCACCATGGTAATCGCTGGCCAGTCGTCGCGACCAATCGATGACATTTCGTTCATGGAAATGCCAAACGCTCCATCACCGGCGAAACCAATAACCGGCGTATCAGGGCAGCCAATCTTTGCGCCAATGATCGACGGGAAACCATAACCGCACGGGCCAAACAAGCCCGGTGCCAAATATTTCCGGCCCTGCTCAAACGTAGGGTAGGCGTTGCCAATGGCGCAGTTGTTGCCAATGTCACTGGAAATAATCGCGTCTTTTGGCATGCCAGCTTGAATAGCACGCCACGCTTTGCGCGGAGACATGCGCTCGGCATCGCGCACACGTGCATCAGCGTTCCAAGTCGTGCCGGGATCGTCATCTTCATGATCCATGCTCGAGAGTTCCTGCAACCAGGCGGACTTTGTTTGGTGGATCGTTGCCTTGCGGGCGTCGCGATCCGTATCACCCGCGGTCGGGGATAACTGCGCAAGCAGCTGTTGGGCAACCATTTTCGCATCACCGCAAATGCCAACGGTCACTTTTTTCGTCAAGCCAATGCGGTCCGAATTCATATCAACCTGAATGATGCTGGCATCCTGTGGCCAGTAGTCGATACCATAGCCGGGCAGGGTTGAGAACGGGTTCAGGCGGGTGCCAAGGGCAAGAACCACGTCAGCCTGTTTGATCAGTTCCATACCGGCTTTGGAACCATTGTAGCCCAACGGTCCGGCTGCCAGCGGGTGTGAACCCGGGAAGCTGTCGTTGTGCTGATAACCGCTGCACACCGGTGCGTCCAAACGCTCAGCCAAAGCAACGCAATCCGGGATCGCTCCGCCAATAACAACACCAGCGCCAGAAAGAATGACTGGGAATTTGGCGTTAGAAAGAAGCTCTGCGGCTTCCTTAATTGCGTCTGCTCCACCGGCTGGACGCTCCAGGCGAACAATCTGTGGCAATTCAATATCAATGACCTGTGTCCAGAAATCGCGTGGGACATTGATTTGCGCAGGTGCTGAACCCCGGATGGCTTTTTCGATAACCCGGTTCAGAACTTCAGCCATCCGTGACGGATCGCGAACTTCTTCCTGATAGCAGACCATATCCTTAAACAAAGCCATTTGCTCAACTTCCTGGAAGCCGCCCTGGCCGATTGTTTTGTTGGCGGCTTGCGGCGTCACCAGCAACATGGGCGTATGGTTCCAGTATGCTGTTTTGATGGGGGTCACAAAGCCTGTGATCCCAGGGCCGTTTTGAGCAATTGCCATGGCCATTTTGCCGGTGGCGCGGGTATATCCGTCGCAAATTAAGCCGCCATTTGTTTCATGTGCGACGTCCCAGAATTTGATACCTGCTTTTGGGAACAGATCTGAAATGGGCATAAATGCCGAGCCAATGATACCGAACCCATGCTCGATACCATGCATTTGCAGTACTTTTACAAAAGCTTCTTCGGTTGTCATTTTCATATTTTTAGTTTCCCTACCTGTTTAAATAGACCCGAATGGGCCGAACTAAGAATTTATTGCTGTTTTAGGGTCGACGTAAGCATAACCCAAGTCTTCCGCAACGGCTTGATAAGTAACATCCCCCTTATGGACATTCAGGCCATTGAGAAGGTGTTGGTCGTCATTTAAGGCTTGTCTATAACCCTTGTCAGCGAGCGCCAAAGTGAACGGTAAAGTGACATTATTGAGCGCATATGTCGACGTTTTTGCGACTCCGCCCGGCATATTGGCAACGCAGTAGTGGACGATGCCATCGACCATATAAGTCGGTTCCGCGTGGGTTGTCGCTTTTGAGGTTTCAAAACATCCCCCTTGATCAATGGCGACGTCCACCAGCACGGAACCCGGCTTCATCCGCGAGATCAGGTCGCGGCTGACAATCTTAGGGGCTTCGGCACCCGGCACCAAGACAGCTCCAATAACAAGATCAGCAGCGAGTACTTCCTGCTCAACCGCAAGAGCGGTGGAATATTCGGTTTTAATGGATTGCCCAAAGCGAACGACAAGAGAGCGCATCGTATCAACATTGCGATCGAGTATGGTGACATCAGCACCCATGCCAACGGCCATATAAGCTGCGTTTTCACCAACAACGCCGCCACCAATGATAACGACCTTCGCAGGCAGAACACCGGGCACTCCGGCTAACAAGACGCCCGACCCCCCTTGAGCTTTCTCCAGACAATGGGCTCCAGCCTGAATGGACATGCGCCCAGCGACCTGTGACATGGGCGCCAAGAGAGGCAGGCCTCCGTGTTCGTCAGTGACCGTTTCGTACGCGATGCAGACTGCGCCACTGTCGATGAGGTCTTTCGTCTGTTCGGGATCAGGGGCCAAGTGGAGATAGGTAAATAGGATTTGCCCTTCGCGTAGCATTTTACGCTCAGCAGCTTGCGGTTCTTTCACTTTAACAATCATGTCAGCTCTGGCAAATACGTCGGCCGCGGTTTCAAGGATTTCCGCGCCTGCGTCTATATAGTCTTGATCTGACGAGCCGACACCAGCGCCCGCATTTTTCTCAATAATGACACGATGCCCATGATGAACACATTCACGGACGCTGCTCGGGACCATACCGACACGATATTCGTGGTTCTTAATCTCTTTTGGAACGCCAATTAACATTTTGAGGTCTCCCAAGCTGTGAATCTCAGAACTTTACAGGGTGTATTAGAATATTAATCCCTTTAATGAGACTAAATGTAATCATTATATAGGTTATATGTCGTTTAATCCCAAAGCTGGACCTCTGGTAGGTCCAGATTAGCTGATTTCCGAGGTCCAGAGCACTCCAATCCTTTTGAAATCAGGTTGTTATTCGCATTGAGCTGATATGATTTCAGATAGAAGTTTTATTCCCGGTTCGATTTTCTCAACAGAGACGGATGAAAAACCAAGACGGAAAAAGTTCTTGGGGCCGTTGTCATCGGCGAAATGGATTGAGCCGGGTTCGATAACAATCCCGTTCGCGAGTGCATCGATCGCCAATTTGTCACTGTCGAGGTTTTGGGGGCCTTCAATCCAAAAGGTTGACCCGCCATAAACGGGTACTGTTGTCGTATTGGGCATGTATTCGGTGAGGGCTTCGGCCATTGCCTCCCAGCGAGAACGGTAGGCACGGTGCAATCGATGGATCAGCGTGTCGTGATGCCCGAGGGAGAGAAAGTAGGCAAGTGTGCGCTGATTATTGTTCGGAGTATGTCGCATAATGCAGAGGCGCAAAGCGCGGAGCTCTTGAATAAGTTCAGCGGACGCAACGACATATCCCATCCGCAAGCCGGGGAATAGTGTCTTCGACAGACTTCCAATATAGACAACGCGCCCATCGCTATCCATTGACTTCAGCGCCGGTGTTGGCGCACTCGCATAGTTGGTTTCAGACTCATAGTCATCTTCTATAATTACAAAATCTCGCTGGCCCGCGCGTTCAAGCAGCTTCTTTCTGTTGGCAAGCGGCATGGTTCGTGTGGTCGGGGATTGATGGCTGGGCGTAACATAGACGTAGTCACACGCATCAAGGCGCGCATTGACCGGTAAGCCTTCATCGTCGACCGGAATAGAGTGTATTCGTTCCGTTTTCAGACCGAAAATATTGCGGGCGTCAGGATAACCCGGGTCTTCGATACCGACCGTCGTATCTGGGCGGACCAACAGGCTGCTTAACATATATAGAGCATTCTGTGCCCCCAGCGTGATCAGGACCTCATTTTCGGCGGCCATGATGCCTCGGCGCGGCAACAACCGTGCACGAATTTGTTCCACTAACTGCGGATCATCACTACCACTGGTGTCACTGGTCCAGGCATCCATGCCTCTTTTCCCCATGGCTTGTCTCGAACATTCCCGCCAGGCCGCGATCGGGAAAAGCTCTGGATCAACCTGATTGGAAATGAACGGGTAGGGATAGGATTGCCAGTTAAGCGGTTTATTGGGGTTTCTGTTTGTGCTCGGGGTTAGTTTGAAGCGGTTCGCCCAGGAAATACCGACAGGTTTTGTATCCGACTGATATTCCTGATGGTCAGCGCGGCCTTCGAGGATTTGTGGGTCGACATAAAAGCCGCTGCGCTCGCGTGATAACAGGTAGCCGTCGTCAACCAGACCTTGATAGGCAAGGACAACCGTATTGCGGCTGACACCCAGAGTTTTCGACATTTTACGGCTTGATGGCAAGGGTGTATTCGAAGGGAGCTGGCCGCCAAGAATTGCCGAAACAAGCATCTCGCGTATTTGCGATTGAATGCTCACATTTTCGACTCGATTAAGCTGAAATAGAGAGTCTCTCACTTATCGAACCTTGTGCAATTCAAGAATCTGGACCCAATATGGGGCCAGATGAAGGATAGGTGATTTATGCGCAACGAACAAGCAGTGTTGCCGGCAAATGAGCCTTGAAACTTGTACGGTACAGGGTTTTATGGCTTTTTATGGCGCGGGAAGGTTATCTCGAAAAAAACAGGCTGGAGAATGATGTCGCCAGACCTGTTTCGTCTACATATTGCCGCCAGTGGGGCTGGAGGCCTTCGGGATTGTTCGATAATTGAGTTTAAAAGATGGGGAGGCCATTGTGGCAGGAAGAATTGCGGTTGCCGGTGCTAGCGGGCTTGTTGGGGCGAACATCATAAAAGAAGCCTTGTCGCGCGGGTATAAAATTAATGGGGCGATGCGGAACCCTTCTGGTCCGGCGGCCCGTCTAATGGACTTGCCCGGCGCCCGGGACGGCTTGACGTTAATGGCTGCTGATATGGATGTTGAAGGATCATTTGAGCAAGCCGTGACGGGTGTCGATGGCGTCTTTATCGCCTGCCTTATTCCGGTGTATTATGCACCCGACGGAACGCCCGCGCGGGAACTGGATGATGACCGTGGTCGGGCCGAGATCATTCAGCCGACGGTCGATGGGTGTCTGAATATCATGCGTTCTGCCATTCGATCCGGCGTCCGTGATGTGGTTATTTGCTCGTCGACGTCGAGCACCAATCCTGTGCCGCCCGTCCCCGTAAAGAATGAAGTCGACCATTGGTCTGACCCTGACCAGCAATGCGCCGACAAAAAGTTTACGTCCGCGACAAAAGCCATTATGGAGCGACAGGCGATGGCGCTTGCTGCAGAAAACGGCGTTCGGTTGCGGATTCTGCTGCCGACGGGGATGTTAGGCCCAATGGTTTTACCTGCCCATGGCGATGAAGGGTTGATGGGGGCGCTCAAACAGATGCTGCGGGGTGAAAAGGGTCGTCATGACGTGGCGCCCAATGATTCGACTTCGATGGCTCACATAGAAGATGTCGCTGCCTTGTTTATGGCGGCTTATGAGAGCCCAACGGCAGAAGGTCGCTATTATGCTGTTCGCGAAAGTTGGCACTGGAACGATATCTATCGAACACTTGGCGAGATCGAGCCATCTATGAAGCTGCCGTCACTTTACGAAGGTGAACCCGCAGAGCCGACAAGGTTCGATTTTAAGCGACGCGACAGCCTTGGCGTCACCATGCGAGATATACCCGAAGTCCTGGCCGATGCTGTGGCATGGGCGAAGGCAAATATCTGATCCGTCTGTTGTACGACGTGGCGGCATAAAATTTTATGGCCGTTTAATTACATTTCGCAATATATCTCGACTTGCAAGGTTGTCATAAGCTTTGACGGCTAATTTTTGCGCCAAATTCGCATCGATTCGGGGGCCTGTAGGGGTGTCCGTTTCTTAACGCATAAATCAAGTATGACGGACCAACGCAATAATGACTGAAAACACGACGACTTACGGCGAAAATCTGATCGCGAACGGTAGTTTCGAAGAAACCACTCGTGGCAGTTCAGGGCACGGGTATGGTAGATCAAGCCATCGCCATGGCAGTTCCCGCTATCATCGTAATCATTCGGCGCAACTCGTTGGCTGGCAGACGGACTCTGGTCCAGGGCCAGATGTCATTTCGCATCGTTGGTTGCCGTCTTCATCCGGCAGAAATCACATTGAACTTGATGGAAGCGGTGCACGGAACACCAATAGTCAGATTTCTCAGAATATCGCAACCTCAGACGGCGGCACTTTTCAGTTATCCTTTGACTATTCGCCCCCACCTTTTAGTCGCGCTTCATCAAATGGCATACAGGTCGTCTGGAATGGTGTGGTCATTGACACGATTACGGCACGTGGGGGCTGGCGGGTGAACTGGCAGACCCACACTTACGAACTGGAAGGCAGTGGCGAGGTCGGGAAACTGGAATTTCGAGCTGTCGGCAGCGATGACGGGCGTGGTGGGTATCTGGATAACGTCTCGGTATATGCGACGACACCCCCTCCGTTGTTTACGGACAATGATGATGTGGTTGATCTGGCCGCAGATGACGCAGATTACGGTAACGGCGAAGCTTACGAAGCGCTGGGTGGTGATGATCAGGTAAACGGTGGCGACGCCGATGATGTCATTGATGGCGGTCTTGGCAATGACACGCTTAACGGCGGCGCTGGTGATGATGTTCTGATCGGTGGCAGCGAAACCCGTGTTGATGTCGAAAAAGAAATATCGGTCGAGCATGATCTCACGGGGCTTAGCGAAACGCTGGAGCAAGGCATCAATGCCGATCACTTCACAATTGCCAAAGACCATGCCGTAACGCTGACTTTTGCAGGAGAAAACGCCACCTATCATAACACGGTCGGAACTTATCGGGTCGATGCCGACGGCAATATTACCGGTGTTGAGATCGCATTTAAGGATGCGTCCGAGGGCTATGGCTGGAACACGACACAGGCAGGCACCTCGGTTGATGTTGATCTAAACGCAGGTGAAACGCTTGGTGTCTTCCTGATTTCAAACGGGTTTTATAAAAACTACGGTATGGGCCACTTCCGAAATGGGCATTTTGAGTTCCGCGACAGTAATGGTGGTCCGGCAACGTTGAACAGTGACAGCCCCGAACTTTATTTTGTTTATGACCGTGGTTGGGAAATTCCTGTGCGCGGCGATGTTTACCATGCGTTGGTTGGTGGCGATAATCTTGCCCTCAATCCCGATGACCAGGTGCACGTTGTTTCTGGGCAAAATGGGAACGGCGGGATTAAGCTGGCATTTGAAGACTTGGCCAATCTTGGCGATCAGGATTTCGATGACGTTATCCTCGATATTGATTTTGCACCAGTCACCGAAACCGTGATTGTCGCTGAAGATGATGACGATGTGCTCAACGGGGAAGCGGGCAATGACATTTTAGAAGGCGGTTATGGAGATGACGTCCTGAGCGGCGGAACGGGTAATGACGAGCTTGATGGCGGCGTTGGTAACGACGTTCTGGATGGCGGTGAAGGCGATGATCACATCGTTGGTGGCGCTGGAAAGGATACGATCAAGGGTGGCGATGGCGACGATGTCCTGCGTGGAAACGGTGGCAAGGACAAGATCAGCGGTGGCGCCGGTGACGACGATATTCGAGGTGGAAACGGTAACGACACACTTAGAGGCAATGGCGGAGCCGATATCCTGCAAGGAAATAATGGCGATGACGTCATTTTGGGCGGGAACGGTCGCGACGTGTTGACCGGTGGTGCCGGCAGTGACGTAATTGACGGTGGTGCTGGCGCTGATACGGTTGTATTCGAATTTGGTGATGGCGATGGCGACGCTTCGGATGGCATCGATGAAATCAGTGACGGTGGCCTTGGAGCCGATACCCTTCAAATTACAATTGAAACCGATGACCTCAGCAACCCGGATGTCGTGAATGCGGTCATCGCGCTCAACCAGTTTGTACAGAACAACAACGATGCGAACGCGGATAACGGGGCCGTTGGTACGTTTGATATTCTTGGTCTTTCAATTAGCAACTTTGAAACGGTTGATTTGACGATCATCGATTCAGAAACAGGTGAAGAGGTTGAAGGCGGTCTGATTGATCCGGTCATCGCATTTGACGCGACACCCGTTAGCGGTGATGAAGACGCAGCGATTGACCTCGCCATTACCGCTGAAGTGACAAATGCCCCTGATTTATTTGATGTTTCTGTCGTGCTTTCTGGCCTTCCGACGGGAGCCGTTTTGTCTGCTGGATCTGATAATGGTGATGGTACATTCACGCTCACACAAAGCGAACTTGTTGGCCTAACAGTTACGCCCGCGGCTGATGATGCGACCGATTTCACCCTTTCTGTATCTGCAGTTGCGACGAGTCAAATCACTGGGCAAAGCACCACGACGAGTGCGATTGCGGCGGTTGTGGCAGTTGTTGCGGTTGCGGATGCCCCACTAGTTAGTCTATCCGATGCGGTGCTCAGCGATCCGCTGGGGGGTGATGACACGATTGTTGGCACAGACCAAAAAGACACACTCCAGGGAAATGGCGGAAACGATACGATAAATGGCGGTGCTGGCAATGACATCCTCATTGGCGATGGGGCCGGGTCATCGACCAGCCCTCTCGACATCCAGGCCTTACTCAGTGACGTTGACGGTTCCGAGATGCTATCACTTAACCTATCTGGAATTCCCGCAGGTGTGACCCTCTCTGCAGGTACATCGAACGCCGACGGATCCGTGACACTAAGTCCAGCAGATTTGCCGGGCCTCACCATCACAGCACCGGATAGCGTTGCTGATTTCTCGCTGACGGTCACGGCCACGAGCGAAGATACTGATCCCGACACAGGTGTGATTTCCGAGGCCTTGGCAACAGACCTTGGGCAAATCTCGATTTTGGCCAGCCTTCCAGGTGACGATATTCTCTACGGAGAAGAAGGCAAAGATACGCTTGTTGGTGGCGCCGGCAACGACATTCTGGATGGCGGCGATGGCTCGGATAACCTTCAGGGCGGCGACGGGAATGACACCCTTATTGGCGGTGGCGGCTCCGATACTTTGGACGGTGGAGCAGGCGATGACACGCTCAATGGCAGCAATAGTGCTGATATATTGTTGGGTGGCGATGGTGATGATACGGCCAATGGTGACGGTGGTGACGATGTGATCCATGGTGGCGATGGCAACGATACGCTGGTTGGCGGTGGCGGCAATGACACCGTCTACGGAGACGCAGGAGACGACTTGTTAACGGGATCTGCCGGTGACGACACATTAATTGGCGGCACGGGTAACGACACATTGCAAGGAAGCGGCGGCGCAGACATCCTTGAGGGTGGCGAAGGGGATGATGTTTTAACCGGTGGCGTTGACGCCGATACATTATCTGGTGGCCTAGGAAATGATACGCTCAACGGTGGCGGCGGTGACGATAGCCTTGACGGCGGTGAAGGCGATGACGTCCTTATCGGTGGTTCTGAAAATGATGTACTGCTTGGAGGTCTTGGCAATGACACGCTGACCGGCGGTGGCGGAGATGATAACCTCGATGGGGGCGATGGTGATGACATCATCACTGGAAATGCCGGAGCTGATGTTGTCGAAGGCGGAGCCGGTAATGATACAATCGATACGGCCAGTGGCGATGATGTCATCAGCGGTGGTTTGGGTGATGATACTATTGTCGCTGGAAATGGCGATGACACGATCACCGGTGGTGATGGCGATGACAGGATAAATGGCGATGGCGGACGCGATACAATCGACGCCGGTGCTGGGGACGACGTTGTCTTTGGAGATGATGGTGCCGATGTCCTGAATGGCGGTGAAGGTGCTGACGCCCTGGACGGTGGCCTTGGTAACGATGTGTTGAGTGGCGGTGTCGGGAATGACAGCCTGCACGGTGGAGACGGCAAAGATACGCTGTATGGTGGTGATAACGACGACCGCATTTGGGGCGAAGCTGATGCCGATGAGATGCATGGTGGCGATGGTAACGACATCCTCTATGGCGGTGATGGCGGCGACACCCTGAACGGAGATGACGGAAACGATACCCTGCGCGGTGAAGGCGGCAACGATACCATCAATGGCGGCGATGGCGTTGATGTGCTGATTGGCGGCGGTGGAGCGGATCTGCTGAGTGGTGGCTTGGGCGACGATTTGATCTTCTCACAAGGCGGCGGCGGATCGGCATTTGGCAACGAAGGCAATGATCGCATGTTTGGTGGTAACGGTGCTGATTTGTTTTTCGGCAACGAAGGTAACGATAGTCTTGAAGGATCCGGCGGCGACGACACATTGACGGGTGGCGCGGGTGACGACACCTATATTTTCAATCTCGACGACGGAGCGGATGTTATCGATAACATGGGAGAAAGCGCTTCCAACGATAAATTGAGCTTTAGCGATGATATCGCAACCACGCAACTGTGGTTCCGCCAGGTGGACGACGATCTGGAGGTGCAGATTATTGGCACTGAAGACCGCGTCACAATTAATGACTGGTATGTCGGAACCGATAACCGGATCGCAGTATTCGAGACAAGCGAAGGCGAGACCTTGAACGCTGCGAACGTTGAAAACCTGGTAAGTGCAATGGCCGCATTCAGCCCGCCCGCTCTTGGTGAGACAGAGCTCTCTGTCGCTTTGAACGATGCGCTGAGTTCGGTTATCACTGGAAATTGGCAAGACTAACTCAGCAGCGCTGATTTTTATAACACGAACTGTCTTATGCTGCATGTGCGAACTCACTTGTTGAGTTCGCCGCGCATCATCTTTAGTATCCGCGTGCCTTTTGCGACGTGACGTCCGTCATGTGCATGCAAACAGCGTAACGGAGTGATGTTCTATGTCTAAAGTCCTCAAGCCCCACCGCAAGTCAGTTCTTGATATCGTTGGTGCCAAGCGTCAGGAAAAGCTGGTTTGTTTGACTGCCTATACCGCGCCCATGGCGGAACTTTTGGACCCACACTGTGACCTTTTACTGGTTGGTGATTCCGTCGGGATGGTGTTGCATGGCTTGAAAGATACGACAACCGTTACGCTTGAGATGATGATTATGCATGGGCAGGCGGTAATGCGGGGTGCTGAAAGTGCGTTTGTCGTCGTTGATCTTCCCTTCGGTAGCTATGAAGAGAGCCCGGAAATGGCATACCGGGCATCCCTTCGCGTTATTCAGGAAGTCGGCTGTCAGGCCGTGAAACTTGAATGCAATAAACAGTCCGCGCAAAGTATCGAGTTTATTGTTGAGCGCGGCATTCCTGTTTGCGCGCACATTGGATTGCGCCCGCAGTTCGTCAATGTCAGTGGCGGTTTCAGGGTTGTCGGCCGGACGGAAGAAGAGCGAACACAGGTCATAGAGAGCGCAATTGAAATGGCCAATGCAGGCGCGTTTGCGATTGTTGTCGAAGGTGTTGTTTCTGATCTTGCGCAAGAAATAACAGATGCGGTGAGTGTTCCGACGATCGGTATCGGGGCGTCGTCTGCTTGCGACGGGCAAATTCTGGTCACTGAGGACCTGTTGGGCGTATTTGACTGGTCCCCGAAGTTTGTACGTCGCTATGCGGATAGTCGGGGACTCATCTCGGACGCCATTAGCCGATATGCGGAAGATGTCCGAAGTGCCTCATTTCCAGGGGCAGCGGAAGTCTATGAACCAAAATAGATATTGATCTTAAAACAAAGACTTTGAATGATGGGCTCATTTTACAGATAAAAAAAGACCTGCCGTATGGCAGGTCTTTTTGTTCCCGTTCGTTATGCCAATACTAATTACTGTGTTGGCTTTGGCGCCGTTTCGTTCAGGTTGCCCGGCGCAAATACATTGCCGAACGTACCTTTACCGGGGCTTTCTATTTTACTTTCCGGCTTCGGCGCTGCTTCGTTCAGATTACCCGGTGCAAAGACGCCGCCAAAGGCACCTTTACCTGGGCTTTGTGGAGCAGGTGTTGCGCCCGGGGTCGCCTTAGACTTATCGGAGCCAAAGATATTTGGTCCCTGACGGGCTTTGTCCTGTTGCTGCTGCAAACGTTGTTGCTTGATCTTTTCGATCTGCTGTCTTTGCAACTCTCGTTTTTGCTCACGAACATCGACTTTACATGCTTCGGGGCTGTAGGTGCTGGCGAAGCTGATCGTTGAGATCGCACCGACGGTCAGGATGATCAACACGATGGCTGCCGGGTTTCCCCTTAGAAAGCCGGGCAGCTGAAAACTGCCACCAACGGCACTGGTGGGTGCACCGTTGGCCAGCGCCAACTGTTTGCGACGTTGCGATACTTCATGAACAATTGCCGCAAAGATCGTCAGGACCACGATTGTGAACGCCAAAGCCGAGATCGAAGGATCAATCCCGTAGCGAACTTTTTGTGCCAATTCAATGGTCAGCGTCGGATACTTGCCGAACGTGAACGTTGTTGTGTTGTAGTTTTCAAACGAAGCCAGGAAAGCAAGAACAGCCGCTGACGCAATCGCTGGCGTCAGGAAGGGAACGAGAATCTTGCGAAATGCCTGAACATTTGTTGCACCCAGATCCAGCGCAGCTTCCGTTAGACCTGTATCGTAGCGTTGCAAGCGGGCGAGAAACACCAGCATGCAGTACGAAGCGATAAATGTTGATTGACCCAATATCGTCAGGAAGATCCCGTTATGCAGGAAGCTATCGCCACTCAGACCGAGCATGATATTCAAACGATCCCAGAAAACGAGAGTAGAGATGCCCAGAACAACGCCCGGGATCAAAATTGGTGCGATCACGATTGTGTAGAACGTTGCTCGTAATTTTGGGTATATTTCCGTCAACATCAAGGCGCCCGCAAGGCCCAGGGTAACCGATAGTACAACGGTTCCAGCGCCAACAATCAGGCTGTTTTTAAGGCCATTCATTATGCGTTTGTCATTGGCAAGAACATCGAACCATTCGAAGGTCAGACATTCCCATGGAGTCGCCCGGGGAAAACCAGGCGAATTGAACGCAGTGATGCTCATGATAATTAGCGGGCCAAGCAAATAGCCGAAGAACACCACCAGATAGAGGGCCAGAAAGATTTTGAGAACGAGGTTTTGCGACTTCATTTGCCGATATCCCCCATTTTCACTTTGAACAGGCGCATGGCCGAGAGCACGATAATGATACAGACCGTCAGCAAGACAATCGCGTATGCGGCGCCCCGTGGCCAGTTGCCTCCTTGATTGAACCATTGATAAATGATCTGCGTGAACCACAAGCTAGACGGACCACCCAAAATTTGTGGTGCAGCCAAAGCGCCAGCGGAAAGCATGAAGACCATTGTGCAGCCGGACGAAATACCCGGTTTGGCATAAGGGATAACAATCCGCCAATGGATGCGCCACCAAGGTGCCCCCATGTCACGGGCCGCTTCGATCTGATTACGATCAAGGCTTTCAATGACATTATACATGGGGAAAATCATTAGCAGAATATAGGCATATCCAAGCCCGGAATAGAGGGCGACATTGTCTCTGATGAAATCAATGGGATTATCAATGAGCCCAATGGTCATCATCATTTCATTAATGACACCACTATCGCCAAAAATAATACGGAACGCGAAGGCCCGTAAAATTTCGTTGACCCAATAGGGAATGATGAGAAACAGCACCAGAATACGGGTATATCCGCTACCTGAAGCTTGCCCAAGATAATAGGCCAGCGGATAGCACAGGAGCAGATCAAGGATGGTGACAAAGAACGCAGCCAGCAAGGTCCGAACAAAAACGCCAAGATCGACCACATTATAGGATTGGTCCGCTCCTGGCGCACCTAGCGCCAAAAACTTGTAGTGCTCCAGTGTGTAGGTATCTTTCGGTCCTCCCATTTCAGGAGGCGGCAGGTGATGCCTGAACGAAAAGTCGAGCATTGAAAGTTGGGGTAAAATAATGAGAACAATCAACCAAAAGCCGACGGCAAGTAAGAGATAACTGCCAAGTCCCCAGCCATTTCGATTGATAAAATTTTTGAACATGGTTGCGATGATCATGATCGCCCCCTATTCGCTGGCCAGATCACCGGCGGGGAGTGCAACCGCCTGGTCGGGCGAATACTCCAGCGTCAGTGTCGAGCCTTTGGCGGATTCGCGTGCCTTGCCTTGGTTAACCAGCGACATTTTCATTTCTTTGCCGCCGTCACCCTCTAGAAACACATTGAAAGTCTGGCCTTCAAATTCTTCATTGAGGACCAGAGCAGATATCTGATTGTTCGCCGACGCATTACTGCTGCTGGCAATGTTGAGCGCCTCCGGGCGGATAAACAGCATCGCATCCTCGCCAACGCCCAGTTTGCCTTTGGCGCCCGATGGAATTCTGGACAGAAGATCACCAGACCTGTTCGTTGAAATCACCGCTTTGTCGCCATCTATGGATTTTACTTTTCCGCGGAATACGTTGTTTTCGCCAACAAAGGACGCCACGAAGGCGGTGGATGGATCATCATAAATGGTTTGCCCATCGGCGATTTGGTCGATGACGCCGGCTTTCATAACCGCGACCTGATCCGACATGGTTAAGGCTTCACCTTGATCGTGGGTGATATAGATAAAGGTGATGCCGACGCGTTGTTGAATTTCGCGCAATTCAGTTCGCATGTGTTGGCGGAGTTTCAAGTCAAGCGCTGACAAAGGCTCATCGAGCAATAATACATCCGGTTCGGCACATAGCGCCCGGGCGATTGCGACACGCTGTTTTTGACCACCCGAAAGTTCGGAAGGCAGTTTATCGCCCTGTCCACCGAGCGCAATCATGTCCAATAGCTCATCAGCACGTTTGCGCCGCGCTGCGGCACCAACGCCTTGAACTTCAAGGGAGAAGGCTATGTTCTCCCAGACTTTCATAAGTGGAAAGAGAGCAAGGTTTTGAAAAATCAACGCCGTTGGGCGTTTGTTGGGGCCAATGCCGGCCATGTCTCTATCGCCAATGAGGACCTTTCCTTCACTGGGTTCCAAAAAACCAGAGACAGAACGTAAAATTGTTGTTTTTCCGCAACCTGATGGTCCTAGAAAAGAGAAGAAGGCTCCGCCTTCGATATCAACATTTGCTTCACGGACGGCGACAAAGTCGCCAAATCGAATCCAAACGTCCTGCAGCCTAACGCCTACACCTTTGCTCATCTATTTTCCCCTGAACGGCTTTTGCCGTTTTGTTTATGCTTCCATTATTCGAAGCTTATTCGGTTTTTGATTTTTCGCTTCGGCCTTTTTACTTTTGGCAAAGCATATTTCTTATAATTATTGCAAAAAGGAAAAAACCTAAGCTGCGACTTCTGGTGAAAACCACCAGAAGTCGCTTTTTAGTCCGTTCAAATTAAGCGCTTTTGAACTTGTTTACATACTCAGTACGAACTTCCGCATACCATGGTGCCTGCGGCGGCCACGGGTTCAAGTTCGCCAGAGAATCTCCAGGATACGCATCTGCAAAGTTCTGCTTGTACGCATCACCGGCATACTTGTCTGCGCCTAGGACAGGCGAGTTATAGCCATGTGAATCAATAGCGATACCCGCGTCTTTTGCCTGATAAGCAAATTTGATGAACTCATAAATCTGCTCCATGTTTTTAGCACCGATTGGCATGGCCATACCGTCGACCCATGCCATAGAACCTTCAAGAGGTGCCTGATACATGACAGGCTCACCAGCCGTTTTAAGGGCCATTGGTGGTCCATCCCAAGTTTGGCCAACAATAACACCTTCATTCAGCAGGCCATTCTTTTGTGTATCTGCATCGTTCCAGAGCAACTTCAGGTTCTTCTTACGGGCGATACACCAGGAAGCGACCTTGTCCCAAATTGGGCGCATCGTTGCTTCAGATTCGTAAGCCTTCCACATGTCACCTTTGCTCAATTCTCCAATGGTTTCCATGTATAAACCAGCACCCAGCATCATTGAGTGTGGACGGCCCATTGTCTTGCCAGCGTTGGCATCTGACCAGACGTCACCGTAGCTAGGCGCAGCGCCAGCAGGCGCCCATTTGTCTGTACGCCATGCAATACCTTCTGTGCCCCAGATGTGTGGCAGCCAATGAGAGCCCGCGTTCTTGAAGTTCCAACCATCTGTGCCGATTTTCGACATGGCAGGGTTTACCTTATCGACGGGAACCTTATTCATGTCGAAAGGCTGCAACAACTCCAGAGGACCCCACTCGAGGTTCTGGTTGTTGGTGGGAGAAACAATATCAAAGCCCTGGCCTTTATTGGCTTTCATTTTGTTGATGATTTCTTCGTTTGAGCCAATACCGGTGTAATTGATCTTGATCCCGGAAGCTGCTGTGAAATCTGCAATGAATTTTTCTGGGAGGTAGTCAGACCACATCAGAATATTGATCTCACCGGATGATGAAAACGCATCTTTTACAATCCATGGGCTGGCTACGGCGACGGCTCCTGCGGCTGTAGCCGTTTTTAGCATCGCACGGCGGGTAAAGTCTTTGGCCGCCTTTGCGTTAAGTTCTGTCGAAGTTGGTTTTTTGGTCATCTTGTATTCTCTCCTGTGATTATTTTCTTGAGCAACAATCTCTTGCTACCCAATGACGCTTGGGTGCGCCTTTAATTATGAAACCGAGTAAGCCATAAGGTCAATCAATTCACAAAACATTCATGAGAATACGCGCCGGCATTCCTTATCCAAAAGACCTGACTTGTACTCAGGTTAATTGTGTATACAGGATATGTTAGGTCCAAACGAAATGAACTGATGGGTCCAATTTAGTGTGTTTTGTGCGGTTTTCTTAGCGAAACCCCCTCGATCGGCGATCCACTGGTAAATTCGCACGGCAAACTTGGCATTGCGGGTTGCGCGACAAATAAAATATCGCTAATCACCATACCAATTATTCAAACCGTTATGTGCAAAAACTAAGGATAACTTGATGACACAAGAACTGTTCCACTATGTTGATGGCGAGCGCACAAAAGGCTCAAGCGGCCGTTTTGGTGACGTTTTTAATCCGGCGACTGGAGAGGTCACAAAAAAGGTTCCCCTTGCGAGCGCAGATGAAGTCCGCGCGGCAATTGCCTCAGCTGCGGCGGCTTTGCCTGGCTGGTCGGCGACACCTGCTGCCAAGCGCGCGCAGGTCTTATTCAAGTTTCGCGACTTAATTCTTCAAAATATGGATGAGTTGGCGGAATTGGTGTCAACCGAGCATGGCAAGACGCTGGATGATGCAAAAGGCTCCATTACCCGAGGTCTTGAAGTTGTCGAATTTGCTTGTGGAATTCCGCATCTGCTTAAGGGAGAGTTTTCGCAAAGTGTGGCAAATGGTGTCGATGTGATGTCAGCGCGCCAGCCGGTTGGCGTCTGTGCTGGTATTACGCCGTTTAATTTCCCGGCGATGGTTCCCATGTGGATGTTCCCGATGGCGCTTGCGACCGGAAATACCTTTGTATTAAAGCCTTCAGAGCGCGACCCCTCATGTGGTATCCGGTTGGCTGAACTGATGCATGAAGCTGGCGCACCAAAGGGCGTCTTAAACGTTATCAATGGTGATAAAGAAGCGGTCGATGTGTTGCTGTCAGATCCGATCGTGGGCGCGGTGAGTTTTGTCGGGTCGACGGCAATTGGCCGTTACATCTATGAGACGGGATGTGCCAATGGTAAACGGGTGCAGGCGCTGTGCGGGGCCAAAAATCATATGGTGATTATGCCGGATGCCGATATGGATCAAGCGGTCGATGCGGCTATGGGAGCGGCCTATGGCTCGGCTGGTGAACGGTGTATGGCAATTTCGGTTGCCGTCGCTGTGGGTGATGAAGCTGCTGATTCTTTTGTTCAGCGGATGGCTCCAAAGGTTCAGAGTTTAAAAATTGGTGCCTATAACGACCCGGTTGCCGAGATGGGACCCGTCGTCACCAAAGAAGCGAAAGAACGGATTGAAGATTATATCGATCAAGGTGTCGCTGCCGGGGCAGAATTGGTTGTCGATGGTCGTGGAGTTCGTCTTCAAGGGTATGAGAATGGGTTTTTTGTCGGAGGATCATTATTCGACCGTGTGACAACAGACATGTCGATCTACAAAGATGAAATTTTCGGCCCCGTACTCTGCGTTGTGCGAGCGAAAACCTACGAAGAGGCCAAGAACATGGTCATTGACCATGAATATGGTAACGGAGCTGCGATCTTTACCCGTGATGGTGATGCGGCGCGCGATTTTACCATGGATGTGAATATTGGTATGGTTGGTGTTAACGTTCCCATTCCGGTCCCCGTTGCTTATCACAGCTTTGGTGGATGGAAGGCGTCCTTGTTTGGAGATCATGCCGTCCACGGAATGGAGGGTGTGCGTTTTTATACAAAACTAAAGACGGTGACGGCGCGCTGGCCTTCTGGCATTAAAGAAGGAGCTGTGTTTAATTTCCATAGTGGCAGTGACACCTGATTTGGTTGCTGCGGCCAGCCTGCTGCGCTGATTGGCGCATAAATAAAACAGGGCCGCGTGACGATATCGAGGAAACCCGAGGTGTTTTTCGAACTTCGGGTTTCCCCATCTACCTGAATTTGCTATAAAAATGAAGTGAAGTTTATGTCCGGAACCTCTGGACACAGATAATCACCTAAACGCTCGTGGGGACCGTTTGGCCTTAGATTTAGATCATAAGCTCAGAACATGGAGACTACTTGCCTGCCTGGTATTGCTGCCGTGCGGAGCAATGGCCCAGTCGACAGATGCGGTGCAGCAGCAGATAAAGTCGAAGGGGGGTTTGCTGTCGAGTATGACAAGCAAATTACAGTCAAGCGAGAACCAGGTGAAAGCGCTTACTAAAGAAACACAAAGTCTGCAGAGTGACCTTAAGAGCGCACAGGCTATGATTGAGAATCTAAAGATAGAAGTGTCGGAACATCAAGGCAAAGTAGCTGAGCTTGTGGCTCAGAATACGACGAACACCGAAAAAATTATCACAACACAAGCCGCATTGGATGCGAGCTTAGCCAAGCTTGCTCTGCTCCAGGAAAAAGAGATGCAGCTAAATGCGCTGCAGGCGCAAACGGCAGCCAGCAAAAAAATACTCGACGACCTGAATGCGCGTGTACAGGAGCAAGACGGTATTATTATTGATTTGCGGGAAAAGCTTGATGCGACAACCCAGGATCTCGGAAGTGCTGGCGGTACAATCGGGTCAATGAAAAAGGACTTGGGGGCGCGCGGCTCGACAATTAGCGAGCTAAAAGCAGACTTGGATCAAGCCATTTATAAGACACGCGAGCGTGAAGGTGAAATTAACCGGTTGCGAACTGATGTGGCAAAAGCGAAAAGTAACGTTCGCCAGTATCGTAAATCCGTTGAAGATTTGGAGTTACACCGGATGGTTTTGGGCGGCGGTTTGGTGCTGCTTTTTCTGGGTTTAATTTTTGCCCTCAGACGACGGCGCTAGGCATTCCCCATTAGCCGCGCAATCTGGCGGCTTTTTGCTGTGCACGTTTTTGAGCCGAACTGATTTGGTCGGCACTCATTTCACCACGGACCAGTTTCATTAAACGTTCGGCGTCTTCCAGGCCCTGGCTGTTGGCCAGATAAAACCATGAGTATGCTTCGATGTAATCAAGTTCAACACCAAGCCCTTCCGCATACATCCAGCCCAATAAGAATTGTGCACTCGCGTGCCCCTCAAGTGCGGCCCGCCGGTACCACTTGGCCGCTTCGTTGAGGTTTTGCGCGACACCGTTTCCGTTCTCATAGAAAATCCCCACTTGTGTCTGTGCTGATGGATTACCAAGCTTGGCGGCTCTCAAATGCCAGGCGACCAATTCATCGGTGTTCGTGGGGACACCCAGCCCGACCTCGTACATTTCGAGTAGTGCACTTTTAGCTTCATCCCAATCTTGGTTTGATGATTTTTCCAGCCAACGGATCGCTGTTCCATAGTCTTGGTCTGTGCCCACGCCGTCCTGATACATACGGCCCACCAAAAACTGTGCGTGTGGATCATCTCGATTGGCAAGGTTGAGAAGACCCTCGAACGCGGTGCCGAAATCCCCTTGTTCCGTTGCGGCTTTGATAAGGGTTTTTAAATCGCGTGTCGAAGGTTCATCTGCGGAGGTGTTTTGAGTAAACGCTGTTATCGAACGCGTGAGCAATCGGTCCGCTGAGGGATTGAATTGCGTGGATTGATCATCAGCCTGCTCCGGTTGGGTCGCACTCTCGCTGGAAATTATTGGATTGGCGCCAATCGTCACTTGGGGGTCTTGTGCTCCGAGCACGAGCGGTGGGATTTTCGGGATGAAGTCGTCCTTAGAAAAAATTGGCTTCGGTTCTTCTGCAGCGGTCATCGTTCCTGATGATCGGGCATTTGCGATTTCCGCATAGACACGAAGCGTTTGGCCGGCTTCGGACTGTATCCCTTCATAAAAACCCAAAAAATTATCATAGGCCGCCTTGGTGTTCTTTTGCCGGGCATCGACAAAGTGTTTTTCGCCAATCCATTGAATCAGTTGATAGCGATATTCCCGCTGGCTGAAGCTGAGTGCGCTGGTGTCCTGAGTGCCGACAAAGGCCTCGTATTTTGGTAAGGCACCCTCATCAAGCTCGCACAGCCACTCAAAGCAATCTGTTGTCGCACAGGCGCCCAAAATCGGGATACATAAGGCGGGAATATATCTCCAAACGCGACGCAAGGCTTTATCTCCGGATCAATTGAGTAATGCCAGATGTTGGCATGGGTGCCGCAATGAAACAATCCCAAGTCCGCTCATAATAATGACGATTGAACTTGTGCATTATTATTTCATAAATATGAAAATAATTGATTATTTTTCATTAAAATGCAAAAAAGGATTATACATTAATTGATGAATGCGAAAAGAGGACCCGTGACAAGCGTTGAAACTGAGATGTCGCAAAAGGAGAGACACGACGATCCTCAATCCGTTGGTGTGCAAATCCGGGATTTACGTAAAGTCCGCAGGTTAACAGTTCAAGGGCTGGCTGATAAAATCGGCCGGTCGGTAGGTTACGTCTCTCAAATTGAGCGCAACATTTCAGATGTATCCATTCCCGTTCTAAAAGAAATCGCCGAGGCGCTAGATGTCAGCATCAACTGGTTTTTTCAGGGTAACGCCAACGCACCGGCCGACGAACGTGATCTGATCGTGCGGGTGAAAAATCGCCGGAAACTTGATTTTGTGGGAACCGGCATGATCGAAGAACTACTGTCGCCGAATTTTTCAGGTGCCTTTGAAATGATATTGGGAACATTTGCGCCGGGGGCTGCAACGGGATCTGAAAATTATACGCGGACAGGCGAAGTTGGCGGTTATGTAGTTTCGGGCGAACTGGAGTTGGTTGTCGGCGATCAGCAGTTCCGGTTGTTCCCTGGGGATGCTTTCACCTACCCAAGTACGGACCCGCATCGTTGTTGGAATCCGGGGGATACGGAAACCACGGTTCTGTGGGTTTTGTCTCCACCTTCGTATTAATTTTGAACGGATTAACGAACGCATTAAAGCGCGATAACAAAGGAAATGATCATGGTTAAAGAGCTTCCCAAAAAGGCACGTGTTGTCATCGTCGGTGGTGGGGTCATCGGCTGTTCCATTGCCTATCATCTCACAAAAATTGGTTGGTCTGACGTTGTTCTATTGGAAAGAAAGCAGCTTACCAGCGGAACGACCTGGCATGCGGCAGGTTTGATAGGTCAACTGCGTGACAGCCAAAACATGACGAAACTCGCGAAATACACCGCCGAGCTATATCTGGGGCTCGAGGAAGAAACCGGTCAGGCAACAGGCTACAAAATTAATGGCTCCTTATCTGTGGCGACCCATGACGGCAGACTGGAAGATTTAAAGCGCCGGGCCGACATGGCGAAAGTTTTTGATTTACAGGTTGACGTGCTCGGACCAGAAGGATGTCGGGATCATTATCCGATGATGAATATAGATGATATTGTCGGAGGGATATTTATCCCATCGGACGGTCAAGCCAACCCGATCGATATAACACAAGCCTTAGCCAAAGGGGCGCGTAACGGCGGTGCGCAAATATTCGAAAACACGCTGGTGACAAAAGTTGTCCATTCTGACGGCAAAATTACCGGTGTCGAAACAGACAACGGTGCAATCGAAGCTGACTATGTTGTTCTGTGCTGCGGCATGTGGACGCGAGACTTCGCCAAACAAATTGGCGTTACGGTTCCGCTTCACGCCTGCGAGCACTTCTATATTGTAACGGAGCCAATGGCCGGCGCGACACCCGATTTGCCGGTGTTTAGAGACTATGATGCACATGCCTATTACAAGGAAGATGCCGGGAAAATATTGCTTGGTGCGTTTGAGCCAGTCGCCAAACCCTGGGGAATGCAGGGGATTTCCCCGGATTTTTGTTTCGATGAGCTGCCGGATGACTTTGATCATTTCGAGCCGATTCTGGAAGGCGCTATCCATCGGGTTCCGGCATTGGCGGAGGCTGGTATCCAAAAATTCTTCTGCGGTCCGGAGAGCTTTACGCCTGATGACCGCTACCATCTGGGGGCATCCCCCGAGTTTGAAAATCTATTTGTCGCGGCCGGCTTAAATTCAATTGGTATTCAATCTGCCGGTGGTATAGGTAAAGTCATTTCTGAGTGGATGCGTGATGGCCTGCCTCCATCCGATCTGAACAGCGTCGACTTGCGTCGAAATCTGCCGTTTCAGGGGAATAAAAAGTATTTACATGATCGTGTTACCGAGACATTGGGGCTGCTATATGCGGTCCATTGGCCGTTCCATCAGTACAAAACGGCCCGGAATGTACGTAAATCACCTTTCTACGAGCAACTGAAATCTGCTGGTGCCTGCTTCGGCGAGACGGCTGGTTGGGAGCGTCCAAACTGGTATGCACCAGCGGGTGTTGAGCCCAAATACGAATATTCTTTTAAACGTCAGAACTGGTTTGAGCATTCAGCTGCGGAGCATAAAGCGGTGCGTGAAGCGGTTGGCCTTTTTGATCAAACCTCCTTTGCAAAATTCCGTGTCGAAGGTCGGGACGCGGAAAAAGTCTTGAACCAGATTTGTGCCAACGATGTCGCAGTTGAACCGGGGACGATTGTTTATACGCAATGGCTTAATGAAAAAGGCGGGATTGAAGCTGATTTGACGGTGACCCGGCTGACCGATGATGCGTATCTGATTGTAACGGGCGGGGCAGGGCAGGTGCGCGATTTCAATTGGTTAAAGCGCCATATTCCGGCCGATGCTCATTGCATCGCGACTGACGTCACATCCGGCATTTCTGTCCTGGGCGTGCAAGGGCCAAATTCCAGAGACCTTTTGCAATCGATCACCAGCGACGATCTTTCAAATGAAGCTTTTGCCTTCGGAAAATCGCGAGAAATCGAGATGGGCTATGGAATTGTCCGGGCGTCGCGGATCACTTATATGGGAGAATTGGGTTGGGAACTGTATATGCCAACGGAGTTCGCCACGGGTATTTATGAAAGTATTGTCGAGGCGGGCGAACCGCATGGCCTCAAACATGCAGGTATGCATGCTATGAATTCGTTACGGATTGAAAAGGCCTATCGTCATTGGGGGCACGATATAACGGACGAAGAAAACCCATTGGAAGCCGGGCTGGGCTTTGCCGTGGCATGGGACAAAAAGGACGGGTTTATCGGTCGCGACAGTTTGCTAAAAAATAGGGAACACGGGCTCAAGCAGCGGATGGTTCAGTTCTTGCTGAACGACCCGGAGCCAATGCTGTATCACAATGAACCTGTGTACCGCGATGGTAAAATTGCAGGTTACCTGACGTCTGGAATGTATGGGCACACTTTGGGTGGTGCGGTTGGCCTTGGGTATATCGCACATCGCGATGGAGTTGACGCTGCTTACGTCAACGACGGGGATTATGAGATTGAAGTTGCGGGACAACGGTTTAAGGCAAGCGCATCGTTGCGGCCGATGTATGATCCAAAAAGTGAGCGGGTAAAGGTTTAGCTCTCCCGCATACGGCATGCGCCAGCCGTTTGCAGGGTTATGCGGCTCCGCCTAGTTCTGGCAAATTGCTGCGCATGTTTTGTTTTTACATTTGATGTAACGGTGAATATCCGATTTTTTGTAAGGATCGCACTGTTCCTTCATGCAAGCCTTCATTTTCGGGCCTTTTTCACAGACTTGGGCGGTTTTGCAGGACGAATCGCAGTACTGTAAAAGACCACCTGGCTTGTCGCATTTTTTCTCGCACCTGGCTTTCTTCGATTTGCTTTTTAACTTCGAGCACTCGTCTTGTTTGCATTGTTTGATGGCCTTGTATCCACCGTTCACACACTTGTTTGTGCAATACTTCAGCGGATTAAATGCAGCTGCACTTGGCACGCCAAAATGCAGATTTCCCCCTGTGTTAACGACCAGGAACCCAAATAAAATCCCAAAAACAAACAGTAACTTACGCATATGATTTCCCTCGGGTAGACGACCACAAAGAGACTACCCTAACATGCTTTGTCACTTTGCAAAAGGTGTCAGTGTTTCATGGGGCAGCTCGGATGAAAGGGTTGTTGGCTCCGATTTAGTTGTTAAATTGGCCCACTGACATGATGGGTCCTGTTTCATATGATCACAATAACAACAGCTCTTGAAAGGCGAACGATGCAATTAAAAACTCCTTACCTTATGTTTTTGGGCGATGCCCCTGATCAATTGGCCGCTAAGACGGCACAAGGTGTCGTTGATTGGCGACCGGACATTTGTATGGCGCAGTTGCGCCTGCCAAATTGCAATGCGGACTTGGGATTAGCGGATATGACGCTGGAAGAGGCTGCTGCCAAAGGGGCGAAAACACTGATTTTGGGCGTCGCCAATCGGGGTGGGAAAATATCTGCGGAATGGGCCGAAATCCTCATCAAGGCGATGGAGCTCGGTTACGATATCGCAAGTGGGTTACACAATAAATTAGCCGATGTGCCAGGCGTTGCGGAAGCGGCTGCAAAGCACGGGCGCCAGTTATTTGATGTCCGCCACCCGACAGAGACATTTTCCGTCGCCAGTGGGACCAAACGGCCTGGCAAGCGCATTCTTCCCGTCGGCACAGATTGTTCGGTTGGTAAAATGTATACGGCTTTGGCGATAACCAAAGAAATGCAGGACCGAGGCATGAAGGCAAGTTTCCGGGCGACCGGGCAGACGGGTATCTTTATTGTTGGCGAAGGTGTTTCCGTCGATGCGGTTGTTGCTGATTTCATTTCTGGGGCCACAGAATCTTTATGTCCCGCCAATGATGAAGACCACTGGGATGTTGTTGAAGGGCAGGGGTCTCTATTCCATGCGTCTTTTGCGGGCGTTACCATTGGTTTGATCCATGGTGCGCAGCCGGACGCCATTGTCCTGTGTCACGAACCGACCCGCAAGCACATGCGCGGCTTGCCTGATTTCCCCATTCCCGATTTGGCAGAATGTATTGAGGCGAACCTGAATGCGGCGAGATTAACCAACCCGAACGTTAAGTGTGTTGGTATTGCGATTAATACCAAGGCCTTATCTGACGAAGAAGCAGATGCCTTGTTGGCGAAAACGGAAGCTGAGCTTGGCCTGCCGACAGTTGATCCTGTTCGTACCGGTGTTGGTCGTTTGGTTGATGCCCTGTCGTGAGTAATCAATGCGCAACGCGGACCTTGACCGTTCGCCAGGAAGCTTGGCCATTGGTGCGGCCTTTTGCCATATCGCGTGGTGTGAAGACACAGGCCGACGTGGTTGTCGTTGAATTGAGTGAGGGTGGTGTAACGGGACATGGCGAGTGTGTACCTTACCCGCGCTACAATGAATCGATTGAAGGCGTGATCGCTGATATTAATAAGATGAGTGCGCAACTGGTTGGTGGGCTTGATCGAAACGGGCTTCTTAATGTTATGCCCGCAGGGGCCGCGCGCAATGCGGTCGATGGTGCCCTTTGGGATCTGGAAGCAAAACTGGAAGAACGCCGCGCCTGGCAAATCGCCGGCCTCAAAGAACCATTGGCATGTATGACGGCAGAAACAATTGGCATTGGTACCGTCGAAGAAATGGCAGAGGCGGCGTCGCGCCTGTCCTCAGCACCGCTGATTAAAGTCAAACTGGATGCCAAGCTGGTCATTGAGCGTATGCAGGCGATCCATGACAATGCTCCGGGGGCGCGGCTGATTATAGATCCCAATGAAGGTTGGACGGTTGATCTGCTGCGTGAAGTCGCTCCACCTCTCAAGGCGATGGGGGTTGAAATGCTTGAGCAGCCGGTGCCTGCCGGTGATGATGAAGGCTTACGGGACTACGATTGCCCAATTCTGTTATGCGCGGATGAAGCCTGTCACACGAAAGAAGGCCTTGGTGATCTGGTCGGTAAATATCAAATGATTAATATCAAGCTCGATAAGACGGGTGGCCTGACAGAGGCCATTGCCCTTGCAAAAGCCGCAACGGAACAAGGGTTTGAGATCATGGTCGGATGTATGGTCGGTACCTCATTGGCGATGGCTCCGGCAACATTGCTCGGGCATTTTGCCAAGTTTGTCGATTTGGATGGCCCATTGCTGTTAATGAAAGACAGGGAGCCGGGCTTAAGCTTTGATGCTGGCTATGTAAGCCCGCCGCAGGCGTCACTTTGGGGATAAGTTGAAAAAGACTCTTCATCAAAGCCTCGGACTGCGCACTGTAATCAATGCGCGCGGTTCTTACACGCCGTTTGGCGTTTCCAGGTCACATGATGAGGTCTGTGCTGCTGTTGCAGAAAGCCTGAAACACTATTTTATCATGAGTGACCTGGCCGATGTGGCGGGAGCAAGGGTCGCCAAAATTTACAACGTCGAAAGCGTTGCCTTTTCCCATTGTGCTGCAGGTTCCATTACGATGGCGATCGCCGCCGTCATGGTTGGTGAGGATATGAATTTGCTGTATCGGTTGCCAGATACCAAAGGAATCCCAAACCGCGTGGTCATTCAGAAAGGGCATATGGTCAATTATGGACAGCCGGTCGAACAAGCTATTCGTTTAGCCGGAGCGGAAACAGTTGTCGCTGGCACTGACGCAGAGTGCCCTCCAGAGGCATTGAAGGCAGCGTTATCTGAACAGGGTGTTTGTGCATTGATGTGTGTTGAATCACGTTTGTGCAGGCCGGGTACCGTTGCATCCGATGAGGCCGTTGCGCTCGCCCATGATATGGGAATACCGGTAATCATCGATGGTGCCGCGCAGGATTTACGGCTTTCAGAAGTTCTGGGTTTTGGTGCCGATGTGACCATTACCAGTGGTCAGAAATACTACAGTGGCCCAACTTGCGGATTGGCATTGGGCAGAAAGACCTTAACACAAGCCATGACTTTACAAGAAAAAGGCATCGGGCGGGCGATGAAGCCGACGAAAGAGGGTATTATTGGTGCCCTTGCCGCTGTCGAGTTACGGGACCGTGCAGACATGGGCGCTTGGTCCGCCGATCAAAAAACAAAGTCGGAAGACTTTGCAGCGCGGTTGAATGAAATCCGTTACTTGACGGTGGCGTGTGAAGCCGATCAAACGGGTTTGCCTTTTTTTCGCGTTCGTGCCGTCCTTGATGAAAGGGCTGCTGGCCATACCGCAGCACAAATCGCTGGTTTGTTGGCTGCCCAAGACCCGATGATATCCGTTCAGGAGCATGAGTTTGATAAA
Organism: Rhodospirillales bacterium; assembly: GCA_048262655.1. GTDB lineage: Bacteria > Pseudomonadota > Alphaproteobacteria > Rhodospirillales > Casp-alpha2 > JABMNT01. The sequence continues at coordinate 526,397 of JBLXEY010000001.1, read as the reverse complement.
GGCATTCTGAATTTTGAGATCATCGGTCTGACGACTCTGGAGCTCGAAATCATTTATGAAAGCCTTTCCGATCTGCTAGACTAGTTCAAATTCAATAATCACAGGCCTTTTCATGCAAGACCATCAAGATATACGGGACGCCGTCGCCGCCCTTTGTCAGGACTTTCCAGGGCCCTATTGGCAGGAAAAAGATCGGGAACGGGCGTATCCAACCGAGTTTGTGCAGGCGCTTACTCAATCGGGATTTCTCGGGTGCCTGATTCCGGAAGAGTACGGCGGAAGTGGCCTCGGGATACGGGAGGCATCGGCGATCCTCGAAGAAGTTCATCTTCAGGGATGTAACGGCGGTGCGTGCCATGCGCAAATGTATACTATGGGGACGGTGCTTCGCCACGGCAGCGACGCACAAAAACAGCAGTATTTACCACAGATTGCTTCTGGTGAGCTCAGGCTTCAAGCCTTTGGCGTTACTGAACCCACATCGGGTACAGATACCAGCCGTATTCGGACAACGGCGACACGCGATGGTGATTACTATGTCATCAACGGCCAGAAGGTCTGGACGTCGCGGGCCGAACATTCAGATCTAATGCTTTTGCTGGCTCGAACAGCACCGCGCGATGCGGGTCCGAAACCACATGATGGGATGTCTGTTTTCCTGATCGATATGCGCGAAGCCGTCGGCAACGGTTTGGAGATTAAACCGTTGCGCGCCATGCTTAATCATGCAGCGACAGAGGTCTTTTTTGATGATCTGCGAATTCCGGCAACAAGCTTGATTGGTGAAGAAGGTAAAGGCTTTCGTTATATTCTGGATGGTATGAACGCGGAACGTATCTTAATTGCGTCAGAAGCCATCGGCGATGCCCGATGGTTCATCAAAAAGGCCACGGATTATGCCTGTGAACGAAAAGTCTTTGATCGGGAAATCGGAAAGAATCAAGGCATTCAATTCCCTATCGCCAAATCTTATGCAGAATCCGAAGCGGCAGCGTTGATGGTGGAGAAGGCAGCAAAACTGTTCGATGCCGGGGAACCATGTGGGCCGGAGGCCAACATGGCGAAATTATTGGCGTCAGAGGCTTCCTGGGCTGCCGCAGATATGTGCATGCAAACGCACGGCGGCTTTGGTTTCGCAGAAGAATACGACATTGAGCGCAAGTTCCGTGAAACCCGTCTGTTTCGAATTGCGCCGGTCTCGACCAATCTGGTGCTTTCATATGTTGCCGAGCATGTGCTTGGCTTGCCGAGGTCGTTTTAATGGCGATCGATATGAGCCATTTGAGCCAATGGATTGGAACATCTGAAACCACAGATGACCTGATTACAGCGTCGCAGTTGGCGGGTTATTCGGCGATGCTGGATCGGAATGATGCTTATCCGTGTCTGGGCGATCCGTTGCCCCCCTCGACCCATTGGCTCTATTTCCTGCCGCAAGCCTTGCAAGCAGAAATTGGCCCCGACGGCCACGCAAAACGGGGTGGTTTTTTGCCACCCGTCGAATTGCCCCGCAGGATGTGGGCGGGCAGCCGACTGGAGTTTTTGGCACCCTTGGAAGTGGGAGATAACGTTCGGCGTGTTTCGACCATAAAAGATGTGACCCACAAACAGGGCAAAACCGGTGATCTGGTGTTTTGTGTGGTGCGTCATGAAATCTCAAATGATGAAGGGCTGGCGATCATTGACGAGCATGACATTGTGTATCGTGAAGAGCCGTCGCCGGATGCCGAAGTTCCGCCTGCCATCCCCGCTCCCGATGGAGCAAAATGGACGCGGCTGATCGAACCGGACCCGGTTCTGCTGTTTCGCTATTCGGCGCTGACGTTTAATGGTCACCGCATTCATTATGACCGGTCTTATGTAACAGAAGTGGAAGGCTATCCGGGGCTAATTGTTCATGGGCCTCTGATCGCGACGTTATTGATGGACCTGTGCCGCCGAGAAAACCCCGATCGAAGAATGCGCAAATTTTCCTTTCGCGCCGTCAGCCCGTTGTTTGATATCGCGTCGTTTCGGGTTAATGGCACGCCGAATGAGCAGGGCCATGTGGCCAAGCTTTGGGCCTCAAAATTGGATGGCTCTTTGGCCATGAAGGCCGATGCAGAATTTGAATGACGCGATAGATGTTGACGTCATCATTGTTCTGGGTGCTGCGCAATACAAAGATGGCCGTCCGGGTCCCGCGATGGCGCGCCGCATGGCATCTGCCATCGGCTTAATGCAACAAGGTGTGGCACTGCGCTTGTTGTTAAGCGGCGGTGTTACCTCAACAACGATACCTGAGGCCGAAACCATGCGGCATATGGCGCTCGCGGCAGGCATCTCTGAAGAAAGTATGATTTGCGAAACGAAATCAAGAAATACGCTGCAAAATGCGGTTTTTTGTGCACGAATTATTAAGGCGCGTAACTTCAAACGATGTTTGCTGGTGACGGATGATTTTCATATGTCGCGGGCAATTGCAACCTTCCGGGCTATGGGCGTGCCCGCAAGGCCGTCATCTGTGGCGGTGCCGTTGACGATGCCCACGTGCCTTTCATATGCTCGAGAGCTGGCAGCCAGGGTCGTATATCCTCAGCGGATACGAACTTACCTTAAACATAACTATCAAAATTTCGGTAATCTCGGGACCTATGATGAGTTTGAGACAAAATGAGGTGTTTATGACAAAAAACCAGCCTGCTTACTCCGGACCTTTGTCCGGCATCAGAGTGCTCGATATCGCGACCTTTATCGCGGCCCCCTATGCGGCGGCAATCATGGGTGAATTTGGTGCGGAAGTGATCAAAATTGAGAACCCCAAGGGCGGTGACCCATGGCGCAAATATGGAACGGCCACGGAAATTAAAGATTCTTCACTCGCCTGGTTAACTGAAGCCCGCAATAAAAAATCGATTACCCTTAACCTGCGTGAACCTGAGGGAAATGCGCTGTTTTGCGAGCTTGTGAAGTCAGCGGATGTGATCTGTGAAAACTTTCGCCCCGGAACGCTCGAGAAATGGGGGTTGGGCTGGGAGGAACTGAAAGAAATCAATCCGGGGTTGGTCATGCTGCGGATATCGGGTTATGGACAAACCGGGCCCTATAAAGATCGTCCCGGCTTCGCCCGTATTGCACACGCCTTCGGCGGCCTGACCCATTTGTCCGGCTTGCCGGGAGAAACACCGGTAACGCCGGGCTCCACATCACTTGGCGATTATATGTCCGGCCTTTATGGCGCAATAGGCATTCTCATGGCGCTCCGCCATCGCGATGCGACGGGAGAAGGCCAGGTCGTGGATATGGCCTTATATGAAAGCGTGTTCCGGGCTCTGGACGAGATTGTGCCCCGGTTCGCGCGTGACGGTTTTGTCCGCCAACCGGAAGGAACAGGCACCGTCAATGCCTGTCCGCATGGGCATTTTCAAGCAGGTGACGGCAAATATATTTCAATTGCATGCACCACCGATAAAATGTTCGAACGCCTGACCCAGGCCATGAGCCGCCATGATTTATGGGAAAAATATGGAGATCAAGCGAAGCGGCTAGCGGCACGCGATATCGTTATTGGTGATGTGACCGCCTGGACAATGTCCATGGACCGCAAGTCGGTTTTACATCTATGTGTGGAACATGAAGTACCTGCGGGTGCCATTAACTCTATCGCCGATATTTTTGACGATCCGCATTTTAAGGCCCGCGAAGATATGATCGCTGTCGCGGTGCCGGGGATTGGCGACGTACTGGTGCCGGGCGTTTTCCCGAAGCTGTCCGAAACGCCGGGTCGGGTGGAAACGTTGGGTCCTGAATTGGGCAGTTCCAATCAGGCGGTGTATGGGGAAGAACTCGGCATTTCCGACGCCGATATGGCAATGCTGCGGGAGAAGGGCGTCATCTAGGTCATGATGGGCTCAACCGGGTCCATGCGCGTCAGCGCAGACGTTGTTCGGCGAGTTGCATGGCGGCCATGTGTTGCGCATCAAGGTTCTTCAGTTGGCGTTGACGCCAACTATTGATTTGGTCGTGGCGTTGCATGGCAGCGCTTAGGAAACGACCGCCTGGCGCGCTTGATGTTTCCGTCCCGACGCTACGGTCTCCGTAAAGCGTCAGGTTTAAGTCCTGAATTTGGCGATGGACGTCCTCCTCATTTGCGGCGGCGCTCAGGTTAACGCTTTCTTCAAGAACTTCCGTTGCCTCATCAAGACTGGCTGTTTCGGTTTCGATGTGATCGAGACTGCCACCGGCCTCACCCCAAATGCGGGCAAGTTTTGCCCGGTACTTAAGGTTTCGCTCCGGCGTACTCGAATGATAGGCACCGACGGCACCCATCCAAGTCTCTTCGACTTCATAAAGGCGTTTTAGAAAGCGCGATGCATATTCCGTATTGGCCTTCGGGTCCAGCGCTTCCGACAGGGTCTCAAATGCATCCTCATGATATTTGAGGTTGATCTGCATACAGCCAACATCAATATTCCGCACGCCTTCGGTCATTAAAATTTCAACCTCAAGCAGGGCTTCTTCCTTGGTTTCGAAGTGCTGTCCGCGGCCATGGGCAGTTACGGTCCAGGGCCAGGCAAGATTTTCCCGCGCCCCTTTTTGCCAACGTCCCGTCTCGGCCAGTGATATGGCCGTCAATAAATGGGCTGGAATGCCTTCGCGCTGCTCCAGATGACGGGTCTCGTTGGTGCATAATTGTGATGTTTTTTCAACGCGTTGCATGTCTATGGCATCCGCAGCGAAGGCATCGAAACTGGGTAAAACCCAGGCTGGCAGGGTTAACGCCATAACCAGTGCTAAATCTTTAAATGGGCATAAAATCTGTTTCATACAGTCAAACTAGCAATGCCCGTGCCAGTTTTAAGCTTTCAAGGGCTCCGGCGGTGAGTGATCGCCATCCCCCAGCGCCAGTTGCAGTACAACAGAGTCGAGCCATTGGTCAAATTTGTATCCGATCGCTTTGATCTCGCCGATCCGGGTGAAACCCATTTTAAGGTGAAAATCAATGGACCGGGCATTTCTGGAATCGCCAATAATTGCGATCATCTGCCGATAACCGCGTGCTGTGCAAACGTCAATTAAATCAGACAGCAGAAGTTTACCGATTCCTTGACGTTGTGTGCCTTCAGCCACGTAAATGGAATTTTCAACAGTGTACCGGTAAGCTGGACGCGGCCGATAGGCTGAGGCATAGGAATACCCCAAAAGGGTGCCGCCTTTAACAGCGACCCGGTAGGGGTATCCTGCTGCTAACACCGCATCTCGGCGGCGACTGATCTCTGCCAGGTCGGGTGGCTCTTCTTCCCAACTTGAAACTCCATGCAACACCTGAAAGGCATAAATTTCCTGGATGGCTGGAAGGTCGGCGTCACACACATCTCGCAACTCGATAATATCGTCGACGCCGTCGTTCATTCGGCCGCCTTTATGTGAGCGGGACCAAGGTTGGCAAAGTCCAGGGAGGTCATCGTGTTAATGAAGCGGCGCATTTGCCGAGTGAGTGTTGACAATCCAGGCCCCCGTTCAATTCTCAGTTCATCCATGTATAGGGAACGATTGATTTCGATCTGGAGGGCGTGGACGTTGGCTTTTGGGGTGCCATAAAACTTGGTTGTATAACCGCCGGCATAGGGTTTGTTTCGCGCGACCCTCAAACCAATTTCCTTGCAAATGGCCTCGGCAGCATCGGTCACGTCCGGATGACAGGAGGTGCCATTGCAATCACCCAGCACGATATCGGCCAAGGGCGATGAAAAATAGTTCCGACCGCTATCGCCGGAAGACGGCATTGAATGGCAATCAATCAGAAGTGCAACGCCAAACTGCTCTGACGTGGCCCGTAACAAACTGGCCAGCTTCTCGTGATACGGAATGTAGTGTCGCTCAATCCGGGCTTTGACCTCGTCGAACTTTAATTTTGTGGGATAGATTTCCGCCCCGTTGGCAACCACGCGCGGCACAGTACCGAGTCCGGCCATAATCCGGGGGGATTTGGTGGTCACATAGTCCGGCAGATCGCCTTCGAACATACGCGGGTCAAGTTCATAGGCGCTGCGATTGGGGTCGACATAGGCACGCGGAAAATGTGCTCGCAACAGAGGAGCACCAAATTCAGGCGAGGCTGAAAATACTTCATCAATGAAGGAGTCTTCAGAACGTCGCAGTTGTCGGGGACTGAGCCGAGAGCTTTCAACGAAGGCTTTTGTATAATTCTGCCCGCTATGGGGTGATGCAAAGACCACTGGCACTGACTGTCGCAAGGGTGCCAGGAGTTCGACGTCTGACCATGTGTCACTTGCTGTCATGGGAGGGGTGGTCCTTGCCCGGTTGAAACTAATTCCAGAGCTTATTTATCGCGTGTATGGATAGGGGCTGCAATATTTTAGTGAAATAAACGCCGTTTCTTTGGCTTGCAATCCCAATTCTATGCGATATAACCACCGACGAAACGGGAGCGTAGCTCAGCGGGAGAGCACTGCATTGACATTGCAGGGGTCACTGGTTCAATCCCAGTCGTTCCCACCATTTTCCTCTTGTGTTATCAATAGGATAGCACGAGAGGGAAAATCCTCATCAGTCTTAAGGCGTCAGTCTGGCATTCGTATGGTACCGTGCGAGCGGGTTTCTTTTGGCTGCGAAACGAAAACGCGCTGGAACTTGGTTGTTCACAGGCGCAGAAAAGTTTACCCGAGCCTCATAATATCATTCGACAATTTCAGTGATGCAGACAGATGACCGTTCGCATGTCGTTTGTGCAGCCGGGACGTAGACAACAGAATGCCGATGTCCCGCCCGATAAACTACGGTCCACCATGAATAACTCAACAAATATAGCGTGATAACAATCGCAGAGCCCGTGTCCCGTTAGCTCCAAATAAAAACTGAAGCCAAGCCATCTAACGCGCTTTTTGAATGCTAACCGCGCCTCAGAAAAATTAGGCTATATGCGCTGGCGAGAGAATAAACATATGAACGACGCCCATCATAACACATAGCCCCACTATGGTCGCGGCAATGTCAGAGCAGCTGGCGCAGCGCACCCAATCACTGAATTCATCAACATAATATCTCACGAATTTACATCCTTCTTTACCAACCGTGTCTAGCTTTTGGCGGTTTCTTTCAGAACCCTCTCAAGATGGCTCCACTTTTTACGTGCGCATTTATCTCTGGCTGCGTGAAACCCAATTTGTTGGACCAAAGTAAATGCGAAGTGACGATCCCATGCTTCATAATAGTCATTGCGGTTGGCTTGTTGCGGTATCATTGCACCCTCCTAGTAACTTGGATTGTGGGATTTGAATTGAGAACGTTTAAGCTGTCTTCGGTATTGACGAATTGCCAAACGACGGAAGTACAGTCTAATGGAGGCGGTCATCGACGAAACCTTTTGTCTTTAAGGATAACGTTCAATGTCCCGGACCAGTCGTTTCGGGTGCAAATATCAATGGCGCCGTCAACTCCAAGAGATTTAATAAGGCTATTCGCCATCTGTGCTTGATGTAAGTGATTGTTATAGTTCGTTAATTTTTTTGACGGTCTCATGATTTTCTCCTGTGCATAGGCTTTCAATTGATCATCGACTGGCTCTACGTGCTCTCCTGTCCAAGAGGACCATTTCTCTTCTGTCTAGGAGACCCATTCAATGTCATCGAATTCGTTGATGACCTCATCGGCTAGTGAATAGTCATCGAGAATTGCAGTTAAGCGGCTTTGAATGGTTTCATTCACTCGTGAAGCGCTTGCATAGGTTTCTTGAAAAGCGGCTTCAACGATCGATGACGTCTCTTTTGTAAACATTGGTCTTCCTCCGTTGTATTCTTGCGATAACCCAACCTTCGCAATCCGCATGCCAATGAGGTTATCGACTCCGAAATGCACCTGGGTTTTAATATATGAGAGAGTGGAACGCCTCGACTCAGCTGACGCGTTGGCGAAAAAACCTATGGTTTCTATGGGGTTTCGCCTCCTGGAAACTCTGGTCGAATCGAGCGAGCGAAACTGGAGGTTTGCAGGTATTACCTTTGCCAGATTAAGAAATTCCGGCGATAGGCATCTCATTTTGAGAAAAGTTTAGTTGTTCTCTCAAAATGATAAGAATATATGGGGAGGCGGCTTTCTGCATCGTAGACGCCCAATGAAGCGCCATCATCGTCCGCTGTGACGCGGCCAAATTGCTGACCCTGTCGGCACTATGCGAGCGCGTACAAGATGTTTACGACGCAATCTGGCGTCTCAATCGAATATGATAACCCTCATTTAGAGGCTCAATTATAGTGAGGATTCCACAGCGCCTTGCGAAGCAATGCAGGGCGTTCCGATCATCCCCTACCCAGGAAAAGCTTTGGCGCTGGGCGGTGACATTCGAAGTTTATTTATTCTCAATACTTTTCCGTTATACCGAGCAGTATCTCACATCAAAAGCAGCCATTCATCTTGGGCTTGTTGGTGCGAATTGCGATAGGGGAGGAACCTGAATTGAGCGATGAGATCCAACTTCAGTCCGCAGGCACGCTTCGTGCGCTTCGGACACTTCTAGAAGATTTTAATCCGACGGGTGGCTTAAACGTTGCCTATTTATTGTCATTTGAAGGCTTCCCGTTAGATTTCACGATCAGCCGAGAAAAAGAAACATTCGCCCATGAATTTCGAACCTTTAGTGCAAAACATGGGACAAAGGTCTTTCAAATATCGAACTTTGAATATGCGTTTATGGCCGCAAATGATGCCGAAGACAAAAAAGGTATCGGTAATGACTTAAGAATTATGGTCCTTGGAATTATTCAAAACCTTTATCCCAGTTTGTTTCAGGAAACAGATCAGTCTCGGATTGTCCGGAAATTACAACTCCCTGACCGTCTTGCCGGGTTTAGGGATTATATCAGCCAAAGACAAAAAGCGGTCTTGGCTGCTGCGAGCGGGGGGACGACGAAACACAAACTCTGCGAGGCGGATATCACCGGCTTGAAAACGGCCTTATCAAAAAAATCGCCGCTTGAAATTGCACAAAATTTTATTTCCCGCCAATCCATATACCTTGTCAAAGAAGGTGAGCCCCTAAAACCGGTCGCTGAAGAATTCTTTATCTCCATGGAAGCGGTCAGAAAGCATATCTTAAAAGAAACAGATTTTAGAGGTAATGCGGCGCTCTTTAATCATTTAACCCTGTATCTGGATAAAATTCTCTTGGGGTCCTTAGTTCACGTGATGGATCGTAAACTTCCCATTTCCATCAACCTGAATGTTGAAAGTGTTTTTTCGAACGCCTTTAAGTCGTTCATGGATTCAATGGGTGGGGACGATCTAAACCTGATCCAGATTGAGTTCAGACAGGCGGACATTTTGCAGCATTTGCGCCAGTATCACTTGGTTGGAAAAGTGCTGGCCGAGCATCAGGGGTCCACGGTCATTGATGCGGTGTTCCCAGATACGTTGGGTTTGGTTAGGATGGAGCGTTTGTCCCCTGCGTTTGTTAAAATCTTCTGGCAAGATGACAGTGATATCGCCTTGAGCGATCATCGAGACGACATCCGTGACATTGTGAAGGCGGGCATATTCCCCGTCCTGTCGCGGGTGGAAGACGAAGCCGGGTATAAAGCGGGACTAGATCTGGGGATCAAGTTGTTTCAAGGCTTTTATTTTGATGCGCTTGCTGAAACGAACCAATGACACAACAGCGCCAATCTGGCGCGAATGCCAGGGTCCTTTGATCGATAAAGCTTTCTTGCATACGATTTTAATCATATAATTCTTCCGCACGGTATTATTTGCCGTTCCTAAAAAGGTGATTTTCAATAGAGGGTGGAATGAATTTCAAATCCATTGCGTTATTTGGAGCGGTCTTTGGGCTTGGTGCGCTGGTCGCGACGTTCGTCCCTGTTGTTTTTAATCACTTTCAGGGCCATCACGATTATGCACATCAGATGCAAAAACATCATGGTGTGAGCGGTCATGATCAAACGGGGCATCGGCACGACGAAATCAACATGCCCGGATTGCAGGGTAAGGATACGACACAAGATGAAATCAATGATTTAAAAGCCATCTTCAGAGATCATAAAAAGATAACACGCACAGTTGAGCCCATTGCAAATGGCATCAGGACGATTACGGAAACTGCGGATGAGACCTTGCGCGAAGCCGTGGTGAACCACGTCGTTGGCATGGTCGCGCGCCTGGAAGAAAATAGGAACCCGGAGATTATCATCCAGAGCCCGACACTGAACACCCTGTTTGAGGGCAGCCGTTCGATTACGACAGAAATCACGGCCACGGCGCTTGGAGTGGAAGTTGTTCAAACATCAACGGATCCAAAAATTGTTAAGGCCTTGCAGGTCCACGCGGCAGAAGTGAGTGATATGACAGCCCGAGGTATGCGGTCCGTCCATGAGCGGATGTCGCGGCACGGTGCAAGGCATTAAGCGTTGATGGTTTGATCTTACATGACGTGATCAGACCTTGGGTCGCGGCTGTTTCAGGGGCCAAATTCTTCAAGATGCTCCTGTTTGATTTTCTCAAAATTACTGCGCCAGTCGATGAATGAGACGATTTGGTCAACCTTGTTCCCATTATTACTCATCGGCATTCTGAGCGAGGTTTGGACATAAGCTGAGCCATTCTCGCCAGCTTGGATCGTATAGGAAGATGCAAGCGCTTGCCGCCGCCTTATGATCTCGTTGTACTGATCACGCGTCGATTTAATGGTAACTGCTGAGCGGATATTGTTGATCGACTTTCCAGTGAAATCGATGTTATGCATTTCGACGCTCGCCGTGCCAAAAAAGCGATAAATGAAATCAAGCGGGTCGTAGTGCACATCCACAACAAGGAAATAGGGGATCAGTTTGACTGGCAAATCCATCCATACCCAGTCTCGCCAAGCTGGCGCCCAATTGTCCTGTTTCAATTTAAACCAGTAGTCATAACAGATCTGGTAGTCCCGGCTTTCAAAGGTCAGCGGTTCCTGAGCGGGGGCCATATCATTTGACAATTTATCTACCTATATTTGAACAAAGGATGACGCTTTATAGCGGTTTTTTAGTGCGGATGGTAAACTATTGATGTTGGTGTCGCCATCAGCCGTCGTTCCCGTTCAATATTTGCCTTTCTTCGGCGCACCTTCATAAAAAATCTTTGAAAGCTCTTCGTTTGCGTTTTCGCGAAAGGCAACATCCCTGGCGGCAAGTTCCTGGGTCGGGCGTTCTGCCAGTTGATGTCTTCCGCATTTTGAACCGCGCGCTTGTTGGACCCAGATTTTACCGTGCATTTGTTCAACATCGCCACCAATGTAAGATTGAATAGCAAAACCCATGCGCCGGGAACGGCTCAGGTTCGGGCCAGACCCATGGATCACGCGCGGGTGGTGAAGGGACAGCTGTCCGGCTTTCAGCTCAACAGGCACGCTCATACTCTCATCGATGTCGGGGACGGTCTGACCTCTGGTTAGCACATTATCTTCGCCGTAAGTGTCGACATGCTCGCGAAGCGGCGCCACGTGCGATCCCGCGACCATTCTCATACATCCATTTTCTTCATTAACATCGCTGATCGCCAGCCAGGCTGTCACCCAATTATGCGGCTCAAGCCCGATATAGCGGGCATCCTGATGCCAGCTGATAAAACCTTTTGTTTCAGGCTCTTTAAAAAACAAGGTTGTGCCGCTTACCAGTATATCATTTCCGATCAGGCATTCTACGGCATCAAGAATACGGGGGTCGTGTGCGATCTTATCTAAAACCGGCAGGATGTAGTGCGCATTGTTACGCCCGCTGTTTTGAAGATGCGCTCCCCACTTTTTCTCAGCCCGTTCAATTTCAGACCTGATCTCAGCGATTTCTGCTTCATTGTAGATGGGGATCGGGGCAATAAATCCGTTCTGTTTATAGGCGTCGTGTTGATCTTGTGTGAGCATTCATTCGATCCCTGACATTCGGTTGCACGTCAAGCCAATCAGAAACGGGGCCCTCGTGTAAAGCATTTGTTGTCCGCTCAATGTTGCCCGCTACTGGAAGATGGCGACAAGACTGGACGGCTTTCAGGGGAGCTGATACGAAGGCAAGCAGTAAAGGTGAGCCAGCCTGGTCCGGAATGGTGCACGGGTTGGGAGGAAGTAGAAAGGGGCGGTTATGCGTATTGCAATCATGGGCGCGGGCGGGATTGGCGCATACTATGGCGCGTGTTTGGCCCGCGCAGGTGAAGACGTGGTTTTCATAGCGCGCGGCGCGCATTTGGAGGCAATGCGACTGAACGGTCTGCATATAGACGATTTTGGTGAAGAAAATTTTGTGATCGATCCGGTCCAAGCCACGGATAACCCTGCCGAAGTTGATCCGGTCGACGTTATTTTACTATGTGTAAAAATGTATGACGTGTTGGAGGCCGCAGAACTTTGCAAGCCGATGCTGGGGAGAGAGACTGTGGTGGTCACCCTGCAAAATGGTGTGGAAAGTGTTGATATGGTCAACAGTGTTCTTGGTGAAGGGCGCGCGATTGGCGGTGCGGCCTATGTTGCCGGCTCAATTGTGGCTCCTGGTGTGGTTAGCCGGAACAATCAAATTACACGCATTGAATACGGGGAAGCCGATGGCACCATCAGCCCACGGGTCGAGGCTTTAACCGCAGCGCTCAAAGGGGCTGGTATTCCCGTGACTGTTTCCTCAGATGTGCAGGCGATGCTGTGGTCTAAATTTGCCTTGATGACTTCAAACGCCTGTATGACGGCGCTCGGTCGGGTCGATACGGGTGTCGTGCGTGCGGACCCAATCATGCGTCGTGTTTATTGTGATGCCATGCGCGAAGTCATTGCGGTGGGCACTGCACGGGGAATTTCGTTCCCGACCGATATTATCGAGCGCACCCTGGACTGGCTCGACAGTTCTGCACCGATCATGGCGTCGCTTGCAAATGACGTGCTAGCCGGGCGGCGACTTGAGGTCGAGTGGCTATCGGGGGCCATCCACCGTTTGGGAGAGGCGGCTGGCATCCCGACACCTATTCATACAACCGTTTACGCAGCGCTTCGTCCCCATAGGGACGGCCAACGTTAACGATTTTGTTAGTCAACTAGGATGGGTCTTTGATTGACCGGAGCATGCCGACGGCTTGCAGGCAAGCTTCAGCAGCTTCTTTGCCCTTAATCAGGAAATGATCCTTAAAGAAGTTAATATGGGCATCGGTTTCTTGAAACTGGTGTGGTGTTAAAACGGCTGAAAAGACGGGAACATCGGTGTCGAGTTGAACCCTCATCATGCCATCAAGGACTGTAGATGCCACAAAGTCGTGTCTATATATACCGCCGTCGACAACGAAACCGCAGGCGACGATAGCGTGGTATTGGCCCGTTAGGGCAAGTCGTTTTGCAGCCAAGGGAATTTCCAAAGCACCCGGAACTTTAAAGGTTTCAACAGTCGTATTATAGGTGTCTTGGCGCGCAAGTTCGGCTTCAAACCCTTCCTGACACCGACCGACAATATCGGCGTGCCAGCCAGCGTGAATATATGCGATGTTGATGTGTTTTGTGTTTTCTGTCTGATTCATACGGTCTCTCCGTTTTGTCTGAATCAGGGCAGACAATCGGGCACACACGCGCTTGTAGCGGAACGTGACCAACTGTCTATTCTCTTTCATCCGGACTATGACCGTCGGCTTCGGAATTGAACCGAATCTGCTGACCCTTTCTAACCCATCGAAAGGCGCTCGCGGGCTTACATCGAAATGCTTACCGCCGGTGGGGATTTCCGCCCCGCCCTGAGAATATAATATGCCACTCAAACCTTTTGAGCGGTCACTGACATTTATTGTAAAAGAGAAGAGGCTACAAGCAAGCTTTCGTCTTCTGTCCAAAATAGTCGGTCTGAGTGAAACCATATAGGACGGGGGGCGTCAGACCATTACAATTCAATAAAGAACTTGCGAGGCTTATTTACGTTGTCTGGCTGATAAGTATTTGCCATTGGTGGTAATCCATAGCGACCTGATTTTCGGCCTTTGTGTCAGGTTTGAAAATGTTTTCAATTGGATTGAGCTTTGATAACTGGTCCAAGTCAGCAAAAATACCTTCAGACAAACCTGCCATGTAGGCGGCTCCGAGCGCCGAAATATCTTCAAACCCAACGGAAGCGACTTCGGCCTGCAGGAGATTGGCAAGATATTGCATGGCAAACCGGTTTTTGCTTAAGCCACCATCGACCCTGAGGCGGCTGACAGGAATGCCGCTGTCTGCCGCCATTGCAGTCAAAACGTCCTTTATCTGGAAACACACGGACTCAAGACCGGCCCGAATAACGTGACGTTGATCGCAGGCAAAGGTCAACCCATGTATTGAGGCCTTGGCTTCCATTTTCCAATGGGGAGCTCCCAGTCCGCTAAATGCCGGGATCAGATAAACACCGCCGTTACTTTCAAGAGATTGGGCGATGTCTGATGTCGTCGTCACATCGTCAAAAATACCGAGCTGGTCACCGAGCCACTTTATCGTTGAACCACAGGAGACAATAATGCCTTCAAGGGCATAGTCGACACGGTTCTCGAGAGACCAGCACAGGGTCGATACCATTCCTGAAGTCGATTGTATGGGAGACGAACCTACATTCATTAGAATTGATGACCCTGTGCCCAGGGTTGCTTTTGCATCCCCTGAATTGAAACAGCCCTCACCAAAAGCCGCCGCATGGGAATCTCCGATAACGCCCGCAATGGAAATTGCGGCGGGGAGGAGGCCTTCGAAATCGGTGACACCAAAGTGGCTTGATGAGGGCTGCAACGACGGAAGGTTCAAATGAGTCAGAGCTGTTTCCGCCAGAATATCGTTATCCCAATCGCGTTTCTCTAAATTAAAGAGAAGTGTGCGCGAAGCATTCGTATAATCTGTGGCATAGGATTGCCTGTTGGTTAGGCGGTTTATCAACCACGTATCGATCGTGCCAAACAGTGCAGATCGGTTGGCAATCGCCGCGTTGATCGAAGCCACATTGTCGTTCAACCACATGAGTTTGGTGCCTGAAAAATAAGGGTCGATAAGCAGGCCCGTCCGCTCTGAAATCAAACTGTCCAGTGGGCTCGATTTAATGCGGTTACAAATGTCGATCGAACGCTTGCACTGCCAAACGATTGCCGGGCTGAGCAAGGTTCCATCTTCTTGCCATAAGACAAAGGTTTCGCGCTGATTCGAAATGCCGCACGTTTTGATGCGGCTAAGTTCCGCGGGGTCTGTAGAAAAATTTTGCAAACACTCCCGCACGGATTCAATAACGGATTGGTAAATTTCATCGGGGTCTTGTTCGACATATTCCAATGCAGGAAAGTAGGATTGAAGGGCGACAAACCCTTTCGAGATCAAACCACCCTTGCCATCGAACAAAATGGCCTTTGTGCCACTTGTCCCCTGGTCAATTGCAAGAATCAGATCCCTATCCATTGATTTATTCCAAGACCTTTTTTGCTGTCGTTATAATGCCGGCAGCGTCAATTTTGTGATAGGCTCGAACCTGATCTCGGGGGCCCGCTTTTGCAAACTCGCCTTCTTCAATGCCCAGCCGCGTCAGACGCAGCCCAAGTTGCTCTTCTGCAATGACTTCGGCAACCAGACTTCCGATCCCGCCGTGCTTGGAATGTTCCTCAACGGTGATAACCTGTGAACAGGTCTGCAGTGTTTCAATCAACGCTTTTTTATCAAAAGGTCGAATAGAGGACATGTTGATCAAGGTCGGATTATAGCCTTGTTGCTTGAGCTGTGCGACGGCGTCTACAGCTTCCCTGACAACTGTTCCGGAGGCGACGATGGCTAATCCTTCGCCTGGATTTAAAATGTCAATTTGGCCCGGTTTGAATTGATAGTCATCTTTATGGATCTGCGGGTAATTTCCACTGTCGAGGCGGATATACACGGGCCCGACATGTCGCCAGGCAAACTCGAATATTTGTCGGGCTTCTATGGGGTCTGCAGGCGCAAAGATTAAAATGTTACCAAATCCCCGGAGAACTGAAATATCATCAATGGAGTGATGTGTGCTCGCAAGCGGCCCGTAGGCAAAACCGGCGTTGATTCCCATAAGCTTAACATTTGTATTTGAGTAGCAAACGTCTGTTTTGACTTGCTCGTTAGCGCGCGAAATTAAAAAAGGTGCGGCGTTGGCCGTAATTGCGATGTAGCCACCCAGAGACATGCCGACGGCTGTTCCGACCAGGCTTTGCTCTGCAATGCCTACATTAATGACACGATCTGGAAAGCGCTCGCGAAACGGAGCGATTTTCGATGTGCTGGTAGAGTCACTTACGGCAACAGCAATGTTTAGTCCGGCTTCGGCGGCCGTTGTGAAGCTTTCGACCATGACTTCGCGCAGATCGACATCATGGTTTTCGTTTTTGGTTTTGGTCATCAGGTAAGTTCCGTCAATGCCTGTTCTATTTCATCCCCTTTGGGGACGCGGTGATGCCATTCAGGTCGATCCTCCATAAAAGATACGCCCTTGCCTTTCGTCGTTTTAGCAATGATCGCGTGGGGTTTGCCAATAGACATATCAAGAGATTCGACACAATTTACGAAATCGGCAATATCATTCCCATCACATATATGAGTATCGAAACCAAAGGCCCGCCATTTGTCATCTAAGGGATCAAGGCCGATGATGTTCTCTGTCCGGTCTGCCAACTGCAGGGTATTACGGTCAATGATCACAATGAGATTGTCTAGCTGGTATTGTGCCGATGTCATCGCGGCTTCCCAATTTGACCCTTCCTGCAGTTCACCATCACCGGTTAAAACAAACACCTTGAAATTTGACCCGCTTTTTTTGGCGCTTAATGCCAAGCCAGTTGCAACGGGCATCCCATGCCCCAACGCACCGGTATTGAGTTCCACATAGGGTGTTTTTTGGCGTACCGGGTGACCGGGCAATGCCGAATCATACTGAAGGTAGGTCAGCAATAGATCTTCTTCAATCAGTCCCGCCTCGGCCAAGGTGCAATAGAGTCCACCGACGCCGTGCCCTTTGCTCATAATAAAACGATTGCGATCTGGGTCATCCCTGTAATTGCCATGTACCTCCAGAAGCCGAAAATAAAGAGAGACAAGAATATCGGTTTCAGACAGGTCAGCTCCCGTATGCCCCTGGCCTGCGTTTGCGTTCATGCGAATGATGTTTCTGCGAACCTGTTTAGCTCTTTCGGCCATTTCAATTGGTGACAACCGAAGGGGCGTATGTCCCGCGTAACCATTTAAAGGCATTTATGACCTCAACAAGCTGAAATAAGAAAATAAAAGAAAATTGTAACTTTCCATATTTTACTTTTGATGGAAATCTAATCAAAAATAAAGTGTAAAATTTATAAATAGTGGCGTAAATCTTATTTCTGCGTCTTATTTTAAATTAAAATTGTTATAAAACAATATGTTATAGCAAAATGGTATCGTTTCTTTTTTCTATTGACGAAAAAAGAAAAAAAAGGAAATATAAAGTTAACAATAAAAATCAATATGACCTCAAGGGTTTAAGGCTTCGGGCGTCAGGTGTATTTGCGTCTCACACTCGAAAATTCGTTCAGTCGACTGTCGGCTGACTGTTTCTAAT
The DNA here is from genome assembly GCA_048262655.1 of Rhodospirillales bacterium. GTDB lineage: Bacteria > Pseudomonadota > Alphaproteobacteria > Rhodospirillales > Casp-alpha2 > JABMNT01. The sequence goes on along the minus strand of JBLXEY010000001.1, from coordinate 508,854 downwards.
TTGCTTTTCTTTCGCTTCGGTTTTCCGACGCAGGGCTTTTTATAAATAGATATCTAAATAGGGAGAAATCATGAAAATCCAATTGAAAATGATTACGGCTGCAGCCATGTTGGCTGTTGGCTTGGGGGCAGGTGGTGTTGCGAAGGCGGCTGGCGATCTGATGGTGATTATTACCCCGTCGCACGACAACCCGTTTTTTAAAGCGGAAGCGGAAGGTGCAGAATCCCGCGCCAAGGCATTGGGATACGAGACGCTGGTTCTTGTTCACGATGATGATGCAAACAAACAAAGCCAGTTGATAGACACCGCGATTGCCCGTGGAGCAAAAGCGATCATTCTTGATAATGCAGGCGCTGATGCTTCTATAGCACCCATCGAACGGGCCAAGAAAGCGGGCGTCGGTTCGTTCTTGATTGACCGCGAGATTAATAAAACCGGTATCGCTGTCGCCCAGATCGTTTCCAACAATTACCAAGGTGCGACGCTCGGTGCAGAAGAGTGGGTCAAATTGATGGGCGAAAAAGGAAACTACGTCGAACTGGTCGGAAAAGAATCCGATACCAACGCGGGCATTCGCTCTCAAGGATATCATGACGTCATTGACCAATATTCTGATTTGAAGATGGTCGCCCGTCAAAGTGCCAACTGGAGCCAGACAGAAGCCTTCGAAAAGATGGAATCCATCCTGCAGGCTCATCCAGATATTCAGGGCGTTATTGCCGGAAATGATACAATGGCGATGGGCGCTTGGGCTGCCCTTAAAGCCGCTGGTAAAACTGATGTGATTGTTGCCGGTTTTGACGGCAGCAATGATGTCCGGGATTCTATTCTTGCGGGCGGCATTAAGGTGACAGTCCTGCAACCCGCATATCGTCAGGCTGAACTGGCTGTGGAACAAGCTGATAAGTGGTTGAAAACGGGATCAACCGGTCAGGAAGAAAAACAGTTAATGGACTGTGTCCTGATTACAGCTGCTAATGCGCCGCAACTTGAGACGTTCGCTCTGAAGTAAGGTTTCTTCAGGTTGATCTAGCAGGTACGAACGGGCCGATGTGATCATAACACATTGGCCCGTCTATCGATCAACTGCTTACAGCAACACATTGAAGAAGCACTTATCAAGTCAGCTTAATCCTCTTGATAAGGAACGTATTTGTAAGGAATGATCGTGCGCGTAAAAAGAATGAGCAGGGAAATTATGCATTATAAAGCCGTAGGCCGCCTCGTCGTCGCAGCCTGTCTCGTTATTTCTTTGTCTTCGTGCAAGTTTGTAAAGATGGAAGAGGACGCTGACTCTAAATCAGGGCCTAAGGAAGTGGAGATTTATTTCTCCGATAAAAAGTTTAATCCCGTAAAGATTGTTAACGAGCTTTGGTCTCCCAAAGTTGTGCCTTATGTGGCAGAGAAAGCGGCATTTTTTCCTGAGTTGAAATCTGCAATTGATGCTGATCTGGAAACCGCTGGCGTCCGCTATGGTCGCAGAGGAAACTCGGAAAGCAGTCCATGGACATTTATCACAAAGGGCGAGGCAAAGGTCCTTTCCGTTGACCTTTCAAGTAAGGCGGCGACCGCCCAGTTGGATGTCATGCCGGAAGATGGCAAACCGGACCTGGTGTTGCAGCTGGGCCCGGTAATCCGTGGTTCATCTTTGCGCGATTCTCTGGCCTTCATTTCATTTGATTCTTTTGCCAACCAAATCGAGTTCGCACGGATTTCTACCGCCTTTAATAACCGCATAAAAAAGGATGTCTTAAAGGACCTCGACCGAGAAGACTTGTCCGGAAAACGAATTCAGTTTCTGGGTACGTTCTCAATCAAAAAGCCTTCAGACCCCATTCTGGTTACACCTGTAAATTTGACAAAGATTGGCGGTTCACAGTGATGGAGCGCTCTCCTCACACCTCAGATTTGGCGGATGAAACGGTTGCATTGCAGCCGGAAGAGGCACCGAACGATGTCATTCTACAGGTCAGGAATGCAACCAAAATATACCCGGGAACAACGGCCCTTGATGACGTCAGTTTCAACGTTTACAGAGGAAAAGTGAATGTCCTGGTGGGTGAAAACGGCGCCGGTAAATCGACCTTGATGAAAATCATCGCCGGCGCTGAGCAGCCGACCGAAGGGCAAATTATTCTTGAGGGCGAAGAGATATCAATTGCGTCGGTTAAGCAGGCGTCTGACAAGGGAATAGGCATTGTTTTTCAGGAATTGAACCTGTGCGCGAATCTGAACGTGACAGAAAACATTTTCCTGGGTCAGGAGCGGGTCAAAAATGGCCATGTTGACCAAACCTATCAACGCGAGATCGCCCAGCGTTTGATGGATCGGCTGGAGCAAGACATCAATCCCGACACTCTGGTCGCGGAACTGAGGATTGGTCAGCAACAGATTGTTGAGATTGCAAAAGCGATTTCCAAAAACGTCAAAGTGCTCATTATGGACGAGCCAACTTCAGCCCTCAGCTCGGTTGAAGTTGAGGTCTTGTTCCGCCTAATTGAAGAACTCAAATCTCAAAACGTCTCGATCATTTATATCTCGCATCGTCTGGAAGAACTGGTCGCCATTGGCGACTACATCACGGTCTTGCGCGACGGAAAATTTATCGAAGAAGCGCCTATGGCAGAAATTAATGTGCCCTGGATTGTTCAGGCAATGGTGGGGTCTGCTTCACGGGAGAACCATCATGTCGTCAAAGAGGCAAAAGAGGTTGTGCTTGAGGTCGAGGATCTGTGTCTCCTGCACGAAAGCGGGACCTATACGGTTGATAACGTAAACCTGACGTTAAGGGCGGGAGAGATTGTCGGTATATATGGCCTGATGGGTGCCGGCCGATCAGAGCTTTTTGATTGTCTGATCGGTCTTGAAACTGCCGCATCGGGTGCGGTCAGCGTTAGTCAACAAGACTTGGGTGGCCTTGATGTTAGTGAGCGGATCAGATCGGGGTTGTCGCTTATACCCGAAGATCGACAACGTCAGGGACTTGTGCAGGTCCTATCAATTAGTAACAACATGACGCTTGCGAGCCTGTGGAAATATCTAAAAGGGTTCCACATTAAAGGGGCCCTTGAGCGACGCGGGATTGTGGACATGATCCGTGATTTGTCGATCAAAGTTGCGAGCCCGGATAACCCGATCACCAGTTTAAGTGGCGGTAACCAGCAAAAGGTGGTTATCGGCAAAGCGCTGCTAACGTCGCCTAAAGTATTGTTAATGGATGAGCCGACGCGCGGCATTGATGTCGGCGCAAAAGGTGAGGTCTTTGATACCATGAACACCCTTGCGCAAAAAGGCATGGGCATCTTGTTCGTTACATCAGATTTAAATGAAATCATGTCCGTTTCCGACCGAATGCTGGTGATGTCAAATGGCAAAATCACTGGGAAATTTACGAGGCAGGAAGCGACTGAAGAGGCCTTGGTTGCGGCATCCGCCATCGGTCACAAAACGAAAAGCAGTTCGGAACTGCAGCAAGAGGGAATTTAGAATGAGCGCTACATCTCAAACAGCGGGCGCATCTGATCGGAGCGTAAAAGTGTCTCCAATGATGCTTCTCATGAAGCTCAGGACGTTCATTGCACTTATTGCGGTTGTCGTGATTTTTTCGGTTTTGGTCCCAAATTTTTTGAGTACCGCGAATCTATTGATCATGTCAAAGCATGTCGCGCTCAATGCGTTTCTTGCGATCGGCATGACTTACGTGATCATCACCGGGGGCATCGATTTATCGGTTGGGTCTATTGTTGGGTTGGCAGGTATGATTGCGGGCAGCCTGATTGTTAACGGCCTGCCTCTCGAGTTTTTGGGTTATACCATTTATTTTAACATCCCCGAAGTCATTCTAATTACGTTGGCGGCAGGCGTCCTTGTTGGTGCGGTTAACGGAGCGTTGATAACCAAACTCAATGTGGCTCCCTTCATTGCAACCTTGGGCACCTTGTATGTGGCGCGGGGAGCCGCCCTGCTATCGTCCGATGGTAAAACCTTTCCCAACCTGGTTGGCGACCCGGCTTTGGGCAACACCGGGTTTCCGCTTCTGGGAACGGGAACTTTTCTAGGGATTAGTTTCCCGATTTGGATGCTCATTGTTGTCGGGGTTTTCGCGGCTTATCTGGCAGCCAAAACACCATTGGGGCGACAAATATACGCCGTTGGCGGGAATGAGCGTGCGGCCGCCCTGTCGGGGGTTCGGGTTAACCGGGTGAAAATGTTTGTCTATATGTTCTCTGGATTTTGTGCAGCACTAGTCGGGTTAATTATCGCCTCTCAATTGGTTGCCTCTCATCCCGCGACGGGGGAAACTTTCGAACTCAACGCAATTGCCGCTGCCGTTTTGGGGGGAACATCCATGTCTGGCGGGCGCGGTCGCATTGCCGGTACTATCGTTGGTGCATTTGTGATTGGTGTCTTGAGTGACGGACTGGTGATGATGGGGGTCAGTTCATTTTGGCAAATGGTGATCAAGGGATTGGTCATCGTTGGTGCTGTTGTGATCGATCAACTACAACAAGAAATGCAGAAGAAAGCGACTTTGCAACAATCAGCATAAGGAGGAAAACTGATGAAAATTATGAATAAGAAAACGACATTTGGATTGGTTGTCGCAACGCGAGATTTCTTTAACAAGGAATTGGCGCTGGAAGGACGAAATCAACTGACCGCCCAACTCGACAAAATGGGGTTTGGTTATCACATTTTACCATTGGACGCGACGCCGACGGGAGCGATTGAAGGCCGTGAAGATGCGAAAAAATGTGCAGAGCTTTTTCGCCAACACCGCGATGATATCGATGGTATAGTTGTCATTTTGCCGAATTTTGGTGACGAACTGGGCGTTGTCCAGGCCATCGATATGGCGAAGCTGGATGTTCCCGTGTTGGTTCAGGCCAGCAATGATGAGAACGATAAAGTCGGTGTGTTTCAGCGACGGGATTCTTTCTGTGGAAAGTTTTCAGTATGCAACAACTTGTACCAGTACGGAATTTCTTTTACCGACACCACATCGCATACCAGCGACATTGACGGAGAAGAGTTTGCGGCTGACCTAAAGAAGTTCGCTGGTATCTGCAGGACTGTTAAAGGGCTTAGAAATGCCCGCATCGGAGCGATTGGCGCCCGAACTGCGGCCTTCCAAACAGTTCGGTATAGTGAGAAACTGCTTCAGTCCGCCGGGATTACGGTCGTGACGGTTGACCTGTCAGAGATTCTTGCCGCTGCCGAAAAAATGGATGCCCAAGCGCAAGATGTTGTCAAAAAACTTGAAGCCATTGATGGCTACGGAAATATTCCTGACCGCATCGCCAGAGAGAGTGTTATCAAACAAGCCAAGCTCTCAGTCGTCGTTGATGATTGGATGGCAGAAAATGAATGTGACGCCAGTTCAATTCAATGCTGGACCAGTGTTCAGGAAAACTATGGCTGCGCGACTTGCCTGTCCATGAGCATGATGGGGGAGGCTTTGATGCCGAGTGCTTGCGAGGTCGATGTGGCTGGAGCCATATCAATGTATACCTTGTTGTTGGCGACCGGAAACCCGCCAGCTCTGCTCGATTGGAATAATAATTTTCAAGGCTCCGCAAATAAATGTGTCTGCACACACTGCGGTAATTTCCCGAAATCATTCATGGGAGTGACACCAGAAATATCTGATCTGGATATCATCGGCGAAAGTGTTGGCCGGGAGAAATGCTTCGGTGCGGTTAAAGGAAAAGTAGCTGCCGGAGACATGACTTATTTCAGGATTTCGACAGATGATACTAACGGTTCCATCAAGTCGTATTTAGGCGAGGGCGTGTTTACAGATGATCGCTACGACATGGACGGTGGTATTGCGGTAACGGAAGTACCCCGTTTACGAGAATTGCTAGGTTATATCTGCCAAAACGGCTTTGAGCATCATGTGGCAATGACGCGTGATCATTGTGCAGATTCCATCGAAGAGGCGGTTTCTAAGTATTTGAAATGGGATCTTTATCATCATACAGCTTGACGGATTGAATTTTTTGGGTAATTGAGAACCTATGTTTGCTGAACAGCGTCGCCAAAAAATATTGGACCTTCTCATCGAGGAGGGAAGTACCAGTGTTAGCGCCTTAACGAAAACCTTTGAAGTGACTGCACCAACTGTGCGTCAGGATCTTGAGCGGTTGGAGAAAGACGGCTACATCGTGCGGAAGCATGGGGGTGCGTTTTTGAAATCCGTGCCCGAGCAAGTTCAGAGCATGTCCCTGCACCATAAAGAGAATATGGATAAAAAAGCGCTCATTGGACGGCGCGCTGCGACCTATGTTGAAAATGATGACTCTATTATTTTGGATGCTGGATCTACCACAACCGAAATGGCCAAAAATCTGCATCAAAAAGAGAATTTGAAAGTCATCACGAATGCCCTGAATATAGCGCTAATGTTGGGTGCCCAGCCGAAGTGCGATATTCATTTAACGGGTGGCCAGTTTAAAGCGCCAACGTTATCTTTGACGGCGGAAAAAGCGGCAGAATTTTTTGAAGGCTTGTATGTTGAGAAGCTGTTTCTTGCCACGGGTGCGGTTTCGATCAAGTCGGGGATGACGTTTCCCGGGTTAAACGATATTCAGGTAAAGCGGGCGATGATAAAATCCGCCTCGCACGTCTATCTTCTGGCTGATAGTTCCAAGATTGGTAAAACACAATTCATGTCACTGGGCGGCATTGAGCTTATTCATACCTTTATCACCGACGCCGGGATTACCGACGAAGACCGCCAGCAGATTGAAAACCTGGGTGTCGATGTCGTGATTGCTGAGTAAGGTTTTTCGAGAACCACCCGTCAGTTGTGCTCAACCGATAGAACTTACTTCATCGATTCTCTTCACTCATACTCCGATAGTCGATGTGCGGACGACGCCAGAAGGAGGTCTCTTTGTTATTCAAATGACCTCGTCATTGCGATCATCTGTTTCACCAAATCGTTTTAGTGTTGCCGGCCGTGTTCCTTCGTATGCTTTCGGCAGCCCTTTAGCGATTTTTGCGTTTTCACGCTCGAACAGGCTGTTGCCGTCTAGGTCACTATCGACAATAAAAGGACCAAAGTTTTGGACCTCCAGAACCCACATAGCCTGTGCTACTCCCAATTCGTCCAACCAGTTTGCGGAATGGACGCGTTTGACACCGCGTCCTAAAAGAGCGCCGGTGCCGTAACCGACAGTGGTCAAATAAATAGCGCCATTGGGTACGAAAACGTTTTTATAATCGTCACCCGTCATGCCGCCTTTGCCAAGGATCAGTTTAGCGCCAGACGCTTTGAACCAGCCGTCGAGAAATTTTGAAAATCGAAAGGAAGCTGTTGCGGTGACGGCGCTGACTGTAAAGCTGCCATCATCTTCTTGAGTTGCTGCCGGTGAGCAATGAAAATTGGCACCGCTGAGTTCTGGCAACGGAACAGGCATTTCCACACCTTCTTCAAGAACCTTTTTGTATACCCCCTCGCGCCCTGTATAGACGGTTCCGTCCAGGTAGACGATGTCCCCCAATTTTAAGGCGCGAAGGTCCTCGGGACTGGGGGACGTACTTAAGCGGACTTTCGTGAGATTTCTTTGTTTATCGGCCATTCGACTGTTTCTCTGCGTTGATAAGGGGTGAACCATTCAGGGTCTGTGCGGAACTCGACAGAACCGTCGGCATAGAGGCGAGCGCTTGCGCGGCGCGATGACAGACAAAACGCATGAACACTCATCGGCATGCCGCCAGTATGGCAACAACCCGCTTCAATGTGGCAATCAATGACCATTGATTTCCCGACAAAACCCATGGCGCCCATCCCGATGGAGTTGCCGATGTCTTTAAATTCTTCTTCCAGTTTTGCGATCTCCGGATCTGGATTGCGATCTCCCACCACTCGCAGGCAGGCGGCGCGTTTGCCCAGTACCATGCACGTGTCCTTGGAACCGCCGAGCCCAATACCGATAATGGCCGGCTGACATGCCAGCCCCCGCCGACCAAAGGCCACAAGTGAATCGAGATAGAAACGTTTAATACCTTCTATACCATCGCCAGGAAACAGCATGCGATAATCGGTTCCGAACAGTCCGCCTTTGTGGACAGTCGTAAGATCGATCCAGTCACCTTCCGGCTCGAACGCGTATTCAATCTCGGGCGCTCCGATACCGACATTGTTGTCGTGGTCCGTGCGCCAAAGGGGATGGACCCGGTTTGGGCGTAAGGGTATGCGTTTTGTGGAATCCGCTGTCGCCCGCCGTAGTGCTTCTTCAAGTGCGATTGGCCCGCCCGCAACCTGGGCCTCGTTGCCGAACTTCACATACCATCTGGGCGTCCCGGTATCACCGCACATGGCGCGTCGATCTTCTTTTGCCGCTTCATAGTTCTCGAGCATAGCCTGAAGAACGAAAGACGATAGATCACCTTCTTCTTCTTCGGCCGCTTTTTTCAGGCCGGTCAAATAGTCGTCAGGGATATCAATGGCCGCCTTTTCCATTAGGATATTAGCGGTATCAAGAATGACTTCGGTCGAGATCATAGAGGGTCCTCGCAAGATCAGGGGTAGGCAGATGATGCTACAGTACTTCGAATGTGCCTCACCTTAGAGGTTATTTCGCATCGTGCAATTGTTCAACGTGGAAAAATCTAAATCTGGAGGGCATTGCCTGCAAAAAGGCAAAAAAAGACCGGGCCCGTAGACCCGGTGAGTTTAACAGGGAGACGGTTGGCGTCTCAGGAGGAGTGGAACACCAACCGTGCCATCATAATGGCATATGCGATGGATTGATGATGTGATGGATGTCACACTTGTCAGAAATAAAAATACAATAAAAACAATGGCTTATTTTTGATGGGTAACCTGATTTTAAGTCATTTAGCCCAAAGAGCGTATTTTCAGGGAAATATCGATTCTCCGTTATATGCGATTCGCGCTGTGAAAGGCGCATTCCGTGAAGTGTTAGCGTTGACGGGTTTGCCAATTGCTGGCGACATAGGGCTTTGCTGTTGATGCCGTCAATGGCGGTTGATTCCTAATTTGATCAGCTATTTTTTCGGCGACCATTATGGTCGGCGCATTCAGGTTCCCACTGACGATCGTCGGCATAATTGATGCATCGACGACCCGTAAACCCTCAAGGTCGTGAACTTTTAAGTTTTCGTCGACAACAGCTTCTCCATCTTGCGCAACCCCCATCTTGCATGTGCCGCATGGATGGTAGGCGCTTTCGCCTTGCGCCCGGACAAAGGCGTCAAGCTCCTCGTCTGTTTGGGCGTGTTTGCCAGGGGCCAGTTCTGCACCTCGGAAGGGCTTAAACGCCTCCTGCGCAAAGACCTCTCGGGTCAGTCGAATTGCCGCACGCATTTCCTGTCGGTCTTGTTCTGTCGACATATAGTTAAATAAGATGGATGGATGATCGGTAGGGTCCGAGGAATTAAGTTTAACGTGGCCTCGGCTGGTTGCCCGCATCGGGCCGACGTGGGCTTGAAAACCATGTCCGTCTGCTGCTGATGTTCCGTCATAAGACACGGCCATTGGCAAAAAGTGATATTGTAAATCTGGATGTTCAACGCCCTTGTCGCTACGGATGAAACCACCCGCTTCAAAGTGGTTTGTTGCCCCCAAACCTTTTCGGAGCAGCAGCCATTCGAGGCCTATTTTCAATTTGTTCAGCGGTTTGGTGGCGGCGTAAAGGGTGATGGGTTGGGTGCAGGCCATCTGTACATAAATTTCCAGATGGTCCTGTAAATTGGCGCCAACACCTTTCAGTTCATTGATGACGGGTATCTTGTGTTGGCGCAAATGATCCCCATCACCGATGCCTGAAAGCATCAGTAGTTGAGGTGAATTAATCGCACCGCCACAGCACAAAATTTCACGTTCGGCGTTAATTGTTTGCACTTTTCCAGCTTGGCGCATCTCGACACCACATGCACGGGTGCCATCAAACAATATTTTGTGGGTGAGGGTTTTAACCATTACGGTCAGGTTCTTTCGACCAAGAACCGGCCGCAGGTAGGCATTTGCCGTGCTCCACCTGCGGCCTTTGTGGGTGGTCATTTGCATATGACCGAACCCTTCTTGCTGATGACCGTTCATATCGGTTGTATGCGGGTAGCCGGCCTCAACACCGGCATCGATAAACGCATTGTAAAGCGGGTTTGTGCAGGGACCATCTGTTACATGCAAGGGACCGTCATCGCCGCGGTAGTCATTGGCACCATGCTCCCAGGTTTCGGCTTTACGGAAATAGGGTAGACAGTTGGCATAGGACCAATTCGGCAGTTCGTTGCCAGCCCAGCGATCATAATCCAGGGCATGACCCCGCACATAGCACATCCCGTTGATCGAACTGGAGCCGCCCAGAACGCGACCTCGTGGGCAATACATGCGCCGATTGTTCATATGGGGTTCTGCTTCGCTTTCATAATACCAGTTGTATTTATCGTCCGCGAGCGGCCACGCAAATGCGGAAGGCATATGGATGAATAGACTGTAGTCCATGGGGCCGGCTTCAATCAAAAGAACGGTTACGTCCGGATCGCTGCTTAAGCGATTGGCCAAAACACAACCAGCGGAACCCGCCCCAATGATGATATAGTCATAAGTTTTTTTTGCGGGCATTGGGTCTGTACCGTTCCTAAATAAAGTGAAATTCTGCGTTGCCAGTTCGGTTTCTATCCTCACAATACCGATCATGCAATTACGGTTTAAGGCCTAAATAAGGAAATAGTGTATTGCCCATCCGTGGAATCGTTTTTGATAAAGACGGCACACTCCTTGATTTCAACGCGACTTGGATACCTGTGACGCGCGCAGTGGCCATGATCATCGCTGATGGGAATGCTGATGTGGCGGCGAAAATGCTGGATGAGGCAGGACAGGATGAAGCACTCGGGGTTGTTCGGTCGGGTTCGCTTCTGGCCGTCGGTACCAATCATCAAATCGCGGAATCCTGGAAATCGTATGCCCCCCATAAAACGACCGAAGAATTGGCTAATCTGATTGATGGGGTCGGCGTATCCGTTGCCGCCTACGCAGCTAAAGCGGTGCCAGATATGGAAACAACGGTTCGACGTTTTGCAAAGACTGGTCTAAAAATCGGCCTGGCGACAAGTGATAGCTATGAAAGCGCACGGGAAATGCTGGTGGGTTTTGAAATCCTTGACGCATTCGATTTTGTTTGTGGCTATGACAGCGGGTTTGGTATTAAGCCGGGACCAGGGATGGTGGTGGGTTTTTGTGAAGCAACGGGATGTCGTCCGGAAGACATTTGCGTGGTAGGCGACAACCCACACGATATGGAAATGGCGATTGCTGCAGACGTTGCCCTTCGGGTCGGGGTATTAACCGGCACCAGTGAGGCTGATCACCTTTTACCCCTCGCGCACCATGTCATTCCATCCATCGCTGGATTGTCAGAAATTATTGACGCCTTTAATTCAGGAGAAAACTTATGAGCCGACACATCGCAATTTTATGTTTAGCTTCTGACGAAGTTCGCGACGCATTATCCGAAACTTTTAAAATTGTTTATCTGGCAAACTTTGATGAACGGGCTCAGTTTTTTGAGACATCGCACCCAGGCATTGATGTGGTTTTGACGAATGGCACGCGGGGAATAACAGCCGCCGAGATTGAGCACCTCCCGGACTTAAAAATCGTGGGCGCGTTTGGGGCAGGGTTTGAGAATGTTGACGTTAAGACGCTGCGGGCGAAGGGCATTCAAGCGACCCATGGGCCGGGTACCAACAGCAAGTCCGTCGCTGACCATGCGATGGCGTTGCTGTTGGGCGCTGCACGGCGGCTTGTCCCGATGCACACAGCCGTCCAAGAAGGCGGATGGGCACTCGCCAATTATGAATGGCCTTGTGTCTACGAAAAGCGATTGGGCATATTTGGTCTTGGTCGGATCGGGATGGAAATCGCAAAGCGGGCCTCAGGGTTCGATCTGGAGATCGGTTACCATAACCGGTCCCAGCGTGACGACGTCCCTTATCTCTATCATGACACCGTCCAGGAACTTGCAGAATGGAGTGATTATCTGATTTGCGCCGGTCCGGGAAGCCCGAGTACGCATCATATTGTAAATGCGGACGTTTTGGAAAAGCTAGGGTCCGACGGTATTATCGTTAATATCGGCCGAGGCACGATTATTGATACCGAGGCGCTGGTTCAGGCCCTTGAAAACAATGTGATTGCAGGGGCCGGCCTGGATGTGGTTGAAGGCGAACCGGATATTCCGAAAATTGCGATTGGTGCAAAAAATCTGCTTATAACGCCACATGTGGCGGGCCGCGCACCAGAGTCGACGACAGCAAAGTATAATTTGTTTCTGAAGAATGTTGAACTGGCTTTGAGTGGCAAGCCCGTTGCGACTCCGATACCGGATGCCTAAATAACAGAGGTGGAAACCTCAGGTAACGGAGAAATTTTCGGATGGGCCAGCAGAAACGTTTTTTGACCGCCTTTGCGGTTGTGATGTCCCTGACGCCGCTTGCGCAGGCTCAGACGTATAAAACAGAAGATTACAACCTCAATGTCGTAACCGTCACAGACGGGCTAGAGCACCCTTGGGGGCTGGCGTTCCTGACGCATGGTATGATGATTGTGACGGAACGTGACGGCCCAGTCCGGCTTATTGAGAAATCAGGGAAAAAACGCGCTCCGCTTTCAGGACTTCCGGAAGTCGATAATTCAGGACAAGGCGGCATGCTCGATGTCACCCTGGATCCGGACTACAAAAACAATAATTTGATCTATTTATCCTACGCAGAGCCAGGCAAAGGGGGGTCAGGGACCGCTGTTGCGCGCGCAAAGCTTAACGTTTCTGAAAATCGAATTGATAATCTTGAGGTTATTTTTCAGCAGTTACCCAAATCTGGCGGGGGCCGGCATTATGGGTCGCGCCTTGTTTTTGCAGATGACGGCAGTCTTTTCATTACCATTGGTGAACGCGGTGAGCGCGACCGGACCCAGGATTTTTCAATTAACCGCGGTCAGGTGATTCGTATTCATCCTGATGGCACTGTCCCGAAGGATAATCCATTTGTGGGTCGCAAGGGGTATCGCCCGGAAGTTTGGTCATATGGACACCGCAATCCGCAAGGGGCTTCACTAAACCCGGTTTCGCGGCAGTTATGGACGGTAGAACACGGTGCGCGTGGCGGAGACGAAGTCAATATCCCGCAGGCAGGGAAAAATTATGGGTGGCCGGTAATATCATACGGTAAACATTATTTCGGCGGTAAAATTGGTGAGGGAAATGCCAAGACAGGGATGGAACAACCCATCTTCTATTGGGACCCATCGATTGCGCCCTCTGGCATGGATTTCTACTCTGGTGACAAGTTTCCGAAATGGAAAAACAATTTGTTTGTTGCCGCACTTAAATATGAACTTGTTTCCAGACTGGTGCTGGATGGCGACAAGGTGGTTCAAGAAGAGCGTATACTGGAAGGGTTCGATGAACGAATTCGCCATGTCCGGCAAGGACCAGATGGATACCTTTATATCCTGACCGACGATGGCGACGGTCGTATCTTGCGGATCGAACCCGGCTAAATGAATGGCCAGCCTATGCTGGTGCCTTAAGGATCGGCAGTGTTTTTATCTGATTTCAATCCAACATTCCTGTTCTGCACTTTGCAAGATAGCATCGCAAACCTTTTGCGTCCGCAACCCGCTTTGGATATCTGGCTGTGCTGGGATACCGGTTTCGAGACCAGCTAAAAAATCTGCCAACGTATGGGTAAAGGTGTGTTCGTAGCCGATGGTCGTTCCAGGAACCCACCATTTATCCATATAGGGGTGTTCGGCGTTGCTGACATGGATACGCTGCCATCCGGTCAGGTGATCTTCGCACTTTTGACCTGTTTTGGGGTCGCTGTGTCTAAAAAACTCAAGAATATGAGGGTCCTCCAGGTCAAAATAAAGCGCACCGTTTTCTCCGTTTAGCTCGAACGTCTTAAAGTTTTTGCGCCCCCGCGCATAGCGCGTGCTTTCAAAAGTTCCGATGGAGCCATTGTCAAATTCTGCCAAAAACATACAGGCATCATCGATTTTTACGTCTTCGCTCTTGCCGGTATCCTGGTGCACACGCTCTTTTATGAAGGTTTCTGTTTTTGCGACAAGCTTGCGAATGGGGCCATTAAGCCATTCTGCTGTATCAATTGAATGGGCAAGAAGATCTCCCGTAACACCGGAGCCGGCAATTTTGGAATCCAGCCGCCACAGCCCCCGGCCGCCTTGCGGCACATCACTTGAAATTGTGTAATCCTGATTATATGTCGCGCGATAATGAAAGGGTTTTCCAATCCGGTCTTCGTCTATCAGCTGTTTGGCAAGGGCGATGGCTGGTACTCGCCGATAGTTATACCAGACCAAACTGCCCACCCCGGCACGCGCAACCGCGTCCGCCATCTCCTTTGCCTCGGCCAGGCTCATTGCCAATGGCTTTTCACAAGCGATCATTTTCCCAGCGGCCGCCGCAGCCAAAACGATCTCGTGGTGCAAATAATTCGGCAAACAAACGTCAATTAGATCAATGTCATCGCGCTCGATGATCCGCTGCCAATCCGTTTCAAAGTCTTCAAACCCCCATCTGGAAGCGAAAGCCTTGAGGCTTTCAGCGTTTTCCGGGCGACCGTAACAAACTTTTAAAACCGGCAGGTATCCAGTGTCGAAAAATTGAGAAACTTGTTTATAGGCATTGGCATGGGCACGACCCATAAAACCTGTTCCCAAAACAGCAACATTCAAAACTTTTTTCAAAGTACCCTCCCGATCAATTACCGCACGCAATATTGCATCCTAGATCAGCAATTGGTCGGGTTCTAGAATTCCGTTACAGGGAGTTGAACACACTGGACGCGCACGCCCGCTTGGCGTATGTCGATATTTCTACTTCTACAGGTTTTGAGGATTTCCCATGAAATTAATCGCTGATCGTATGAGCCGGTTTGAGCCTACCGCCAGTTCTGTTGCCACTGCGAAAGCCCGTGAACTGGCAGCAACGGGGCGCGACGTTATTCGATTAAGTCAGGGTGAGCCCGATTTCCCGACCCCTGATCATGTGAAACAGGCTGTTATTGAGGCCATGGGGCGTGACGAGACCAAATATACCCCGACCGGCGGCACTGCTGAAATGAAAGCAGCCATCATTCACAAATTTAAACGTGATAACGATCTGGAATATACGCCTGAGCAGGTGCTTGCTGGAAACGGTGGCAAGCAAATGATCTTCTCGGCAATGCTGAGTACCATTGAAGAAGGCGATGAAGCGATTGTTACAGCTCCTTATTGGGTTGCTTACCCGGATATCGTCAAGTTCGTTAAAGGGGTTCCTGTCGCCGTAGAGTGTGCTGAAGAAAACGGATTTAAATTGTCTGCTAAGGATCTCGAAGCGGCGATCACTCCCCGAACCAAATGGTTATTTCTGAATTCACCCAACAACCCTTGTGGTAGCATATATACGCGCGACGATTTGTTGGCACTTGGTGAGGTGCTTTTACGGTATCCCCATGTGTATGTTTTAAGCGATGATATCTATGAACATATTTTGTTCGATGGTCACCAGTTTGCAACGCTTGCGCACGTCGTGCCAACGCTCAAGGACAGAGTGTTGACCATCAACGGCGCCTCGAAAGCCTATTCGATGACCGGCTGGCGGCTGGGATTTGCCGGCGGCCCTGAAGAATTGATCCGTAACATGACCAAGTTACAAAATCAGAATACGGGTAATCCGTCTTCGATTAGTCAGGCCGCAGCGATTGCTGCCCTAATGGGGCCGCAGGAGTATGTTGCTGAACGTTCAGCCGAATTTCAGGCGCGGCGCGATGTCGTTGTTGATATGATTAATGATGCGGCTGGGCTTACTTGTCTAAAGCCGGAAGGGGCCTTCTACGTCTATCCGAACTGCTCAGGGTTGATTGGGCGACGCACGCAGGATGGCAAAGTCATCGAGACTGATGAAGATGTGGTTATGTATCTCTTATATCACTCCGGTGTTGCTGCTGTGCACGGTGCCGCGTACGGGTTGTCGCCCTATTTTCGTATCTCAACTGCGGCCAGTATGGATGAACTGAAAGAGGCCTGCGCTCGGATCCAGTCAGCATGTCAGGCCCTGTTTTAGGGGCTAGCAGAAACCGTTGGTTATCTGATACGCGCTTTTTATTTGCTTAAAACGTCTCCTGTTGCCAGAATTTAGGCTGCGGGAGAACGTAACATGCAAATCTTCGTTATATGCGTACTTGTCGTGTTTATGGCGCTATCAGCAAAAGCGCAAAATAAACCGCGTCCCTTTGCAACGTTTGATCGGGCGGGGCCGTCGGTGCTGCACGATCCCCACGATCTGGCTTTTGGGCCGGATGGGCGACTTTATGTTGCGGATAAGTTTGCATCTCGCATCGCTATTCTTGACCCGGAAACTATGGACCTTGTGGGGTCAATCGGTGATGGTCAATTGTTTGGAATCCACGATATCTCTTTTGGCAGAAATGGGCGCGCTGCCGTCGCTGTGACGGGCCTGGGAGCCGTATTGGTCTTTGATGATCTGATGGTTACAAACCCGAAACCGAGCCTTATTCTTCCTGCATCTGCGACAGAAGGCGCTCTGATACATAGCAATGGAAATATCTATGCCATGGCTGGCGGTATCGGGGCCGTGATTGCATATAGCCCTGATGGTACAGTGATTGGTGAGGCGGGCAACCATCAGGGGGCACACGATATCGCAGAGGATCCTGAAGGAAACATTTGGGTCGCAGATAACTTTAACAGCCAATTGGTCAAATATTCCCCAGATTTGCAGGAATTGCAGCGTCTTGATGATACGAAATACGGCTTTATCGGCCCGCGGTATATGGATATTGACCGCTACGGTCGGATCACCGTTGCGGATCAGGACGGCCATCGGGTTTTAATGATCAATCCAAAAGCGCCAGATGGCGGTCAACTGATTGGCGTCTTGGGCACAGGCATGCCCGGTGTGGGACCGGGGCTATTTGATGATCCGGAAGGCGTCGCGACAAAGGATAATCGTTATTATATTTCGGATTCTGATAACAATCGAATTGTGCGCTACGTCGTTGTGATCAATTGATGTGAATGCCGTGGTCAGATCTAGTTTGAGAAGCGCCCGAACGGATTGGCAGGCTTAGCTAAATGATCTGAGTAAATCGATCGCACGATCAATTTCATCGCGATCATTGTGTAAATGCGGCGATATTCTGAGCCCTGCACCGCGTTTTGATAGATAGATTTGTTGGTTGTTCAGTTGCTCAACAATATCTGAGGGCAATGGTTTAGGCGGGATTATCCCGATAAAATGGCCAATCCGATACTCTGGAGCCGGGACTTTCCAGCCGATCGACTGAGCCTGTTGAGCCGTATAATCAATGAGGTCGCTGAGAGTTTCATGGATCTGCGGGACCTGCCATTCCAGGAGCTGCGACATGCCTGTTATCGCCATTGGAATATTAATAAAGTTAAAGCGCTGGCCCATGTCGTAGCGTCTGGCGCCATCTGCGTAGGTGCCAGCGTAGGAAATGCGTTCTCCCGGGGCCTCTGCCTGATGATTTAAACCATGCGATTCAAGAGGCTTGCCGGACTGACGATGTGGCGCTGCATATAAAAACCCCAAAGAATAAGGACACATGAGCCACTTGTATCCCGCGCAGGCCACAAAATCCGGCTGGATTTTTTGGACGTCCATTGGGAAGGCACCGGTCGCTTGTGTTGAATCGATGACAAAGGCCGCACCTACCTCCCGACACCGTACGCCAATAGCAACCAGATCAAGAAAGCTGCCGTCAGTCCAGTGACAAGGAGGGACTGCGACAATTGCCGTATCTGAAGTTATTGTCTCCAAGACGGCTCGGGTCCAATCGTTATCGGATGGGCGCAGGGCCGTTAGAACCGTAGCGGCATTTTCGTTGGCCAGTTCAATCCACGCATAGACGTTAGAGGGGAATTGGTCCTCAATAACGACAATATTCTGACCTCTTGAAATCGGAAGGTTCCGGGCCGCTGTGGCGATGCCGTAAGCGGTCGAAGGAACAATAGCGACATCTTCTGCGTTCGCCTTGATCAGGCGTGCAAAAAGGTTGCGAACGGTCTCGCCTTCTTCAACAAACTCATTTCGATCAATTTCCCACGGGTGGTATTTTCGATCCAAGCCCATTTGACCCGCTTGGCGCACGGAATTCAAAAGAGGCGTATTTGAGGCACAATCTAGATAGACCAGATTTTCTGGGATATCGAATAAATGGCGTTGGTTTTCAATCATGGTGCTTCGGCAACCGGTGTTTTCCGGGCTTTCCCAAGTTGGTGTTCTCGATAAGTTATAAAAACAGTGGCGCCAATGATCAACGACCCTCCGGCCCAAACAAAACCGTCGGGAACTTGATCAAAGATAATGTAACCAAACGTCGAAATAAAGATGAGGCGTGTAAAATCAATGGGTGAAACCACGTGTGTCGGCGCACATCTCAAAGCCTCCGTCATCGCCAACTGGCCAACGCCGCCGGTAATGCCGATAAAAGCGAGCCATATCCACTGTTCCGGTGTTGGCCATATCCATACGGTCAGAGCTGCGATGAAGGAGAGTGGCGCCATAACAATCGACATATAGGTAGCAATTGTGACGCTGGATTCGGTCCTGCCAACCTCTTTGATGATAAGCATACAGACGGCCCAGGCGATGGCGGCAGAAAGGACGAGAAACTGCCCCAAAGAAAACTCCTGGAAACCGGGGCGTAAAATGACAGCCGTACCAATAAAACCAATAAAAATGGCCGCCCAGCGGCGCATTCCCACTTTTTCCTTAAAGATAAAAACAGCCAGAACGACGGTAAAGATGGGAGCAGAAAATGACAGGGCTGTGATTTCGGCAAGCGGCACAATGCTCAAGGCGTAGAAAAACGCGAGCATGCAGTAAATATTGATGACACCGCGTAAAACCAGCATCGGGAATTGTTTTGTTTTCAAGGGGCCCCAGCCTTCGCGGATAAAAAAGGGGGCGACCGTGATCAATGCAAAAACGCATCTAAAAAAGGCGATTTCGAACGGATGCATGCCCTCGGAAACAAACCGTATGCTGGTGTGCATCACAGATATCGCGACAGCGTAAAACAGCATCCACAAGATGCCTTTTAGATTGTCGTTTTCTGATGTTGCGTCGGGTGCGGGTGTGGCCATGATTTTGACCGACAATACGCTGCATAATGCACATTGTAAAATGTTTGAAATTCTTGGAATTTTTACGATCGCTTGCATTGACAAGCCAGAGGCCAACGCCTATGTTCCGCGCCTCAAACGCCCCTAATTGTGTTTAGGGGTGCCGGATTTCTTGAGGATATTGTTATGAAGATTAGAAACTCGTTAAAATCTGCAAAGACACGTGATAAAGATTGTCGCGTTGTGCGCCGCAAAGGCCGTGTCTATGTCATCAATAAGAAAAATCCTCGTTTTAAGGCTCGCCAAGGCTGAGCTTTGCGTTGGGAGGTTGTTTGCAATCTCCTATAAAGGTCGCGACCGCGCTAGGGATAGCGCGGTTTTTTGCGTTTTGACTGATGTGAAACAGGGCCTCAAACTGACTGCAGATGATCGACGGCAAGGTCCGCCTACCAAGTGGATTGTGATGATCATGGATAAACGGGATAATCACAGAATGAACATGCCGCATGGATTTGTAGAACAGTGCTGAAACTAACAAATAAAAATGGATTAATCGTTTTTCTGGGAGTTCTGCTTCTGGCCAGCTTCAGTCTGACGAGTATCCTGAGTTATCAGGTGTCGCGGACAGCCGTTCACGATGGGATTATGCGTAATCAACTTCCGTTGGTCGGGGACAACGTTTATTCTGAAATACAGCGTGATATCCTTCGGCCGGTATTTATTTCCTCGGTCATGGCACAAGATGCCTTTCTAAGGGGTTGGGTGCTTGAGGGTGAAAAGGAAGAGGCTCTGGTCAGGCGTTTTCTGCGCGAAATACAGGAGCGCTATCAGACCGTTACCAGTTTTTTTGTCTCTGAAAACACCAAAACCTATTATCATTCAACGGGTGTTCTCAAACAGATTTCCAGCGAAGAGCCGAGGGACAAATGGTACTATCAGGTCCGCGCGCTGGATGCAGACTACAAAATCGATGTCGATTTTGATGCCGCCAATTCAGACGCCGTAACGATTTTCGTCAACTATAAAATGTTTGATTTTGACGGGAATTTTATTGGCGTTACGGGCGTTGGTTTGGCGGTTGAGGCGGTTGGCAAATTAATTGAGCGCTATCAAAACAGATTTCAGCGCCGTATCTATTTTGTCGACCCTTCCGGTAGAACAGTTCTCCCAACCCAAACAGCAGACTCTGAAAGAACAAATATTCGCAAGGTTCCCGGGTTGAGAGACCATGCAGATCAAGTGTTGAGCAAAAAGACAGTAACCGTGGCCTATCAGGCGAACGGAGACACGGTCTTCGTCGCAGCAAGGTATATACCCGAACTGAACTGGACCTTGGTAGTTGAACAATCAGATTCCGAAGCTGTTGGCGGTCTGAAGAATACTTTGTTTATTAATTTAGCGATTAGCCTGTTCGCAACGATCATTGTGCTCGCGCTGACTTTCTTCGCGATCAGTACCTATAGCCATGCTTTGGTCAATGCGGCCGAACTGGAAAAAGAAACAAATAATCGCCTTACCCATCTCAACAATCAGAAAGATAAACTGCTATCCATTATCGGCCATGACTTGCGAGCGCCCTTTACGGCGTTCCTTGGTTTAGCTGAAATCCTGGGAGAGAAGGCAAAGGAGATGAAGCCGGCGGATGTCGCTGATTACGCAAATGACGTGCTTAAATCAGGGCGGATTGCATACGGACTTCTGGAAAGTCTCTTGAACTGGGCCAACGTGCAATGGGAAGATTTAAGCGCGAAACCGGAAAAATGCGATGTCTCAGAAATCATACAAGACAGCGTTGAAGTGTTTGGCAAGATAGCCGAGCGGAAAAATATTAAAATTGAACGGGCGAACGACGCTTCACTCTTTGTGTTTTCAGATCGAAATATGTGCAATTTGATTGTCAGAAATCTGGTTAATAACGCGGTTAAATTCACAGAACGGGGCGGCACAGTTACGATCGAGATGACCACAGACGGAGACTATGCCTGGATCTCGATTGCCGATACGGGAATCGGTATCGAACCCGATCAACTCGATGTCTTGACCCGCCCTGATCATAAGCTTTCCAAGACGGGTACTGATGGGGAAATGGGAATTGGTATGGGTTTGTCTCTCTGTGTCCAGATGATCAAGGCCAATGGTGGCGAAATGAAAGCCACAAGCGAGCCAGGCAAAGGTAGCGAATTCAAATTTTCACTCCCGTTGGCAGATAGCGCGAACTAAGCGGTTTCGTTGGCTGTTGGCGTCTGGCGCTTGTTAGATGAGACCGCGTAAACATTAATGACAAAAATTCCAAAATATCTATCAAAATGAGAGATTGCTGGCACATAGAACTTAGACATAATCGTAGGGTCGTCAGTGGAGATTTAAATGTCACTTGCAGGGTCAACTGTTAAGTCCATCAAAACACCATATCTCGTTCTAATTGCGGGTGCGGTCAGTGTGCTGCTGGCGATGGGGCTTCGCAACAGCCTTGGACTATTTCAAACAGCATTGACGTCCGACCTCGGCTGGGGGCGGGAAATTTTTAGTCTGGCTCTGGCAACCCAAAATTTGCTTTGGGGTGCGTTCCAACCGCTTGCCAGCGCGGCTGCGGATAAGTGGGGGCCCGGCAAGGTGGTCGCTGCAGGTGGTCTTCTTTACGGGTCAGGCCTGTATATCATGGGCAACTCTCTGGAACCTGGGACGTTCTACCTCAGTGCAGGTTTAATGCTTGGAATGGCACAAAGTGCATCAGCGCTTGGTATAGTCTTAGGAGTTGTTGGGCGAGTGATGCCAGAAGACAAGCGGTCATGGGCTCTGGGTCTGGTGACGGCGGCGGGAGGTGTCGGTCAGTTTACCGTCGTGCCTTTAGGGCAGGTGTTCCTGGGCGCGTTTGGTTGGTCACTGGCTTTTATGTATATGGGTGCATTTGGTATTATCATCCTTTGCTGTGCAATTGCCATTGGCAATTCTGCCAAGTCAGACACGCCAAAGATGGTGCCGCAGGAATCTGCGGGAAACCTCAAGGATGCGGTGCGCGAAGCCTCTGGGCATCGGGGGTATCGTCTTTTGACGATCGGGTTCTTTGTATGCGGTTTTCACGTGGCCTTCATCGGGGTGCATTTGCCGGCATACCTGGAGGATTTGGGGCTAGGCAAGGAGATTGGCGCACTGGCTTTAACGCTCATTGGTATTTTCAACGTTATTGGCAGTTATGCGGCGGGTGTACTTGGTGGAAAATGGCGTAAGAAGAACCTTTTGGGATGGCTCTATGTTATGCGCGCTTTGGTTTTTATCTGGTTTATCTTAACACCCGTGAGCCCGCTAACCGTCATGATTTTCGCGTCTGCGCTGGGCTTGCTGTG
This sequence comes from Rhodospirillales bacterium, assembly GCA_048262655.1. Taxonomy (GTDB): domain Bacteria; phylum Pseudomonadota; class Alphaproteobacteria; order Rhodospirillales; family Casp-alpha2; genus JABMNT01. The sequence goes on along the minus strand of JBLXEY010000001.1, from coordinate 486,360 downwards.
GCTAAGTACCGTTCCTCTGACATCAGGGCTTGTCGCTCAAATTTTTGGTACGCGCTATATGGGGACTCTTTTTGCCTTTGTGTTTTTCAGTCATCAGATTGGCAGTTTTCTTGGAGTTTGGCTCGGCGGATATCTGTTCGATACCTACGGAACCTACATGCCGGTCTGGTGGGCTGGTGTTGTGTTAGGGTTTGCGGCGGCTTTTTTCCACTGGCCCATCAACGATCGTACCGTCATTCGCACCCAACCGGCTGAATAAATGAATTCTTGTTGGTGACGAGGTCCCTGTCGTATGTAAAGATAGGCAGATGAGGATGTATCGAAGGAATGCCAGATGTTAATGCCAAAGCCAGATGGTGAAACAATTGCGCGGCGTGCAGAGATTATTCGTGCGATGCAGGCGATTGTTTCAGATGAAGGCGTCATCGTCGATGAAGACGAACTAAGGGCCTATGACTGTGATGGGTTGATGGCTTACAGGCAACTGCCGCTAATCGTCGTGTTACCTGAAACGACGGCGGAAGTCTCAAAAGTGCTCAAATACTGCCATGAGAATGACGTGAAAATCGTTCCACGGGGAGCCGGAACGGGCCTTTCTGGTGGTGCGCTCCCACTGGCGGACGGCATTACGCTGGGCTTGACGAAATTCAACCGGGTCCTGGAAGTTGATTATCTAAACCGCTGTGTCGTTACACAGCCGGGTGTTACCAATCTTGCGATTACACATGCGGTGCAGGATGAGGGCTTTTATTATGCCCCCGACCCTTCAAGCCAGATTGCCTGTTCAATCGGTGGCAATATTGCAGAGAATTCAGGTGGTGTGCACAGTCTGAAATATGGTTTGACCACCAATAATGTTTTGGGCGTTGAAATGGTGTTAATGAATGGGGATGTCGTCCGATTGGGGGGAAAGCATCTCGATAGTGAAGGTTATGACCTGCTTGGCGTTGTTACGGGATCTGAAGGCCTGCTTGGGGTGATTACGGAAGTGACTGTTCGCATTTTGCGCACTCCCGTTACTGCCAGAGCCGTATTGCTGGGATTTCCGAGCAGTGAACAAGCCGGCGATTGTGTCGCAGCGGTGATTGGCGCCGGCATCATTCCAGGCGGTATGGAAATGATGGATACCTTTGCCATTCAGGCAGCTGAAGAATTCGTAAATGCCGGGTATCCTCTGGATGTTGAGGCGCTGCTGATTATTGAGCTGGATGGACCGGAAGTCGAAGTCGAGTATCTGATCGACAAAGTGGCGACGATTTCCAAAGAATGTGGTGCTGTCCACAGCAAGATCAGCCAATCCGAAGAAGAGCGCTTAACATTTTGGTCGGGTCGAAAAGCAGCATTTCCTGCTGTGGGTCGTCTTTCACCCGATTACATCTGCATGGACGGGACGATACCACGCGGCAAGCTCTCTGAAGTCTTGCGGAAAATGGCTGTTATGTCGCAAAAGTACGGACTGCGGGTCGCAAATGTCTTTCACGCCGGGGACGGTAATCTGCATCCCCTGATTTTGTTTGATGCCAATAATCCAGGGGAGTTTGAGCGGGCCGAAGACTTCGGCGCCGATATTCTTAAACTTTGTGTCGAGGTCGGAGGTGTATTAACCGGTGAACATGGCGTCGGGATTGAAAAGCGCGACCTGATGGGAGAAATGTTCACAGAAGATGATATGAAACAGCAACAGCGCTTGAAATGTGCATTTGATCCCGGTCATTTACTGAATCCGGGCAAGGTATATCCGACGCTGCATCGCTGCGCTGAACTTGGCCGTATGCACGTCCATAAAGGTGCGTTGAAATTTCCGGACATTCCGAGGTTCTAATGGGCGACGCCATGAAACCATTATCAAACGAAGATGTTCTGGAAGCTGTGCAGTGGGCGAGCAACGAAAAGAAGACCCTGGAAGTTGTCGGACATGGAACAAAAACGGGGTTAGGGCGGCCGGTTATTGCAGACCAAAGACTTGATCTCGCTGGCTTGTCGGGAATAACAGATTATCAGCCAACTGAATTATTTGTTTCAGGAAAGGCCGCGACCCCCCTTGCAGAAGTTTCTGCGGCGCTCGAAGCAAAGCACCAGCAACTCATGTTCGAGCCGCCGGATTTTGGTCCGTTATTTGGCAAGGAAGCTGACCTCGGTACGCTCGGAGGCCTTATATCTTGTAATCTTGCGGGTTCGCGCCGCATAAAGGCCGGCTCCGCTCGCGACAATTTCCTCGGGTTCAATGCGGTAAGTGGCCGCGGTGAGGTCTTCAAATCCGGGGGTAAGGTTGTCAAAAATGTCACCGGATTTGATTTGTCGAAACTTGTTGCCGGGGCTTATGGAACTCTGGCTGTGCTGACCGATGTGACCTTCAAGGTTCTGCCCCGTCCTGAAAAAATACGCACTGTCCTTATTCAGTGGTCGCAAGATGGCATTTACGACCATGGAGGTGTGCAAGCGATGACCGAAGCAATGAGCAGCGCCAACGATGTGTCAGGTGCCGCTCATTTGCCAGCTCTGGTTGCCGCAAAATCGAAGGTCGATTATGTCAGTGCTTCTGCTAGCGCCATAACGGCGCTACGCGTCGAAGGTCCCGGTCCGTCCGTAGAATTCAGGTGTGCTGCCTTGATTGAGTTGCTGTCTAAGTACGGTAGGGTCGAAGAGCTACACAGTCACAATTCGAAAGTTCTCTGGAAAGAAATTTCAGACGTCGCCTATTTCGCCAGCAATCAAGAAGATGCGGTTTGGCGGTTGTCCGTGCCCCCGACGGAAGGTTCGCATGTTGCTTTGCGTATTCTCGAGGGACATCCGGGAGAGATTTTATATGATTGGGCCGGTGGCCTGGTTTGGCTGCTGATGCCAACTACAGATAATGCGTCTGCTGATCGTATCCGTCAGTGCGTGAATGATGTTGGTGGTCACGCGACGCTGTTTCGTGCACCGGAAAAACTGCGTGCTTCCGTTCCGGTTTTTCATGCACAGACGGAAGCGCTGAGCGGTGTCACTAAACGTGTAAAAGAAGGTTTCGATCCCTATGGCGTTCTTAACCCCGCGCGAATGTATGAAGGCGTTTAATAAGCATGCAAACTAACTTTACGCTGGTACAATTGGCGAACCCAGATATTGAAGCTGCGAACGAAATCCTGCGAAAATGTGTGCATTGCGGGTTTTGTACGGCGACCTGCCCAACCTTTGTGACCTTGGGCGATGAGCTCGACAGTCCACGTGGCCGCATCTATTTAATAAAAGACATGTTGGAAGGTGATAAACCCGCAACGGAAAAAGTTGTGAAACATGTGGATCGCTGTCTGTCGTGTCTGTCGTGCATGACGACCTGTCCTGCATCTGTAGATTATATGCATTTGGTTGATTTAACGCGGGTGCGCATCGAAAAGACCTTCAAGAGGCCATTAGCCGACAAACTGTTCAGAGATTTACTGGCATTTGTTTTGCCTCATCCTCATCGATTTCGGTTGGCGCTGATTGGGGCGTGGTTCGCGAAACCGTTCGCCAGTGTGCTGCCGAAGCAGATTGGCGCGATGCTTGAGCTGGCGCCTAAAACGATCGCCAATCCGTCACCGGTGGACCGTCCTCAGGTTCTGGCTGCGACCTCCCCGAAAAAAAAGCGGGTTGCGCTGTTAAGTGGCTGCGCTCAACAGGTATTGAACCCGGTTATTAATGAAGCGACGGTCCGCCTGTTAAATCGCCACGGCTGTGAAGTTGTGATTGCAGATGGAATGGGGTGTTGTGGAGCGCTTGTCCACCATATGGGACGCGAGGATGCGTCGCATGCTCAAGCAAAGGCGAACATTGTCGCATGGGAAAAAGTCCAACAATCTGGTGGCCTTGATGCGATCGTCATTAATGCGTCCGGCTGTGGAACGACAGTTAAAGACTACGGCTATATGCTCCGCAACGAACCCGACTGGGCGGAGAGGGCGGCGGCAATTTCAAGTCTGACCCGTGATGTAACCGAAGTCATGTCAGATCTTGATTTAAAAGTGACGGAATCGGAGACAAATAACATACGTGTTGCCTATCATTCTGCTTGTTCGATGCAACATGGACAAAAATTGACGACGCAACCAAAAGCACTTCTAAAGGCAGCAGGCTTTGATGTTGTCGAACCGTCAGAAGGGCATTTGTGCTGTGGGTCTGCTGGCACATACAATATTACGCAACCTGAGTTGGCGACCAAGTTACGGAACCGAAAGGTCGCAAATTTACAAAAACTAAAAGCTGATGTGGTCGCCGCCGGAAATATCGGCTGCCAAATGCAGATTTCTGCTGGTATGGAGGCCGATGGAGGCCCTCCTGTCATCCATACGGTAGAATTACTTGATTGGGCAACGGGTGGACCAAGACCTGCGACGTTGCGGTTATAATAAAAGAGCTTCGTCACGTAAAATTGAAGCCATTGCTCTTGGAATCTGAATCAAAAGTTCCCATTATTTATATATGAGGTTCTTACTGATCCCCGTTTTAATGATGTGGTTTGCTCTGATCGCGCCGATGGCAGCCCATGCCGATCAAAATGATCCGCGATTGGATGGGCTTTTTGAAGAGCTCGCGAAAGCGAAGTCGACATCGGCAGCCGCAAAAATCGAGCAACAAATCTGGTCGATTTGGGTGCAACGCGATAACAGTCGTGTCGATAGCCATATGGCATTGGGTATAAAAGCCATGCGGACGGGGGCGCTCAAGTTGTCGTTACGGGAATTTACGCGGGTGGTTACCCTGGACCCGGAATTTGCCGAAGGCTGGAATAAGAGGGCTACTGTTCATTATATGATGGGCAACCTTGAGCAGTCGGTTGCCGACATTCAAAGAACGCTGGCGCTGGAACCCAGACACTACGGCGCGATTTCCGGTATGGGGCTTATATTTGACGCCACGGATAACGTTGAGGGGGCCCTGAAAGCCTGGCAGCAGGTGCTCGAATTTACGCCCTTTAACGAGCAAATTCAAAAACATGTGGAAGACCTGAAAGTTAAGTTGGATGGCAAGCCTATTTAGCGATGCTGCTGGCTGGATTATGAGTGCTTCCTGAACTAAACTCCCGCCATCACGAAAAAAGGGAGCAAATTTATGCAGGCAAATCCGGTATCCTTGAGCGATGTTTTTTTGGAGGAATTGCGTGGCGTTGTTGAGCAACGTTTGTCAACTTCCGAAGCTGTGTGTTTTCAACATGGCAAAGATGAATCCTGGCATGAGTCGTTACCTCCCGGTGCTGTTGTTTTCGCGCACACGACAGAAGAAGTCAGTGAAATCGTCAAAATATGTGCACGACATAAAATACCGGTCATCCCTTATGGTACGGGGACATCTCTTGAAGGACACGTCGGCGCCGTCAATGGCGGCGTCTGTATTGATTTGACGGAAATGAACGAGATTTTGCACGTCAATGCGGAAGACTTGGACGTCACCGTGCAAGCCGGTGTGCGGCGCAAGCAATTGAACGAATACCTGCGTGATACGGGCTTATTCTTCCCCATAGATCCGGGTGCCGATGCGTCTTTGGGGGGCATGACAGCGACGCGTGCGTCCGGCACCAATGCCGTCCGCTATGGGACAATGCGGGAAAATGTGATCTCTATGACGGTTGTTATGGCCGATGGTCGGATTATCAAGACGTCCAGCCGAGCAAAAAAATCCTCAGCCGGCTACGATTTGACACGCTTGTTTGTCGGCTCGGAAGGCACCTTGGGTGTCATCACAGAAATTACACTTCGGCTCTATGGTATTCCTGAAGCGATTTCTGCTGCCGTGTGTCCGTTCCCTGACCTGGAATCAGCCGTCAACACGGTGATTACGACCATCCAGTGCGGCATACCCGTAGCTCGGATTGAGCTTATGGATGATATCCAGATGAAAGCCTTAAACGCCTACTCAGATTTCGACTACCCGGAACAAAATACGTTACTGTTTGAATTTCATGGGACCGAGCTTGGCGTCAAGGAGCAGGCCGAGCTGGTGGCCGATATTGCTTCAGATAACGGTGCGGGAGATTTCCAGTGGGCGGTTAAGGCTGAAGAACGGACAAAGTTGTGGCAAGGGCGGCACGATTCCTATTACGCGGCCATGGCGTTGCGCCCGGGTGCAAAAGGCATGGCAACCGACGTCTGTGTGCCTATTTCACGCCTCGCAGAAAGCATTCTTGAGGCCCGTAAAGATGTTGAAGAACAAGGACTTCTGGCGCCGATTGTCGGGCACGTTGGCGATGGAAACTTCCACGTTTGTTTTATCCTTGATCCTGAGGACAAAGAAGAAATGGATCGCGTTGACGGGGTTAATCACAGAATGGTTTTACGGGCAATTGCCATGGGCGGTACCTGTACGGGCGAGCATGGGATCGGGATTGGCAAAAAAGAGTTTTTGATCGCCGAACATGGTGAAGCCGTCAGTGTCATGCGATCCATGAAAATGGCTCTGGACCCTGATAATATTATGAACCCGGGCAAAATCATTAGCCTGTAATTACAAACCAACAAAAAGAGTAGATTTCCATGCAAGATCCAAGCGCCTTTCTTCGGTCCCTGTTTGACGCTGGCGTTGCCGCAGCCGACCCTCTTAAATGTGTGCCGCAATATTTACCGGAGCCACCAAAGGGGCGAACGGTTGTTATTGGGGCTGGTAAAGCAAGTGCTGCAATGGCACGCGCTGTAGAAGATAGTTGGCAAGGTGATTTAAGCGGTTTGGTCGTCACGCGCTATGGGTTCTCTGTCCCTTGCGAGCGGATCGAAATCATTGAGGCATCTCATCCGGTTCCGGATGCTGCAGGTCGTGAAGCTGCCGGGCGAATTGTTGAGTTGGCAAAAAGTCTGGGGCCAGATGATCTGTGTATTGCTGTAATCTCTGGCGGTGCGTCGGCGGTTCTCACTTATCCGGCAGAAGGCCTGACGCTTGAAGATAAGCAAGAATTAAACCGGGAATTGTTGCGTTCAGGCGCAAATATTGTCGAGATGAATTGTATCCGCAAACATCTTTCGGCGATTAAAGGGGGGCGATTGGCGCAAGCCATTGCGCCAGCGCGACTGGTTACATTGTTAATATCAGATGTTCCTGGCGATATTCCGGGTGTGATCGGGTCCGGCCCGACCGTGCCTGATGACACAACGTTCGCAGAAGCCCGCGCCCTTATTGAAAAGTACGGGATCAAACCGCCGCAAGCCGTTATGGAGCATCTGATACGTGCCGAACAGGAGACCCCTAAAACGGGTGATCCGATTTTTGCGAATTCGGAACTGATCATGGCAGGGCGGCCAATTGCCAGCCTTGAAGCTGCCGCTGAAGCGGCGAAATCCGCCGGTGTTCGTCCCATTCTGTTGGGTGACGATCTGGAGGGTGAAACGCGCAATGTGGCCGCTGATCACGCGGAAATGGCCCGCCAAATGATTAAAAATGGCGACACAAAGGATGGCCCGTGCGTTATTTTGTCGGGTGGTGAGACGACGGTATCCATTAAAGGTAACGGACGCGGAGGCCCCAACGGCGAATACGCTTTAGCGATGGCAATTGAAATGCAAGGTGATCCGCATGTTCACGCGTTGTCCGGCGATACCGACGGAATTGATGGTAGTGAAGATAATGCGGGAGCCGTTATAGACCCGGGAACGCTGGATCGAGGGCGCGCTAAGGGACTCGACGCCGCGGAATTTCTGGAAAATAATGATTCTTACGGTTTTTTTGAACAAGCGGGTGGTTTGCTGATGACGGGTCCGACTTGCACGAACGTGAATGACCTGCGAGCGGTCCTTGTCTTGCCCTAAAAAGAACACAGGATTAATGTTAGTAGCAGTTTGAGCGCTCCTAATGGCCCAATTTGACCAGGAAAGATGAACTCGTGAAAAAAGTAATCTGGGGCTTTGTGATTGTTCTGTTATTGATTGTCGGTACGGCCTTGGTCGGACCGGGCATGATCGACTGGAACCGATATAAGAGCGACGCGACAAAACAGGTTAAAGTCCTCACCGGGCGTGACCTGAAAATTATGGGTGATGTTCAGGTTTCCATCTTTCCGGCACCTGCAATCATTGCAAATGACGTTAGCTTTTCCAATATGGATGGCGCCGTCGCGCCCGAGATGGTCAAGTTGCGCCAGGTTGAGGTTCGGATCGCCTTAAGTCCGCTATTGGCCGGCCAGATTAAAGTCGAAACGGTTCGCTTGATTGAACCGACCATTGAGCTGGAACTGTTGGCGGATGGTCGGCAAAACTGGGACATTCAGCCGCCCGGCAATAAAGCCAGCGTGTCTGCTCCGAAAAAATCTGAAGGCGCAGCACCTTCTGCCCAAAATTCGGCCAGCACGGCGCCCGATTTTACGCTGGATGATTTTACCATTGTTGATGGTGCCCTTAACTACCGAGATTCCAAGACCGGCGAAATTGAGAAAATTGAAGGTCTGAATGCTCGGATTGAAGCGGCATCATTGGCAGGCCCGTTTCAATCAAAGGGGGCATTAAAGTTTCGCAGTATCCCGTTGACCTATGACATCACCGTTGGGGAAGTCATTCAGGAACGCACATTGCCTCTGAACATGAAGTTTGGTGTGGGGGCTGGTGACTCGTCTTTGCATATTGGAGGGACCCTCCTCGGTCTTTCCGATGACCCAAAATTTAAAGGTTCTTTTAAGGGGGAAGGAAAAAACCTCGGATTATTGATCGAGGCAATCACACGCACTCCCGCGCCGCCCGCTCTGGCGCAATTGTTCTCTGCCGAAGGTAATATTTCCGGATCTGCAACGGGCGGCGAGCTATCAAACTTAAATATGCAGTTGGCCGACTCGCGCGTTGAAGGCAATGTTGCATTTGAAATGGCCGATGTCCCAAGATTTGCCGTTAGTCTGGATGCCAAACGGTTCAACCTGGATAAGTGGCTGGAGGCGCCGAATGCCGGGCCCGCATCTGGTGACGAGGCAACGAATAAAAGCACAACGCCGACCCATACTTCCGCGGTTGCCACGCCAGCGACTGCGCCCATTCCCGCGGATGTATCCGTCGTTATCCCGAAATCGATTGCCGGTTCGGTTATTATTTCTGCCGGTTCCCTGGTCTATCGGGGTGAATCCATAAATGATGTGCTGATCAATACGGACCTTGCCAATGGGGAGGCCCAACTCGGGCAGTTTTCAGCGCAATTCCCTGGAGGGTCCGATATTTCCATGTCAGGTGTGCTGTCATCACCGGAAGGAAAGCCTGAATTTAGCGGGGTGATTGAAACCAATTCCAATGACATTCGCTATGTCGCGAAATGGCTTGGGGCTGATTTATCCAGCATCCCGTCGGATCGTCTCCATAAAATTGATTTCTCAAGTGATGTGAAACTCACACCTGCTGCTGTCGAGTTGCAGAATATCGACCTGCAGTTTGACAGTTCTCGATTGACCGGAGCAACGACCATAGCCTTGCGGTCGCGTCCGGCTCTGGGCGTAAACCTGACACTTGATCAAATTGATCTGGACGCATACCTGCCGAAATCATCTGCAACAAGGCCAACCGTTGCTGCTTCTGGCGGGCAAGACCAAGCCAAACAGGCTGGCGCGGGAAGCGTAAAAACAGCGCCCGCGTCGATCCCGGATACGACCTTTAGCGGTTTACGCCCGTTAACGACATTTGACGCGAACGCTTTAATTCGTATCAAACGGTTGAGGGCACAGGGGGCAACGGTAAACGGGGTCGTTGTTGATGCGACCCTTTTCGATGGTGATCTTAACATCAAAAAGCTCAGTGTCAGTGAGTTCTCCGGTTTATCTATTTCCGGCAACGGCCAGCTTAAAGATTTAGGAAATGTACCGTCTCTGGCGGGCTTGAAGGTCAAAGCACAGACAAAGAACGCAACACAGATCGTGCGGTTGTCAGGGCTGGCGTTGCCATTTGACCCTAAAAATCTGGGTACGGTTTCCGTTGATATGCAGGCCGATGGAAGTATTCTTAAACCCAAGCTCACATCGCTGATTAAAGCTGCAGGCGCGACCGTTTCCGCTAACGGGCGGGTTTCCGTTTTGCCCGTCGGAGATCTCTTCGATCTGGATCTCAAGCTGGCGCATCCCGATTTCGCCAAGTTGATCCGGCGGCTGGGTGTTAAATACCGTCCGGCGGGTGCCATCGGTCAGGTTGCCCTTGCAACACGGGCAAATGGCAATGCCAAACAGGTCGCATTGCAAAAACTGTCCGGTAACGTTGGCGATCTCAAGTTTTCGGGGAATGCGACGGTTTTACTTGATGGTGCCCTTCCTATGGTATCTGCAGATCTAAATACCGGTGCTGTTATTCTTGATCAATTTCTGCCAGCGACGAATAGCGCAAGTCTTGAAGACGGCATCTGGGGGTCACTTAAAGGATTGCCGGTGGCTTGGCGAGGCCCAGATTTAAGCACACAGGCATCTCCTTATATAAAGCCGGCGTCTACGGAACGCTGGCCCGCCGATCCCATCGACTTATCGGCGCTGCGAAGTTTGAATGCGAACATAAAACTAAAATCGCCTTTAGTTGCCTATTCGAAATACCTGTTTGAAAATGTAGATCTGATTGCGCAAATTAATGACGGGACATTATCGACACAACGTTTGGTCGCTGGTTTTTTTGGCGGAAAACTTAACGGGTCCGCCCAATTGAGTGCTAGAAATAAGAACGCTCTTGTGTCCGCTTTTGATATTACCGGTATACAGATTTCAGAAGCACTGACCTCAGTGACGGGTACCGCAGCAGCAAGTGGCGTGCTTAACGCAAAAATGGATATTCGAGCTGACGCGCAGAGCGTCGAAGGTTTGGTGACATCTTTATCCGGTACAGGTGGTTTTACCATGACCGGTGTCGATGCGTCAGCAAGTACCAAGGGTTCGGCATTTGCGGGGGTATATAGTTTGCTGACATCCCTAAACCAATTGGGCTCCAAGGGAGCGGCAAATAAGGCCGACGTATCAGGGTCTTTTCAGATTGCCCAAGGGATTGCCCGTACCAGTGATTTGAAACTTGTTTCACCTCTTGGTAACGGGGAAGCACAGGGCACGGTCGATTTGGCCGCGTGGCTTTTGAATATCAAAGGGCAAATACAATTAAAGCAAAATGCTTTAACGCAAATTTTGCAGGCACGCCTAAAAAGTGACGGGCGTCCCATTGGCTTTGGCCTTTCCGGTCCCCTTGATGCGCCAAATGTGAAAGTCGATACAGCATCTTTATTGGGAAGTACCATCCCCATCCCCGGTGCGAACGCGATCATAAACAAGGCACCTAAAAAAATTGGCAAATTGCTCCAGGGTATTCTAGGGGGGGGTGCAGCTTCTGAACCCGCAACGGCACAACCTGCAGAACCGGCTGGAGATACACCGCCGCCGGCCCGCTCAACACAACAATCCGCCCCGCCGGCACAAAAATTCCGGCCGGAAGATTTGTTGAAACAATTATTTAAATAAAGGTGTCTAAAGGGTGTCGCGTGTCAAATGATTGAGGACATAAACCCGAATTGCGCTTGATAGGTTGCCACTACGCTGGGCATCAATTTCAGTAATCAGGGCATTTAGCGACATCTTTTTCTGCTCGGCGATCTGTGTAAATTGCTGCCAAAACGCATCCTCGATTGAAATGCTGGTTTGGTGTCCCGCTAGCCGGACGGAGCGCTTCTTGATGCGGGTCGGGTCGCTTGTCATGTGTGTCCTCTCTCCCCTGTTCGTTTGCGCGCCGCACGTTTACCTGAAGATCAACTATCGATATGGGGTCGAGTTTAAATCTTGCCAGCGAAAGCAGCGATTGCATCGATGGCACTGCTCCAATTTTCCTGTTCCGTCAGGCCGGAAGCTTTGCGTGGTTTGAAACCGTGGTCGCCGTCGGCAAGCCAGTGATAGCGAATAGCATTTGATAGGGTATACGCTTTAACGTCTTCCCGAGTCCCGAAGGGGTCTCTTTCTCCCTGACAAATTAACGTTGGCGTTTTTAGATTTACCAAGTGTTCTGTGCGCAGCTTTTCGGGTTTTCCCGGAGGATGGAAAGGGTACCCTAAACAAACAACACCTTTTACAGGTGTCGCGTTTTCCTCATAATCCACAGCCGACATACTGGCAATCCTGCCGCCCATCGATTTACCACCAATCATCAGATTTTTTGGGCCGAAATGATCGATAACGCTGGCCCAGGTCTCAAGCAGAATTGGGGCACGATTGGGCGGTTTTTTCTTTCCCGTTTTGCGCCGGTCATCCATATATGGAAACTCAAAACGCGCCACTTGAAAACCGCGTTCTGCAAGCCCTTCTGCGAATGCCTGCATATAGGCACTGTCCATCGGTGCGCCGGCTCCATGCGCGAGCGCAATGGTTGTTTTCGCAGATGAAGGCCCGTCAACAAGCATGTGTGGGGTTGCCATTAGTGCGCTTTCAAGGCTGCCGTCAATTGCGGCTCATAGGCGAACAGTGACGGTTGGCCGCCAGTGTGCATATACAAGATGTTATCTGTCGACGCGTAGACGCCGGTGCGAATACGATGGATAAGTCCTGCCAGGACCTTCCCCGTATAAACAGGATCAAGAAGCAAGCCTTCCTGATGAGCAGCCATTTTTAGCGCCTCAAGGGTTGCGTCATTAAGTTGGCCATAACCGGGGGCCAACGCATAATCATCAACAATGATATCTTGCTCGGTAACATAGTCTTTTGTGCCTAAAAGGGCGCTGATTTCCTGACAGCGGCTTAGCACCCGGGGCGCTTGTTGGGCGGCACTTCGGCGCACACAGATACCGAGAACCGGTATCTCGCTGCCGAGCGCGCGCAATCCATAAATCAGCCCGGCATGGGTTGACGTGCTACCGGATGCGACAACGATTTGATCGACTGTCTGGCCCGTCGCCTTGAATTGCTCCAGCATTTCCTGTGCAGCGACCACATATCCCAAAGCGCCAAGTGGCGGGTGTCCGGGCGATAGGGGAATGATGTAAGGGGTTTTGCCTTCTGACTTCAGCTTGGCGGCGATTTCAGCAATTTTGCGATCAGCTCCCGCTTCATCTTCGCCGTCCGGATAGCTGTATATGGTTGCCCCCAAAAGCTTATCCAATAGAACATTCCCGGAAGCTCGATGTGTGGCGTCGGCATCCGGTACCCGCTCTTCCAGTTGCACATGGCAATCCAAGCCCAGTTTAGCTGCCGCAGCCGCAGCCGTGCGGACAAAGTTGGATTGAACCGCGCCGGTAATCAAGACAACGTCGGCTTTTTGCGCAACCGCGTCACCCATATAATACTCGAGTTGACGGGCCTTGTTGCCGCCGAATGCAAGACCTGTCAGGTCATCGCGTTTAACCCATAAATGCGGGCCAGCCAGCGCCTTTGACAGGTTCGGCATGGCTTCAATTATCGTTGGCGTGACCGCCAGATTGGCGCGCGGGAACTGGTCAAACTTTCCAAGGGGATCGGGCATTTGACACTACTTCATGAATTCTGAAAAGAAGTCGTTACCTTTGTCGTCGACAACGATAAACGCGGGGAAGTTTTCCACTTCAATTTTCCAAATGGCTTCCATCCCAAGTTCCGGGTATTCAATTTGTTCAACCTTTTTGATGCAATCGAGGGCCAGTCTGGCGGCCGGACCACCGATCGAGCCCAAATAGAACCCGCCGTTGTTCTTGCAGGCGTCGGTGACCGCCTTTGATCGGTTGCCTTTCGCCAGCATGATCATAGATCCACCGTGTTGTTGGAACAGGTCCACATAAGAATCCATTCGCCCGGCAGTGGTCGGACCAAAAGAACCGGATGCATAACCGGCAGGTGTTTTCGCTGGCCCCGCATAGTAAACCGGATGATCTTTAAAGTACTGGGGTAACCCTTCTCCGGCGTCAATCCGTTCTTTCAGTTTTGCATGCGCGATGTCGCGGGCCACAATTAACGATCCCGTTAACGATACGCGCGTTTTGACCGCCAGCTTTGAAAGCGAGGCCAGTTGGTCTGCCATTGGTTGGTTAAGATTAATCTCAACAACATCCCCATCCAGATGCTCGGTTGTTACATCGGGCAGATACTGAGCGGGATTGGTTTCCAATTGCTCGAGGAATACGCCGTCTTTAGTGATCTTGCCCTTAACCTGACGGTCAGCAGAACAAGAGACACCAATGCCAACCGGGCAGGATGCGCCATGTCTGGGCAGGCGAATAACACGAACATCATGACAAAAGTATTTACCACCAAATTGTGCGCCAATTCCCAGGTCTTGGGACATTTTCAGAATGCGTTCTTCCCATTCAAGATCGCGGTATGCTTGCCCAAACTCATTGCCCTTGGTTTGCAACTCATCCAAATAATGGCAACTGGCAAGTTTTACAGTCTTGAGATTGAACTCGGCAGATGTTCCTCCAATAACAAACGACAAATGATAGGGCGGGCAGGCGGCGGTACCCAAAGTGCGCAGCTTTTCATCCACAAATGCGATCAGCCGCTCTTCGTTGAGCAGGGCTTTGGTTTCCTGAAACAGGAAGGTTTTGTTTGCCGACCCACCGCCTTTTGCGATGAACAAAAATTTGTAGGCATCACCATCATCCGCATAAAGCTCGATTTGCGCGGGAAGGTTATTGCCGGTATTTTTTTCGGTAAATAAATCGAGCGGAGCAACCTGCGAATAACGCAGATTGGTTTCCAGATAGGTTTTCTCAACGCCTTCTGATACCGCGGCTTCATCGCCGCCACCGGTCCAGACAGCCTGACCTTTTTTGCCCATAACGATAGCGGTGCCGGTGTCCTGGCACATGGGCAGAATACCGCCGGCAGAAATATTGGCGTTTTTCAGCATATCAAGAGCAACAAAACGATCATTGTCGGATGCTTCCGGATCGTCGAGAATCTTGGCAAGCTGTTTGAGATGCGCTGGTCGCAACAAATGTGAAACGTCCTTGAAAGCCTCAAAGGTCAATTCTGTTATGGCTTTGGGATCGATTTTTAAAACTTTCTGACCGTCAAAGTCGACTTCCGACACATAGTCGCTGGTCAATTTCCGGTAGGGGGTTGGATCTTCACCCATTTGGAACATGGTGTGATGCACATAATCGCTCATTCGATACATCCCTTGATTTTGACTAATGTTGAAACGTTTTATGAAAAACGGAAAGACCCGTGACGCAGCTACTTTTTACGAAAGGAGTCGAGCGCTATAACTTCTCCGGTTGTTCGTTCTTTATCAGCGTCAGCCGTACCCGAATCTGGCTCTATCTCGGCGCCGTCGTCGTCTTCCAGCTCCATCTCGATTTCATAGTCGAGATCCTCGTCATCAAGATTGGCCATTTTTAGCTGCAAGCCGAAGTTTACTGACGGGTCCGCAAATGACACAACGGAAGCTAAAGGAATGACCATTGATTCTGGTTTGCCGTTAAAACGCAGGGTCGTATAGATCGCATTCTCATCCACATCCAGGGCATCATATTGATATTGCAGAACGATGGTCATCTCTTCCGGATGCTCGGCACGCAGATACTCGGGCATTTCGACCTTATCGTCGGAGGTGCGGAAGGTGATATAAAAGTGATGATCACCCGGCAAGCCATTGGCTGCTATGTAGGTAAGAGTTCGCCGGATTACCGTGCGCAGGGCATCTTCAATCCAGACATCGTATTTAAGGGGGTCGTTTTCATCATCCATAGATCATTTTTAACCCGATTGGGCAAGGGACACCAGCCTCGATCCAGAAAAAAATGAAAAACACGTTAATTTAGCTAAAGTGGGAGACTTCTGTTGCCAGGTGCCTCCCGAACCCCGCCTTTAAGGGCTAACCTAAAGGGCTTTGAAGTGGTTCATCTGACCGCATTACGCAGCGAGACGAGCCTCAGCATAGTTGTCGTTTGCAACTACTATAGTTGGTCCGGTATCGGCGGATCCACACCGAGCGAAAACTTAACCTTTACTACGCACGTCGATCCTGTTTCGCCCCCAAAGCCCGCTTGACCAGAGCTACTGGCCCCCGTGGGAGTTTGGTGGAGGCGCCGGGTACTGCCCCCGGGTCCGTAACGCTTATTCCGAGAAGCGTTTATCGCCATAGCAGAGCAAGCCCTGCACCTTTAATATGGCGCGAGTGGTCGGTAATCGCAATGCAACAGATTGCAGATTCGCATTCAGTTTCCAAAATGGCACCAGACGGCAATATTTAGAGTGCGATTTGGGTTCGCGGGACCCGTTGATAGATAACGGTAATTTAAAATATATCTTTGGTGCGTTTGCGCTCACGGAGTAGCCGGGTAAAATGGGAGTCCCTTTTCTCGTTTATTTTTTGGGCCAATAATGCAGCAATATCTCGATCTCTTAAGTCATGTCCGAAACAACGGAACCCTGCGGGGGGACCGAACCGGCGTTGGCACGAAGAGTGTCTTTGGTCATCAAATGCGTTTCGATCTCAGCCAAGGTTTTCCGGTTCTAACCACGAAAAAATTACACCTAAAATCGATCATTCATGAGCTTCTTTGGTTCCTGGCTGGTGACACTAACATTAAGTATCTGAATGATAACGGTGTGCGCATTTGGGATGAATGGGCCGATGAAGCGGGCGAACTTGGACCGGTTTATGGGCATCAGTGGCGCTCTTGGCCGACGCCGGATGGTGGCAAGATTGACCAGATTTCAAATTTGGTGGGGCAATTGAAAACCAATCCGGATTCAAGGCGGCATATCGTCTGTGCCTGGAATGTCGCGGAAGTCGAGAAAATGGCCTTGCCGCCTTGTCATTGTTTGTTTCAGTTCTATGTGGCTGATGGCAAACTGTCGTGCCTGCTCTATCAACGCAGTGCCGACATCTTTTTGGGTGTGCCGTTTAATATTGCATCTTACGCCTTGTTAACAATGATGTTGGCGCAAGTCACCGGCCTGCAAGCGGGTGACTTCATTCATACCCTCGGCGATGCCCATCTTTATACAAATCATTTCGAACAGGCCGATTTGCAATTGTCGCGGATACCAACAGAGTTGCCGCAAATGAAAATGAACACAGCTGTGGATGATCTGTTTGCTTTCAAGTTTGAAGATTTCGATTTGACGGGTTACGAAGCCCAACCCCACATTAAAGCACCGATTGCCGTCTGATGCGGATTTCGTTAATTGTCGCGATGACCGAAAACCGGACCATTGGTCTGGATGGCGGCATGCCATGGCATATTTCGGAAGACCTCAAGTATTTTAAACGGGTCACGCTGGGCGCCCCCATAATCATGGGGCGAAAGACCTTTGATTCTATTGGTCGAGCCTTGCCCGGCCGTACCAATATTGTTGTCACCCGCGATACGGCCTACGCCCACGACGGTATCGAAGTCGTGCATGATTTGGAAGCGGGTATCAGAAAGGCAAAAGCGATAGCGGAAATCGAAGGCAAAGACGAAATCTTTATCATCGGCGGGGCCCAAATTTACGGGCTCGCCATACCCGTTGCCGAACGGCTTTATATTACTGAAATCCATTGCACTCTTGATGGCGATGCCACCTTTCCGGAGTTTGATCGGGCAAATTGGATTGAGATGCAACGGGATCAACACGCGCCAGAAACGACCGATGGTCCAGCCTTTAGCTTTGTTGTCCTGGACCGCAGAACCTAAGCTCCCCGGTTGTCCCGAATACCGATCCAGGAATTAAGGGTTAAAGCGGAAAGAATTATAATCCCGCCAATAATAACCCGGGCCGATGGTTCTTCTCCGATGACCAGCCAAACCAAAAATGTGCCAAGAATGGTTTCCAAAGGCATCAACAAACTGACTTCTGTTGCGGGCACATAACGTGGCGCGATGAACAATAAGGTGAACGCGGCGGTCAGGAAAATGCCTAAAAGGACAAAAACAATAAGTGTTTCCAGATCAATACTAAATGAGGCGACGAAGGGTATAGAAATGAGTAAGGACAGCAGCGCACTCCCCGCCATTGCCGGTGTCATGTCGATGGTTTTGGCGCGCCGGGTCAGGATAAATGTACCGGAAAGGGCTATGGCAGAGATCAGGGCACCCAAGTTACCCCACGACGTTGGTCCCTGGATATCTTTGAAAAAGATGTAAGAAATGGCGCCCATGACAACAACTGTCGCCACCCAGGTCCGCTTAGTAATTGGCTCACCCAAGAAGACACGCCCCATGAGGGCTGCAAATATCGGGGCTGTGCTGACGATGACCAACGTATTGGCTACCGTTGTCAGGTGGATGGCCAGCAAAAATGCCAGGTTGCTGATCGAAAACAGAACTGTGATCAAAAGTCCCGGTTTTCCAAGCTTCATGACGGTCGCGATGGTGTCGCGACGCTTTGTGCAAATAACAAGTAAGACAAGGCCGACAGCTGTAAACAAGCTCCGCCAGAATAGGGTCGGTCCGTAATCAAGACCACCCAGACGAATCAGAAGCGTATCCGGACTGATGCAGACGACACCAAGGGTCGCGATCAAAATGCCTTTCGCATGAGGTGACATTATTTACGCCAATTCAAAATTAAAGGTGGAAACAATCAACAGCAACCCACCATTCCCGCTCGTAGGGAAACAGGGCGCCCAAGTATACTTTATCATCCGACTTTGTTTCCGGGCTCGGAATATAGCCCGGGGCTGGGCTTATCAGAATTGTCGAAACACAGATTGCATTGTTCTTAAACAGCGCGAAAACATCTTTTCCTGATTGTGAACGATCTGTAAAGCGCTCCGTTTCAGGCGTTGCGCGCCAACCGATATGTTCAAGCGATGCTTTGATAAAGGCGTGCATATCTGCAAGGGAACGGATACGCGTTCCTTCCATATGGGCGCCTGATCCGATCGCATGAAGACGGCACAAGCGGCCTCTGATTCCATGTACATTTGGTGTGAATTCGTATTCAAATTGTCTGAAACCGGGCAATATCGGGACGCCATCTTCCAGCCCTTTGCGGACTTCGGCACATTCCGCCTGGGGAAGTGCCTGCACTGTCTGATCAATGATATCTGCGCGCACGGCTGACCCTATGGCGAAGGTCGCAAAAACCCCCGCCCACAAGATAAAGTGTGTGAGCCCTCTAATCATCGTTCGCATGGTATGCGAAAAAGTTCAAAGACCCAAGAGGCACAATGCGCAAATGCGGGTAATTTACAATGCGAACTACTGGAAGACGATGTTGGGACCGCTATTTGCATTATCGGCAAGGCCAGATGCTATCTTAACCCAAATTTTGTCGGCGATTGCCTTATAAGCCTTCGCATGCTCGCTTTCCGGCTCAGAGACAACAATCGGTTGCCCGCCGTCGGACGTTTCACGGATTGCAATATGCAGGGGAACTTCACCCAGGAAGTCCATACCCATACGTTCCGCTTCAGATTTTGCACCGCCATGGCCAAAGATTTCCGCCCTGTCACCACATTTTGGGCAGACGTAGTAACTCATGTTTTCAATGAGCCCAAAGACCGGCACGTCAACCTTGCGGAACATATTCAGGCCTTTGCGCGCATCAAGCAGGGCAATGTCCTGGGGCGTTGAAACGATGATCGAGCCGGTTAAGGGGACTTTTTGCGCCAGCGTTAGCTGGATATCACCGGTTCCTGGCGGCATATCGACAACCAGAACATCAAGATCTCCCCAATTGACGTCGCGCATCATCTGCTCAAGTGCAGACTGAACCATTGGCCCGCGCCAGATCATCGGCGTGTCTTCCTCAACCAGAAATCCCATTGACATGACTTTGATGCCATGATTCTCCATCGGATCCAGGGTTTTGCCATCGGCTGATTCCGGTCGCCCTTTGATACCCATCATGCGCGGCATGGAAGGTCCGTAAATATCTGCATCCAGCAAGCCAACCTTATGCCCACCGGCCGCCAGTCCCAGCGCGATATTGACTGAGGTTGTTGATTTGCCAACGCCGCCTTTGCCTGAGGCCACCGCGATAATCGATTTTACACCGGGCATTAAACTCGGGGCAGGTGTGCCACCAGCAGGTCTGCCAACAGGTTGGCCCGGTTGCGTGTTTTGTGTATGGGCAGGGGCATGGCTGTGATCATGCTCATGGTTATGTGAACTGGCTTTCGATTGAGCTGTCAGAACAACGGTTGCCGTTAAAACGCCGTCCATCGCAAATACGGCTTCTTCAGCCTGCTTGCGCAGCGGTTCCATCTCAGAGCCTTTCGCGGGATCAACTTCGATCGCAAAAGTGACATGCCCGTCTTTGGTTTGCAGGCCAATGACCATGCCCGCATCCATGATGTCTTTGCCGCTTACTGGATCCATGACTTTTTGCAGTGTT
Organism: Rhodospirillales bacterium; assembly: GCA_048262655.1. Taxonomy (GTDB): domain Bacteria; phylum Pseudomonadota; class Alphaproteobacteria; order Rhodospirillales; family Casp-alpha2; genus JABMNT01. Next base: position 466,196 of record JBLXEY010000001.1, on the reverse strand, counting down.
TCCTCAATCTTCGCGACGCTAACCTCTGCCATGCTTGCAAACTCCGTTCAATTTACCATATCTGGTCTAATATAACTTCACCGAGGCGTTGCAGCTTGGGTGATGCCGATTTATAAGACAGCAAACTTCCTAACGGAACTGAACTGTTAAGGCCAGTAGGAAGTAATAAGAGATTAGAGTTTTACAAGATTAGAAAACGTTTAAACGCTTAATTAAAAGGAACACAGCATATGGCCTGGAAAAATCAGGGAGGCGGTCCATGGGGCGGCGGCGGTGGTCGGGGACCATCTGGCGGAGGCGGTGGACCTCGAGGCCCACAGCCACCTGACATAGAAGAAATGATCCGCAAGAGTCAGGATCAGGTGAAACGGTTTATTCCGGGTGGCGCCAGTGGTGGTCGCGGCTTGTTCGTGGTTGCATTGGTGGCAATTGTGTTCTGGTCAGTGAGCGGCTTCTACCGGGTGAACCCCGGCGAAGAAGGCGTTGAATTGATGTTTGGCGAATACATCAAACGTACGGGGCCAGGTTTGCATTTTTGGCTACCAACCCCGATGGGTGACGTAATCAAGGTCAACGTTGAAAACACCAACACGATTAATGTTGGCTTTCGTGGTACAGGTACTCGCGGCGGCAGTGTCGGCGCGCGCGATGTCTCCCAAGAAAGTCTTATGTTGACGGGTGACCAAAACATCATCGATATCGATTTTGTTGTGCAGTGGCGTATCAAGAATGCGGCGGATTTCCTGTTTAACATCAGAAACCCGGAAGAAACCGTCAAGATTGCGGCCGAGAGCGCCATGCGCGAAATTATTGGTCAAACGCCGCTTGAAGAAGCCCTGACGACCAGTCGTCAAAAGGTTCAGGATGACGCTCTTATCCTGCTTCAGAATATCCTTGATAGCTATGGGGCTGGCGTTTTCATTGCGAAAATTCAGCTGCAAAAAGTGGATCCACCGCAAGCCGTTATTGATGCGTTTAACGACGTTCAGCGGGCAAAGCAGGATCAGGAGCGTATTGTTAACGAGGCGCGTGCCTACAACAACAACATTGTTCCGCGTGCGCAAGGTTTAGCGCAAAAGATGATTGAAGATGCGGGTGCTTACCGTCAGCAAATGATCAACGAAGCTGAAGGTGAAGCCCAAAGGTTCTTGTCCGTTTACAATGCTTACAAGGGTAATAAGGGCGTTACGAAGCGCCGAATTTATCTAGAGCGGATGCAGGAAGTTCTGAATGGGTCCGAGATCGTGATTATCGATCAGGGCGTTGGTGGAGAAGGCGGCAGCGGTGTTGTGCCCTATTTACCCCTACCGGAAATCAGAAAAAGATCGACAGGAGCGGCACAATGAAAAAGTCCTTAGCTATATTTGGCATCCTGATCGTGGTTGCCGTGGTCATTGCCTTCAACTCCATCTATACGGTCCACCAGGCGCAGCAGGCTCTTATCCTGCAATTGGGTAATCCAGTTCGGGTTGTTCAGGATCCTGGTATGCATTTCAAGACGCCGTTCATTCAAAATGTTGAATTGTATGATCGCCGGATTCTTGATCTTGATCCACCGCCACAGGAAGTTATTTTGGCGGATCAAAAGCGTGTTAATGTTGATGCTTTTGCCCGCTATAAAATTGTCGATCCTCTAGAGTTTCGCAAAAAGGCATTGAACGATGCAAACTTCCGACAACTTTTTGGCAGTCGATTGAACGCAGCTGTTCGATCTGAAATCGGCCGAATTTTGTTGGGCGATATGCTCACGGCGAAACGTCAATTGGTGATGGCAGCCATTTCCGATCAGATGAAGGCGCAGGCAGGTGAATTCGGTACTGAAGTCATCGACGTCCGGATTGGCCGAACTGATTTGCCGGAAACAACGGCGCAGGCCGTGTTTAATCGGATGCAATCGGATCGTGTTGCGCACGCAGCTGAGTTGCGTGCCAATGGAGAAAAGCAGAAAGCGGAAATTCAGGCGCGTGCTGACAAGCAACGGACCATCATTATTTCCGAAGCAAAAAAGACATCTGAAATTCTGCGAGGCGAAGGCGATGGGTTGAGAACGACTATTCTCAATGATGCCTATGGGCAGGATCCGGAGTTCTTCGATTTCTATCGTTCGATGGAAGCTTTTGGCAATTCTGTTAAGCCGGGAACCTCGATGGTTCTAAGTCCGGAGTCTGAGTTGTTTCAGTTCTTCAACGCAATTCCGAGGCCTGTGCAGGGTCAATAGGTTCGCGTTTGAAGGCATAATATGAGCGAGTTGGCAACAGCTTTGGCTCTCGCGATTGCCATCGAGGGAATGTTGTACGCCTTATTCCCCGATGGCATGAAGCGGATGATGGCATCTGTATTTGAGATGCCATCATCAAACCTGAGAGCCGCTGGTTTAATGGCAGCGGCGCTTGGCGTTGTATTGGTGTGGTTGATACGTGGGTAAAAAACCACAAAACAACCTCGCTGACGCCATGGTTAAGCCATATTTATATACAAACTTGTGTACTTGGAGATGGTAACACTGCGTTGCTGTCGCTTGATTTTCGGACTAACCTTCACGGATTAAGAGACACGAATTGATCTGTTTACATCGGGACATAGTGAAGAAATGAGAACCTACGCTTTAAAAAGAACACATGTCGCGAAAACGCCAAAATTTGTTTTGGCTGTTTTTGCATTTGTCGCCTTGGCTTTGATCGCAATGTCGGCGAATGCAAAGTCTGCTCCGGAGAGTTTTGCGGACCTTGCAGAGCGATTGTTGCCATCTGTGGTTAATATTTCAACGACACAAACCGTTGAAACTGGAAAAACACCGGAAATGCCACAGTTGCCGCCGGGGTCTCCCTTCGAGGACTTTTTCAAGGAATTTTTTGACCGGAATGGTCCTCAACAGCGCTCGCGCCGTGCCACATCTCTGGGATCTGGCTTTATCATCAGCGAAGATGGGTATGTGGTTACGAATAACCATGTCATTCAGGATGCCGATGAAATTACGGTCATTCTTTCAGATGACACGCGCCTGAAGGCGGAATTGGTCGGGCGCGATCCGAAAACCGACCTGGCTGTCCTTAAAGTGACGCCTGATGAGCCTTTGCAAGCTGTTAAGTTTGGCAACTCTGACAAATCGCGGGTTGGTGACTGGGTCGTCGCCATTGGTAATCCGTTTGGATTGGGCGGTACGGTAACCGCTGGCATTATCTCCGCTCGGGGACGTGACATCAATTCGGGTCCTTATGATGATTATTTGCAAACCGACGCCTCAATCAACCGGGGTAATTCGGGAGGACCGATGTTTAACCTCGATGGTGAGGTGATTGGTGTTAATACGGCTATTTATTCGCCATCCGGAGGCAGTGTCGGTATTGGGTTCGCCATTCCGTCTGGCACGGTCGAGCCGGTTATTAATCAACTTCGTAAGTTTGGTCAGGTTAAGCGGGGATGGTTGGGCGTTCACATTCAGCAAGTGACCGAAGAGATTGCAGAATCGCTAGGATTGGAAGATGCCACCGGCGCTTTGGTCGCGAACGTGATTGAAGATGGTCCTGCTGCCAAATCGAAAATAAAAGCAGGCGACGTCATTCTAACCTTTAATGGCAAGACCGTTGAAGAAATGCGTATGTTGCCAAAGATTGTTGCTGACACAGAAGTTGATAAGGCCGTAAAGGTCGAAATTTGGCGCGGTGGTGAAAAGGTTACCCTTGATGTCAAAGTCGGCGAACTCGAAGAAGAAGTAGAAACGGCATCCGTCGGCTCTTCCAAGGAAGACACAAAAACGGGTGAGAAGCAGATTGAAGATCTGGGTCTGACGCTTTCATCAACGACGGATGATCTTCGCGAACGGTTCAAGCTGGAGGAAAAATCCAAAGGTGTTGTCATTACCAAAGTCGATGATGAAGGACCGGCGGCAGAAAAAGGCATTCGTGTTGGCGATTTGATTGTTGAAATCGGTCAGGAAGAAGTCTCTGATCCTGGTCAGGTGACCGACAAGATTGCGGAAGCAAAAAAGCAGGGCCGGAAATCCATACTTCTTCTTATCGAAGGCCAAAGTGGACTGCGGTTCGTTGCCATTCGGATTGAGAAATCTTAATCAGGTCAGGTCGCAGGTATTTTATGGACGGCGCTTCTTAACGGGAGCGCCGTTTTTTTTGGATTCAAGACACGAAATCTACCGCCGCATAACCCTGATAATACAGCAATGTTTCAAGATCGCTGTGTGCAACCCGGGCTGGGGCCTGCTGAAGGACGACAGGCTTGGCATAATAGGCAACGCCCAGTCCCGCTGCTTGCAGCATCGGCAGGTCATTGGCCCCGTCGCCGACCGTAACGGCATCGGCAGGTGAAATGGATCGCTCTCGTGCAAGTCTGTTCAAGGTTTCAACTTTGACATCTTTGGTCACGATTGGCGGAATGACCGAACCCGTTAGATGGTCGTCCGCAATCTCAAGCTGATTGCCGTGGTTAAAATCGAAGCCGACTTGATCTGCCACCAACTGCGTGAAGAAACGGAAGCCGCCCGAAACAAGAGCCGTGTAAGCACCGTTGGCTGACATGGTTCTTATGAGGGTTTTGGCGCCGGGGTTCAGAACGAGAGTATCGGCAGTTTGCTGCAGTACAGACGTATGCACGCCCTTCAGCATTGCGATCCGTTCATGCAGGGCTTCCTCAAAATTCATTTCACCGTTCATGGCCCGTGCGGTGATGGCAGCAATTTCGGAACCAATCCCGACAATTTCAGCCAGATCATCCAGTGTCTCGCCTTCAACGATCGTTGAATCCATATCTGCGACAAGAAGCCGTTTTCGGCGGTTTGTCACCGATTGAGACAGGAAATCAACTGCCAACCCAGACAACAGGTTCTGAGCGGCCGTTTCGCCAATATCTGCCTCTCCATCGCGATAAAAGATATCTACAGCCTGGCCGGGTGCGAGCCAGTTTTGATCATCAAGTATGCCGCCGTGTCGACGGATTTCGTCGGACAGTTGATCAACCAGCTTTTGGGTTAATTCGAATTCCCTGTGGCTGACCAGGGTCAAAACGTTGTCCATCGCAAAAAATCCTGTAAAACAAAGCCGTTGAACGCTTGTTAATGTTAAAAAGGTACCTGTCAATTGGCAGATTTGCCCCCAGTTGTAATCATCGCGGGTCCAACCGCAAGCGGAAAGTCTGCGCTGGCGCTTGAGGCGGCAGAGCGTTTTGACGGAGAGGTTATTAATGCCGACAGCATGCAAGTTTATCGAGAGTTGTCGGTTTTGACGGCGCGGCCAACGCCCGCAGATCATGCGCGCGTGCCGCACCATCTGTATGGGGTCTTACCGGCGGCGACGCCCTGTTCTGCCGGGCTGTGGCTCGAGATGGTGGTTCCTGTTCTCGAAGAGGTTCACCAGCGGGGCAAGCTGCCTGTCGTCTGCGGAGGGACAGGCCTCTACATCAAGGTTCTGATGGAAGGTATTGCGGATATTCCGGATGTTCCCGCCGAACATGTCGCCGATGCCGAGCGCCTTTACGAGGCGTTGGGAGGAATCGCCTTTGTAGACATGCTATCCGAGCGTGACCCGGTGTCTGCCGCTCGTTTGCTCCCATCTGATCGTCAGAGGTTGATACGAGCCTATGCGGTTGTTTCAGCGACGGGCACTGCTTTGCCACAATGGCATAAAAATCAATCGACAAAACCGCCGCTTGAGGCCAAATTCCTGCAGATACAGATTATGCCGGATCGGGCCGCTCTATATGGCAAAATTGAAAAGCGTTTTGATGCCATGATGGAGGACGGCGCTCTGGATGAAGTGAAAACGCTGATGGCACTTGAACTGGATCCGGCGCTTCCTGCGATGAAAGCATTGGGGGTGCCTGAATTAATGTCTCACCTGAAAAATGAATGTGATCTGGATGATGCCCTTGACCATGCCAAGCAAATGACGCGCAATTTGGCGAAACGCCAAATGACCTGGTTTCGCAACCAATCGACACCTGACTGCGTCCTTGGCGGTTTTGGTTCGGGTCATCTGGACGAAGGGGCACAGACGATATCACAATTTTTGGCGCGGCCCTAGTTGTCGAGCGTTGCATGCGTTAGACTGGTTAAATGGGATTGTGGATCGGAGACATCAATGAAATTGGGGTCAATTTTGGATAAGCAGACCCGTCGCTATCAAAATAGCGACCTGAGCATGGCGTTGGCTTTTGGTGTGGGCATTCTTTTGGCCGCGCTGACCGCCCCGTTGGCAGCGGCCGAGCGCCCGAAATCAGAAGACCTCACCGCTTTTTTTGCCGATGTCGTTTTCGGCGCAGAATATAAAAATTTCATTGAAGGCAGTACGGTTGTAAAAAAATGGGTCAATCCGATTCGTATTTCCGTCAGTTCCATGAAAGGCGAAATTCGGAAATTGCCTGATGGGCGCAGCAATTTGAAGCTGGAGAAGCAAGTTCCGCCCGCTTTTCCAGTGAAAATGATCCAAAAACATATCAAAACGCTGGTTAAGTTGACTGGAGTTGTTGTCGAAGATGGAAAAAAGGTCGGCAAGCCACCTAACTTCTTCATTAAGATCGTGCCACGTTTGGCAATGCATTCTCAGTTTTTGGTGCCAAACGCCGACCCGCAATTGTTGAAGCGTTTAGCGGTGCCAGGCGTTTGCTATTTTTTGACTGCCGCGAAAAAAGGCGAGATCGTATGGGCGACCATTGTCGTCAATGGTGAATTACCCGGTGATCAACTCGAAGCCTGTTTGCTTGAAGAAATGTCCCAAGCACTTGGATTGCCGAACGATAGTGATCTTGTCCAGCCATCGATTTTTAACCAGCGAAGTAAAAGGCGTTCGCTCTCTCGCAGTGATATTATCCTGATCGCTTCTCTATACGATGAAAAGTTGTTGCCGGGGATGCCTGCAGATGAGGCGGTGTCTATAGCTGGCGGGATAATTACGCATCTAAACGGGGCGTTTAAGTAAGATTAGCATCTTCTTTTCACGTAATATAATTTCGTCTAAAGGTAAAAAAACTTTTCATTTATGTTGTAAACGCGCTTGACCTGTCTTTGCCAAGTGATTAGGTTTCCCGCTCGCTGGAAACTGAAATCGTTTGATTTGGTTTCAAGGTGAGCAAGAAGCGGTTGGTCGGGACCTGCGGGGTGTCGGCCTTTTGTTTGTTTGGCGTGAGTAAGAAACTGGCGCTGGTTTGAAATGAAGTTAAGAGGATAAGGCGATGGCCAAAGAGCAATTGAACGGCTCTGAAATTGTATTGAAAGCACTTGTTGATCACGATGTGACCGAGGTATTTGGTTATCCCGGCGGTGCGGTGCTTCCCATATATGATGCAATCTTCAAACAAAACCGGCTCCGCCATATCCTTGTGCGTCAAGAAGGCGGTGCAGTGCATGCCGCAGAAGGTTATGCACGTTCGACGGGCAAAGTTGGTGTCGTGTTGGTCACATCCGGGCCCGGCGCAACCAATGCGGTTACGGGCTTAACAGATGCCTTGATGGACTCGATTCCGATTATTTGTCTTACCGGGCAGGTTCCCACGCATCTCATCGGCAATGATGCGTTTCAGGAAGCAGATACGACAGGCATTACACGGCCCTGTACAAAGCATAACTATCTTGTTCGCAGTGTTGATGATTTGGCGCGTGTGATGCACGAAGCCTTTTTGGTTGCCGAAAGTGGCCGCCCGGGCCCTGTTGTCATTGATTTGCCAAAAGATGTTTTGATGGCCGTGGGTGAATATCTGCCAAAGAACAAGGTAACGCTGAAGTCCTATAAGCCTCAACTTAAGGCGCCTGCAAAGAATATTAAAGATGCGGTCGCAATGATTAAGGCGGCTAAAAAGCCAATTATTTATGCCGGTGGCGGTGTCATTAATTCGGGCCCGAAAGCGTCTCAGTTGCTAACCCAGTTGGTCAAAGCGACCGGAGCCCCCTGTACATTGACATTGATGGGGCTGGGTGCCTTCCCCGCGACAGACAAGCAGTACGTTGGCATGGTTGGTATGCACGGAACCTACGAAGCCAATATGGCGATGCATGATTGTGATCTGATGATCAATGTCGGCGCGCGATTTGACGACCGGATTACAGGGCGTCTTGACGCGTTTTCGCCAAATTCGAAGAAAATTCATATCGATATTGACCCCTCAAGTATCAACAAAAACGTTGCTGTTGATCTTGGAATTGTTGGTGACGTTGCTCATGTTTTGGAAGATTTGATGCGGGCATGGAAGGCGTCGCAGGCGAAGATTGATACGAAGGCGTTAAAAGCCTGGTGGGCGGAAGTCGATGGCTGGCGTGCAAAAGACAGTTTGAAGTACACACAAAACGGCGAGATCATAAAGCCACAGCATGCAATTTGTCGCTTACAGGAAATGACCGACAAGTTGAAACGTGATGTGTATATCACCACAGAAGTTGGTCAGCACCAAATGTGGGCGGCGCAGTATTTCGGATTTGAGAAACCGAACCGCTGGTTGACGTCGGGCGGTCTTGGGACCATGGGTTATGGTCTGCCGGCAGCGATGGGCGTGCAAATTGCGCATCCTAAGGCTCTTGTGATCGGAATCGCCGGGGAAGCATCGTTTATGATGAACATGCAGGAGCTGTCGACCATCGCGCAGTATCGATTGCCCGTGAAGGTGCTCATTCTAAACAATTTTTATATGGGGATGGTTCGCCAATGGCAGGAATTGATGCACGGTTCGCGCTATTCGGAAAGTTATATGGAAAGTCTACCGGATTTCGTGAAACTGGCGGAATCTTTCGGTATGAAAGGGCTGCGGGCGAGCAAGGCATCTGAAATGGATGCGATGCTCGAAGAAATGATCGCCCATGACGGGCCGGTTCTCGCCGATCTGAATGTAGATCCAAAAGAGAACGTATTCCCGATGATCCCTTCCGGTGCGGCCCATAACGAAATGCTGCTTGGCCCTGACGACCAAACAACTAATTCGGGTGCCGAAGCAGGTATGGTCCTCGTATAGGTCTGAGAACTGCTGAACCAGCATTGATAATTCGAGCAATCAATTTATAAACCAACGCGGAAAGGCGGTGTCGTCTTTCCATATAGGAGCAAATGACGTGACCTCCGAGACTGAAAGTATCAATCAACATACCATTGCAGTGCTTGTCGATAATGAGCCTGGGGTTTTGGCGCGCGTGATTGGTCTGTTTTCAGGGCGCGGTTATAATATCGAAAGCCTGACCGTTGCAGAGACTCGCCGGGGACGGCATCTTTCAAGAATAACAATTGTGACGTCGGGGACGCCGATGGTCATCGAGCAGATAAAGGCTCAGCTTAGCCGGATTATTCCCGTGCACAGTGTAAGCGATTTGACACTTGCAGGCGCTTATGTTGAGCGTGAGCTCGCGCTTGTAAAAGTAAGTGGGACGGGCGAAAAACGTGTTGAAAGCTTGCGCATCGCAGATATATTCAGGGCCCGTGCCGTTGATTCCACTAACGAATCCTTCGTTTTTGAGATTGTCGGGACTTCTAACAAGATCGATGCCTTTGTTGATCTTATGAAACCCTTGGGGCTTATTGATATCTCTCGAACCGGTGTGGCAGCGATCTCTCGGGGGACCGGCTCGCTAGAGGACGACAGCTAAGACATTACCAAATTACTCAACTTAATTATCTGATTACGAACCAAATGAAGAATGGAAGGGACTAAATCATGCGCGTTTATTATGATCGCGATGCCGATGTAAATTTGATCAAAGACAAAAAGATTGCCATTGCTGGATATGGTAGCCAGGGACATGCACATGCACTCAACCTGCGCGATTCCGGCGTAAAGGACGTTATCATCGTTCTTCGCGAAGGATCAGCCAGTGCCGCTAAGGCACAAAACGAGGGTTTCAAAGTCATGTCGGCTGCGGACGCGGCTAAAGACTGTGATGTCTTTATGTTTTTGACGCCAGATGAGACACAAGCTGCTCTTTATAACGAGCATGTTCATGCCAATCTTAAACCTGGCGCGGCTATCGCATTTGCTCACGGCCTGAACGTTCACTTTGGCTTGATTGAGCCACGCAGCGACATCGACGTCTTCATGATCGCGCCAAAAGGCCCAGGTCACACGGTGCGCGGCGAATATGCCCGTGGCGCTGGAGTTCCCTGTCTGATCGCTGTTGACCAAGATTCAAGCGGCAACGTGAAAGAAGTTGGCATTTCCTATGCTGCTGCTATCGGTGGCGGCCGCGCTGGTATTGTTGAGACAACGTTCAAAGAAGAGTGTGAAACTGACCTGTTTGGTGAGCAAGCTGTCCTTTGTGGTGGTTTGACCGCACTGATTATGGCGGGTTATGAAACTCTTGTTGAAGCCGGTTATGCGCCTGAGATGGCTTACTTCGAATGCTGTCACGAAGTTAAGCTGATCGTCGACCTGATTTATGAAGGTGGCATCGCCAATATGCGTTACTCCGTTTCAAACACTGCTGAATATGGTGACTATGTAACCGGTCCACGGATTATCGATGCGGGCACAAAAGCTCGCATGAAAGAAGTTCTAGACGATATTCAGTCCGGTCGCTTTACCCGTGACTGGATGGTTGAAAACCAGTCAGGCCTCGCAAGCTTCAAAGCCAACCGCCGCAACAGTGCTGAGCACGGCGTCGAAAAAGTTGGTGAAAAGCTTCGTGCGATGATGCCTTGGATTGCAGAAAACGCTTTGGTGAACAAAGAAAAGAACTAAAGCGAATTTGGGCATGGCATTGAAATGTAAGTTTCAATAGCCAATCGCCAAAAATGATTAACCCCGCCAGTACATCCTGCTGGCGGGGTTTTTTATGGTGATCGGTTTAAGGGGCTGCAGCTATCATGCGAAAGTAAATCCCGGGCGATGCAGGCTTTTACGGTGTATGGCAATGATGAGAGTCGTGCGGCAATGTGGTTAATAAACCGTGTTTTCGTTAAGCCTTTGTCAATCTCCTTGAAGTAAAGCTGATAGACAGACGATTGGAATCATTATCTTTTCTGTCTCAAATGTTTCGTAGCCAAGATTAGCACGATGGTTAATTTTGCTGAGAAATCATAAAGGTTGGTGTGATGAGCGTAACTTCGGACGGCGAAAAAATCGTAATTTTTGATACGACGTTGCGCGACGGTGAACAATCGCCGGGGGCATCTATGAACCTGGAGGAAAAGCTGCGCATCGCATCCGTACTTGAAGCAATGGGCGTCGACGTTATTGAGGCGGGGTTTCCGATCGCTTCAGATGGTGACTTCGAAGCGGTTCGGGAAGTCTCTAAAACGGTAACGGAATCGATTGTTTGTGGTCTCGCGCGTGCGACGACGAACGACATTGAGCGAGCCGCCGAAGCGTTAAAGCCTGCTAAACGCGGTCGAATTCATACCTTCATTTCCACAAGTCCGTTACATATGAAATATAAGCTGCAGATGGAGCCAGACGCGGTTCATCAAGCGGTTATTGATAGTGTCACGAAAGCTCGAAACTATACGGACGACGTTGAGTGGTCGCCAGAAGATGGTTCCCGGACCGACCATGATTTTCTATGTCGCTGCGTCGAAAGTGCGATTGCCGCTGGTGCAGGCACGATCAATATTCCTGATACGGTTGGCTATGCCATCCCGGAAGAATTTGCAGCGTTGATCGAAATGCTGTTTAACCGTGTCCCCAATGTTGATAAAGCCGTGATCTCTGTTCATTGCCACAACGACCTGGGCTTGGCTGTTGCGAATTCGCTAGCTGCCTTGCAGGTGGGAGCGCGACAAGTCGAGTGTACCATTAATGGTTTGGGGGAACGGGCTGGCAATGCCGCCCTTGAAGAGATTGTCATGGCGTTGCGCACACGTCGCGAGACGCTGGCATTTGATTGTGGAATCAAGACGGAAGAAATTACCAAGGCATCGCGATTGGTCTCGGGCATTACCGGATTTGCAGTACAGCCAAACAAAGCCATTGTTGGCGCGAATGCCTTTGCGCATGAATCGGGGATCCATCAGGACGGGGTTCTAAAACACGCCGAGACCTATGAGATTATGACGCCGGAATCGGTTGGCCTGACACAATCTAACTTGGTTCTTGGCAAGCACTCTGGCCGTCATGCTTTTAAGGAAAAGCTCAGCGACCTTGGGTATGAACTGGGTGACAATGCCATTCAGGACGCCTTTAAGCGCTTCAAGGATCTGGCGGATCTCAAAAAGGAAGTTTTTGATGAAGATATCATCGCGCTCGTCGATGATGAAGTCGTCCGCGATAACGACAGAATTCGAATGCTGGAGTTAGAAGTCATTTGCGGGACGAATCACGTGCCGCCGAAAGCCAGTTTGGCACTAGAAATCGATGGGCAGAAAATCGATTGCAACGGGACCGGAGATGGCCCCGTTGACGCGGCATTCAATTGCATTAAACAGCTGTTTCCACACGAAGCGACATTGCAGCTGTATCAAGTGCATGCCGTGACTGAGGGCACAGACGCGCAGGCCGAAGTTACGGTCCGCTTGGAAGAACACGGTAAAACGGTTAACGGGTCCGGGGCGGACACGGACACGATGGTTGCGTCCGTAAAAGCCTATCTTAACGCGTTGAATAAGTTACTGGTTAAAAGGGAAAAAACAGCACCAGAGGCGCTTTCTGCCTAGCTCTTGCGGGTGCATGTCAGTATAAAGGCACGATGACATATGTGGAAGTGATGTCAGCGTACCAAAGATAGAGATTTTTATTTGCGTACGCGAACACCGTCCGCAATATTTGGTCGAATTTGAGAGGTTATATGTTTTCGCGATTGTTCGGTTTTCTGTCAGCTGACATGGCCATTGATTTGGGTACAGCCAATACCCTCGTGTACGTGAAGGATCGCGGGATCGTCTTGAACGAACCCTCTGTTGTTGCGATCAACGAAGTTCGCGGAAAAAAGCAAGTTCTCGCCGTTGGTGAAGAAGCCAAACAAATGCTGGGGCGGACGCCTGGTAATATCAGGGCCATTCGCCCGCTTCGCGACGGGGTCATCGCCGACTTCGAAGTCGCCGAAGAAATGATTAAATATTTCATCCGCAAGGTGCACAACCGACGCAGTTTTGCCAGCCCCTTGGTTGTTGTCTGTGTACCTTCTGGATCGACAGCTGTTGAGCGTCGCGCCATTCAGGAATCGGCTGAAAGTGCCGGAGCGCGCAAAGTCTACCTGATTGAAGAACCCATGGCCGCTGCGATTGGTGCGGGTCTGCCGGTTACGGAACCCACGGGTTCGATGGTTGTCGATATTGGTGGGGGAACCACCGAAGTCGCCGTCCTTAGTTTGGGGGGTATTGTTTACTCGCGTTCTGTTCGTGTTGGCGGCGATAAGATGGATGAAGCGATCATTGCCTACATTCGTCGCAATCATAACTTGCTGGTTGGTGAAGCCAGTGCTGCCCGAATTAAAGAAGACATCGGGTCTGCCTGCCCGCCTGATGAAGGCGAAGGTCGGACCATGGAAATTAAGGGACGCGATTTGATGAATGGCGTGCCCAAGGAACTGATTATCTCTGAACGCCAGATTGCGGAAAGCCTGGCCGAGCCAGTGGGTGCCATTATCGAAGCGGTGAAAGTCGCTCTTGAGCATACGGCACCTGAATTGGCCGCAGATATCGTCGACAAGGGCATTGTCTTGACCGGTGGCGGTGGACTGCTTGGTAATATCGATTTTGTTTTACGGCATGCGACAGGACTTCCTGTGTCAATTGCTGACGATCCTCTGTCATGTGTTGTGTTGGGGACGGGTCGCGCACTTGAGCAAAAGAAAGTTCTAAAAGACGTGCTAATGACAATGTACTAAGCCCCTGCGGGTCACAGCTATTTGGCTGCAAACCCGTCGCTGGCCATAGTGTGTTTGTTTCAAGTGTGTCTAGAGTACCTGGGATTAACGATTAAAACCCGATGAGGCCGGCGTGAAGGACAATTCACATTCCATCAGCCGTATTGCGGCACCCATTCGCAACGTCGCGCAGCGCTTTGCCTATATAGCATTCCTGTTGTTTGCTGTTGCGCTTATGATGTTGGGGAAGGTGGACGTGCTCTTAATGGAACGTGTCCGTGCAAGTGTTACCGACGCCGTTGCGCCAATATTGGATGTTGTCTCGAAGCCTGTACAATCCGTAAATTCGGTGGTTCACGAAGTTCAGGAACTGTTCGCTGTTCGTGAAGAAAATATACGCTTGCGAACAGAACGGGATCTGTTGTTGCAGTGGCAGGCAGCGGCACGAAAACTGGCTGCCGAAAATAAAAATCTCAAAGGTTTATTGAATTTCGTCTCGGATCCCATGGCCAGCTATATTAGCGCACGTGTGATTGCTGATACTGGTGGCGCCTTTGCGAATTCCGCAATTATCAATGCCGGGGAGCGCGTTGGTGTTCGCAAGGGGCAGGCCGCGATTACTGGCGATGGATTGGTCGGTCGTGTGACCGATGTCGGTGCGCGGTCCGCGCGCGTTCTGTTAATCACTGATTTGAACTCGCGCATTCCGGTTGTCATTCAATCGTCGCAGGCGCGGGCCATAATGGCTGGCGATAACACCCAGCGTCCGCGCTTAATCCATTTAGCTCCGGGCGCTTTGGTTAGTCAGGGCGATCGGATCGTCACGTCCGGTCATGGCGGGGCGTTCCCACCTGGTTTGCCCATTGGTGTTGTGGCCTCAGTAAGCGAAAAAGGCATTGGTATCGAACCTTTTGTCGACCGATCGCGACTGTCTTATTTGCGAATTCTGGATTACGGCCTGACCGGTATTGTTGAAGCCCCGCCGATCGAAGGCGGTGCTGGAACGGTTGGACAGAAGGCTGCGCGGAAAGAACGTCAATGAAAATAAGTATCTGGTATCGGCTGGATATATTCACTCGACTGCTGACGCCATTTCTGCTGACCTTGTCGCTTGTCATCTTGAACGTTGTTCCTTTCAACATTCCCGGTTTTTCAAGTGTCGTTCCGCTTCTCCCACTTATGGCGATTTACTATTGGGCCGTTTACCGCTCGGAGCTGTTGCCCGCCTATGCGGTTTTTGTCATTGGTATGCTCCACGATATTTTTTCCGGGTCTCCTTTGGGCGTAAATACGATTGTTTTCCTTTTGGTCTATGGCGTTGTCATCTGGCAACACAGGTTCCTGTTCGGAAAGTCCTTTGCCGTGATCTGGCTGGGGTTCGGGATCGTAGCAGCCGGTGCGTTTGTTTTGATGTGGGCGCTTGTGTCGTTATGGAACTTTAGTGTTCTGGACCCGCATGCGGTTATCTTTCAATATCTGCTAACGTTAGGTGTGTTTCCCGGATTGGCCTGGATATTTATGCGCTGGCAACAATTTATTATAAGGCAACTCTGATGCATCGGGATTCGGAACGGCATAAACTGTTTTCCAGGCGCGCCCTGATGCTTGCCGGGGGCAAGTCTGCGTTGCTCGCGGCTTTGATCGGTCGCATGTATTATTTGCAAGTGATTGAATCAGACCGTTACAAGACGCTGGCCGATGAAAACCGAATAAACTTGCGCTTGCTGGCCCCACGCCGAGGCCGTATCGTTGATCGATTCGGCCGGCCCATAGCCGACAACCAGCAAAATTATCGGGTCCTTCTGATTTCTGAAAATACCCGTGATATTGAATACACCCTTGATGTATTGGGGCGTATCATTTCAATCAGTCCGGCGGAGCGCCGGAAAACCATTCGTGAAGTAAAACGCAACCGGAATTTTGTACCTGTTACAATTCGGGAAAACCTTGATTGGGAAGATGTCTCGCGGATTGAAGTGAACGCGCCTGATCTTCCTGGAATTCTAATCGACGTCGGTCAAAGTCGGCATTATGCCTTCGGTGCGGAAACAGCCCATGTCCTGGGGTATGTCGCTGCCGTTTCTGCAAAAGAGCTAACCGGAGACCCGCTCCTTGAGTTGCCGGGTTTTCGGATTGGTAAGGCCGGGGTGGAAAAGGTGCACGATACGGCATTGCGCGGCTCCAGCGGCAGCTCGCAAGTGGAAGTGAATGCGTTTGGTCGTGTGATCCGGGAACTATCGAGAACCGAAGGTCAGCCAGGTGCAGAAGTTGTTTTGACAATGGATCTTGGACTGCAACGATTTATTGCGCAACGCTTGCAGGGTGAAAGCGCTTCGGTTGTGGTTCTCGATGTGATGAAGGGTGACGTGCTGGCGATGGTCTCGACGCCGAGCTATGACCCCAATGCGTTTAATCGTGGCTTGAAGTCAGAAGAGTGGAAAAGCCTAGTATCAAATCCGATGTCGCCGCTCATAAACAAGTCAATCGCCGGGCGCTATTCGCCGGGCTCTACATTTAAAATGGCGGTGCTTCTCGCAGCTCTGGAGCGCGGTGTCATTTCACCGGAAAACAAGATTTTTTGCCGTGGATATACAGAGTTAGGCGGCTCCAAATTTCACTGTTGGAAAAAACACGGTCACGGTCTGGTTGACGCCAAATATGCAATTACCCAATCATGCGATGTCTATTTTTACGAAATTGCAAAACGCACGGGCATTGATCGTATCGCGGCAATGGCTAATCGTTTGGGCTTGGGTGTGAAGTCTGGCATTGATTTGCCCGGTGAACACACGGGCATTATCCCAACAAAGAAGTGGAAGCGGGGGGCATTGGATGCGCCTTGGCATCAAGGTGAAACACTGCACGCCGGTATCGGCCAGGGGTATGTTTTGACGACTCCTCTGCAATTGGCGGTGATGACGGCGCAACTCGCAAATGGCGGCGTCAAAATTACGCCCAAGTTGACCAAGGTTATTAACAGTCCTTCCGATCCCAACAGTCCTTTGGAGCAATTGGAAAAACAATCTTTGGGCATTCCCAATGCGCATCTGCGTTTAGTGCGCGAGGCCATGTCAGACGTTGTTAACAATCCGGTCGCGGGTACCGCCAGAAAATCAAAAATTACCGAGCCGGGTATGGAAATGGCAGGAAAGACGGGAACCGTTCAGGTTCGTCGTATTTCGAAGTCTGAACGCGACATCGGCGTCATAAAGAATAAGGACTTGCCGTGGAAAGAACGAGATCACGCGTTATTCGTTGGTTTTGCGCCGGTTCATGATCCGCGTTATGCGGTTTCGATTGTTGTTGAACATGGTGGCGGTGGGTCAACTGTCGCCGCGCCGATTGCCCATGATGTTTTATTGGAAGCCCAACGCCGAAACTCGGCCGGGGTCAATGGCTCGCCCAGTGCGGAAAATCTGCAACCGAATGACGGAACCGATACGGAAGAATCGAGAGAAGGATGAGCGGGGACGGACTTAACACGCCTGATTTGACGTTCCGTCAAAAGCTTTGGCAGGTACACTGGATGTTTATTCTTCTGTTGTGTCTGGCTGCCGGCGTTGGTTTGGCGATGCTGTATTCAGCGGCAAATGGTAATACGGAACCGTGGGCATCGCGTCAGTTTGCGCGCTTCTGTGTTGGGTTGGTGATCATGGTCACGATTGCTCTGATCGATATTCGCATCTGGATGCGCTACGCTTACGTCTTTTATCTCATTGCCCTTGCCTTGCTAGTGATTGTTGATGTTGCGGGAACCGTTGGTATGGGTGCGCAACGCTGGCTTAATCTTGGCTATTTTAATCTGCAACCGTCCGAACTTATGAAAATTGCACTCGTTCTTGCACTTGCCCGTTATTTTCACGGGGGTAGCATTGAAGATGTCGGTGCGCCAACCTATTTGATCGTGCCATTGCTTATGGTCGCGCTTCCGTCGGCCTTGGTGTTGCGGCAGCCTGATTTAGGCACAACGTTATTGCTGGTGATGGCCAGTGGAGCAATTTTCTTTACGGCTGGTGTCCGTATGTGGAAGTTCGCCGTTGTGATCATTGGCGCAATCGGTGCGACGCCCATCGCTTGGCAATTTCTGCATGACTATCAAAAGCAGCGGGTTCTGACATTTCTAAACCCTGAAAGTGATCCGCTTGGTTCCGGCTATCACATCATTCAGTCGAAAATTGCGCTTGGGTCTGGTGGTCTGTTTGGAAAAGGTTTCATGCAGGGAACACAAGGTCACCTGCGGTTTTTACCCGAAATGCAGACGGACTTCATTTTTACCATGCTGGCGGAAGAGTTCGGTATGATGGGTGGGGTCGGGTTACTCTGTTTATACGCGCTGATCTTGATTTATGGGTTTGCGATGATGTTCAGATCACGAAATCAGTTTGGCAGGCTTGTGGGTGCTGGCATCACAACGACGTTCTTCCTGTATGTTTTCATTAACATCGCCATGGTCATGGGGTTGATCCCCGTCGTTGGTGTGCCTTTACCTCTGATTTCGTATGGCGGGACGGCGATGATGACCTTGCTTATCGGCTTTGGTTTGCTGCTGAGTGTTTGGGTTCACCGTGATGTGATGATTGGACGGCGGGGTGGTGACGAGGTCTAGGAGATAGCAACGCAGCAACAATGGGAACGTTCATGTGTTAAGCCCCACCTGTTAGAGAAACAGGGTTAATCAATCGTCGTCGCTGGGACGACGCCACAAACCCAGCATAAACCAAAGAAGCAGAGAACTGACACCGCTAATGGCGACGGCTTGCAGGTAATTGCCATGGAAGATTTCGAAGCCGATCCAGGCCAACAGCAAAAGGCCTAGAAGCCAGGAAATGCTTTTAAAAATCATACGTCGAATAGCCATTTTTACATCGTCGACGGGTTTCGTGATAAATGCAATCGAAAGTCACGGCGGTACAGTCAAAAATGGCTTTTACTTGAGATTTCAGGGGCTTCAGGGCATTATCCGGTCAAATTTGAGCCCTTTCATTTACCTTCGAATTTTGTCAGGAATCCTATCGTGCCCAATTCAAAAAAAATCAAAAAACTTCTGGTGGCCAACCGCAGCGAGATCGCAATCCGGGTCATGCGAGCGGCGAACGAATTAGGGGTCCGAACGGTTGCGGTTTATGCGGAAGAAGACAAGCTTTCCCTCCATCGCTTTAAGGCAGACGAGAGTTATCTGATTGGTAAAAAGCTTGGTCCTGTTAAAGCCTATTTATCGATCGAAGAAATGATCCGCGTCGCCACGGAATCAGGGTGTGATGCAGTTCATCCCGGCTACGGCTTTTTGTCTGAAAACCCGGATTTTGTCGATGCTTGCGTCGCTGCAGGCCTCAAATTTGTTGGCCCGCCTGCGGATGTGATGCGCGCGCTTGGTAATAAGGTTTCTGCCCGCAATGTCGCGGAGAGCGCGGGAACGCCAGTTATGCCCGCAACGGTGCCTCTTCCTGAAGATACGGATGAAATTCATCGCATGGCGGAAGACGTCGGTTATCCGGTTATGTTGAAAGCATCATGGGGCGGTGGCGGCCGGGGGATGCGGGTCATTCGCAGTGCAGCAGAGCTTGAAGAGGAAGTGCTGGCGGGACGCCGCGAGGCGGCGGCCGCCTTTGGCAACGGCGAAGTTTATCTGGAAAAACTGGTTGAGCGCGCCCGTCATGTTGAAGTTCAATTGTTGGGCGATAGCCATGGTAACGTTGTCCATCTGTTTGAACGGGACTGTTCGGTTCAAAGGCGCAACCAGAAGGTCGTTGAACGCGCACCGGCACCGTATTTGTCAGAGCAGCAGCGCCATGAATTGTGTCAAGCGGCGCTCAGGCTTGCGCAGAAGGCCAATTATCAAAACGCAGGCACGGCTGAGTTCTTAATGGATATGGACACTGATGCGTTTTATTTTATTGAAGTAAATCCGCGCATTCAGGTTGAGCATACCGTTAGTGAAGAAGTCACCGGAATTGATATTGTCAAAGCACAAATCCGGATCGCCAATGGTGCACGTATTGGGGACCTTGAGGGCTCTGGTGTCCCTGTGCAGGAAAACATCAAACTGAATGGCCATGCGCTGCAGTGCCGAGTAACCACAGAAGACCCGAACGAGAATTTTATTCCAGATTATGGCCGCATTCTGGCTTACCGGGGCGCAACCGGATTTGGTATTCGCCTCGATGGCGGTACCGCATATTCCGGTGCGGTTATTACCCGCTACTACGACAGCTTGCTTGAAAAAGTGACGGCCTGGGCCCCGACGCCTGACGAAGCGATCGTGCGTATGGACAGAGCTCTCCGGGAATTTCGTATACGCGGTGTCGCCACCAATCTGGCGTTTGTCGAAAACCTGATCAACCACCCTAAATTCAAAGCGTGCGAATATTCAACGCGTTTCATTGATGAAACGCCTGAGCTTTTCAAGTTTACGAAGCGACGCGACAGGGCGACCCGGCTTTTGAATTTTATCGCGGACGTGACGGTCAATGGCAATCCGGAAGTCGCCGGACGCCCCTTGCCGGTGGCTGGTCCTGCCCCGCAGGTTCCGGAACCGGTTACAACGGCCGCAGCGCCGGGCACGCGACAACTGTTCGAAGACATGGGGGCTGAAAAGTTCAGTCACTGGATGCTGAACCAAAAGCGGACGTTGATTACCGACACGACGATGCGCGATGCCCATCAGTCTTTGCTGGCAACGCGTATGCGCTCCTATGATATGGTGCAAGTCGCGGATTCTTACGCCAAGAACCTGCCCAACCTGTTTAGTCTGGAGTGCTGGGGGGGTGCGACGTTTGATGTTTCCATGCGGTTCCTAAAGGAATGTCCCTGGGATCGGCTGCGTGACTTGCGGGCGCAGGTTCCGAATATTTTGTTTCAAATGTTGTTGCGTGGTGCAAATGGCGTCGGTTACACGACCTATCCGGATAATGTTGTAACGGAATTTGTCAATCAGTCTGCCGAAAGTGGCGTCGATCTGTTTCGAGTTTTTGATAGCCTGAACTGGGTTGAGAACATGCGTGTGGCAATGGATGCTGTGCTCGATAACGGGAAGCTTCTTGAAGGTACGATCTGTTACACCGGGGATATGTTTGACCCCGCCCGTTCGAAATACGACATCAAGTATTACGTTGCGATGGCAAAAGAGCTGCAAAAGGCAGGCAGCCATATTCTGGGATTAAAGGATATGGGCGGTTTGGCGAAACCCAATGCCGCCAAGACGTTGGTTAAAATATTAAAAGAAGAAACCGGCTTGCCGGTGCATTTCCATACCCATGATACGTCTGGATTATCGGCCGCGAGTGTACTTGCAGCTGTTGATGCGGGTGTCGATGCAGTTGATCTGGCGATGGATGCGTTATCTGGATTAACATCGCAGCCTAACCTCGGTTCCGTGGTTTCAGCCTTGAAGGGTACCGAACGCGATAGTGAGTTTGACCCTGCGATGATCCGCCAGTTTTCTGATTATTGGGAAGCTGTGCGCCGCGGTTACGCTGCTTTCGAGAGTGACTTGAGAGCCGGGGCTTCGGAAGTTTATTTACATGAAATGCCGGGTGGGCAGTTTACCAACCTAAAAGAGCAAGCCCGTTCCATGGGGTTGGAAGGACGCTGGCATGAGGTTGCTAAAACCTATGCGGAAGTCAACGACATGCTGGGCGATATTATCAAGGTTACACCTTCATCGAAGATGGTGGGTGATCTGGCGTTAACGATGGTGAGTGGTGGACTGACGCGTGCAGACGTTGAAAACCCTGACAAGGATATCTCTTTTCCTGGGTCGGTAAGATCATTCTTTAAGGGCGAGCTTGGGCAACCCCAAGGTGGGTTCCCACCCGAATTACAAGCCAAAGTCTTGAAGGATGAAACGCCATTGACCGAACGACCAGGGTCCTATGTGGCGGCGGCTGATCTTGAGGTTCTGCGTGATGAGGCCCGCAAAAAAATTGGCCGGGCACTATCCGATGAAGAGTTCAACTCCTATCTCATGTATCCCGATGTGTTCACAGCCTATGCCGAGCATCGCCGTATGTATGGCCCGGTTAGCGTTTTGCCGACGTCAACATTCTTTTACGGGATGAAACAGGGCGAAGAAATTACGATCGATCTCGAGGCGGGCAAAACGCTCAACTTGCGATGTCAGGCTATTGGTGAAACTGACGACGAGGGAAATGTTAAGGTCTTCTTCGAACTCAATGGCCAGCCTCGGCCTGTAAAGGTTGCCAATCACCAAGTCGCGGAAGCGGTTGTCAGGCATCCGCAAGCAGAGGAAGGCAACGCTAAGCATGTGCCCGCACCCATGCCCGGAATGATCGCGTCTGTAGCGGTGAGCGCAGGACAAACCGTTGAAGCGGGGGATTTGCTGGTGACCATTGAGGCGATGAAAATGGAGACGGCTATTCGGGCCGAGGTTTCAGGCGAAATTGCCCGTATTGTGGCCGGTGCGGGCACCCAGGTTGATGCCAAAGACCTTATCATCGAGTTCTCGTGAGGCGAGCGTCACCGTAGACTGGTGAAACGGGGTGAAACCCGATATGTATGCGATAAATGAGACCAACGAAGGAGACCGTACGGTGTTACGGAACGAAAAACTTGTACTGGCTTTGCCTAAAGGGCGCATTCTGAAAGAAGTGATGCCTCTTGTCCGTCATGCCGGAATCGAACCTGAACCGGCATTTGACGACGAAAAGGCACGCCAACTGAGATTTTCGACGAATATCCCTGAACTGGATATCATCCGTGTGCGGGCTTTTGATGTGGCGACGTTTGTTGCCTTCGGTGCAGCGCATTTGGGTGTTGCAGGCAACGACGTCCTGCTGGAGTTTGATTATCCCGAGATTTATGCGCCGCTTGACCTGGATGTTGGATACTGCCGTTTGTCGGTCGCTGAGCCTGCGGAGATGGTCGATGAAGATGACCCCAGCACCTGGAGTTCTGTACGGGTTGCGACCAAGTATCCGCATTTGACTTCGAAGCACTTTGCCGCGCGCGGGGTGCAGGCAGAATGCATAAAGTTAAATGGGGCTATGGAGCTTGCTCCGCAGCTAGGCTTGTGCCGGCGAATTGTTGACCTGGTGTCATCGGGCGATACGTTGAAAGCCAATGGCTTGGTCGAAATTGAGCGGATCTGTGAAATTACCTCTCGTCTGTGCGTGAATCGCGCTGCCTGGAAAACCCGCCCCGGTGAAATTGGCGGCTGGATTGAAAAATTTGGGGAGGCCGTTGATGCCGTTGCGGCTTGATGCGTCAGCACCAGATTTTGAAACTCACTTTAAAGATCTGCTGACCCAAAAAAGAGAATCCGATACGGACGTGAATGATGCCGTCACAAACATCATTCGTGATGTGCAGAGCCGCGGTAATCAAGCGCTTATTGATCTCACGAAGCGGTTTGACCGGTTTGATCTTTCCGAGGAAACGTTGCGGATCAGCGCCGATGAAATTGCGTCTGCGCGCGGCGCATGCGATGCGGAGACCTTGGCAGCTCTTGAGCTTGCAGCGGAGCGCATAATTGATTTTCATGAACGGCAAAAGCCGGATGATCTGGACTATACCGATAAGGTTGGCGTGCGTCTGGGCTACAAATGGACTGCTGTCCAAAATGCAGGTCTGTATGTACCGGGGGGGACGGCCGCTTATCCATCATCTGTTTTAATGAACGCAATTCCTGCCAATGTTGCCGGTGTCGGACGCATTGTTATGGTCGTGCCAACACCGGATGGTCATATAAACCCACTCGTGCTGGCAGCAGCGGATATTTCTGGAGTCAGTGAAATCTACCGGATCGGTGGAGCGCAAGCCGTGGCCGCGTTGGCTTTTGGCACGGAAACAATACGTCCAGTTGATAAAATTGTAGGCCCAGGGAATGCTTTTGTGGCGGCAGCCAAACGTCAGGTCTTTGGCATTGTTGGCATCGATATGATTGCCGGGCCGTCTGAAATTTTGATCGTGGCCGATGGAGACAGTAATCCGTCATGGATTGCAGCTGATCTGTTAAGTCAGGCGGAACATGATGCGGCGGCGCAATCGATCTTGATTACCGATGATGTTGAATTCGGGGACCGGGTTGTTGAAGCCGTTGATGGCCACCTTAAAACGCTGCCAAGGGCGGTTACTGCGCAGAAAAGCTGGGACGATTTTGGTGCTATCATTACGGTGCCCTCTCTGGAAAGTGCGATTGATCTGGTTGACCGTATTGCCCCTGAGCACCTCGAAATTGTCTCTGAAAACGCCCGAGAACTCGGGCAAAAAGTAACCAATGCCGGCGCGATTTTCATGGGGCGCTATGTTCCAGAGGCCTTGGGTGATTACCTGGCTGGCCCCAATCACGTTTTGCCGACCGCGCGTTCGGCGCGTTTCTCGTCGGGTTTGGGGGTTTTGGACTTTATGAAACGAACGTCAATGATCGAATGCAGTGCCGAGGCGATGGGCAAAATCGGTCCTCAGGTTGTCACACTTGCGACAGCTGAAGGGCTGGATGCGCATGGCCTTTCGGTTTCGCTGCGTATGAACAAATAAAGACTGCGGACGAGGGGCATGGATAACCAACGCATCGCTCATATCGTCCTTGATGGAAAATCTGGACCGCATCGCAGCCCGCAAGTCGAACACGAACGACAAGTCGCCATCTATGATTTGTTGGAAGAGAACCATTTCTCGCCAGTTGTTGCTCAGGAGGGGCCTTTTAATTTGCACCTCTCTATCCTGGATGGGCGTGTGATCTTTGATGTGCGCGACGAGCAGGATGTGGAATTGTGCCGGATAAGTTTGCCCAGCAAGTCCTTTCGCCGGATCATTCGCGATTATTTTCTTGTCTGCGAAACCTATTTTGAGGCGATCCGGACCAAAACGCCGTCTCAGATTGAAGCCATCGATATGGGACGCCGGGGCTTGCATAACGAGGGGGCAGAAGTGTTAAGAGAGCGCTTGGCGGATCAGGCGGAAATTGATCACCCAACGGCGCGACGGCTGTTTACGCTCGTTTGTGTGTTGCAGTTGAAAGGCTGAGCAGACATTGGAACTTCCTTCGTCCGTCTTGTTCGCTTGCACGATGAATTCCGTGCGTTCGCCAATGGCAGAATCGATTATGAAGTTTCTGCACGGGCAACGGGTTTTTATCGATAGTGTGGGGGTTCGGTCCGGTGATATCGATGGGTTTGCGGTTGCTGTGATGGATGAGATCGGTATTGATCTGACCCGTCATCATTCAAAAACATTTGATGACCTGGAAGACGATTATTTTGATCTGGTTATCCCCTTATCACCAGAAGCCCAACACAGGGCGGTCGAGATGACGCGGGTGATGGCGGTGGAGATCGAGTTCTGGAACACCTTTGATCCGTCGATCATCGAATCCGAAAGTCGCGATGTGAAGCTTGAGGCGTATCGCAAGGTGCGCGATGACCTGATGGCGCGGATAAAGACTCGTTTCCCGACCTCGAGTGCGGTTGATATCTAAAATCGATCTAAAAATACACCGATATTCAATGAAAACGTGCATTTCGCGAAAAAATCCTTGCGTAGAAGGGGTTACGGGGGTTTTATGTGGCCGAAGTCAACAGAAATGAGGGCCCGATGGCCAAAGAAGAACTTCTAGAATTTAGCGGAACCGTTACCGAATTGCTGCCTAACGCGATGTTTCGTGTGATGCTCGACAATGAACACGAAATCCTGGCCCATACGGCGGGGAAAATGCGCAAACACCGTATTCGCGTGTTGGCAGGCGATAAAGTCAATGTGGAGATGACTCCCTATGACTTGACCAAAGGCCGAATCACTTTCCGATTTAAATAGCGGTTCCGGGGCGTGGCTACATCCAGCCGTCTTATACTGGCATCCGCTTCGCCGCGTCGGCTGCAATTGCTCGAGCAGATTGGTATCGTCCCGAACGAGGTGATCGCTGCCGATATTGCTGAAGATCCCTTAAAAAATGAATTGCCGCGAAATTTGGCTGCGCGTCTGGCAGAGGCAAAAGCCTGCCATATCAGCGCCGGACATCCCGATTCCTATGTTTTGGCGGCGGATACAGTCGTTGCCTGCGGTCGTCGCTCATTGGCGAAAG
Source organism: Rhodospirillales bacterium (assembly GCA_048262655.1). Taxonomy (GTDB): domain Bacteria; phylum Pseudomonadota; class Alphaproteobacteria; order Rhodospirillales; family Casp-alpha2; genus JABMNT01. Next base: position 440,439 of record JBLXEY010000001.1, on the reverse strand, counting down.
CGGAATCGGAGGCCGAGGCTAAAAAATTTCTACAATTGCTTTCCGGTCGCTCCCATCGGGTTTACGGTGGTGTGTGTCTGATTGCCCCGGGCGGACAACAGGTTGCCAGGGTTGTCATGACAACGGTACATTTTAAATCATTGAGCAAAAGTGAAATTCATAATTATATAGAAACAGGCGAATGGCAGGGCAAGGCCGGGGCCTATGCAATACAAGGAATGGCATCCGTATTTGTAAAGCGGATTAACGGGTCATATCCCAACGTAGTGGGATTGCCACTTTTCGAAACGTCGTCGTTGCTGACGGGGTTAGGTTACTCAAGAGGGAAAAATAAAAATGGCGGCTGAGCGTATTTATATCAACGGGGCTCCCGGTGAAACTCGAATTGCAATTGTAGAAGACGGTCGGTTATCCGACTTGATGATTTCGCGTGTTGGTCGCGAAAGCCTGGTTGGCAATATTTATCTGGGGCGCGTCACGGCCGTGCTGGATGGGCTGCAAGCGGCTTTCGTAGAGATCGGCGAAGAACGGGCCGGTTTCTTGTCAGTTGCAGATCTGCGCCCGGCAGGGGAACAGCAGCGTGATGACCGCATCGCCAATTATATTTCAGAAGGTGATTCTCTGCTGGTTCAGGTGCTCCGCGACCCAGAAGAAGACAAGGGTGCCAAACTGACGGGCCGTGTAACGCTCACCGGGCGCGATATGATATTCGCACCGGGCCAGAGCGGGGTTACGTTGTCGCGTAAAATTAGCGGTGATGACGAGCGTCAGCGCCTGAATGACATCATGGATAAAGTTGTCCCGGAAGGTGCCGCAGGGGCTTTTGTATTGCGCACTGTTGCGGCTGAAGCGGAACACGAAGACCTTGATGATGGCGTCAAGCGCATCCTGAAACGCTGGGCTGATATTCAGGCCCGTCAGGAAAAAGCGACGCCGCCCGAATGTCTGGATAAGGAGCTTTCTCCTCCGTTCGCCGTGCTCAGGGACTATGGTGGAACGGATCTCGAAAGTCTGATTTGTGATGAACCTGAGCTTTTGGCGGCATTGAAAAAATTTGCCGAAGAAGAAATGCCTGATTTGGAAGAGGCGATTTCCGGCCCAACAGAGAAAGGGGCGCTTTTTTCAACGCTCGGTGTTGAGGAAATGATCGATGCCGCCCTCGACCCGGTGGTCGCGTTGCCAGCAGGCGGCTCCCTTATCATTAGCGAAACGCCAGCCCTGACAGCCATTGATGTCAACACAGGCAGCACGTCTGGCGGCGGACGTGAGCAAACGGCCTTGATGACCAACGAGGAAGCAGCAATCGAGATCGCCCATCAAATTCGGCTTCGTAATCTGAGTGGATTGCTGGTGATTGATTTTGTTTCCATGCGTCGGCGGGAAAATCAGGAAGCCGTCTATCGCAAGCTTCGCAAAGCCGTTGGCGATGATCCGCTGCGCCCGCACGTGGTCGGCTATACAAAACTTGGTTTGCTGGAGATGACCCGTCGTCGCAAAGGTCCATCGTTATCTGAAATCGTGTCTGGGAACATTGCAGTGGCTCTCAAGTCTCCGGAAACTGTGGCACTTGAGGCGTTGCGGGGGGTTCTAGCGGAAGCCGTGGCAACGCCGGCACCAACCTATACGGTGAGCGCCTGTCCGGATGTGATTGCGGTTTTAAAAGGGGCTTTGTCAGATGCTCATAAAACCCTCGAAAAACACAATGGTTATGCGATCAAACTTAAAGCCGATGCCAATTATGGCCCGGAAACGTTTCAGGTCGTCGCCAAAGTAAAAAAGTAGCGGTTGATGTCTGCGGACAAGCAAGTAAAAGCGGTTCCCGTATTGCGGCAAAAATGCCCCAATTGCGGGAAAAATGCGACGCTGGACTTTAAGCCCTTTTGCTCCAAACGCTGTGCAGATATTGATTTGGGGCGTTGGTTAAACGAAGACTACCGTATTCCCGGTGATGAAGTGATCAGCTCGGAAGAAGACCTGTACGAAGAAGATTGAGAAAACCATAAAAACGCGATTTCGGGTGCTGGACAGCCCCCGGATTATCTTTTATAAGCGGCCTCGTCGATGACGTATCGGGCATTTCTAGACCCGTTCCCCATCCGACGATGATATGTTGCCCGGGTAGCTCAGGTGGTAGAGCAGCGGATTGAAAATCCGCGTGTCGGTGGTTCAAGTCCGCCCCCGGGCACCATTTTTCTATAATAAAATCAATATGTTATAGATATATGTGTTGTCCAAGTGATAGCTGCATTCAAAATGAGTACCCACTGAGTACCCACCAGAATTGGTGATTTATAACGTCTTAGTCGAAGAGTTCAGATAAATACGGGTACTAATACCATTCTCAGAATGCGCTAACTCAGTGTTCACATGAATCAATATCAACAGACTAAATCAGTCATTGAACCTTCACATGCCTATGACAATATCCATTGGTAATGTCGGTGCTGAATTTAATGCAATTGGATAATGGGTGTATTTATGTCTGTAAATGTTGGTGATCGGTTCATCAAGGCCAACGTGCCTTATATCGTTTGGGAAGTCAGCCGTATCTCACGTGAAACAAACCCGATTCCACATGCCATACTAAATCAGGAAGGTCGTTATAATCGTCAGATTACGCTGTCTGTCCCAGCACTGGCAACTGTTTCTATGTATACCAAGTTGACACAATAGCGCTCAGCCACCACAGACATCCATGTCAAGTGGCCTAGCGAGTCTTGCGAGTGGCTACTTTACTTGGTGGCGGCTCCATCAAGCTCACATGCGAACTGAATACATCGTATTCAGTTCTGCCAAACGGCGAGTGTTCTTATCAGTGCTGCGATCCAACGAAGGGTTGGTAGTGAGGATTATTAAGGACGGCTACACGTCCTTGATACACCCGTAAGGGTTAAAGATGTTTGCCCTCCCCCCGCTATTCCAAAACAGGGGGTTAAAGAAGTGGCGTCAGGGCTATAGTCAGATCAGGCATCACCCATTGTGGGGATCGCTCATATCGAACCGAATACATAGTAACTTAGCATTTTGGCTTGAGGTATTAATGTCCGGTCAAACCACTCATAGCAGACAATATTCCCGTGAGTAATTTGAGTTTGGAAAGTGCCAAAAGGCGACATGCGACTTCTATTCTTTAATTTATTTACGCTTGTCCGTCTCGAGCACGAACCAGTCGCCTACTGTTCCAGCCGCGCAAAAAATCATTAATTTGTTCATGCCCGTTAATAAGTGTTACAAAATAATAATGATTCTGTCAGCTTCCTGTATGCATACACGGGCATTCTTGTCTCTCATTATCAATCTTGATTGATGGTATCTATCAAAAGTTCAGGAGAGCAAGGGACGGGCCATGGTTCTAAATAAATTCTTGTTAATGTGCTCACTGTTGGTCGCGCTTGCAGTTCCCGCAAGGCCAATAGCACTTGCCCAATTTTCGCCAGTTAGATGAAAGTCGATCGATGAAAACAATACTAATATTATTGGCTTGTTTTATTGCATCTGCTGCAGAGGCCAAATTTTCAGTCAAGCGCAAGACTAACATGGCGTTTGGGACGATTGCATCAAGTGTCGACGGGTCCGGTACGGCGACGATAAATGTCAATACGGATAGTAAATCCTTAACAGGAACCATATTTGATTTCGGCGGTTCGGTCACCAGGGCCAAATTTCAGGTATCGGGAGGCACGCCGTCGGGGTTTGTTACAATTACGCTGCCATCATCCTTTACGATATCCAAGAGCGGCGTGACATTAACGGTTGATAACCTGGCAACGGATATCACCGCGCCGGCACAACTTGATAGCTCGGGTAATCTTACAATCTATGTTGGGGGCAGGTTAACTGTTCCCATCAATCAAGCGCCAAAATCTGGATTAACGGGTGGTTTTACGATAACTGTTGACGATAACAGCACGTCGACAATGGGCGACGCGACAGCGACGACTTCAAGTTCAATTGTCGCACCAATCACTATATCCGAAACAGCGCAATTGAATTTTGGTTATATTGCCTCCGCTGCTGTTGGTGGGACATTGTCTGTCAGTACTTCCGGCGCGTCGTCAGCAATTAATGTAACCGATTTGGGGGGGGCGGTTTCTCAAGGTGTTTTTGCGGTGTCAGGTCAAGGCGGCGCTTCATTCAGCGTCACGTTGCCGGGCAGTGCGACGTTGTCGAGCGGAGGCAACACGATGACCGTGGATAATTTTAACCATGATGGTGGTGTTTCACCGACAATTGCCGGTGGTGGATCTCGTACCATCAATGTAGGAGCGACATTGAATGTCGGTTCAAATCAGGCGGGTGGGGTTTATACAGGCTCCTATAGCATCTCGGTTAACTACAACTAGTACAGCAAGTCCCATTGACGAACACTGAATGTTCTTGCATTCAACTCTAAGGTTGCCACCTTTGCAGGGTCCGCTTGGGGCCATAACCGGCTGTTTTCAATTGCCCGAAAACACTTCCGCTTAGCCCCCCATAACGGACAATGGAAATGAGCAGTCGAGTTTTCTGATTTTGGCATCCTAATAACCGATTGATAGATTGTTTGCCGCTAAATCGATTCAGTTCATAATTCAAAACCTGCACACATCAAAACACCACTATCGTCCGTGAAGTGTTGGCTAATCCGATGCTAAAAGTACCGTTGCCAACGGTATATCAGACATAACCCCGATACTCAGCGGTTACTCTAGACCGTATCGCAAGGATGTAATTTGCTGGAATGTGGTCTGTTTCATTAGTTATTGTTATATGTGTTAACCATAAATCAGTTAATATATTAATTCCAAAATATATGGCCTGTTTTGACTACATGGCACACAAACAAAACAACTATTTAGAACAGGCTGCATTTACCGTTCTTATTACATACTTGATGCCGTTATCTGCGGCTTTATCACTTGCTAATGTTAGTAACGCAGCAAGATCATCTGGATCAAATCCAGACTTCTGTTTCAATCCCCTGCAAATGTAGAAATCAGCATCGCTACGCATACCTTTGGTGATTGGTAAGTCCCAATTCATACGTTGGGCTTGGTATTGCAATTCAGCGTCATAAATCTCAATGGCTTCTGTTTCTGTCATAATTGATCGTGATGGATCAATGTCTAGGTTGGTGTTTGCAGGTCCACACGCCCCTAGGGTGCAAGGAGGGGAAGTAGGGAATGAAGCAGCAAGTGTCTCGGCTTCAATAAGCAGTTGTGGAGCGGCTGGCGCAACTCCTCGTAATACCTGTCCTTTCAATCCAGTGAACGGATATAATTCATTGCTGCGGTATATGTCTTTACGGTTAGTGAAACCGGGAAGCCGTCCCATGTGTTGGGCATCAGTTGAGCCAAGATCACCACCATATCGTTTGCCAACTATAATTGCGGCTGCTTTGGCTATATCAGGTTCAACTTCGTCTTTGGAAAGTGTGATCCATGCTTGATGATTGCCTTTGCTGGTCCTTACACCAAAAGCTGGACCTAAACCGTCAGTACGAAGTTGATCCATTGCATCTTCACCAAGATCATCAACTAGAATATGTCTGCATGTAATGGGTCTGCCGTAAATGTGATAGCCGTTCATGTTTTCATGACGTAGGAATTTAACTGCATTGATTAGCTGACCTGTTGAATAGGTAGGTGAGATTACGGGAAGATCACTATGGTCATCATCTGGCACTAAGCGCATTTGCCATTGATTGGTTGGTAATGCAAAGACCATCTCAGTAACGGCTGTGCGGGAATAATTGCGCTTACTCATCTTTCTTCCTTATACCCTAGGGGTGTGTGTTCATTTATTCCATACGGAATAAGGGCAGATATACCGTTACAGAATTTCCGTCTCATCATTGTTATGTTGGACCTCTCTATAAGCAGCGCAGATTGCTAAATTCCCGCTCCAACAAAGGTTTGCATCGAACTCGTACCATCCTCGTCCATAGTTCACGATGAAGTACCATTTACGAAATAACGCTATTTGCTGATTCACTGTTTGTCGTGATAGGCGGTATTGTTTAGCTATTTGGTCTTGTGTCATACGTATTCTGCAACCAACACGAACGAGACGGTTAACCGTTAATCCGTCTTGTATTATGGGTTCGCGGCTGGCGTCTTTCTTTATACGAACTTCAGCTAAATCACATTGTCGTATCATGAAGTTCAAAAGCCCTTCATCAATTTTAACTCCGTCATCACGACATGCTTGAAGACGTGTATCCAATGTACCAAATAGGTAAAGGCGGCTTTCTCTACCGATTGCTTGATTACGGTCGTAGACCAATGCACGGTAGTTATCTCCGTCGATAACACTGGTTACCAATCGTTGTTGTTCGTTGGTATCTGACAACAGGATTTCAGGTTCAAGGTCATTACGCTGATGCCGTGGCATAGGAACCTAATGTCGTGACTGGTTGACATGCCGTACTTGGATCAAGAACCAAATGTCGGGTATTAATGACTTTTCGGACAGAATAATAGTTTAAAATCAATGAGTTAAGCTCCTATAAATAAAGGTTATCATGGATTTATTGTGTTCTGTCGGGACTGCCCCTGAAGCCACTCACGAATGTCTCCAACCTTGTAGGCTACCAACCGCCGCCCTATCTTAATGAAGCGTGGTCCTTGGCCTTCTACAGCCCATCTGGCTAGGGTCTGAGTGGCAACAGGTATGTATTGTGGCAAGTTTGATCTGGTGATCAGTGTCTCATCGTTGGCTGGCAACGGCAGGAGTGGTTGGGGAGTTGTAACGTTGTCATTGTCGGTCATGGTTTTGCTTTCCATCTATAGGAGGCATGTAGCCATAAACAAACAGCCCACGCCCCGATGTTAATCAAGGTGTGAGCCACTCCGGACGCCATTAAGGAGAAAGCCCCAAAAGTCAGAAATCGCCGACCATTCAAATGGGTAAGAAGCAATATAAAGGAATCATATTACATAGTAAAGACAAATAACGTGACACACAACTTAAGCATAAAATTTAACTAATACAGTAAATCTTGCAATATTAGTTATAAATATTAATAAGTGTTGTATGTAAATTCTAAGTTCCTACATTATCGTTATATGATATATAACGTTTCCTAACTCCCCCTTACACCCGTTTACGGCGGGTAGTGTGCTCTGCATTAGAGTAGATTTACCAATCACGCTTTACATCCGTCTTTGTTGGTTATCTTCATTTGCTATGGGTGCTTCCTTACCCGGCTCTTGCGGTACAGGACAGGATTTAGTCAGAACAGCAGAACGGGAATATAGAACAATTGGATTGGTAATTTCAGATATAGGCATCAATAAATACGCTTTTCAGGATTAGACTCAAAACGCGAATGGGGAATGGCTGAAATATTTTCCTGAAACTCTGTTTTAGCTTATCTCGTGCAATCTTAATAACAGTCATAAGGCTCTAATTTTCAAACGAGGGAACAAACTGTAAAAATTCTTCCGGAGAAAGGATCATACCCAGCATCAATATAATTGGTAGCGAAGAAATCGTTACTGGAACTGTACCTGAAGACTCAAAGAATAACGATTCAAACTGATTTCTGCGTAAAAACGAGCCATGGCGAATGTTTCTTTGGCTCCATAGTCGATTTAGTCGTTCCGTTTCAGATTCTCTTGCTGCAGATGATTGTTCTCCAAGGTGCGTATGGAGTTCATCAAAACATCGATCCATTACAGTTTTAAGTGATTCGCATAATTCTGGGTATAATTGCGATAAGGTGCTCTCAGTTATACGTATTAATTCCACTCGTTGTGAATTTGATGCCAATCCCTGCATAGCTTGTGCTTCAGATAACGGCACACTCCCTAGGATTACTTTTAAGTTCGAAAATTTATCCAGTGCTGACATACTATGACTAATGCGGCTGTGAGATTCTGTTGATAAATTTATCGCGGCTATGTCAGCGAAAATCAAACGTATGGCAGAGTACGTTTGTGTCTTTTTGAGTAGATCAACGTGTCCATTCGCATCAGTAAAATTACGAAAATCATTCATAAATTCAATTAGTCTATTTACACCTTCAATTACTATTTTTAGGTAGCGCCAAACATTTTCTTCGTTCATTCGTTTTAACCCATGAAAACCAAACAAATGGGCATCCTCCGCTAGAGGATTAATTGATTGAGAGAATTGAGACAATTCACTGTTTACCAATGCCCCATTAAATTGCCACATGGCATCACCTTGAAAGTGCCAGCTGCATCCTGATCGAAAGCTGGGGAGTGTCATAAAAATGGGAGAGAGACGAGTTAAACAATCAATGTAGGCGAGATATTCTAAAGAATTTGGAAGTGCTCCTGACATCGCACCGTGACTTGCAACGAGAGTGCGTACTTCGTCCTGATCATACCTTGATGATAAAAGTGCAATTTTAGTGATGGAGATTGCTTGCTGCTGCGCTCCAGTCTCAAGAGCAACACCAGTTACAAAAGAAGCATTGTAACCATCAATCATTAACGGGAGCAATTTATTCTCAATAACTTCTAAAATCTGTTTGTTGGGTACGACAGCCAGTAAGCTGTTCATATGGATAAGATCAGATAAAACCCCTCGGTTTGGTGGGATTGTGATTCCGTCGTCTGGTGGAGGGGGCTGGTGGGCTAGTAAATCAGGAGGTATTTGATCGAACATATTAGATGCGATTTCGGAGAGACTACGCTCACTCAGATTATACTGAGGTTTGCGTATTAGTGCATCGCCGGGAACAAGTCTCGCTGCATCGGTAGCGTTAATTAAGATACTGTTTTGATTGACCTGAGGAGCTACATCATAACTCCGAGCAATATAATCTGCTAGTCCTGCTGCACCTTTTAAATCTGTGAAAACTATATCGCTCATCGACTTAAAGACCTGTTCAGTAAACACGTTTATCAGGAATTACACCACGAACACCGCCTCTTGGATTTTCAATATCACCCTTCCTACGTGGTATAAGATGCACATGGCAGTGCATCACGGTCTGACCAGCATCTTCACCACAATTGATACCAATGTTAAATCCTGAAACGGTTTCGTCTTCTTCTAAAATCTTTAAACGGTGATCGTCAATTAACTGTTCCACGTCTTTGCGTTCCTGTGCGTTCAAATCGAAATAAGATGCAACATGACGTTTAGTGATGATGAGTGTATGGAGTGGAGTCACTGGATATAGATCGTGGATCACCACGCAAGTTTCCGTTTGATTTATAATTCGATCTTCTGTTAATTCACAGAAATGGCATTGAATAATATCAGACATTAGAAAGTTGGATTTCCTTTTGGTTCTGGTTGCCAAACATGATGAAGCGCATTTCGGGCAATGTTAAGTTTGTCCTGCAGGAAGCTATGACGCGCTTGTTTGGTTTTACCCGTTTGAAGAATGATAGTTTCTTTTAATGGGTGATTGCTCTCAACTAAATATTCGTTCCGACGGTTTAATCTTTCCACAAGTACTGGAGCAGGGACTTTAGCACCTTTCTCTGCGCTGCCGTTACAAGTTGGGCAAGACAATACGAGGTTCCAAACACCGTTAATTAATTCACCAATTCCTTCACTCTTTAGTATATGCGGAAAGAAATGATCAACATGGGCGATATCAGGGTGGTTTTGCCTAATTGATATTTTGTCATAGCAGAAGAAACATTTGCCACGTTGGTATCCGTTTAATGCATCTCTGCTGGATGTAACGGCTTTACGGCGATTGTTCTGATTTACAAGAAACTCACCGGTATCGGCATCATGTCCAACAGCAACAAGGTTGCGAGAAAGTTTTAATCCCCATGCTGTTTCTACCAACCGCCATCTAGCTTCTATTTCAGGCGTTATATCATTGCCGTCATATTCTAGAACCAACTGTTGTAATTCATTGGTAAGTCTGATGCCTTTGTTGGACTTACGTTCATCCACATAGAACCGTTTATCAACTTCTTGGCCGTTGATGATATGGAACCTATCGATCACATCGTTAAATGCGTTCTTTACGGTATATGAAACAAGATCATCTTTTGTGGCTTCACCTTGGTTATATTGTTCACAAAGATCAAAGTAACGGACCTTGCCATTACGAGTGCTTTGTTTTGGTGTGTGTTTAATATGATCTGCCACATGTGCAGAGAAGTGATCTGCCAACAATTCAATGGGGATTAAATCGTCGTTGGTGTTTGCTAATTCTAATAATGATTTACCCAGCGCGAATTTATAGGAGGCAACGTTTGCGCCAAACAGGATGATCCCACGATAATAGTTTGTCAGTGTTGGTTCTATGAGGTGGAACTCAGTCATCCATTATTTCTTTACACAGTATTTTGGTAACTTGATTGTTTGTTTGGCTTCCACTGTTTCGTGATCTGCATACAAGCCGTTTGAATACCTTGGGCAGTCAATTGCTAATCCAACTTCAATTACACTAATCCCGATGTCCTTATTGTTTAGGTAACATCTGCCAACGAACCGATCATAGGTCTTTTCACCGTTCAAATCACAACGGACATTTTTGCCAAGGACAAGTTGTTTCATAAATGTTTTGGAATTTTGACCAAGAGGTTCTTTCAGTTCTGGTGCTGAAACGCCGTTCAGTCTTATTGGTATTTTACCGACTTCAATTGTATCTCCGTCGCGAACATGAGTGACTTTGCCTGATAGTTCAGCAGCAAGGGCGTTAGAACTGACAATTAGTAGCGCCAAAACTAGTATCGCACCATTCAGTGTATGTTTTTCTAATCTTGAAATACTTCTTGTCCTTCCACCCGCTTGCGGCTGGGTAGTGTGACTGTGCCCCAAAAAACTCATCAAAACTGTTCGAGGCGATCAATTTTCTCAAATACCATTTCCATAAATTCTTGTCGGTCAGCAGAGTAATGCAAGCGGCGATGACAGTTTGGGCATATAGCAACAGCATTTTCCACAACATCAGGTCCATCATCAGCTAACCGTTTCATGTGATGTGTCTCGAGGAACGCGCTGCCATCATCTGAATTAAACGGGGCAACTTCTCCGCAGGCTTCACAGTTTCCATTGCTTAATTCTAACACCCAAGCTCGCACTGCGGGATCACGAAAATATTGGTTTGATGAGGAAGTTTTAGACTTTGGCTTAGCCTGTCCCTTTGGCTTTTCTTTTGGGGATGTTGTTCTAAGTTTTCTAAGCGCCTGACTACGGCGCTCATATTCTTCAAAATCTGCGGAAGGTTTTGATGCCTCTTTACCAATCTCGTCTCGTCTTAAAATTACCCGCTTTATGTTGGCTTTAACTTGTTCCCCAACATTTGCGGCTGGCTTATAGCCTTTGATCCAGGCGATACCTAATTCCCGCATTACTGCAGAGATGTTTTGCATACGGAACTCAACGGAACCCTTAGTCCTTTTACTTAATGGTCCTTCTCGTAATTCCGCATTTATCTTTGATTTTACGTATGGAATACCTTCGGTTTCCGATTTGAGCATCATTAGATACGCATCAACGGATGCCTCTAATTCGATTTCGCTCCATTCCGCTCCTTGTGCCATAATATTTCTCCTTCTTCCAGGCTCTGGGGGGGCCAAATTAGGAATTTTCGCCATTATCTCTATAATTCACATTGCATTTGTCTAGCCGGGCAGTCACCGAATTACCCCATCCCCAGTCTTCAGGCATCGTCATCTTGAGGTTCGCTTCGATATCAATGTGATCGGCATCCTTAGGATTAATGTATGCTATACGCAAATTGTCTTTGATAAGATTTGCAATTTCGGCCTTTGTAGCCCCGTTTTGTATACGTCTAATAATTTCACGGTGCAAATAGATGCATGGAACTAGGTGTTCACGGTATGTGCGAATTTCAGTTTTCCTGTTAATCGCGATTGCATAATCAAATCTATCCGCTGATAACATGTCTCGACAAAGATCCAATAAATGCTGATCTTTATTCCTAAATGCATAGAAGTATCGTTTGGCAATGAGAGCGGGATCATATTCAACAGCAAATAACTGAGGAGTTTGTTTGCGTTCGACAGAATCTAATAATTGGCCATTTTCGTTGATCAAAGAAATAATTTCTTCGATTGAGTCAACATCCTTATATTCATATCGATAGTTCTTGGCTTCATTAGATACGAGATTTCTATATCCCATATCGGTGACTATTTTACGAAGTATAGGCGTTGCGATTTCATACTCGCCATCGCCTTTTCTGCCACTAAATATTGGTTGCCAAACCAAATGAATTGGAAATTTAGAAAGATACAGAATTTCAATTTTAGTTTTGTGTTTTCCAGTTGAGATTGACAGTAATCTGCCTTGCCTGCCTTTCTCAGCAGTGTCTTTGCGGACCGAGTGGCCCCGATGAATCAACTCCACTTCTGCTTCGTTTATGGCTTTTATTCCATCAATTTTGCTCACCTGCATTGATCCAATTTTCAAATTTCTTCTATGTGGGTGTGTCCCTAAAATAGGGCTATCTTACCGATTGCTTATATTGACCTCGTTATCACGTTCATCACAGCTTATAAGCGACTGAACATGATTGCCACATGTACCTAATACCGCATCATCCGTTACGTTTTTCTTTTTCAGAATTGAAGTCAATAACATCTGTGAATGTTTCAGCGGCTCTTTGAAGATTGTCGGGACGATGATGAGCATATTTACGCGTGGTTACAGAGTTCTTATGACCTAATAAATGTCCGACTGTTTCCAATGGAACACCAGCAGCTATAAGTGTGCTTGCATAATTATGTCTTAGTCCATGAGGGGGAAAATGATCAAGGCCAGCACGTTTTAGTATTCGTGTCCAAGCACGTCTATAAAAGTTGAGCGGTTTCCCGGGCGCTGAACCAGCAATGATGTATTCGTTACCTTCAATACGGGGCAGGGTGCGCAATATAGAGGATGAAAACTCGTTTAAATAAACAAACTGACGTTCACCAGCTTTTGTCTGCGGTAATGTAAGTGTTCCAGCGTCCGCATTCACGTCGATCCACTTGGCTCCAAGAAGTTCACCAACTCGCCGCCCTGTATACATCGCTAACTTAAATAAGGCGGCTGCGTAAATGTTTTCGTCAGCGTCACAGGCAGCAATTAATTTCTGACAATCTTCTGGAGCTAGGACGATGTCTCGTGGTGGAGGCTCTTGGAACATAGAAATATTTTTAGCGGGATTAGACTTTACCAAGCTCCATTTCTCAGCAGAAGAAAACACGTGCTTAATTAATGATGCCACCCGATTGGCTGTAGCCGGCGATTTCTTCTTCTTAATATTGCGATGTATGCGCTGTAAACTGCTCAAAGTGATTTCAGAAATCTTCTTGTGGCCTAAATGAGGAAGCAGATGGTCACGCATACGCTGGTTATCGTCTTTCCAGCTGCGTTTGTGGTCTTTGGTATGCTCCAGGTATCGCTCAGCCAATTGAGCAAATGTAATTTCCCCGAGTAGCTCTTGTTTCTCCGATTGTGGATCGGCTCCACGTCTAACGTCAGCAAGTATCTCCTGTGCAATGCCTCTCGCGTTGGTCGCGGTGAACAATCCAAAGTCGCCAATAGTATGGCGTTTCTTTGTTCCTGAAGCATTACGATAGGAAACAAAGAAAGACTTTCTGCCTGATGGATATATACGAACACCAAAACCACGAAGCTCATCATCAAACCTTAGATCAGCTTTGTTGCCTGTCTTTTTGTATCCCATAGGTTTGATGGTTATGTTGGTAATCTTCATGGTTTGCCTCTATATTGAGTACCCATAGAGTACCCAATATAGAGGCAATAAACAACATTAATAGGAAGCTTGAGACTAGAAAAAGTAAATATAATCAATATGTTGGTATCGAGATCAATGTAAAGGAATGTATGATATTCGGATTGAAAATCCGCGTGTCGGTGGTTCAAGTCCGCCCCCGGGCACCATTATCAAAACCTTGATATCTCTCACATTTTCGATTTTTGAAGCCCGTAAAAGTCGCTTCTTCTTGGGCAATTCCTTTTCCCGGAAGTTAACGCGTTTCCGCGACTGCCGTGGATAATGTTATGTGTAGGATTTTGCGCCAAGCGCGCTAGTTCGCATCACCTTTAAGAATTCTTTCAGCGCTGTCGTTCCACACGTCAATCTTGATAATTGCGTCGCCTTTTACAACAAAGCGATCGACATATCGGTTGCCTTCAAACACTTCACCATTCAACCATTCACCATATAGCGTTCCAATACCATAGACGACGGTTTCATCCTCTCCCGGGGCCACATCGGACCGCTCCATCTTTTTCTTAACCCAGTTATATCGATTTGCATTGTAGGCTGTCATTTCACGGGGGTGCCTCATGGGGGTCGCCCCGGTGAAATGTATATTCACGTCATCGGATGTATATGAGGCGGCTTTGTCAGGGTCAGGGATCATGGAAGCCACCAAAAAAGATTCGACAATTGCCTTGGCGCGTTCTGTTTCGTTTTTTATATTCGAAATTTCATCCATCTCGAAAAGTTTAGTTGGATTGCTCATACGGTATTCCTTCTGGATTGATCAAATTTACTTACGCACATTTCATACCAACCTAATAGGCGCATTTACCGTAAAAATTTTCTATTAGGTTGAATTTAAGTTGATTAAAATTTAGCCATAAATAAATATCGCATAAAAAATAAGCATTAACTGAGGTTGAGTTTCTGTAACTCCTGTGTTTCTGCCATCTCGTAACTGGCATGAGTATTGCGCATTAAGCTTCTTTAAAATAACAACAATCAGGAGTGTTAAAATGCGGAATGCTAAATTCACCCGTCGTTCGGTTATTGCCGGGGTTACTTTTGCTGCAGTAACTGCAATGACTGGTATGACTGCTATTGCAGCGGATACGATCAAAATCGGGCTGATCGCAAGTTTATCCGGGCCGTCGGCAAAATCCGGTGAAGCAATCACCCGTGGGTTAACAATCGCTATTGATGAAATTAACGCCACTGGCGGACTGCTTGGATCGAAAGTTGAGCTTATTCGACGCGATGACGAGGCCAACCCGGGAAAGGGTTTGGTTGCTGCGCGCGAACTTATTCAGCGCGAAAAAGTAGCCATCCTGTTTGGTGGCCTGCAAACACCTGTCTCACTCGCCATTGTTCCGTTTATGAATCAGATCAAAAAACCGTTTATGGGCCCATGGGCTGCAGGTACGCCGATCACACGTAATGGCGCCAAGGAAAACTATGCATTCCGTGTTTCTGCATTTGACGCGATGGTCGATGTCGCATTGGTCGATCGTGCCGTTAAAGTGCATGGTGCCAAAAAACCTGGAATGATGTTGATTAACAATCCTTGGGGAGAATCAAATGAAAAAGGCCTGCTTTCGGCGTTGAAAGCAAAGGGCATGACACATGCTGGTATCGAAAAAATTGAAGGGTCCGATGTCGATGTTGTTCCACAATTAACCCGCCTCAAGGAAAATGGAGCTGACACTATATTCATGGTAGCGAACGTTGGTCCTTCTGCCCAGGTCATGAAATCACTTGAACGCATGGGATGGGATGTCCCCGTTGTATCGCATTGGGGACCTGCGGGCGGACGTTTCTCCGAATTAGGTGGGCCGCGGGCAAAAGATGTAGAAATGATCCAAACATTTACGTTTTCGGGTAATGATTCACCGAAGGCAGCTGCAATGATGACAAAACTGAAAGCCCGCTTCCCAGAGATTAAGGGTGAAGCGGATGTTACCCCAGCTGTTGGAATTGCGAATGCTTACGATGGGATGCACTTGGCAGCATTGGCAATTAAGAATGCTGGCTCCACAGATGGACCTGCTGTCCGAAAGGGCTTTTACGCTATTGAGAAGCATGATGGTTTGATTAAAACCTACGTGAAGCCGTTCTCTGCAACCCAACATGACGGGCTGGGCCCAGATGATTTGGTGTTCACGCAGTTTATTGACGGCAAGATTATTCCCATCAAATAAATGATGGGTAACCGGGGCCACATTTGCCAAGAGTGTGGCCTCTCGCTTTTTGTCTATTCCAATCGGAAACAATCCCGAAGATGCTAATTACGTCTGCGATTATTACGGGCCTCGGTTTAGGCGCCATGTATGGTCTTCTTGCCCTCGGGTTTCATATAACCTACGTCGTTTCCAACACAGTTAACTTTTCGCAAGGCAGCTCCATGATGCTGGGCGCGGTCCTCGGCTACACGTTCGCTGTGACCTTGGGCTGGCCAATGCCGCTGGCGGTATTGGGCGCATTGATGATCTGCGCGCTCTTTGGTCTTGTGGTGGAGCGATTTCTGGTTCGCCCTTTTGCGGACAGAGGTTCGAACGCCTGGTTAATGGCGACCGTTGCAGGCGGTATCGTTCTCGATAACGTTGTAATGTTTACGTTTGGCAAAGAACCACGTAATTTTCCGTCGCCTCTCGCCAATGAGGCGATTTCCGTTTTTGGAGTTGGCGCGTATCCGCTTCAACTCGTCATCCCCATCGTTGGTATCGTTGCTGCTACAATATTCAGCCTCGTACTAACGAAAACAAAATACGGAAAAGCTATGGCTGCGGTCGTTCAACGACCGGAGGCGGCACAGCTGATGGGAATTAATACAAGATTTGTCATCGCGGCAGCTTTTGCCATTTCGACAGTACTCGCCGGAATAGCAGGGCTTCTGATTGCTCCTCTGTTTAATGTCGCATCTGGCATGGGATTGGTTTTTGGAATAAAAGCCTTCGCGACGGCGATTCTTGGCGGCATCACAAGTGCCTGGGGAGTTGTCCTTGCAGGCATGTTGTATGGTTTGGTCGAAGCTTTAACCACGGCGTACTTGGGGTCTTCCTATACGCAAATTATTTCATTTAGCATGATTATCCTTGTGTTATTTGCCATGCCCAACGGCCTTTTAGGTCGTGCCGCGCTGAAGAAGGTTTAGTCCGGTGAGCCAACTAAACTCAGAGAAACCATCATCAACCTCCATCTTGAGTGCTGTGTGTGCACTTGTTTCAAACAAAAGCGCCGCCTACGCAGTCATCGCGCTCTTAACTTTTGCGGGGCTGACATTGGCGATTTTTGTCGATGGCTATTTCAACTTCATCATGGCGGTTGCGGCGATCAACATCCTGGTCGGAATAGGCTTGAATATTTTGCTTGGGCTTTCCGGCCAAGTCTCGTTTGGTCATGTTGGGTTTTTTGCAATCGGCGCCTATGTTACAGGTTTTTTGACCCTAAACGGCTTTAGCTTTTGGACAGCCTTCTTGATCTCCGGACTCGTTTCCGGTGCTGTTGGTTTTCTGCTCGCGCTCCCCGCTTTACGCGTAAGTGGACCTTATCTCGCGATGATGACAATAGCGTTCGCCTTCATTATCGAGCACGGGGCCATTGAATGGCGTGGCGTGACCGGTGGGGCTAACGGTCTTATGGGGTTCCCTAGCCCTGATTTGTTTGGCTATGCCATGACCGAAATTGATATAGCCCTATTGAGTATTGTTTTGGCGGGGGCGGGTTTGATGTTTTACCAGCGCCTTGCCCATGGGAATTGGGGAAGAGCTATGCGAGCGGTACGTGACAGTGAAATTGCTGCGCAATCGATTGGCCTTAACCCGCTGATTATCAAAACCATGTCATTCGTTCTGTCTGCTTTGCTGACGGGATTGGCGGGGGCTATTTATGCGCCTTTAAATATGTTTATTTCGCCAAGCTCATTTCCCTTTTTCCAATCAATTCTGTTTATCCTTGCCGTTGTCGTCGGCGGAGCCGGAACTCTCTGGGGGCCGGTGATTGGGGCCCTCATTGTCGTTTTGTTGCCAGAGTTTTTGTCTGACTTCGCGGAATACCGACTGCTACTTTTTGGTGGCCTTTTATTGGGAGTTCTTTGGGCTGCGCCGCGAGGGATTGTGGGCACGATTACGGGCTGGTTTGGTCTAGACAAAGAGGAGCTGACAGGATCAGACGAACTAGATTTAAAAGAATACCTTTGGGACTCATCGGTGGCGCGTGAGCCGCTAATTGTCGACAACATCGGAATTTCGTTTGGCGGTGTGCAAGCGGCCAAGGACGTCAGCTTTCAGGCAAAGCCTGGCATGATCACGAGCGTTATCGGTCCAAACGGGGCTGGCAAAACGACGGTCCTCAATATGATCGGCGGATTCTATCAACCTGATGAAGGAACAATTTCATTGGGCAGCGTCATTTCAAATGCACCCGCTTATCAAATCGCGCGCGCGGGGATATCACGGACATACCAAACCACCCAACTTTTCGAACACATGAGTTTGCGTGAAAATCTACTAATCGCTTTGCGTCAAGGGCAATTGAAATGGCTATTGAGCAATAGCGCACAAAGTGAATCTGATTTGGCAGAATCGCTGCTTGCGCTTGTAGGCTATTCTGGACCTGTCAACGTGTTGGCGGGTAGTTTGCCGCATGTCGACAAGAGGTTGATTGAAATAGCGCGCGCGCTTGCAGCCCGACCCAAAGTCCTTTTGCTTGATGAACCTGCAGCAGGGCTAATGCGTGAAGATAAAGATCGATTGGCTAAGTTGTTGCGGAAAATCGCAGACGCCGGAATCACTGTCATACTGGTTGAGCACGATATGTCTCTGGTCATGGGAATTTCGGATCACATCGTGGTCTTAGATGCCGGCGTCCCGTTGATGCAGGGGACACCTGCCGAAGTTCAACGTGACCCACAAGTGCTTGAAGCCTATTTGGGCGGTACCGCTTTTAAAAGTCGACCACGCACTGAACCTTTGAAAAAGGCGCCGACAACAACTCTGACAACCCACAAATTGGCTGCCGGATATGGTGCGGCACCTGTCCTCGATGATGTCCATGTTGATGTTTATTCGGGTGAAATGGTTGCCGTTCTTGGCGCGAACGGGGCCGGTAAATCGACTATGCTACGTGCCATGAGCGGGCTGCATAGGCCTATTGAAGGATCCGTTCTACTGAATAATGAAGAAACAGCTCATAAACCGGCGCATGAAATTGTTGCTGCTGGTATGATGCTCGTGCCGGAAGGGCGACAAGTATTCCCAGAGCTGAGCTTGCGAGATAATATTGAACTGGGTGCATGGACTCGTAATGATCCAGTTAGCGGTGCAGAGCTTGATGCCCTTTTAGATCGGTTCCCTCGGCTGCGTGATCGCATCACAAGTAAAGCTGGAGTGCTCTCGGGAGGGGAACAGCAAATGCTGGCAATTGCCCGTGGATTGATTGCCAAACCAGATATCTTGCTTTTGGACGAACCCTCATTGGGGTTGGCACCCTCTATGATTGGAGAGTTATTTGATGCATTAGCTCACCTTCGTGATGAAGGTGTCACTATCCTGATTGTTGACCAAATGGCCAATCTGGCATTAATCGTTGCAGACAGAGGGTACGTGTTTGAAAATGGCCAGGTGATTTATGAAGGAGACGCCCAAGACCTGAAAGACAACCCGGCCATTAAGGAAGCATATCTGGGTCACGCCTAGAGTCTCGAATGAATAAAGTTTCTGAGCCCTAATCCAAAGTCGCTTGGCTATTTGATGTTTGTCAGGCGTTCATCCTCAAGATAAATCCTCTATATAGGGTTATATAGAGGTAAGATTCCAAAAGGCCCAACGCAGATGTGGATCTTTCCCGACTGTCTGTAACTATCAGCCGGGCGTAGCCGGATTTTTTCAAGTCACCCGAATTCGCGTAACAAATAAGACAGGTGCGGCTGTAGGCTGATATTTTCTAGAAGTTGGAACGTAAAATCGTCAATTAGCCTGACGGGCTCTAGCTGGAAACTGTTGATCGATTATAGAACGTCGTAGCGTCATCCGGTTTGACGATTATGAAATAGAAAGCCTGAAACTAATGCGATTTATGCACTTTATTTTCATCTTGATGAAAGCGTTGAAAACATGCGCGTTTTTCACAGGAGCAGGCCTTGAAAATCCGCGTGTCGGTTGTTTAGGTTCGCCCCCGGTCACCATTTTTTCCAATAAAAACAATGAATTCTGTCCATTTGGACTGTGCTGCCGGGATGAGCGGGCTTTGCTGGCCCGAGGTTTCGACAAAATCGTGATTGTGAAACCAAGGTTGAAGGATCGAACGGGTGTCCTCCTAACCATTGTTTGTTCCTGAGCTATTGGGGTAAAAGGGCTGAATATCGTGCTGTCGTGCCTTATGTGTCTCGGTACAGGATAAAGCATCAATGAAGCCTCGTTTTCAGGAAGAAACCATCACATGGAAATAACTGTAAACTTTTTGGACAATCTTCGTCTTGAGGCGAAGTTTGATGATTTTACGGTGACGACTGATCAGCCGGTTCGCTATAAAGGCGATGGCACCGCGCCCAGTCCCTTTGATTATTTTTTGGCATCGTCCGCGCTGTGTGCGGCGTATTTTGTTAAGCTCTATTGTGTATCGCGCGATATTCCGACAGATGATATCCGGGTTTCTCAGAATAATATTATCGACCCGGAAAACAGATATAATCAGACTTTTCAAATTCAGGTCGAATTGCCGTCCAGCATTTCGGAGAGGGATCGGGCAGGAATTTTAAGGTCTGCTGATCGCTGCACCGTAAAAAAAGTCATTCAACAAGCCCCGGAATTTACCATTGATGCAGTGGAAGATCTGGATGATGCATCATTGTTGCAGGTATCGGGTGGTGACAGTCAAACGATGATCCTGGGCAAGGATCTGCCTTTGGAGCAAACCATTGCCAACATGACGGCCATGTTATCGGACATTGGCGTTAAAATCGAAGTGGCGTCGTGGCGTAATATTGTGCCAAACGTCTGGTCGCTCCATCTCCGTGAGGCGGCTTCGCCCATGTGTTTTACAAACGGCAAAGGGGCATCAAAGGAAAGTGCGCTGTGTTCGGCCTTGGGTGAATATATCGAACGGATGAGCTGCAATTTCTTTTATAATGACTTTTATTTCGGCGAAGAGATCGCGGGCGCCGCGTTTGTTCACTACCCCGAAGAAAAATGGTTTAAAGCAGGCCCGGATGATGCCTTGCCAGAAGGACTGATGGATGCCTATTGCCTGGAACTCTATAACCCGGAAGAGGATTTGCGGGCGTCGCATTTGATTGATACCAATTCCGGGAATATAGAGCGCGGGATTTGCGCTTTGCCGTTTACGCGGCATTCGGATCAGCAAACGGTTTATTTTCCGTCGAACCTGATTGAAAACCTATTCGTCAGCAATGGCATGAGTGCGGGCAACACTCTGAACGAAGCGAAGGTGCAATGCCTGTCGGAAATTTTTGAGCGCGCTATCAAGAGACAAATTATCGAGGAAGAAATCGTTCTGCCGGATGTGCCGGAAGGTATCCTCGCAAAGTATCCGTCAATTTTGGCGGGCATCGAAGAACTGGAAAGCAAGGGGTTCCCTGTTGTCGTTAAGGATGCGTCTTTGGGGGGTAAATACCCCGTCATGTGCGTGACGCTGATGAACCCGAAAACGGGTGGAGTGCTGACCTCCTTTGGCGCGCACCCGAGTTTTGAAGTGGCATTGGAACGGTCTTTAACGGAACTGTTGCAAGGGCGGAGTTTTGAAGGTTTGAATGATGTGCCGCCGCCAACGTTCAATAGCCATGCTTTGACCGAGCCCGGTAATTTTGTTGAGCACTTTATTGATTCGACTGGTGTTATTTCCTGGAAATTCTTTAGCACGAAACAGGACTATGCATTTTGTGACTGGGATTTTAGCGGCACGACGGAGCAGGAAAACGAACGCCTGATGGCGATCCTCGAAGATCTTGGGAAAGAGGTCTATGTCGCGACCTATGATCATTTTGGCGCGACGGCATGCCGGATTTTGGTGCCCGGCTTCTCCGAAGTGTATCCGGCCGAGGACTTGATTTGGGATAACACCAACAAAGCCCTGATGTTTCGTGAAGATATTCTCAACATCCATTCCTTAAGCAACGAAGCGCTTGAAGAATTGCTGGAACGATTTGAAGAGCAGCAGCTGGATCATTATACGGTAATCTCAGAACTGATTGGGGTCGCGTTTGATGAAAATACGATTTGGGGCCGTTTAGACATTGGTGAGCTGAAAATACTGGTTTGCATCGCCCTGAAGCGCTTTGAGGAGGCAAGAGAGATCATCGGTGATTTCTTGAACTTTAACGACAATACTGTGGAGCGTGTGCTGTTCTATCAGGCGATGGGCACCGTGCTGGACATTACCATGGATGAGGAACTCGACTTGGAGGATTATCTGCCAAACCTCAAGCGCATGTATGGTCTTGAGATTTTGGATAATGTCGTGGGATCTGTAACCGGTGCGGTCCGGTTCCCCGGCCTGACAAGGACAAGCATGAAGCTTGAAGGCCTGGATAAACATCTGAAATTGATCGACAGTTATAAAAAGCTCCACAGGGCGCGAGACGTAAACACACAGCACCCAGCGAATGCGTCCCTCTAACCAAGAAGCCGGCGGGCCATATCCAGCGTATCAAGATCGCGCCCCGGGGAAGCGATGACCTGAATACCAAGTGGAAGGCCATTTGCACGTGCTGACGGGACGGAGAGCGCAGGAAATCCTGCCAGGGTCCACAACCGTTGAGGATCTCGCTCGCCGGTCCCTTCAGCACTAAGCGGTGCGACACCGGTTGCCGATGGCATGATCGCGACGCTGCCCTGCAATAGGTCTTGCAGGTCCCGAATAATCAGGTCTTGCGTGGCCAGGGCCTTTTCATAAGCGGCAGATGTCGTCCGTTGGCCCCGCTGAATGTAATCTTTAATGCGGTCCGTCATTCGATCTGAATGGGTGTCGAAATCGGCCCCATGGTTCTGTGCCATGCCATAAGCCAGCAGCGTATCAAGAGTTTCCACTTCTAGCGCTGCGATTTCATCAGGCATTCGAACTGTCCTGATGTTCATGCCTTGCTGCGCCAATGTTGCGGCAGCGTCATCGACAGCGAACAGGGCTTCGGGGGATGTCAGCGCCTCATACCAGGGTTCAAGTATTGTCACCGTATTGGTTTGCGCCTGGGCCGGGCTGAGACCGGGGGCCAACACCATTAGCATGGTCGCCGCGCCGTCAGGGTTATTGGCAAGGATACCAACGTGGTCAAGAGGGGCCGACAGGGGCATGCACCCTTGCGGATCAATCGCGTTCCACGTCGGTTTCATCCCGATGCACCCACAATAAGAGGCAGGGCGGATAATCGAGCCAATGGTTTGTGAGCCCAGGGCCAGATTAACAAGGCCAGCCCCTACCGCAGCGGCGGAGCCTTGAGACGAGGCGCCGGGACTGCGTTTCGTGTCATGTGGGTTGACGGTTGGACCGACGGCAGACATTGCATATTCCGTCGAGACGGTCATGCCGGCAATGATGGCACCGGCAGACCGCAAGCGCTGGACAGCGAGACAATCGGCCTCAGGACGGCGGTCGCTATGGATTGGCGTTCCCCATCCGCAGTCATAACCGGCAACATCGAACACTTCTTTGACGGCGACCAGTTGCCCATGGAGCGGGCCGTGTTGGCTGATGGGAAGCGCATCAAGCGCCGCTGCTTCCAGAAACATTTGCTCCTCATTAATCTGCCGGAAGCTTTGCAGTTCCGGCTCAATCTCTGAGACACGGCTTAAGAACGCGGAAACAGCCTCGGTACTTGTCGCCGTGGCTGTAATCTTGTCGGCCATTTGACTAGTCATGGAACATCCCTGCGCCACCTTCCAGTTTGAAGGTCTTGGCAAGTTCCTCATCCAGTTGTTCGTATACTTGTTTTTCATAGTCCCGGAATTCTGCACTGGAGAAATCACGGGGGTGCGCGAGATCGATGGCCTGGTCCAGTTTGATCCGACCCGGCCGTGCCGTCATGACGATTACACGCGACGCCAGATAAACAGCCTCTTGCACGGAGTGGGTGACAAATACGACGGTCTTGCGATTGCGCTGCCAAATTTCCAATAATTGATGTTGCAGAAAACGGCGGGTCAACGCATCCAGAGCGCCAAAAGGTTCATCCATCAGGATCACGGATGGGTCGGTTGCGAAGACACGAGCGATGGCAACCCGCTGTTTCATCCCACCGGAGAGTTCGTTGACCTGCTTGGTTGCGAAATCCTTAAGGCCGACCATATCCAGGTTCTCGCGAGCGCGTGCGTAGCGTTCGCCCTTACCAACGCCTTGACGTTCCAGTCCAAACGCCACGTTGTCGATCACATTGAGCCACGGAAACAACGCGTAATCCTGGAACACCATACCATGATCAATATCCGGCTTGGTGATAAGGTCTTCACCAACGCGGGCTTCGCCATGGGTCGGTTTAATAAACCCAGCCAATATGTTAAGGAGGGTTGATTTTCCGCATCCAGACGGGCCGACCAAGGCGATGAATTCACCTGGCTTAAAGGCCAAGTCAACGGGGCATAGCGCTTCAACCGGATCATCTGTATCCATGTTAAACGTCATGCCAATTTGGTTAATTGAGATACCCTTGGTGTTGAGGGTGTTGGTGTCGTTCGAGTTCATGGTTTCGTTACCTATCCCGCCCATGCGAAGGCGCGGTTGGCCATTCGAAATGCAGCGTCAATCAATACGCCAAGGATACCGATTGTGACCATTCCGACCAGAACAAGATCGGAGCGTAAAATCTCCATTCCGTCAGCGATCAGATAGCCAAGTCCAACCTGTGCCGCGACGAGTTCCGCCGCGATGATGGCGGCCCAACCAGTACCAAATGATATCCGAAGTCCGACGATAATGGTTGGCATGGCTGCGGGTAGGATAACTTTTAGGAACAGGGCACTATCGGTCTCGCAACCCAAAACCCGACCTGCGCGGATCAGAACAGGATCAACGCCTTTCACGCCGGATACGGTGTTTAATAGAATGGGGAAAAAAGTGGCGATGAAGATAATAAAAATTTTGCCTGTTTCGCCAATCCCAAACCATAGAATAGCAAGAGGAATCCAGGCCAGAGGAGAAATCGGGCGGAACAGTTCGATCACGGGATCGGCCAATTTTTCAAACCTTAACCAATGTCCCATGGCCAACCCAAGTGGAATGGCAATCAATGCTGATAGCAGCCAGGCTGATATGACGCGTCCCAGACTGGCGCCAGTGTGAATAAACAGTTCACCAGTGATGATGAGATCAACAAACGTTTGCGCTGTCAGGAGAGGTGGCGGCAGCAAAGCGACATGGGCATTGGTGAATGTGACAACAGCTTGCCAAACTGCAACAATAAATAGTCCGGCGTATAGATAAGGTAAGGCACTTGTAACATTAGAGGCTCTAGAAGCCATCAGGTTCTCCACGCACTCAAGATAAAAAACAAGGAAAAAGGGGCGCAGGACATCACGGACCTGCGCCTTTTCCGATAGCAGGTGCTATTTCATCATCGATAGAGCTTTTTGCGCGAAGCTTGGATCAAACTGTGGATTGTCATCTGCCTTCAATATGCCGGCATCCTTCAGGAATTTCGTATAGGCATTTATGGTTTCGGCTTCGGGTGCGACGTCCATGTTGTAGACAGAAATCTTTTGCTCGATTGCAAAACGGATAACCTCTTCAGGGAAGCCGATGGTTTCCGACCACATTTTAATCGCCTTGTCTTCGTTCTTCAAAATGAAGTCGACGGCTTCGACAATAGCAGAGATCAAGTCCTGCACCAATTCCGGGCGCGCTTCGATGAAGTCGTTCCGTGCGTAAACCCCGTTCCCAATGTAGTGACCTGCCTTGATGGGCAAGATTTTCTCAGCCTTGATCAAGACTTTGGAGTGACCGGCGGCAAGTGCATTGGAAACGTGTGGATCCCAGGTGATACCGGCATCGACACTTTTGTTTGCCAAAAGTGTTGGCACGTCAGAACCTTTTGTTTTGAAAAGCTCAACGTCGCCAATTTCCAACCCGGCGTCTGCGAGTGCTTTCACCAAAAGCGGATATTGCTGAGAACCTTTCCCCGGATAGGCAATTTTTTTGCCTTTTAAACCGGCGACAGAGGTGATGGCGGAATCTTTTGGAATGATAACTGCGGTCTGCTCGAGAATTGAAATGGCAAGCAGTTTTGCGGGCAAGCGTGCGGAAGCGACGATGGCTGGTCCCATCCCGGCTGAGGCAATTTGCAATTCGCCAGCTGCAAGAGCCTGGTTCTCAGGTGCACCATAAGAAAAGACTTTGAACTCGATTTTGACGTCGTGCTTTTTCTCGACCTTATCAAGTGCCCCCATCGCACGAGCGATGTAGATAGGCATTGTTGCAGGTTGCGTGCCGAAGTTAATCGTTTCTGTCGCGGATGCGGTGCCCATTGAGGCACCAAGGGCGATCGTTGCGGCAAACGCAGCGCCCGCTAGCGCGTGGCTAAAAACAGTCTTTTTCATCTAGCTTTTCCTTGTTTTGGGGTTAAGGCGTCGCTGTCTGGAATCCATTTCAGCGATAAGCCGGGTCCTCTTGTTTCGTTCTATGGAAACTAGGTTTTCAAAAAGAGCAGAAGGAGTCAATAAAAAAATGAGACGTAGGGTAACAATTTATTTAAATTGACTCATTTTCGGCCAATAAGGCTTTTCCAATCCGTTCAGCGGCAGCCTGGAATCTCGGCAGGTCATTGATGGCTTTAGCAATGGAATAGCGAGGCTCAGGCGCATGTACGCCGAGCCCCGCAACAATCGCGCCGTTCGGATCGCGGATGGGAACCGCGATCGCAATTAAGCCGACGGCATCTTCTTGATTGTTGATCGAATATCCTTGTGCGGCAATTTGCTCAAGTTGTGCCTCGAGCATTTGCGGATCGGTTATTGTGTTTTTAGTGAACCGTCGCATGTCCATTGTCCGCAATATTTGCTCGCGCTGTTCCGCCCCAAGATTTGCTAATAGGAGTTTTCCAATTGCGGTACAGTGGATCGGAAGATGACTGCCCGGTCGGAGCTGTACCCTAAGTGGCCAGTCACATTCGGCTCGATCAATATAGATGATTTCGTTACCGTCAAGCATGCCAATATTACAGGTTTCATTAATCTCATCGACCAATTGTTGAAGGATGGAATGGGTTCCCCGGGTTGATTGGGCAGATGATAAGGTATTGATGGCGAGCGTTCTCAGTCGCGGCCCTGGTGTATAGCGTTCCCGGCTCAGGTCTTTACGCAGCAGACCCAATTGTTCCAGTTGACGAACAATTCGGTGCGCGCTCTGCCGTGGTACGTTTAATTCGTCAGCAATATCGACGACACCAAGTGGACGAATATCCTGAACAATGGTTTCTAAAACAGATAAAGCCTTTTGAAGGGCTGAATTGGGTTCACTTTTGTCGGTCACAAAGCCATTCCTATATGATGGTATATCTATGAAAATGTGACCTATCGTCTCGAGAAAAACAATAGCTGACCGTTTAGATTAACACGCTTGCCACGTGTGAAAATCGAGACAGGCAAAAATCGTGCGGTCAAAAAAGCTCGGGAAGTGAAAAGACCAGAGAGTAAAACTGGGGGTTAAACCAAAGAAGGCATCCTCGACGTGTCCAGTACTCAGGGGCCTAATGATCTGATATCCTGTATCTAACTATGAATTTGCTGTGCTTCGGGTGATGACCCTATTTGCGATCCGATTTAACGAGATGCGCCCCACGTGTGCATTTCCGTTACAACCAGACCCTCGATTATATCGATCCCGTTAGGTCGAGGGTTATTGGGGACTCACTATGGAGCTCTTTTCGACGTTTTCTTTGTCGCAGCCTTTTTTGCTTTTTCTGCTTTTTCTGCCGCCGCTGTTTGTTCATCGATGACCTTTTTGGCAAGTCGTTTGGCTTTCAAGCTTGCCGCATGTTCTCTTCTTTGCGCTTGCTCTCGAGCTTGTTTATTTGCAGCGTCATTGGTTTTCTTTTGTGTTTCCGCGAATAATTTTTCGGCTTTCATTTTTCCCTGTTTTGACATCAAAATTTCCTTTCGTGTTGGATTCTCCCATTCGACAAAAGCGGGCTTTTTCTTTTTCATTGATCTTGTTAGCGATGGGGTGGAGCGAGAATGCAGTGCTTAATCCGTAAGAGCGGGCTGCACGCTTTTGAATTTAAAACTGATTTTATTCTAATTTATCCTGAACTGGCAGCAGTTCCCGGGTCGGCTAATAAAAAACGAACCTGCGACATTTTGCTTGCGGCAGATGCTTGGCCGCACTTTTGAGTAACCAAATATTTTGAACAAATGCATTATAGTGTAAATAACGTATAAAATAAATCAATAATATTAATTTAATTTTATCACGTAAAATTATTATCTTAGTATAATAATTATTATCAATTTATTTCATTATTATATTTAATAAATTGTTATTATTATAATATACATATAACGCGTGATGCATATACGTATACGTGGTAATATTATTACATGCTGCATCGAGATGAATTGATATGTGGCATCGTTTTCTATGTGAACCTAAGAACCAAACAGACACTCGAAAAAACTGCATAGGGGAAAAGTGAGGTCTCGCCCTTTCACCCCGAGCCTTGGTCATTGGTTTTCGTTGGCGCGGATAACAGGGTTGCGCTGGCGACGGCTGTTTGAGCGAGGTCTTTTAACCATACCTTTTAAGGATCAAATATTATGAACTTCGAAACGATTAAGGCTCCATTGTTTGGAGCTGTCGGTGGCGCGATTGTGTTAGCTATTGTTGGCTTTACATGGGGGGGATGGGTGACGACAAGTAAGGCCGCGCATATGTCAGTTGAAGCCGCCGATATGGCTGTTCTAGAGCGCCTGACGCCAATCTGTGTTGCTCAATATAATCTGGATACGGATAAAGTTCGCAAACTAACTATTCTAAAGGACCTGAACACCTGGGACAGAAGTGAGTATGTCTCTAAGCAAGGTTGGTCTTTGATCCTGGGTGAAAAGGAAGCGGACTCTAACTTGTCGCGTCATTGCGCAAATGTACTTGCGGAATTGGAAAGTTAATCGCTTTTAATCGCTAGAGCGCGTTCTTGTGCCACCCGTTCTGCCAGGAAACTGAGCGGGGCGGGTGGCTACTCTGGCTCTACTGACTGTCTTTTGATTCTATCGCTAGTTTACAACCAGTTTTGCCATCCATGTGTATAGGGATATCCCTATAAGCACGTTAAAGGGGAAGGTGATTCCCAGCGAAAAGGTAAGATAAAGTGAAGGGTTAATATTCGGCAGGGCGAGGCGCATTGCTGCCGGAACAGCGATATAAGACGCCGATGCGGCCAATGTCACAAACAGGATCATATCGCCAATGCCCAGACCAAGGCCTTTGGCGACCAGCAGTGCAATTGCTGCATTAATCACAGGAATTGCCATACCAAGCAGAATGGGGCCGGGTTTCAGGACACGACTGTCCGCACGTAAACCTTCGCCAGCTTTCAAACCCATATCGAGTAAGAACAGGCACAAGATGCCCTGCATCGGATCAATGAAGAAGGGGGCTAGTGCTTCTTTGCCTTCCGAATTCAGGGAATAGCCGATCAAGAGGGCGCCGATTAACAAGAAAATACTTTCGTTAAAAGTCACGTCACGAAAAAGCTCGGCTGTTTTGAGTTTCGGTAGATCGGCTTGCGAGCGCGCTGCTAGCCAGAGGCCTGTGATGATTGCGGGAGCCTCCATCAAAGCTGCAATACCGACCATACCCCCTGAATAATGAATACCGGCTTCATCGAGGATCGACGCGGCGGTGATGAAGGTGACGATACTAATCGAGCCATAGTGGGCGGCTACGGCGGCGGCTTCAGTCGTCGTCAGCGTCGTGAAGGCGCGAATGAGATAGAACGAAATGAATGGAAGCAGGCCACTAATAAGTATTCCGGCAATTGCGATGAACGACAGGCTTAAATCCAGGCCTTCCCGTGAAATGGCGCTGCCGCCTTTTAGGCCGATGGCGACAAGCAAATAGATCGCGAGCGCTTTGGCCAAAGCCTCTGGAATTCGAATTTGAGCGCGAGCCAGGGCACCCAACAATCCAAGGATGAAAAACAAAATCGTCGGTGACGAAATAATATGATACATATCGCAATATTCGCGTTTAATGGGCAGCAGTAGGATTACTGTGCTTGGTTGATCTACTCGGAAGCAGGGATTGACTGGGGGGTCAGCGGTTTGACAAGGGTAACGTGTCCCATCTTTCGTCCCGCACGTGCTTCTTGCTTGCCGTACAGATGTAGATGCGCATTCGACATTTCAAGGTAATCACTGGTTTTTTTTACATCATCGCCAATAAGGTTGATCATCTCTGCATCAGCCCAGCGAATAGGCTTTGTCAGAGGTAATCCAGTGAGGGCGCGGACGAGTAGCTGGAACTGATCGGTATTGCAGGCATCCATCGCCCAATGCCCAGAATTATGGGGCCGTGGTGCCAACTCATTGACCAGGATTTCACCAGATTTTGTCAAAAACATCTCGACGGCCAGAATGCCCTGAATATCGAGGGCGTCGGCAATCTTCGAGGCGATATCCATTGCGCTTGCCCGGCTTTCTTCGGAGATTGAGGCAGGGGCGTGGGTGACAGAAAGGATATGATTGTGATGTACGTTTTCGACTGTATCGAAGGCCGCGATTTGTCCTTGGGAGTTTCTGGCAACAACCACTGAAATTTCGCAGTCGAACGATACAGTCGCTTCCAGTACGGCTGTGGTCCGTGTGTCGTTTGCGTCAAAGAGTTGCGCCCAAATGGCGTCCGCATTTGCAAAATCTGCGTCGCCTTCAAGCCTCACTTGGCCTTTGCCGTCATAGCCGGCAAAGGCTGTTTTCAGGATGCCTTCATGCCAACCCTTGGTTTGAGCTTCCCGGATATGACCCGGTGTCTCAATCGGTAACCAGTTTGTTGTCGCAACGCCAATTCGATTGAGAAAGCTTTTCTCGGCAATTCGGTCCTGACAGATTTCGAAAACGCTTACTTTTGGGTGGAGCGGTGTTATGGCCTCGACGCACTTTAACGCCTCTGCCGGAACATGCTCGATTTCACAGGTAATAACATCCACAGATTTTGCAAACGCCTCCAGTGCTGGCCCGTCGTCGAAGTCCGCACAGGTATGCAGAAGACTAACCTCCGCCGCTGGTGACTGAGGATCGGAGGAAAAGATGTGAACGTGATAACCCAGTCGCGCTGCGGCGACAGCTGCCATCCGGCCAAGTTGTCCGCCCCCCATGATGCCGATAACACCGCCTTGCGGTATCATTGCAGAGGAGGATTGGGGGTCTGGCCGGGATGTGTTTGAGGTCGTTGATTTTTCCATTGATGGGCTCTTCACGGCGCAATAGGGACGGCAGCAGATTGCCGTTGCCGCCAGGCGTCAACCCGTTCGGCAAGAGAGGTGTCTGTGACGGCCAGGATTTGAGCGGCCAATAGTCCGGCATTAATCGCGCCGGGTTTACCAATCGCCAATGTACCAACGGGAATACCCCCTGGCATCTGTACGATAGACAGCAGGCTATCCTGTCCCTTTAGGGATTTGCTTTCAATGGGTACGCCGAGCACCGGCAAGCTCGTCATTGCCGCGGCCATCCCCGGCAAATGGGCAGCACCTCCGGCGCCAGCAATAATAACGGATAATCCTCGATCCCGGGCTGTCTGCGCATATTCATACAACCGGTCTGGCGTCCGGTGGGCTGAGACCACGCGGCATTCATGAGGGACATCAAGTTCTGTCAGGATTTGTGCAGCAAATTCCATTGTCGGCCAGTCAGATGTACTGCCCATTATGATGCCAACGCGCGCAGGTCTATCGGGCGACTCTTCACTTTTCGGATTATCAGACAATTGAGACCTCTTTCATGCATGGTTTCTGGTTTTTTACACGGTTCGCCATTGTTGATAAAGCTGATAATACCCCGTCTATTTGGTGACCTTAAGGACGGTCAGGTTGCACCGGGCCGGCTGCGGTCACGTTGGCCCGTGCGACGAACAGGGCCGTTGTGGTTCAGGTGACGCCAAACTGTGGTACTCAGTATCATATGGATGAATACAAAATACCCAGACGTTGCCATGAAAAGATCTCAATACCCGTGGTCGACGTGATTATCTGGCGAAGCAAGGGGGGCATGATCAGGGGTGAAAAAGAAATCAATTCTCGTGTTTCCAGAAATTGCAGGAATGTGCTTGCTGACCGGGCAGCTTCAAAGAACCCCTTACAATAAACCTGACCCGTCGCTAAGTGGTGCGGTGTGGGTTTTGTTTTAGGGATGGTTTTTTAGGGAAGTAACCCAAGGCGTCGCCGGGCGGTTTTCTCCGATAACAAGGCCAAGTGAGTTTTTGATCGGTGGATTGATATGGACTTTGAGATGGCTTTTTTCATGGTCAGATATAATGCCGAGATGATTGAGAATAGCTAACATAGCGGTTGGTCGTGCACGCGCATTTCCATCGGCAATTTTTAATGCTATCCCCAGTCCAAGCTTTGGCAGGGCCGCGATCAGAACTCCTTCGGCGCCGGTTTTGGCCAGCACGGCCCCGTTTGTTACTGAATTTAGTTCGCTGACCACGGTCCCATGCCCAGCTGCGTAAAGGGGTTCACGGATGAGGGCGCTATGAAGGCGGCGAATGGCCTGAGATCGTTCATTCGAAAAGACTGAGGGCTTGGCAAAGCGCGCAATGGCATGGCCCAGACGGAAAAGGGGCATCGTTGGGGCTGGAAAACCACATCCATCAATTCCTGCCGGGTATTGCCGGATATCAACTCCTGCAAGATCCGACAGGGTCTCCAGAGATGATTTTTGTACCGGATGACCGATCAGGTGATAATTCTCTAGCGATAAGCCTTGATGCAGGCAGGTTGTTAAAAAACCTGCATGTTTACCCGAACAGTTATGATGTATGCGACAACCCGTCTTCCCAGATGCCAACAAGTTGTGAGCATTTGTCAGGTCATCGGGGAGCGCAGCACCACAGGCCAAATGATCCTGGTGTAAGCCGAGGCGGCCCAACCATGCCGAGACTTTATCGGTATGCATGGCTTCACCCTGATGCGAGGCACAGGCCAGCGCCAATTCTGCATCATCCAGGGCAAAATGATCGCTGGCACCACTCTCAACAACGTTGATGGCAAGCATTGGTTTTAGGGCTGAGCGGGGGAAGACCAATTGATCAACATCGCCCCACTGCTCCAACACAGATCCTTTATAATCGCAAACTACGGCGGAGCCGAAGTGCTGACTTTCTACGGTTCCATTTCGTGTAATCTCGACAAGTAGTTCATGTGCCACGTCAGTCGGCCCCCGGTATCTTGCATGTCTGTCGTTAGGCAACAAACGTCAGAATATGGTCGGGGTTAAAAGCTGTCCAATGCTGAATACGTTCGCATTCTTGCAAAAAAAACATCAGTACTATGGGAGTAAAAAGGAAAAGGTTCTGGCGCGATTACAGAACATCATCAACCCAGATCGGATTTGACCAGGCGCGTTTGCCAGCACGATCGACGACCGTAACCCGTATCCACGGTGAACGGGCGACACGGTGCCGTGCAAGAGTACCTGTTGTCATCGCGTTCCCATGCAATGTCGCTGTCTGCGATCCTTGACCCTGAACAATTAAGGTCACGGCTGCCGAGCAATCGACTTCAACGGTTTTTGCACTGACACGAATATCGCGTATTTCAGGGCCTGTACTCGAGTAAAATGAACCGGATTTTAGCGCCTCAAGCAAAGCATCCGGCGTGTTTTCTTCCGTTTTAACCATTACCCATCCGCCGAAATAGTCCGGTGTCTTAAAATGTGCATCATCGGTCGCAATCAAATTTAATCGGCGTCCGTCATTCAACAGATGTTCCAATGTGAAAAAACTTTCACCGCGATCATTGTCGACGACAGTGCCATGGTTGTAGACCTCTATTGCATGGGCCGCTGAGACGCTTTTTGCATCAGCCTCGGTCATTCCGGACCAGTGGGGATGAACGATTGTAACAAAAGCGCCGCTATCGCGCGCGCGTTGAGCTAAATGGGGAGCGTCTTCCGAACCTTGCGTAGGCTTTAAATAAGGGGCATTGGGCGGCTCAAAGTCGACTGGAAGCCCAACGGCCAGCAGGTGCCACAAATTGCCATTCTCCATCGCGCCAGTATGTAACTCCGCGCCTTGGATCGTTGTAAACCCGTTATTTCTGTAGCCTGATGTATCGGTAATCGGGTAGTCGAACTGGCCGACGAAATGGTCCGTCAACGCGATAAAATCATAGCCCTCAGCCTGATAGCGGCGGCACACTTCTTCGGGGTCTAAAACCCCATCTGATCGCGTCGAGTGTGTATGTAAATTGCCACGGCGAAATTCGCCTGGGTCGGTGAAGAATTGGGTCGACATGGTCTCATTCACCTGTCTCTAACGAAATCAAAGAATTTGGCCCAAAAATAATTTGGTACGTTCATGTTGTGGATCGTTGAAAAAACTGTTTGGTTCGTTCTCTTCCACAATGTCACCTTCGTCCATAAAGATTATGCGGTCTGCAATGGTTTTTGCAAACCCCATTTCGTGGGTTACCACGATCATTGTCATGCCGGTATCCGCCAGTTCAACCATGACGTCCAGCACCTCTTTGATCATTTCGGGATCAAGGGCTGAAGTTGGCTCGTCGAATAACATAATTTTTGGGTTCATACATAAAGAGCGGGCGATGGCGACGCGTTGTTGCTGGCCGCCGGAAAGCTGCCCGGGGTATTTTTCGGCCTGTTCAGGTATCCGAACGCGCTCCAGATACTGCATTGCTGTGGCTTGCGCTTCCGCCTTTGGCATTTTGCGAACCCAAATGGGCCCGAGGGTCAGATTTTCAAGAATGGTGAGGTGGGGAAACAAGTTAAAGCTCTGAAAAACCATTCCGACTTCCGTGCGGATATGATCTATGTTTTTTAGGTTCTTATCCAAGGTAATGCCGTCAACAACAATGTCACCTTCCTGATGTTCTTCAAGATGATTGATGCAACGGATCAGTGTTGATTTTCCGGATCCGGATGGACCGCAGACAACGATCCGCTCGCCGGTGTGGACAGTAAGATCGATGTCTTTGAGGACGTGAAAAGAACCATACCATTTATTGACTTTGTTCAGATCAATGATGACTTCATTGGACGCGGCAGATGCCAGTTGCTCTCTGACCTCTGGCGTTTCAAGTGTGTTTGTCACAGTTTTGTGTTCTCCCCCAGATTTTTCAGATTAATTTTTGTGGACAGTGGAAAGTTTGGCTTCCAGGTGACGGCTGTATTTTGACATTGCAAAGCAAACCAGGAAGAACAGGATCGCTGCAAAGATCAGGGGCTCTTTATGTAAGCCGAGCCATGGCACATCCCGACTTATGGAGCGCAACATACCCAGAATGTCGAATAAGCCGATGATCGAAACCAATGTGGTGTCTTTCAACAATCCAATAGAGGTGCCAACAATATTGGGGATCATGTGTTTGAGGGCTTGCGGCAAAATAATGAGCCGCATGGTCCCCCAATATCCCAAACCTATGGTGTGAGCTGCTTCATATTGGCCTTTGGGAATGGCCTGTAGTCCGGCTCGAACCAGTTCAGCCATGTAACAGGCATAGAACAGGCAAACAGCGATAATTACCTGAACCAGTTTATTCAGAATAAATCCTTCCGGCATGAAGAGCGGAAACATTGTGGTTGCCATGAACAATACAGAAATGAGTGGTACCGAGCGGAACACTTCAATGAATCCGGTGCTGAGAACACGGATCACCGGTAGGCTGGACCGCCGGCTGAGTGCCAGGATAATCCCGGCAGGAAGGGCTGTTGCTATTCCAACACCGGCAATAACAAGTGTTAGGAACAACCCGCCCCATTTGGACCAGGGAACGGCTTCAACCGTCCAGCTGTGTTGCCATATAAACACCAAAACAAAACTGACTCCAAGAAGGCCCCATAAAATATTGCGTTGGCTTTTTTCAGATGTGTCTTTCTTGCCAAGCAGATGGATCAGCGTATCGGGGAGGCTGCTTCCGGATAACAAACCGATAACCGAATGCAGGGTGTTCCCGATGAGGCACAACATGGCAGCAGAGATCATAATTTGCATGAAGATATCTTTGCCGCCGCCCGCAAACAGATATCCGGCAAGGAAGGGATAAAGAAAGACGGTGGTCAGGCCGATAAAGACTTTTGCCTTAACCCGGGGTAACCAAAGCGGGATCATCCAAAGAACCAGCAGGACGGCACCTAAATTAACCCGCCATAAGTCTTCTCGCGGGTAGCGCCCGTAGAAAATGTTATCCAGCCAAGCAATGACGCCTGCCCAGCAGGCACCGCCAATACTGATTTGGAAACAATGGCGTCGGTTGTCGGCAACCCAGACCGCATCACTGACGCCCCAGACCCAAACCCCGGTTACCGTAATGTAGATTATGTAAAGGCAGATTACCGTCAGCAGGCTACTCAATGGCGAACTGAACATGTTCTTGCGAAGCCAGCCGATAATTGTTCGGTCAGATAGCGGCGCGTCTCTGGGGGGCGTTTTTTCGGCTGTTCTGATGGCCATGATCAGCGCTCCACCAGTTGGACACGTTTATTGTATATGTTTAGAAGCCCTGAAATCATTAAGCTGACAGAC
The DNA here is from genome assembly GCA_048262655.1 of Rhodospirillales bacterium. GTDB lineage: Bacteria > Pseudomonadota > Alphaproteobacteria > Rhodospirillales > Casp-alpha2 > JABMNT01. The sequence goes on along the minus strand of JBLXEY010000001.1, from coordinate 404,084 downwards.
ATATAAAAGGCCATTGTCATGCCAACGATCTCAATTGCATGGCCGACCTGATTTAGGGACGTCGACATAAACACTGCGACAAGATCTGGATATCCAATGGCGATGGCTAAGGATGAGTTTTTAACCACATTTAACCACCAACTGATCATTGGCGGAATAATCGCGGGCATTGCCTGGGGAATGACGACCAGAGACAAGACCCGATTTTCCCGGAGGCCAATGGCCCGTGCCGCATCATGTTGCCCTTTGTTCACTGACAAAATCCCGGCGCGCACGGCCTCCGCCAAATTAGCCGAATGATACATTGTTAAGGCTGTAAACAGCGCCAGGAACGCGGGAGGTAAAGTCGCACCGCCGACAAAGTTAAAGCCTTCAAGTGTCGGGATATCCCAAGCAAGGGGTGATCCGGTTATTAGAAATGTGAGGCCAGGTATCAGGACGATTGCTGCCGCCGATGGCAGAACAATGGGAACGGTTTGACCTGTTTGATCTTGATGATTATGCGCCCAGCGCGTGAAGGCGATGACGCCGACAATGGCGGCGATTAGGGCAACGCCGCTCATCCACAACAGATCGCCCGGTACGGGCCAGGCCATATACAGACCACGGTTGTTGAGCAACACAACCTCGGCTCCGCCGGATAGGTCGTAACTTTTCCGAACTTTGGGCAGTATGGAAAAAATTCCTGTGTACCAAAATATAATTTGAACGAGCAGGGGGGTATTGCGGAAAATTTCTACGAAACTTAAAGCCACTTTAGCGACAAGCCAGTTGCTTGAAAGCCTTAACACGCCGATGAAAAACCCAAGTATCGTCGTCGCTATGATCGTCATGACCGATACATAAAGTGTGTTGAGCATGCCGATGACAAAAATGTCCCAGTAGGTTCCAACACCAGCCGTATAATCGAGGAGCCTGAAATCTGGATCGAAGCCGGCTTCGCCACTCAAGAAACTAAAGCCGGATTTCATGCCGCGGGATTCAAGATTCTGCGAGGTCGTACTGAGCAAGTACCAACCGACCCAGGCGACAGATATGATTGTCAGAACCTGATAGAAAATGGAGCGAACCCGCTCATCATGAAAAAAATCAAACCGGGCTACCGGTCTGCTATGCACGGGCGGATTATTGGGCGCCGTTTCTTGTTTATGGCTGTCGTCTATTGCCACAATAGGCTCCCCCCGGATGGAAAATTCTGTTGTCGTATAAAGTGTTGGTGCCAGAACAAGGATTAAGTTGATCTGGCACCTGCCAATTGGTTGCTAAAGAAGACTATTTATGAAATCGCCTTAGCGCATGGGCGGTGAATACATCAGGCCACCGTTGGTCCAAAGGGCGTTGGCAGAACCGGCACGCGGAATGCCGATCGCTTGTTTTCCATTGCCCATATAGGCTTCATAATTTTCACCATAATTGCCGACCTGTTTGATGATGTTGTAAGCCCAATCTTTGGTGAGGCCTAAACCTTCATGAAGTTTGCCTTCTACACCCAGCATACGGCGAACGTTTACGTCCTTTGAATTGGCACGCATGTCATCAACATTGGCGCTGGTAACACCTAATTCTTCAGCGTTGATCATGGCGTACATAGTCCAGGTCACGATATCTCGCCATTGGCTATCCCCATGGCGTACCGCCGGTGCCAGAGGTTCTTTGGAGATTGTCTCTGGTAGGATGATGTGATCGGAAGGCGTCGGAAACGCGGCCATATTTCCGGCATTTGAAGATTTGTCACCGGTTGTCGCATCGCAGCCACCGTTGAGATAAGTTTCGTCTCGAACGTTGTAGTCTTCGAATGTGACGGCACTGATGCCAAGGTTATGGGCTCGACTAAAGTCGGCGAGGTTAAGTTCAGTCGTCGTGCCACTGGTGACGCAAACTTTCGCGCCTTTCAACTGAAGTGCGCTGGTAATCCCGCTTTCTTTGTGAACAGTGAAACCCTGACCATCGTAAAAATTGGGTTGTAAAAAATCGAGGCCCAACTGCGTATCGCGAGACATCGTCCAGGTGGCCGTCCGCGATAAAAGGTCAGACTCCCCATTGGCTAAGGCCGTAAATCGCATTTGGCTGCTTACGGATTGAATTTCGAGTTTGTTCTGGTCGCCAAAAACAGCTGCCGCAACGGCATGGCAGGTTTGGACATCAAGTCCATACCACTTTCCAGCTGCATCAAGGTTGTAGAAACCGGCGGAAGGCTGCCCAACCTGACAGCGTAAATGGCCACGCTTTTTGACGATCTCAAGCGTGCTCTCCGCTGACGCAGAGGTCGAGAATGTAAACATCATTGCAGCAGCTGCCGCGAATGAAGTAAGTGATGCTATGAATTTCATAGAGAGATTTCCCTGTTAAAATTATGGGTTGTTTCCAACTTTTTGAACAATTTCCCATTTCTTCTGTAGTCGTTGGAAATCGTAGGGAGGTAAGCTTTGTCGGTCCAATACCGTTATTCGTGACAGGTCATGCATAAAACGCATGAGGTTGCAGAAGCCTCGATGAGCCCTCCAGAGAATCAAGCGTTCTACCTGTCAACAGCTTCAAGTCTGAGACTGTCGAATTAGCATATCCCAAAACTTATCGATCCTCTGATCGATGTTATCGACGGATCGAAAAATTTTGATGTCGACAGAAATGTCATCACTCTCTTCAGCTGCGCGGAGCAGTCGCCCGCTTGCAAGCTCATCATTGACAATGGACTTTGGAAGCCAGGCGACACCGTAGCCCTCTATTGCCATGGCTTTTATGGCCGTTGCTGTTGACGCTTCATATATGGGTACGAACGTCAGGTGGCTGTAGCATTTTTCCATATGGTTGCGCACGGGAAGCGACAAACCATAACGTTTCTCCAAATGATGTCTGGCGGAGCGTGACATATGGGCTTTGGTGCAGAGGTGCGGAATGGGGCCGGTGGGATTTGCGGGCAACCACCAGCGCGGCTTTCCATTTTTATTCGGACTTGCAACTGGCAATACGGATTCAGAGCCCAGTTGCAGAGATGGGTATTTTTCCGGGTTTATGATGACGGAGCCTAATTGGTCTTCATAACAAATAAAGAAATCGACAGCACCTTCATCAAGAGCAACCAGATAAGCATCGACACTTCTAAAGTCTGTTCTGACACTGAAGAACTCTGCGTCCATGTAGGGGGTCAACGATTTTAACCAGGCAGGAATAAAAGCGTGGGCTAATGTGTTGAAAGTCGAAAAACTGATCTTTTCTTTTTCACTGCTTTTTTGTTCACGGAAATCATTTCGTTTTTGATAGGCCAGGTTTACCATTTTCTGGGCGACCGGTCGAAACTCCCTGCCGGCCGTTGTCGGCTGCACTGGAAAATCGCTTCGATCTATTAACTCTACTTCCAGCCACCCCTCTAATGCTTTGATCCTGCGACTAAAAGCAGGTTGAGACACAAAGCGTTGTTCAGAGGAAACCCGGAAGTTTCCCGTGTTACATAAGCTGAGGAAATCCTCGAGCCACTTGAGTTCCACTGTGGTTGTCCAGTCAATAAAATCAGAAAGGACCTTAACCCTGTTCCAGTGGCCTTAAATTAGCAAGGGTGTTCTTTAGGTGGTTCTTCCATCAGGCCCTTACGCTCTATCGACACATGAAGCGCTTGGCTTTGTTTGAGACAGGTGCGGCAAAAATGACGCAGTAGATATTTCAGCGTCGATTGACTTCGTATAAATTACGCCTATATAAGGCATACGTATTACATCTGTTTTGAGTTACTTGAATAACCGTGTGCCGGTTAGCTTATTTTATCCCCTGACATTGTGAACGTTAACTTAACCGAACGCCCAACATATGAGGAGTTCGGAACCCCTACTTTTGAAAGAGGATTATTAAAATGGCTACTGGTACAGTTAAATGGTTTAACCCAACTAAAGGTTTTGGATTTATTGAGCCTGAAGACGGTTCCGCTGACGCTTTTGTTCACATCTCTGCTGTCGAGCGCGCGGGTTTGAGCACGCTTAACGAAGGGCAGAAAATTACCTACGAAATTCAGCCCGGACAAAACGGTAAATCATCCGCAGAGAACTTGTCTATCGATTAAGAAGACAACAAGCCACCGTCCCCTTCCGGGGGTGACGGCGGCCGTTAGCCGGTACTTAGCAATGACGTTTCCAAGCCCAATTAGCTCGGTTTCTTCGATTTTACGGAAACATGTGAAAAGGAATTTTTGATGTCCAAACATGGAAAAATGAAAGCCGAAAAACTGTTCGCGGAAACGCAAAAGAAAAGCGAAAATGCGTCGAATAAACGGGATCAGGAAACGCAAAAAAGAATTGAACACACTGCCAGCTTAAAATCCCAGCGGCTTGCAAAAAAAGCAAGTGACGAAAAGATCGCAAAAGCGACCAAAGCTAAATAACATTTTGTAAAGAATCGAACTCATCACGAAAATTTAACACCAGCGTATGGGAAATGCGCACTCATTATTTTTCCCCTGATCGCTGATCTTATTTTTATACAAGTCTGTCGAGGTCTGTTTTTCAAAGCAGCCAATCCGATATGATCAACGATATTGAAATCGAGCGGTGAGACAGTTGTCTCCCGCAGAATCAAAACTTTTTATACACCACTCCTTTTCATTTGCGCACCGGGCTTTGCCCGAAGTTGCTGCAAATAGAAAAAGAAAATTAGGAAATACTATGAATACAGAAAATAATTTTTTGGTCAGATATGGCCTGCATAACTTCGTGTCCTGCACCCGGCTTAATGGCAAGAACACATTCGTCATCCAGAGCATGGAAGGTCAAATCATGACCGGCCATGCAGAGCATTTAATAAGAGAAACCTTTGGCGATGTTATGGATATTCAATTGGTTTAGTTTTTAGATTACCTTGGTCAGAATGAGGCGTTCCGGCATTCTCTTTGGTGCAATTCTGCTAATAGATGTAGCGTCTCTGGATGTTTGTTTGTTCAAGACGGTGCAGCCGGTAACAGACCAGAGTTAACCGGCAGAAGGCGCCTCGTATCGCCTAGCGCAACACGCAGACTTGTTGGCGTTTTGTATGCGGTCTATCACATTCCCAGTCATTGCCAGAATAATCTAGGTGGGCATTTAGAGGCAGGGCGATTGCTACGCATGCGGCTTTTAAAGTGCGATAGCCGCGATTGCATTTCCAACCGGGGCCAGATGAGTTTTCAACAAAGTAGCCGTTCTTAGGAACGCCGACCCGCTCGCATGTGTCTTTATTCGCACGAAACCCGCGATTGCATTCCCAGCCCGAACCATAGGACGCATCAACAAAGTAGCCGTTTTCGGGGACGTTTACTTTTTGGCATTCATCACCAACCGGGTGATAACCGCGTTCGCAATCCCAACCTTTATCGTAAGTGCTGTCCGCCAGAAAACCGTTACGAGGAACCTTTATTTTGACACACTGGTGTTTGATATCCTGAAAGCCACGCTTACATCGCCAGCCATCACCCGAAGAAACCAGATAAGAGTTGAGTGGCTTTTCTACAGCAACACAGGTTTGCTTTTTCTTGCTGTACCCGTGTTTGCATTCCCAGCCTAACCCATAAGAAGCATTGGTTGGGTAGGCGTTGTTGGGGACCACAACGGCTGCGCAGGCGCCTTTTGTTTTTCGATAACCCTCATCGCATTCCCATCCACTTCCATAGGCTTTTGCGTGGGCATTCAGAGGTGGATTGGTTGTTGCAGACTGCGCGTAAGTGGTGATCGGCAATAAAGCAATAAATGATAAAAAGAGAAACAGAGTTGATCGTCGGGTAGCGGATTCTGAAAATCGCCTCATAGCAAATCCTTTTGATAGTGGTTTTATACGTGAGAGAAGTGACTGTGATCAGTCATCGTGCACTCGGTCTTTTATGGGGCGAAATATACGCCAAGAGTAACGCCTATAATGACGAGAACGATTACGGAAATTGGTGGTGAAATACGCACGATTTATCTCCTTTATTGATATGAAAATTGATATGAGGGCGTCTGCGCCAGAGGCGGCCGGATCTGTTTCCAGCTAAAATTCCGCGGCTGTTAACAGATAGACGTAAGTGCCTTTCGTGCCATTCTTATAGGCCTTATGTGCGGCGTCATAAATTGTGTCTATGGAAGCATCGAATGCAGCGATGAGGTCTGCTTCTGAAGTGCCTATTTGCGGGTTCAGTTTATGAAGGGCGGCCCTTTCGACGAAGAAAGAAACCTCCATGATTTTATCGTGCCCCCAAAAACAAACACGGTTCTTATGAGCGTCGTAGCTCCGCGTGTGGTTCGGGAAATCTAATGACATGTCTTTCTTCCCTCCTGGTGCACTTTTGCGGATTTGTTTATGATTTGCGATCTGATTCAATGGGAAACCGCAAACATCGCTAACGTCTAACGCACTCCATTCGAGCTGCATAAGCGATAGAAATGCAGTTTTGATCCACCCCTTAGGGGGCTCAACACTTTAGTGGAAAACGTACGCAGGCGTTTGTAAGGACGTAAGAACTTTTCTAAAGGACATGTGAAAATGCCTTTCGTTTCAGACAGCAATGATATGCCGTCTTGTTCTCTATATAGTATTAATTAAATAAAAAACAATAATATAATGTTGTTTATTCGTATTTGGAAAATTTTATTTTAACTGTAATTAAGTAATTAAAAATTTTTATTTGATCAACAAAATGTATTAAAATAGTAACGTATTTATCTTGATTGCAAGGGGGGGCAAGGGGTTTGGATTGAGATCGCTAACCACAACACAGAACCGCGCCCTTTCACACGGAGTTACGTTCATTAAGTCCGCAAATTAAGCGCGGATCTCATGCCCCGCATACGTTGGGGCTCTTATGTATATCCGTATGAGCCGTCAGGCCGGACCGGCAGCTTTCTTTCCCAATGGATGTATCTGTCTGTTTTCAGATAGTCTTCATCAATTTCCACTCCCCAACCGGGGCGGTCTGGGCGCAGTTCAAGGTATCCGTCTACAGGTAAGTAGGGATCGGTTACATAGGTTTCGTGATCACCATCTATGACCTCACTTTCGGCCTTGTAATGGGCCGCATGGGGCAGACGATATTCCAGAATTTTAAAGTTGGGCTGCGCTGCGCAGAAATGAAGATTAACGGCAGTTGCTAGCGGTCCCATCGGATTGTGCGGGGCTATTGTCACATAGTGCGCTTCGGCAATTGCTGCAATTTTACGCATTTCCAGCAGTCCGCCGATGGCGCAAATGTCGGGCTGGATAATATCGACGCCAGCGCATTCAAGTAGCCGGGTAAATTCAAACCGTGAATAGAGGCTCTCACCGGTTGCCAGCGGCACATTAAGTTGCGCCTTCAAGCGGCCCCAGGCTTCGATGTTTTCTGGCCGGATTGGCTCTTCATAAAACATGGGATGGAATGGGGCCAGGGCATTGCCGAGCTGCACGGCCTGCCAGGGCTCAAATATCTTTGCGTGAGCATCAAAGGCAAACTCATAGTCCGGGCATAAATCGACCACCTCTGAGACCCAGTCCGTTGTTGACTTTATCACCTGGCCCCAGGGCACAGCATGCATATCGACCTGATAGGGAGATGTTTTGAAGGCCGTTAACCCAAAGGCTTCGTTCATCGCCTGGCAGCGGTCTTGGAAATCTTTGGGGTGTTTTTCGGCATATACGCCTAAATAGACGCGCACCCGATCCCGGACGTGGCCCCCAAGCAGTCTGTAAACCGGTACATTGAGGGCCTTTGCGGAAATATCCCAAAGTGCGTGATCGATCCCGGAAATAGCCGACAGACCTAAGGCACCCGGCGGAAAGCGGGTTTGTTGCAGGAGTTTAAGTATAAGCCGCTCAATCCGTGTCGGGTCTTCGCCTGCAATATGCAAATATAGATAGTCCAGCAAGGGGGATAAGGCTTTGTCCGGCCCATGGTTGTAGCATTCTCCCCATCCGGTGATGCCTTCATCCGTATCAATAGCAACCAGGACCCGGGGGCGGGTGATGTCCCGCGTCATAAAGGTGCGCAGCCCGGTGATTTTCATGGGATTATCCTTTGTATCGGCTTTGAGGGATGCCCGTAACGCCAAGTCCCGTGACGGAGAACAAGCCGCCAGCATCGGGTTGTTTTTCATCATCAGCGAGGCCGGCACCAATTGATGTAACGAAAAGGATATCCAGATTTGGGCCACCAAACATCGGCTTGGTCGGTTTTTCAATGGGCATGTCAATGATGCGATCCACTTTACCAGCTGGGGTGATTCTCACCAGTTGCCAGCCAGAAACGCCAGCCATCCAGTAACACCCATCTGAATCGACCGTTGCGCCATCGGGCCGGCCGGCCACTTCACGTGTATCAAAAAAGATGCGCTGGTTCGACGGGGTGCCCGTGTCGGTATCATAGTCACACGCCCATATGGTTCGCACGTCCGGGTTCGAGTCTGAAAAATAAAGGGTCTGCCCATCGGGTGAAAAAGCCAAACCATTTGTCGTGAAATAAGTGTCGAAATGTCGGGTCACCGACTGATCCGGGTCGAGACGAAAAAACTGTCCGACCTGTTGGGGGCTGCCGCCCATATCGCGCATTGTGCCAGCCCAAAACCGGCCTTGCTGATCGACGGTGCCATCGTTAAAGCGATTTTCAGGCAGATCCAATTCCGGATCTGAAATGGGTTCCCGTTTACCTGTCTCGGGATCATAAAAATAAAATCCCGTTTGGGCTGCTAAGACCAGTGCACCGTTCTCACGGCGCGCCAGGCAGCCAACCGGTTCGCCAAAGTCATAGGAGGCATTTTCACCCGAATTGGGCGTGTATTTATGAATCAATCCGGCTTTGATGTCGACCCACCATAGGGCCTGATCCTGCACGTCCCATACGGCCCCTTCGCCGACCAAAGAATGGCTTGGCACAATACACTGAATTTCTACTGACAAATTTATTCTCCCTTGAAAATACGCCGTTCAGACGCGTCAAAATGATCGATCATTGCTTGACGGGCAGCGTCCGGATCTTTGGCTTCAATTGCATCCAAAATCCTGTGGTGCTCCGTGTTCATCGATTTTTTACCCTTGCGGTATCCTGAGCTTCCGAGGCTTCGCAAAAAATTACCGACAAAATACATGTGGGGGCGCAGCATGTTTAAAGTTTCAACCAGGAACCGGTTGTCGGACAACTCCGCTAAAGAAAAATGAAACCGGGTATCGAGATCAACCGTTTTAACGCCAGTGTCTATAACCTCATCCATTTGATTAAGAATCTTCCTGAGTTCAGCAATAGAGCTTGCGCTCATGTTGTGTGCAGCGAGCGCTGCCGCCTCTGCCTCTATGTGCTTTCTAAAGGCAAGGTAGGAGGAGATGTCTTCGACACCCTGTAAAGGCGAGTACCCGCTATCATCCGTTGGGTTGCCACCGCTTATAAAGGAGCCGGCCCCTTGCCGAGAGACCACAAGCCCATCGTCACGCAGGCGAGCCAACGCTGTGCGCAGCACAGGTCGTGAGACGTCATACTCAATTGCTAGTGCTGTTTCAGAAGGAAGTTTGTCGCCTAACTTGTAAAATCCTGTGCGAATGCGCTCAAGCAATTTTTCATATACATGCCGTTCTAATGGCGTGTTCATATGGCTACAACACCTTGCACTGATAAATGTTTTGTAATGGTTTCATGGGGCCTCGGAGCTTCTGACACGTAATTACATTATCATCCTATCACTTACAACAGGAACAAATATTTTACAACTTATGAAAATTTGTTTGACAGGTTGTTGTCAACTGGGTTTTATTTGGAAAGGGAATACAAATCTAGAAACTAGGGAGGATATCAAATGATTTTGAAAACGCGCATCGCGTCTTTGGCTTCGATAGCCATGGGCGTTGCCATGACACCTCTGGTGGCCTTTGCCGCCAATGAGGCGCCGTCACTGGCAAAAATGGTTGCTGATGGAAAGTTGCCAGCCTTGGCTCAGCGCTTGCCGGATAATCCGGAAGTGGTGAAGCCGCTGAATTCAATCGGCAAGTATGGTGGGACACTCCGCCGTTCGCTTGGTGGTTCTAACGATCACAACTCAATCTTGCGCATCGTCAGCCCACAAGGTTTGACGCGCTGGATGCCTGATTTTTCTAAAGTGACGCCGAACGTGGCGGAAAGCTGGACGGTAAATGACGCGGGTTCAGAGTTCACGTTTAAGCTGCGCAAGGGCATGAAATGGTCTGATGGTCAACCGATGACCGCAGATGACATTATGTTTTATGTTGAAGATTTGCTGCATAACAAAGAGTTTTATCCAAACCCACCCGCACGCTACGTGGTTGATGGGAAGGCAATGACAGCAGAAAAGATCGACGATTATACCGTGAAGCTTAAGTTCGCGGCGTCGTATGGCACTTTCTTGACGGAATTGGCGACACCCTTGGCACAAGAGCCTGTGATCTGGGCAAAGCATTATTGTAAACAATTCCATCCAAAATATAACAAGAACATCCAGTCTATGATTGACGCGTCAAATGCCGTCGAAGACTGGCCGGGCTTGTTCCGTTTGAAGTGCGGTGAAGTTGAAGCGCCAAACCGTTGGTCCAATGCCGAGCGCCCAACACTGGACCCGTGGATCATCACTGGTGACGGATATAGTGCCGGTTCGACACAGGTTGTTATGGTACGAAACCCATATTTCTGGCAGGTCGATACGGAAGGTAACCAGCTTCCCTATATTGACCGGCTTCAAATGAATGTCTCTCAGGACAATCAGGCAATCGTGCTTGAGGCAATGGCCGGCAACATCGATATGCAGCGTCGCCGGATTTCAAATACATCGAACAAGCCGGTATTTGCTGAAAATGCAGAGAAGGGTGGTTACAAACTCTTGAACATGGTGAACTCCAGTTCGAATATTATGTCCATCCACTTCAACCAGACGCACAAAGACCCTGAAATGCGCACATTGTTGCGTAACAAAGACGTTCGCGTTGCATTGTCTGTCGCGATTGACCGGGAAGAGATTATTGATATCGTTTATCAGGGTCAGGGCGAGCCATGGCAGGTGGGACCAAGACCTGGTCACGTTCTGTATGACGAGCGCCTCGGTCGTCAGCATACAAACTATGACCCGGACGAAGCCAATAAGCTGCTTGATAAAGCGGGTTATGCGAAACGTGATAGTGAAGGCTTCCGTTTGTTGCCAAGTGGCAAGCGCTTTTCCTTTAATATTCAGTATACGGGAATTGAGCAGCCGCATTGGGGTGATTCACTTGAAATCATCGCCCAGCAGTGGAAGAAAATTGGCGTCGAGGTGAATATCGCGTCGGTTGAGCGTTCGATTTACTACTCCCGTGGTGAAGCCAACGAACATGATATTATGGTTTGGGGGGCGCCGGGTGGACTGGATCCAACCTTGTCTCCACGTAATATCATCGCTGTTCACCCACAAGCGAGTTGGTTCGCCATTCCTTGGGCACGCTGGTATCTTTCAGGTGGTAAAGATGGCGAAGAGCCAACACCATCCATGAAAAAGCGTTTGGCTTTGTATGACGACTTCAAGAAAGAAGCTGATCAGGAAAAGGCCCTGGATATTTTCCGGGAAATCCACTCAATGGCTGCGGACGCCATGGAGACAATCGGAATCAATCTGGCTCCAAACCTGGTTGGCGTTGTCAACAAAGACTTACGCAACGTACCAGATTCGATCCCGGCATCCTGGATGTATCCAGATCCTGGACCAACGTTGCCGCAGACTTACTACTACGTAAACTAAGACTGACTTGAATAGGGTGGGCCGGCCCGCAAGTTTAGGGCCGGCCTCACTTTTTGGGAGAGTACATTGATCTGGCGATACATTCTCAAGCGCATCATATGGATGGTTCCCTTCCTGTTTGGCGTATCCGTTGTGGCATTTGTGTTGATCCAGGCACCGCCTGGAGATTATTTGACCACCTACATTGCAAAGCTCGGCGAAACGAATGAAGTTCTCGATCAAGCCTCGATCGATAACTTACGGCAGCGCTTTGGCCTCGATCAGCCGCTTTACGTTCAATACTACAAATGGGTGAGCCGTTTGCTGGTAGGCGATTTCGGTATGAGTTTTGAATGGCGCCAGCCCGTATCCGATTTGGTTTGGGGGCGATTGGGCCTGACCATTTGTTTGTCCTTTGCGACATTATTGTTTACGTGGGCTGTATCATTTCCCATTGGTATTTATTCCGCTGTGCGGAAGTATTCGATTGGTGACTATGTCGCCACGACAATTGGTTTTATCGGTCTGGCCACACCGAATTTTCTTCTGGCTCTCATTCTTATGTATATCGGTGTTGTGTACTTCGGCACCGATGTTGGCGGACTGTTTTCGCCCGAGTTTAAAAATGCGCCCTGGTCATGGGATAAATTTGTCGACCTAGCCAAGCACTTGTGGCTTCCGGTCCTCGTTCTGGGGACAGGCTCGACTGCAAGCCTAATACGGATTATGCGGGCGAACTTGCTGGATGAATTGAGTAAACCTTACGTAGATACTGCTCGTGCTAAAGGTCTCAGTGAATTTTGGCTCATTATGAAGTACCCGGTGCGTGTTGCCTTAAACCCTTTTATTTCAACCATTGGCTGGGTGCTGCCCAATTTGGTGTCGGGAGCGGTGGTGACAGCAATTGTCCTCAGTTTGCCGACGGCGGGCCCGATGATGTTACAGGCTCTGTTAGCACAGGATATGTATCTTGCGGGTGCATTCGTTCTGCTACTTTCGTCGTTGACGGTTATTGGCATGCTGATTTCTGACATTCTGTTGGTGCTTCTTGATCCACGGGTGACTTATGAGTGACGTCACTTCGCCAAGCCAAATCATGGACAGCAACAACGGTAATGACCGTTTTGACATCGCATCGCAATGGCAACTGACATGGTGGGCGTTTAAACGCCACCGACTTGCGGTCATTGGCCTTTGGATCATCGGTTTGATGTACTTGGTTTCCATATTCGCTGAAATTCTAGCCCCAGCAGATCCGTTCGTTCAAAACCGGCGCGCCGTATTCCATCCTCCGCAGATGATACATTTTATTGATGTATCTGATGAGGGGTGGTCGTTTCGTCCTTATGTCGATAAGATGAAACGTAAGCGCGATCCTGAAACATTCGCAATTTCCTACACGCCATCAGACGAAAAAATTTACCTGAAGTTCTTTGGGGAAGGCGACACCTATAAATTCTGGGGATTATGGGAAACGAATATCCACTTCCTTGCGACGGAAAAACCACGGGATAAGTTTTTTCTTCTGGGCGGAGATCGGCTGGGTCGTGATATGTTTAGTCGGGTTCTTTATGGGACTCGCATATCCATGTCGATCGGATTGATAGGCGTCGTGATTTCTTTGTTCCTTGGCTTATCCTTAGGCGGGATATCCGGGTATTACGGAGGCCGGGTTGATGCGCTGATCCAGCGCTTGATTGAGTTCGTGTTGAGCCTTCCGACCATACCAATTTGGCTGGCGCTAGCGGCCGCATTGCCAGCGTCATGGCCGGTCTATCAACAGTACTTTGTTATCACCCTGATTGTGTCGTTGGTCGGCTGGACAGAACTCGGGCGTGTCGTGCGGGGCCGGTTCCTCGCCATGAAGAACGAAGATTTTGTAATCGCGGCGCGACTTGATGGGGCGTCTGAAGCCCGGATCATTGGCCGGCATATGCTGCCGTCGCTGACGTCGCACATTATTGCGTCTCTGACATTGGCGGTGCCGCTTATGATTTTGGCAGAAACCGGACTTTCTTTCCTCGGACTGGGCCTGCAACCGCCGGCGATCTCCTGGGGTGTTCTTTTAAAGGAAGCGCAAAACATCCGTTCTATTTCACAAGCACCCTGGTTATTCTTGCCCGGTGGGTTTGTGGTCGTTGCCGTCTTGGCCTTTAACTTTTTAGGAGACGGCATGCGTGATGCCGCAGACCCGTATGACAATTGATAAACCGATCCTTTCTGTCGAAGGCCTAAATGTTGGGTTCGGGATGCGCCAAGGGTTGATTGACGTCTTGCACGGCATCGATTTTGAGCTACACCGCGGAAAGACAACTGCAATTGTTGGCGAATCCGGGTCCGGTAAGTCGGTTACTGCGCGGGCTATCCTAAACATGATTCCGCGACCGGGCGTGATTAACGGTGGCCGGATTATGTTCAGGCCATCTTCAGGCGAAGAGATTGATCTGACCGCGTTGGACCCGCGAGGCAAGGAAATTCGGGCGATCCGTGGTGGTCAAATAGGAATGATTTTCCAAGAGCCCATGAGTTCGCTGTCGCCGGTTCATACGATCGGGGCACAAATTGTCGAAGCCATCCGCCTGCATCGGGATGTGACAAAGGCTGAGGCACGTAGCATCGCCCGCGACCTTCTCGAGCAAGTGGAAATTCCGAATCCGGAAAAAGCTTTGGACCGGTATGCTTTTGAATTTTCAGGCGGTATGCGCCAGCGCGCGATGATTGCGATGGCACTCTCCTGTCAGCCCGACGTGTTGATAGCTGATGAGCCAACGACCGCGCTGGACGTAACTACGCAGGCTGAAATTCTCGATTTGATGGCACAGCTTCAAAAAGAATTTCATATGGCAATTATGTTTATCACTCATGACATGGGGGTTGTTGCCGAGATTGCTGACGACGTGGTTGTCATGGAAAAGGGGTTTGTGGTTGAACGGGAAGAAACCCACAAGATCTTTAGCCATCAAAATCATCCCTATACCCAAAAGTTGCTTGGGGCAGTAAAGCAGTTGGATCAACGTTCTGACATAAAATCTGGGCCTGAGCCGGGTGCTCCCGATATTCTGAAAGTGGAAGGCCTGCAACTGTATTTTGAAAAGCGCGAAGGTTTTTTGCAGCGGGTTTCTGACACAACGAAAGCCGTTGACGGTGTGAGCTTTACTTTAAAGCAAGGAGAAACTCTGGGTATTGTTGGTGAGTCTGGTTCAGGAAAAACCACGGTTGGCCGATGCATTGCCAGAGTTTACGATCCGACGGAAGGGAAGATTGAATATAAGGGGGAGGATCTGGCAAAGGTGAATACAGCCGATCTGAAATCCTATCGCCAACAAATGCGGATGATCTTCCAAGATCCGTTTGCATCCTTGAACCCGCGCATGACCGTAAAACAAATCATTGCAGAACCGTTAGTCGTAAATGGTATTCTCAATGGAACTGAAGTGGAGGACCGGGTCGCCAAACTGCTGACGCAAGTCGGTTTAGATCCAGCTATGATGGAACGATATCCTCATGCTTTTTCTGGAGGACAAAGGCAACGGATTGTTGTGGCTCGGGCAATTGCTTTGGAGCCAAAACTTGTGATCGCGGATGAACCCACCAGCGCACTCGATGTGTCAATCCGGACACAAGTGCTAGATCTGTTGCTTCATTTGCAAAAGGAAATGGGCCTTTCCTTTATATTTATCAGTCACGACATGGCCGTCATTCGCTATTTTTGTGATCGCGTAGCTGTCATGTACAAGGGGCAAATCGTGGAAATTGGGGAAACCGAACAGATCATTGGCAACCCCCAACATGCCTATACGAAAGCGCTATTGAGTTCTGTGCCGATTTCAGATCCCTCACTGCGCGGGACACGGACACGTCACAGATATCAGGAAGCACAGTCTGACGTCGGTTGATCCGTTATCCAGCCACATCTCACTCTAGTCAGTAAGGAACAATCATGAAAATTGAACGCGTCGAGGCGAAAGTTTTTCAATATACAACCTATCAAACACGTGATACCGACGGTCACTCGCACCCTGGCGAAGCAAGTCAGGCAAAAACCGCATTGTTAGTGATTACCTGTGACGATGGATCAACAGGCCATGTTATTGCCCGTCCGGGTGATGTCGAAGACTCCTTGCTCAATGCCTTTGTTCGTCCCGTTCTCATCGGGGCTGACCCGATGCGCACGGAAGCCCTTTGGCAGGGGCTCTATAAGTGGCAACGGGGCAGTGCTGGCAAGTTAACGGACCGAGTCCTTTGTGCGGTCGAGCTTGCCCTTTGGGATCTGGTTGGCAAAATCTGTGGGCAGCCGGTTTGGAAGTTACTTGGCGGTTATCATGACAAGATATTGGCTTATGGGTCGACCATGTGCGGTGATGATCTGGAGGGCGGCCTCGCAACGCCTGATGATTATGCCAAATTTTCTGAGTGGTTGGTCAAGGAGCGAGGGTATAAAGCTGTTAAGTTGCATGGCTGGATGCCCCCTATTCCCGGCGCTCCTGATGTTAAAAAAGACTACCAGGCTTGTGCTGCCGTTCGCGAAGCCGTCGGACCTGATATCCCTTTGATGCTGGACCCGAATCATTGGTATTCGCGCACCGATAGCCTTTGGCTTTGTCAACGTCTCGAGGAACTCGGCTATTTCTGGATTGAAGAAATGATGGAAGAGGCTTCAATGTCTTCCTATCAATGGTTGACCAGTAAAACCCCGCAACTGAACATTTGCGGCCCAGAATCCATGACCGGCAAGCATTGGACCCGAGCTGAATGGGCCTCTAGCGGCGCTTGTGACATGATGCGTACCGGTGTCTGGGACGTGGGTGGTATCGGGCCGGCCATGAAGACGGCAAAAATGGCGGAAAGTTTTCACATGTCTTGCGAAGTTCATGGCACGGGTGCAGGAAACATGGCGGTTGTCGGCGCCATTCCCAATACGAATTTTTACGAGCGTGGTTTGTTGCACCCGTTCCTCGACTACGATAAACCCAGTGATTATCAGAACCGGATTGATGACGAAATGGATAGTGATGGTTATGTCCATTTCCGCGAAATGCCCGGCTTAGGACAAGATTTGAATCTGGATTATATTGAAGCCAATCTGGTCAAATAGATTAGCCGCACAAAGGGTCTTATTGTGTCTTCTGGTGGACTGAAGATCGCGAACAGGATAGGGAGTATTTCATGTATTTAGGGACCCAGGTCGCGGCGCGCAACGATGATGACTACCGGGTGATGGCTCAGCTGGGCGTTGCTCATATCTGCGCGGACCCGGAAGGCAACCCGCATGATTGGACTTACGATGTGCTGGCGCGGTTTCGCGAGCGCATCGAAAGTTTTGGCTTGATATTGGACATGGTGCAGTTGCCGTTGTCATCGCGGACCATTGATCAAAGTCAGAGCCCCGATATCTTGATGAAAGGTCCCAATCGCGATCAACAAATTGACTCGATTTGTCAGTTGATTGAAAACCTGAATAAGGCCGGGATCCCGGCGGCTAAATACAATCTTAATATCATCGGTATCCCACGTACTCCAAAAGAACCCGGGCGCGGTGGATCAATGAACGCATCTTTTCGCTGGGATAAAACCGATCAGAATGCTGAACCGACCATTGCCGGTGTCATATCCGAAGAAGAAAACTGGGATCGGATCGATTATTTCCTGTCGCGGGTTGTGCCTGTGGCCACGACGAACAAAGTTCGTTTGGCATGCCACCCCCATGATCCATATACGCCACCGGGGTATCGGGGGGTGACACGGGTGTTGGGAACCGTTGAGGGGTTGAAACGTTTTGTTTTGATGCACGACAGCCCGTATCACGGATTGAATTTTTGTCAGGGGACGGTCGGTGAAATGCTTGATGACCCCGCACGCGAAATTGGCGATGTGATCAAATGGTTCGGAGAGCGCAAGAAGATCTTCAACGTCCATTTTCGTAATATAAAGGGCGGTAAACTGTCCTTTATGGAAACTTTTTTGGATGAAGGTGACATGGATATGTGGGCGGCTGCAAAATTATATGCGGAAGTGGAATATCCCTACATGCTCATGCCAGATCATGTGCCGACTATTTCCGGTATCGACCCTCAGTCCACAGCCTTTGCATTTTGCTACGGCTACATTGCGGCTCAGCTCGAAGCGTTGAGGAATGAGGGGTTTCTCAAAGGTTAAGGAACGAATTTGGGGCAACAGGCATCCCCATGGAAACCGATTTAGGACACTCCCCAGTCAAAGTCGTTTTCGGTTATGAGCTCAACGCATATGTCAACAATATCAGGATCGTAGGCGGTTCCCTTGCCGCGTTGCAGTTCTGCAATGCCTGCTTCAAGCCCAAGTGCGGGCCGGTAGGGGCGATGTGCGGTAATCGCTTCAACAACGTCAGCGACAGCAATCACCTTTGCTTCTTCAATGATATCGGCACCGGTCAAACCCAACGGATAACCGCTCCCATCAATCCGTTCGTGGTGCTGAATGATCATTTCCTGAATTGGCCAAGGAAAATGAGCATGGCTTATAATTTCGGCGCCTGTAACCGGATGTGCCTTAACGATCTCAAACTCTGCATCGGATAATTTTCCGGGGCGGTTCAAGATTTCTGCTGGAGCAGAAATTTTTCCAATATCATGGATAATCGCACCGAGACGGAGCCCTTCAATACGGAATGGTTCCCAATGCAGTTTTTTTGCGATCGCGACCGCCAACTCCGATACCCTGTCTTGATGACCTGCCGTATATGGGTCGCGTTTTTCAATTGTGGCTGCAATCGCATTGATGGCCCCAAGCGCGGCCGACCCCAGCTCCTGGTGCATTCGGCCACTTTCTTGCATCGCCCGTATTGATTGGATCGTTATCGAAAGCACACCTGCCAACTCGGTCAAAAAGTTGGTTTCGAAATCGTCAAAGCCATCAACTTCCAGACTATAAACGCTCAGGACAAAAGCGACATCGGTACCGGACATAATGGGAACCGCCGCCACAGAGCCAAAGCCCTCCTTTTTGGCTTTTTCAAACCAGGGTGCAGTGGTCAAGGCGTCTTTGTCGGCGGTCGCAACTTCAATCGACTGAGACCGGTATGCGTGACCGGTCGGGCCTTGACCACACGCGTCGTCCGACCACCGAACGGTGATATCGTCCAGGTAGGAAACCGCTGTCCCACTTGCCGCAAGAGGCGTGATTGCAAAGCTGCCATCAAGAGCCGGAGTTCCTATCCAGGCAAGGGGGTAATCTTGTTCTTCCACTAGGGCATTCAAAACATCGTGCCACATGTCATCTTCATTGTTGGCATTAAGTAAAATATTCTGCGCGCGCAGAAGGGCCTTTCTGGTTTGGATCGATCTTTCGACGTTGGCGCGCATTTCCTTGTTTTCGGTTACATCCTGAAGCACGCCTTGGTAATGTGTGATCTCGCCGTCACGATCACGACGTATCCATGTTAAGTCATCAATAAATCGGTAATCCCCATTGGCCGCTTTTATCCGGTATTCTTGATGGAAGTTTTCAAAACTGGCGGCGGAATATTCGGCCACTTCTTTGCGAACCCTTTCGCGGTCATCGGGGTGAATAATGTCCAAATATTTGACCTCACCCGATAGAAACTGCTCAATACTATAGCCAAGTTTCGATACGTTCTTTGAGACAAATTCAACAGGCCAGCTATCGGAGTTTTTCCATAGGAACAAGATGACGGGAGAATTTTCAACAAGGCGCTGCAAGGCTCTACGGGAATTCTCTTCGACCTTTCTTTCTGTAATGTCGCTACCTATGCTGACCAATCTCCATCTATTTGTATCGTCGTCCTGCTCGCGTTTGATGGTCCATTCAATCCAACGTTCTATTCCATCGTGAGTATCCTCCTGAAGGACGTGTCGGACGCTCGTGTTTTCCGAGGATAAATGACGACAGACTTCTGACAGGCTCGCAAAGTTGTCAGGTGTGTAGATATCATCTAACGACTTGTCTATGAGGGCCTCGTTTTGGGTGCCAAGGAAATGGCTATAGGCGTCATTGATATAGGTGACCCTGCCGGCCATGTCGCTATGTAAAACAAAATCCGTACGCCCTCCGATCAGGTTCTTAACAAGGCGCTCGTCTTCTGTCATTCGGATATTGAGCGGGGATGTCAGCCTGGAAATAACCAGAGAACAGATACTAAAAATCAAAATGATCACTAGGAATGCAGCACCCGCACCCAGGATATAGGGTGCGTACATTTCTTTAAGATCGACCTTGGCGACCAGTCCGATACCCAGCCCAGGCACCGGCGTATAGGCGGCGAGCACCTTTTCTCCGCTGTAATCAAGCGCCTGAATGACCCCCGTTTCACCGCGCAAGGCCCGCCGCATGGGTTCGGCAAGATCTGATGCAAGAGGAACGGGTGCAGGATGGTCAAAACCGCCGCGGAACTGGCGGAATATAAAATGGATCTGGCCATCTTTGATTTCCGCGACGGTAAACTCTCGCGACAGGCTGTAGTGTGTATGATTGTTTTGCGCGGCGCTGAGTTGTGAAAGTGTTGCAGCACGGGAGCCGCCTATGTAATCGGCGTTGTTAAGCGATGTAAAAGCTGCGACAGCGCTAATGAGTGCACGGCGGTCTTCGACTTGCGACTGCAAATGTTCGCTGTTTTGTTTAAGTGCGGTATTAAGAAGAATGAAAAAAACAGCCGCGCCGGTCGCCAGGGTTGCAAATAATGTAAGCCCAAAGACAAACCGAAACCGTTGTTTAGGCGCATTGATATTGGATTTAGATAACAAAATAAGCCTACATTCCATTACCGGCATTTGATTATATGCAATTTTATTTGATTTTGTATATATTCAATTCATTTGTAAACAGCGCGAGAAACCTTTCAAATAAAACAGTTCTTAATCGCACATGGCGCTTTTGCTGTTCGAAATTGTATTTTGGTTGGTAGTTTTATGGGATAAAGCTTCCTCCGCACTGTTTTTTCTTGAAAATACTGCTCGAAGGATTTGAATTCTGAGAATGACTTGGAAGCGGCTTTGAGCCGGTAAGTTTCTAGATACATAAGGTTGGGTGCGGTGAATATTGTAGACGTTTTGGTCCCCGTTGCTGCACTCGTTCTATTTTCTATCCTTCTTGTACCCGGCATACGTGATAACCCGTTTTGGCGTGCGGCTGTCACGCCGTTGGCGTCAATTATCGGCAGCGGATTTTTGATTGTCGCGCCTATGCTGGGCGGAATTGTTGGTGAGATGACCCCTTGGGTCATGCTGGTGATTGTCAGCTTTGCGTATCTCGTCGGTGGCGTCATTCGTTTCAATATCAAAACCGTTGAGCCCTTGTTGGCTGATAAAACGATCTCGACCAGTCAACGATACATGGAAAAGCTTTCAAATCTTGCTTTATTTATTGCCTATATCATATCGGTCGCCTTCTATCTTCGGCTGATGGCTGCTTTCTTATTGCGTGGCTTTGATCTGTTTACGGTTACGAACGCCGATTTGCTTACAACGTCTGTCCTTTTGTTTATTGGCGTCGCCGGCTGGCTGCGTGGATTGACCGGGCTAGAACTTCTTGAAAAATATTCTGTCTCAATCAAGCTGGCGATTATTGGCGGCTTCCTAATCGGCCTCGGGTTTTTCAACGTGACGACAGATGTGTCTGCTCGTTTACCTGACCTGGCGGAACGAACTCCGTTAGAAATTCTGCAATTGCTCGCCGGAATGTTGCTTGTGGTTCAAGGCTTCGAGACATCGCGTTATTTGGGGAATGAACATCCCGCAGAGAGGCGCATTAGGAGTATGAAATTCGCACAATTCTTCTCGGCGTTGATATATGTTCTGTTTGCATTTTTGATCCTTCCCCTCATGCCGTTTTTGCCAACCGGGTCGTTCGATGAGACGGCCATCATCGATATGTCGGGGCACGTTGCTGTGGTTCTTCCGATCATGTTGATTGGTGCCGCTGCTATGAGCCAGTTCAGTGCCGCCATCGCAGACACGCTTGGGGGCGGCGGTTTGCTAACGGAAGAGACCAAGGGTAAGTTTTCGACACGACAATGTTATCTCGTGATCTCCTTTTGTGCGATTGCGATTGTCTGGAGCACAGACATATATGGCATCATCACGTACGCTTCGCGGGCCTTTGCGTTTTACTATTTTGCCCAGACTGTTCTGGCCTTTCAGGTGACTATGACCTGGTCGGGGGGGTGGCGAAAGTCGTTGAACCTTGTGCGGTTTGGACTGATGGCCTGTGCGCTTGCATGGGTCGTCGTGTTTGCGGTCCCTGTGGGATAATCGAAGGTCGTTTCTGGAGACTCAGTGCAAGCGGCTTATGACCCATTGGTAAACAGGGTCGCTTGCTATCAAACGCCAAGTGCCCGAGCACGGGCTGCTTGAATATGTGCCTCCATTGTCTGTCCGGCCGCTACGGCATCGCGTTGCTCGAATTTGTCGATAATTTCTAAATGCTGGGTTAAGGAACGGGAAACTGTCTCTGGATTGAGACTGGTCTGAGCAAGTCGGATGAGCCGGATTTTAACAAAGTTAACGCGGTAAGCATTCGAAATAATTTTGTTATTAAGGCTGTCGATAATGGTTTCGTGCAAGTTCCAGTCAACTGCTTGTGCCTGTTCAATAAGGTCTTGGGTAATCTCAATTGAGGCTGCATCCAAAACCACTTCATGGGCTAGGCGCAGTCGACGAAACTCTTCGTCAGTTCCTTCTCGGGCGAAGGTTTCTGCCGCTTGTTTCTCCAGAAAAAGCCTGAACTGAAACGCGTTTTTAATGAGATTCAGATCAATATGGGCGATTTGAAGGCCGCGTTGGGGGGCTGTGACAATCAGACCGTCAGCCTCAAGCCGGGGAACCATTTCACGGATTGCGCCCAGAGGTAATTGGGTAATCTTAACAAGCTCCCGTTGGGAGACAAACTGCCCCGGAAGCAAGGCTCTGGACAGGAGCTTGTCTGTGAAACGATTGTAGGCTTTGTCCCGAAGTTTCATGTGAAGGTCTTTTTCGCTATCCTATACGGCCACTTTTCGTTTATCAGCCTCAAACAAACTTTTGTAAATCAAAACCAAGGATTTAGCGGTTTCAGCCTCCAGCGGTTCGAAAGGGGCCAGGCACGTCAGCCAATTCGGGTCATTATGCTTCTCAGCCAAAATTGACTTTAGCGCGGGCGTAACCGAAAGATTATCGATTTCGTCAACCAAAGCGGTGATTTTTGGGTCCTGCCTGGCGACAGATATCATTTTTTGAAGTTCACCTGGTATCACATTCGCAAGCCCGCTGATTGAACCGACAGCCCCGTTTGCACAGGCATCGCCCAACAATCTTTCGTCGCCGACAAGAACAGAAACGTTGTCGATTTGAAGGAATGTCTCTGTTGTTTGAGCGGCACCTTCAGAATCTTTCACGGCAACGGCCGTCAAGGGAAACGTTTCGTTTAACCGGCTTAAAAGTTTTGCCGAAAGACCAATCCGCGTCACTTGCGGGATATGGTACAGGACTGCTTGGCATTGCAGTTCGGTCATTCTTTCAAGAACAGGCGAGAACCACTCATACAATGCATCTTCTGAGACACCTTTGTAATAATATGGCGGGGGCAGGAGAAACGTCGTGCATCCTGCGTTCTGGGCATTTTCGATTTGTGCGATGACGTCGTTTACGGCTGTGCCACATAGCCCCATAACGCATTTTGAAAAATCAAAGTTCTGGTCTGCCAAAAAGGCAACGGCTTTATAGCGTTCTAACATGGAGACAGATGGGCCTTCTCCCGTTGTTCCAAAAAGAGAAATATAATTGCAGCCGTTTTGAAGGAGCCAATCTACGTGGTCTTTCAAAAGCGCCAAATCAATGGAGCCGTTTTTTTGAAAGGGTGTCAGGGTTGCGGATGCCAGTCCGAACGATTTTATATTGATCACTTGAGGTGCATCTCCGATTTACAAACTAACATGTTAGTTGGTAAATATTAATATGCAACGGTTTTTGATCGATGCTGTTTCTGACAACGACCATGAAGTGGCGCTCGTAACAGGATTTTTGGAAGCCTTGCAGGCGCGGACCGTATGCATACGATAAATCTAGATATTGTATGCAAAACTGGATAGTGTTTACCGAATATAGGGAACGTCCTAGACTATTTTTAGGATGCATGGGGTGACGGGTTTTTTGCCCCAAGTTTCTAAGACACCTAACTTTAGTCGCACGAGATCTAGATGACCACAATGAGTCAAGAAACAGATAAAATTGAACGAGTAGACGCCGCGTTCGTGGCGTTACGCAGAGCCATTCTGGATCGTTCACTTGAGCCCGGCGCACGATTGCCAGCAGAGTCCATAGGTGCCGGGTTTGGAATGAGCAGGACATTGGCCAGAGAAGTTCTGCTGCGGCTCGAGGGCATTGGACTTGTTGAACTTCGACCCAAACGTGGGGCCATTGTTGCCCGACCAGATTTTTCTGATGTGAATGATGTCTTCGATGTTCGCCAGATTCTGGAAGAGAAAAGCCTTTTACTCGTTTATGAGAAATGGTCACCAAGCATTGAACGTGAACTGGAACGGCACGTGAAAGCGGAAAAAGCTGCAGCTAAAAAGTCAGATAACAATAAGTCGATCCAGTTAGCTGAAGAGTTTCACATTAAACTGGGGCAGATGTGTGGCAACAAGATTCTGGCGCAATACCTGGAAGAGGTGGTGAACCGTTGTTCACTGATGTTATCGATCTATGGTCGACCCTATGCATCGGAATGTTCGATCCCTGAACATGAAAGGATACTGGATTATCTTAAAAAGGGGAACCCATCAGGTGCCTTAAAAGTAATGCAGGATCATATTCTTGAATTGCAGAATTGTACGGAACCGGAAGCAGAAACAACAAAACAGACATTGGACCAAATTATCAGCAGGTATGCGCAATAGGCCTGTGTTTTGCCCTTTGGTGTAAGGTTTTCTAGTGCTGGCAAATCCCATTTTCGGCTACGAGTTTTCCCTTCGAAATCACGAACTTTCGTGGACGACGTGCCGCAACGGCTTCAGCAATGGATACGCCTTCTACAACGACGAGGTTGGCCGCCGCCCCTGCGGTGATCGAATGATGCTTATTCCCCATCACCTCAGCACCACCCTCCGTACAAATTCTTAGCATCTCCTCGATTTGATGATCATGGCGGAAATTGCTTCGATATCCCAATAGATAGGCACGTTCCAGCATGTCCGCGTTACCATAGGGGCTCCATGCATCCTGAATGCCGTCGTTGCCGGAGCATATGCGAATGCCACGATCGCGTAGTTTTAAGATCGGCGGAAAAGGTGAACCTCCAGGGGCGTGAGTCATGATCGCGATGTCGTTATCGAGTAAAAGCGTCAACAATCGATCCAGGTAGTCTTCGTTGACCATTCCCAAACAAAAACAGTGACTAATGACAACTTTTCCCTTCATACCCAGCGCTTTGGTGCGCTCGGCGATCAGTTCTACAGAAAAAGCGCCAAGCTCCCCTGGTTCATGCAAATGAATATCGACGCCCACGCCATTTCGGTCTGCGATCGCAAAAATGCAATCCAGATGTTTGGCCGGGTCGCGTTCAATAACAGAAGGGTCAATGCCGCCGACGCAATCGGCACCAAGAATAATAGATTGTTCTAGAAGTTCTTTGGTGCCGGGATTGGTCAGCATGCCTTGCTGGGGAAAGGCGACGATCTCCATATCCATGACGTCTTTGAAATTCTCACGCGTCTGCATAACACCTTCAATGTGTTTGGTCCCGAGATCCGAAGCGACATCGACGTGCGTGCGGATTGCTGTTGTTCCCTTGGAAAGGGCAAGCCGCAATTGCTTCGCAGACTGTGTTGCTGGGTCATGGTTCTCTTGCTTCAGAATAGCCCGTTCGTTGTCGACTTTATCCTTGATTGTCGGGCCCGCGCTATGAGGCCGCCAGGGCAGCCCCAATCTGGTTTTATCCATATGGGTATGAGCGTCGACCAACCCGGGAATAAGCAGGGCACCATCACCTTCAAGAATGTCTGTGTCATTGGAAGGCGCCAGTTGAGGTCCGATCTCAGAAATCAGGCCCTTTTCGATTTTGATGTCCTGCACCGGGCCAGCCCAAGGGCGAATGTTTTGTATAAGGATGTTCTTCATTGGTTTGTCCCCCAAGATAACTACTAACCGGCCGTTTTCGGAATGAAAACAGTATTCGTTTAGTTATACACCAATCAGTTTAAAAATTGCATGCAATTAGGAACAAAATCGTTGACTAAATTTTCAAAAGCAGAGGATACTGGCGGCTGAGGATAAGATCCTAAGATCGATAAAGACGCATAAAACCTATAAAATTAATCAACACGGAGTGTCGGAAATCTGACGCCAAATAGGAGAATGGAATGAAAAGGTTTTTTAAAGCCGCTTTGTTAGGAGTGGTTCTGGGGGCTACGGCCGCCGCGCCGGTCAGCGCGAAAACGTTCCGCTACGCATATGTCAGCGATGTCAATTCACTGGACCCTTATTCGTTATCAGAGAGTTTCTCGATCTCGTTTTTACAGCATATTTACGAACCTCTCGTGCGCTATAATGAAAATTTGGAAATTGAGCCGGCACTCGCGACGTCTTGGGAAAATATTTCCCCAACGGTAATCCGTTTCAAACTTCGCGAAGGGGTGACGTATCATGATGGAGCTGACTTCAACGCCGACGATGTTGTTGTCTCGTTTACGCGCGCCTTGAACCCGAATTCTCCTATCAGGAGTAATTTAACAGGGGTAGAGAAGGTTACAAAAGTTGACGCCTACACCGTCGATATGCATTTGACAACGCCATCTCCGATTATCTTCAACTTCATAAGCAATCTGGTGATTATGGATAGCGGCTGGTTGGAAAAAAACAATAGCATGGCGTCGATAGATTCGACCAAAGGCGAAGAAAACTACGCTTCCACGCACACAAACGGGACAGGCCCTTTCATTCTGGAAAGCCGACGACCTGACTCAAAGACGGTGTTGGTTGTAAATCCGAAATGGTGGGACACGCCGAAACATAACCTGACCAAAATTGAGTTTACACCGGTCGCCTCAGACGCGACGCGCGTCGCTGCGTTGTTGTCAGGCGAGCTTGATATGATTTATCCGTCACCTTTGCAGGATTCCAAGCGCATTTCTGCTGCTGGCGGTGTCAATGTGCTGGAGGGCCCAAGTCTGAGAACGATTATGCTTGGGTTTAACATGCATGATAAACTAAATGACCCGAGTGTGACAGGTGACAACCCGTTCAAGAATTTGGATGTGAGGATGGCTTTTGCAAAATCGGTCAATCTGGACCTGATTCGTAAGAAGATCATGCGTGGTAAATCTCGGATCGCGGGGCTGCTTGTCGCGCCTGAAGTGCCGGGCTTCCGCGCAAGTGATAACACTGCCGTCGCACAGGATGTCGAGGGTGCAAAAGCCTTGTTGGCAAAAGCCGGTTATCCTGATGGCTTCCAGTTCTTGATGAATTGTCCAAATGATCGTTACGTGAATGACGAAGAGATTTGTCAGGCAATTGCCGGAATGCTCGCGAAATCTGGTCTAAAGGCAAAATTGACCACGGAAACCAAAGGGCTACATTTCAAGAAAGCCCGTGCTGGCGAGGCCGATGTGTTCATGTTGGGGTGGGCGACACTTCCAATGCTCGACAGCTTCAGTACGCTTTCTGCATTGTTGCATACGCCAAAGGATAAGTTTGGTTCTTGGAACCCGGGTGGTTATTCGAATGCGACACTTGATAAATTGACCGAGCAATCGATGAGTATGATCGACCTTGAAAAACGTAAAGACGTTATGGCTGACGCATTGAAAATCGCGAAAGACGAAATGGCATGGTACCCCATTCACCAACAGCCTCTGTCTTGGGCCGTTCGCGATAACGTTAGTGTTGTTCAGTCACCTGATAACAAACTTCGCCTATGGTACACGCAAATAAAATAGGCTTTTGCTGATATCGTAACGTATGTCGGCGGCAGGGCGTGACCCTGCCGCCGATCATTTGAATACCCCGAAACACCGCAAAATGGTGGGACCGAACGTACCGAAAATTGGCCCGTCACGTAATACTATGGAGAGCCGAAGATGTTAGCATTCCTGATCAGGCGATTGGTACAGGGGGTTTTCGTCATGCTGACGGTAGCCTTTATCGCCTTTATCATGTTTCGCTATCTCGGGGATCCGATTGATGGGATGGTTCTTGAGGATGCGACAACGCAGGAGCGCGAAGAACTGCGTGAGAGCCTAGGACTGAATGACCCCTTTCCAGTCCAGTACGGGCGTTTTGTTGTGAATGCGGCGCAAGGGGACTTTGGTTCGTCTTACAGAAATCATCGCCCTGTCAAAAATTTACTCAGTGAGCGGATCCCCGCGACCCTTGAGTTGGTATTTGTCGCAGCGCTCATTTCGTTCGGGTTGGGGATTCCTCTGGGTGTATATACCGCCCTGAACCGGCATGGGAAGCTGAGTAATGCTTTGCAGATAGTCTCGCTGATTGGCATATCGCTTCCAACGTTCGTGACAGGGATTCTGCTTATTCTGTTGTTTTCTGTTACGTTGGGATGGTTACCATCCTTTGGACGTGGTGATGTCGTCCAGTTAGGTTGGTGGTCAACCGGGTTTCTGACTGTCAGTGGTTTAAAGGCTTTGATACTCCCATCTCTGATGTTGGGTTTCTTCCAAATCACTTTGATTATGCGTCTGGTGCGCTCCGAGATGCTGGAAGTGTTAAGGAC
The DNA here is from genome assembly GCA_048262655.1 of Rhodospirillales bacterium. Classification (GTDB taxonomy): domain Bacteria; phylum Pseudomonadota; class Alphaproteobacteria; order Rhodospirillales; family Casp-alpha2; genus JABMNT01. The sequence goes on along the minus strand of JBLXEY010000001.1, from coordinate 375,738 downwards.
CGACTATATCAAATTTGCGCGCGCGCGAGGGCTCACCAACAGAGCTGTGCATTTTGGTCACGCGCTTAAGAATACACTGGTACCGGTGATCACCATCGCAGGCCTTCAGATCGGGGGGCTTATTGCGTTCGCAATTATCACCGAAACGGTATTTCAATGGCCGGGTATGGGGTTCCTGTTTATTCAAGCGGTTAGCTTTATCGACGTCCCGGTTATGGCGGCCTATCTTGTTTTAGTTGCTCTGATATTTGTCATAATTAACATCATCGTAGATGTTTTGTATTATTCCATTGATCCGAGGTTGCATATGGATCGGTCAAAAGCCGGTGGGCATATGTTATGATGAACGTCCTCAAGTCATCGGCTATGGCGCGGTTCTGGCAGTCTGATATTTGCTATAGTTTTCGCCAGTCGCGAACTGCGGTGGTCTCGGCACTTGTCTTGTTGCTTTTGATTGTCACGGCGATTGCGGCCCCCGTGATCGCGCCCCACAATCCTTTTGATATTGGTTCGCTCGACTTAATGAATAGCGAGTTGCCGCCAGCGTGGATTGATGAAGGTTCATCTGAATATTTGTTGGGAACGGATATTCAAGCCCGTGATGTCTTGTCGTCTATACTGTATGGCGCAAAGGTCTCATTGATCGTTGGTTTCGCGAGCGTAGCCTTTGCCACCATACTTGGCGTCTTTCTCGGGCTTGTGAGCGGTTACGTTGGTGGCTTTGTCGATGCAGCGATCATGCGCGTTGCAGATGTTGTCTTAAGCTTTCCAGCCATTTTGGTCGCCCTTTTAATCAACGGTGTTTTGCGCGCAATCTTGCCTTCTGACCTGCATGATGAAGCGGCGATCATGGTCCTGATCCTGTCAATTGGACTGACAAACTGGGTTCAATATGCGCGTGCTGTGCGGGGCTCGACCATGGTTGAAAAAGGTAAGGAGTACGCCCTGGCAGCAAAGATTATCGGGCTGCATCCGTTTACAATTATGATTCGTCACGTGCTTCCGAATGTATTGGGGCCGGTCTTTGTTATCGCAACCATAAGCTTGGGGATGGCGGTTTTGACGGAAGCAACCTTGTCATTTCTGGGCGTCGGGATGCCAGCAACAGAACCCTCACTGGGGACTCTCATTCGAATAGGTAATGAGTACCTGTTTTCAGGTATCTGGTGGGTCGTCATTTTTCCTTCTCTTGTTCTGGCGGTTCTCGTCTTGTCGGTAAATCTATTGGGTGACTGGTTACGAGATGCCCTGAACCCGAAGTTGAGGTAACCGGAATGTCGTTACTGGAAGTCCGTAATCTCCGGGTTGAATTCCCAACGCGCAATGGTGTGCTGACCGCTGTTGATGATATTTCCCTGCAGATATCAGAAGGCGAAGTCCTGGGCGTCGTTGGTGAATCGGGCGCAGGAAAATCAATGACGGGGAATGCCATTATTGGATTGCTGGAACCGCCGGGGCGGATCGCATCGGGTGAGATTTATCTAGAAGGTCGACGGATCGATAATCTCTCCTATGAGGAAATGCGGAGAATACGGGGGGCAAAAATTGGCGCGATTTTTCAAGATCCATTGACCAGTTTAAATCCGCTTTATTCTATTGGCCGACAATTGGTCGAGACCATTCTCACGCATACGGATATGACCCCTTCACAAGCCAGGGATCGCAGCCTTGAACTGTTACATGAAGTTGGCATCCCGGCACCGGAGCGTCGTATTGACCACTTCCCCCATCAGTTCTCCGGTGGCATGCGTCAGCGAGTTGTCATTGCTTTGGCACTTTGTGCCAATCCCCGGTTAATCATTGCGGATGAACCAACTACGGCGCTTGACGTTTCGATACAGGCACAAATTATTGCACTGTTGAAGAAATTATGTCGGGAGCACGGTACGGCGGTCATGCTTGTAACGCATGATATGGGGGTTATTGCCGAGACAGCTGATCGAGTGGCGGTCATGTATGCGGGACGTATTGCTGAGATTGGCCCCGTCCGCGATGTTATCAAGAATGCCAAACATCCCTATACGCACGGCTTGATGGGTTCCATTCCGGTGCTTGGTGACGGCATGGATCGCCTAACACAAATTGATGGCGCAATGCCGAGGTTGACAGATATCCCTGCCGGGTGTGCGTTTAATCCGCGATGTATGAAAGTTGAGAACAAATGCCTCAAAGACAGACCCGATTTGATATCCTTCGATGATAGCCGCGTCGCATGCTGGCTGTTTGAAAAGGAGATAGCCAATGGTTGATTTGGCTGTAAATCCGAAAAGCGATGCCATGCCAACGTTAAAGGTGGAAGGCCTAAAGCGCGATTTTGATGTTTCTGCTCCCTGGCTAAACAGGATGATTGAGCGGCTTCCCGAGCAGACTTTGAAAGCGGTGGATGGTGTCGATTTTGAGATTCCAGAGGGTGAAACGTTTAGTTTGGTTGGAGAGTCTGGCTGCGGCAAATCGACCATCGCACGGCTGGTGGTCGGTCTGTATGCCCCCAGTGCAGGAAGAATAATATTTGAGGGCCGCGATATTGGAGGTTTGAGCCGAAAGCAGATGGCTCCGATCCGGCGCCGTATCCAAATGATATTCCAGGACCCCTACGCGAGTTTGAACCCACGCTGGCGGGTTAAAGATATTATCGCAGAACCTATTCGAGCCTTTTCTCTTGTCGACGGAGAGGAAGCGATTGAGCAACGCGTGACCCAGCTGCTGGGACAGGTAAAGTTAACGGCCGAAGATGGAAAAAAATTTCCGCATGAGTTCTCAGGGGGGCAGCGACAACGCATCTCGATTGCCCGTGCCTTGGCCAGCGAGCCTGACTTCCTGGTATGTGACGAGCCCACGTCAGCTCTTGATGTCTCGGTACAGGCGCAAATCCTTAACTTGATGAAGGAATTGCAAAGTGAACTTGGTCTTACCTATTTGTTTATCAGTCATAATCTGGCTGTCGTTAATTATATCTCCGATCATCTGGGTGTTATGTATCTGGGGCGCCTCGTGGAGGTGGGGCCGGCAGACAATATCTTCCAGAATCCCCGCCACCCTTACACCCGATTGTTGCTTGATACGATCCCTGATCTTGAGATGAGCGGTCGAGAACGGTTGCCCGTCGCCGGTGAAGTGCCAAACCCGATTACACCGCCTACAGGCTGTGCTTTCCATCCCAGATGTCCTTTGGCGGATGATCGTTGCTGTACTGAGGCGCCTATAATGCGGGCCGTCGACAAAAAAACTAAAATTGCCTGCCATGCGGTCGAAGAGGGCCGCTTGCCCACTCGATAAAAAATAACAAAGGAACAAAAATACATAATGTTATTTGACTTTGAAACATTAACAAAAAAAGAGCGCTACAAGTTGTTGTGTGCCGTTGTCGCGCCGCGGCCAATCGCATTGATCACCTCCGTATCTCCAGATGGAATTGGAAACGCGGCTCCCATGAGTTTTTTCAATGTTTTTGGCGATGAACCGCCAATTATTATCGTAGGTATTCAAAATCGACTAACGGGAGGACCAAAAGATACGCTTCACAATGCCCAAACAATGGGCGAATTCGTTGTCAACATGGTGAACCGGGATATCGGTGAAGGGATGATTACGACGGCTGTGGAATTCCCGCCTGAGGATGACGAAGTCGAAAAAGCGGGTTTCAGTTATGTGCCCAGCATCAAGGTCCGGCCATCCCGAATTGCGCAGTCTCCCGCTTCAATGGAATGCAAGGTAGAGCGGATTATTGATTACGACAATCGTTCCATTCTATTCGGAGAGGTTGTGCACATGACTATAGCAGACGAATGCATCGATCCAACGACACTCTATATCGATAACACAACGTATCAACCATTGGGGCGGTTGCATGGTGACTACTACGTGACAACAGAAAATCAATTTCAGCTTCCACGGCCAACTTATGAAGAGTGGCTCATCAAGAATGATCCGGAACAATTAACGTCAAAGGGTAAAGGCACAACAGAATGAGTGAAATACTGATCAAGAACGGCATTGTTATCACAATGGATGCGGATCGTCGGGTCCTTGAAGGCGGTTGGGTGTGGTTACGCGATGGCCGGATCTCTGCAGTGGGCAGTGCTGATGACCCTATTGTTGAAAATACGGCTGCTCAGGTCATTGATGCGCGCCGTATGGCCGTTATGCCGGGGATGATCGATAGCCACGGCCATGCGGGACATTCGATGGTAAAAACCTTTGGCAGCGGCGATGGCAGTCTTTGGGTTGATGCCTGCCTGAAACTATACGCCCTTGGATCATCAGCATCCTTCTGGCAGGCAGAAGCGCGTCTCGCGTCACTGGAACGCCTAAAAGCTGGTGTCACAACGTCGATCAGCTTGATGGGCGGCGGCACCGATTTGCTGCGCAATGATACGCCGGAGTATGCGTTGGCTTACGCAGATGCGGTGGGGGAAGTCGGAACGCGTGCCTATCTTGCCATGGGGCCAAACCGCCCACCGTATCCTCATAAATTTATACGCGGTGAAGATGGAACGGAACGAAATGTCGATCTGGCGGAGCAGATGGCAGTTTGCGAAGATATTCTGAAAAATAACGCAACCCACCATCAGGGCCGGGTCAATTTTTGTCTGACAGGGCCGGTGTTTGGACCGGGTCGTAGAAATGCGGATCTGGAGTTCGCCGCCATTAAGGACATATTCGATCCGGTAATGGACCTCCGTCAAAAATACGATGTGCTCTTCACGCAAGATGGACATCAGGAAGGCACTTTGGCGTTTGCCAACAAGCTGGGCACGCTGGGGCCATGGTCACTGATGTCTCATTCCGTAGACCTGAATGAAGAAGATATCGCTGGCGTGGTCGAGCGCAAAGCTGTCATCATTCATAACCCGAGTGCCATCCGTTCAATTACCGGGCGTTGTCCTGTTCCGGAACTGATCGATGCCGGCGCACATGTCGTCCTTGGCTCTGATGCCGGTGCACCGGACCGTGGATATGATATGTTTAAACATATGGCGCAGTGTATGCATTACCATCGGCGTCACTTTAAGGATCCAAAAATAATGCCGGCGGGAAAGGTCTTTGAGATGGCGACAATTGATGCCGCAGAAGGACTGGGCCGTGGTCATGAACTGGGTTCTCTGGAAGCCGGAAAAATAGCGGATGTCATACTGGTCGATTTGTTCAAACCCCATATGGTTCCTATTAACATGCCGGTCATGCGACTGGCACATTTCGCGAATGCTGCCGATGTGGACACGGTGATTGTTGATGGAAAAATCATGATGCAAGGCCGTAAACCAACACGGGTAGATGAGTTTGCAGTGCTGGAAGAAATCGAAAACGAAGCGGCACGTATGATTAAAGATAATGGCTTTGAGCACTTGATGGAGCATCCGGACGATTTTTGGGGCACTTCCAGAATGTCTTGGCAACTGTCCGATACTGTCTGATCTCTGCATCGATCCGTTCCAAAACCATTCCCGAATGTCGGCGCGTTAGAGTTCGTTCCTACGCAGCCGAAAAAGACGTGCCAAAGTTTTTGGTCCCGTCCGGTTTCTTGCATCTTTTCGCGAAACATATATACAAAGTTGAAAATGAAACTTTCCTATGACGAGGGGGGTCCCGATTTTATGGGCTTTTCCTGAACGTCCTACCACCCTTGATATGAAGGTTGGCTAAGCAAAATGATGAGCCAAAAGCGATGATGCCTCAGAAACAAGAGCAACGACTTTTGCTGGCTGGTGGACTAATGGTTATCGGTGCTTTTCTAAATGCCGGGGATACGATTATCGTTCGTGTGCTGACCGAAGATATCCATCCCTTTGTAATCGTTTTTTTTCGCAGTTTGTTTGGTTTGTTATTTGTCGCCCCGTGGATTTTTAAGAACCGAACAATTTTGGCGAGTAACTATCGTTTTTTACACTTGCTTCGTGCTGCTCTTAAGCTTTTGACGCTTGTCGCGTTTTTTATTGCGATTTCAAAAGCAGCGCTTGTTGACGTGACGACAATTGCCTTTACAACGCCCGTCTTCGTAACTCTGGGCGCTTGGATGTTTCTGGGTGAACGGCTAACCGTTCGCCGCGTGACCGCTGTAGTATTTGGATTCATCGGGGTCTTCGTCATTTTACAACCCGGTCAGTCTGATTTGTCGAGCGCCCTGTTGTATGCGGTTGCCGGTGCGATCCTGGCGGCTGTCATACAATTGATCCTTAAGATGATGTCATCCAAAGATTCGACAGAATCATTGGTCGCGTGGAACCTGATCTTAACGGTGCCCATCGCGGCAATTCCTTGCTACTGGTTTTGGACAGAACCCAGTTGGGCGCAGTTAAGTCTTCTTGCGGTCCAAGGTGGTGTTGGTGCTATCAATATGGCGATCATAACACGCGCTATGGCGCTGGCGGATGCCTCATTCATTGCGCCGATTGATTTCTTGCGTTTGCCGATCATAGCGGTGTTTGCATTTTTCTTTTTTGGTGAAGTCTTGACCCTGCCGACCGTTGTTGGCGCAGCCATTATTTTCGCGTCGACATTTTTTCTAGCGAAAAGAGGCGGACCATAAATGGAATATGGATTTTTTTCTTACATCGAGCTCACATAGATAAGTCCAGCAAGCGCCCTTCAAACATGCGGTCACGGGAACCGGATAAATGGGCAAACATGCGCTGTTTGGCTTGATCGGCATTTCCAGATTCAATCGACTGATAAATTTTCAGATGTTCCTCATAAACTGTTTCCAGCCCACCAATCGGGCCTAACAGCGACTTTCCGTGCAGGGTCATACCGACCGTAATGTGTGATTTCAAGGCTTTGATGGTAGACGTCAAATAGTGGTTATTTGAACCAACTGCGATTGCATGATGGAAATCGAAGTCCGCATCTTCTCGATGGGTCTGTTTGGTTGTTGCCTGATCAAGGCTCTTTAGGATGCTTCGCAACTCTTCGAGTACATCATCATTGCGCCTTAGGGCTGCGTAGTAAGCGGCTTCTGGTTCCAGAGAAATCCGGAATTCGTAACAGCGCTGAATATCGGCTATCGAATCTACGGGCATATATCCCAATTCTGTAGCGCCATTCGAACGTCGGCGTACAAAGCTCCCGACACCTTGGCGGGAGTAAACGTATCCTTCGTCCCTTAGGCGTTTAAGAGCATTGCGCAAAACAGGTCTTGAGACGTCATAGCTTTGGGATAGCTCGTGTTCACCAGGGAGTTGATAGTCGGGACCATAAACGCCGGTGGCAATCAACGTGACGATTTCATCAAAGACGCGGTCACTTAAGGGACTGCTTTTTTCTGTTTTAACCATGAGAATCTCGTCTAGTGTAAGTGTTGAACGCGACGCTGGTTGAACGCAATCTGTTAAATTGCTTTGTGTGGACAGATCGGAATATTCTGGTCAACATATCCTGTTGCCCGAAACCACCCGATTTCGTCAAAATCAACCTGCTTTTTTTACTTCGCAACGTCCGTGACATGGGGACTCCAGCAAATAATTCAGCTATTGGAGACACAGCCTCTACTCCAATTTCTGATAATACATTATGCGCGGTATTGCCACCTGTTATTATGATCGTTCGTGGCTCTGTTGCTGCGATGACCTCGGCAGCGGTCTTGGCGAAGCGGGTTTCAACGTCGTGACTGGGTTCCGAAGTGTTGCCTGAACAACACTGAAGGAGCACGTTTTTTTTCGATGTGAGCTGTTCTACAGCCGTCCCATTTGGTGATTTGAGGTGCTCGATTTCTGGTGCATTGTGTCTAAGATGATCCACCTGGGCCAATGAGATCGGGTCACGACTGCCAACGATCAAAATAACCGGAGCCTCAATGACGGGTTTCGGTGCAGGCCCAGGCGTCGGGTGCCGATGGGGCATCGATTGGGCAAGTTCACCGGCCAAGCTGCTGGCACCAAGATAAATAAAATCACTTGGTGCCGCCACGGATTGAGCCATGAGTTCGTTCAGATCACTCTCTTTCTGGCAATCGGGTATGATCAGGTTTGCCTTGGATTCCCCGAGCATGCTTCTGACGTGTATGGGGGTCTCGATGCCGTTCCCACTGAGATAGCCATCCTTTACGATCCGTCCCAAGCGCGGCAAAGCTGGCACAACGAGAACGTTTTTTCTTCCGACCTCCTCTTGGAAGACAGATAATTCCTTTCCAATGTGTCCCTTAAGTCTTGAGTCGACTTTCTTGAACCAGATCCGGGGATTGAATTTTGTAAGTTGCCGGATGTCGTTTCGCACCATTTTTACGGCATGGGTTTCATCGCAATCACGGGAATTTGTTGCCAGGGCGCATATGTCGAAAGTATCGCCAGAAAGCAGATCAAAGGCCCTTTTACGAAGGGGCACACAGACGCGGTATCCCCGGCTCGCAAACATCACGCCCGTATCCAACGCGCCTGTTAAATCGTCGGCGACAATAGCAACGTCCAGATCAACCATCACAAGCCAGCTTGTTTGGTAGGGTTGGGAAAAAGGAGCACAGGTTTATCCGATGATTTGGAAATGTATATTTTGTCTTCTGCATTTCGATCACTCCCATAAAACGTATGAAGGCGGCTGGTTTCAGGCCAACTGGGAATGGCCGCGAACGCACGCGCAACAAGGCGTTGTGTATCCAAGTCAGCGCCAGGTTGTCTTATGGATAGGAGATAATTAATTACATGTCAAATATGGTATAAAATAGAATATAATAAAAAATTATAATAAAAACAATAACTTAATATAACATATCGAAAATTACCGAAATAAATTTGACAACATGTAAACTTGTATATAGCGTGCGTTTGACTGAATTTCGATGAATTGAAGGGACGCTCATGTCTTCGCTTAACGGCAAACGCGCACTAATCGTTGGTGCAAGCACAGGAATCGGTGCCGCTGTGGCGATACGGTATGCGGCGGCGGGCGCAACGGTGTGTCTAACGTGCAAAAGTAATCCCGATAAGGCTGACGCTATTGCTGAAAAGATTAAGGCATCCGGTGGGGAAGCCTTCGTGGTTTGCGAAGATGCATCAACGGCCGAAGGGGCTGCAAACAGTGTTGCCCGTGCTGCCAAGTTGATGGGTGGCGTTGATATCTTGATAAATAACGCGGGCGCTATGTTTGGGCGTACACCGATTGCGACGGCGACTTCAGAGCAGCTCCGTAACGTTATTGATCTGAATATTGGCTCTGTTCTATATGCCTGCCAGGCGGCGACCCCTCTGTTTGTGGAGCAAGGGTCTGGTTGTATCATCAACACAAGCTCGATAGCGGCCAGAACCGGCGGCGGTGCGGGTGTTGGAGTATATGGCTCAGCCAAGGCCTTTGTCAGCACGATGACGCGCGTTTTAGCCCGCGAGTTGGCACCCGAGGGAATTCGGGTGAACGCGGTAGCGCCAGGCACCATTAAGACGCCGTTTCACGAACGAGACTCGACGTCGGAGCAATTGGCAAGTGTCGTCGGTACAATCCCCATGGGTCGATTGGGAACGCCTGAAGATTGCGCTGGGGCATACCTTTTTCTGGCTGACGAAATGTTGAGCGGATACATCACAGGGCAAGTGATTGAAGTCAATGGGGGGCAATTGATGCCATGACCCCTAGAGGCAAAATCTTTATTACCCTGGGTGACCCAGCTGGTGTTGGTCCTGAAATCATTTGCAAATCTTTGGCTGAATTGCCGGTGGAACAGATGCCCAGGTTTTCGGTTGTTGGTTCGAAATCCGTGCTGGAGCGCGCGCAGAAAATCGTCGGCACCTCGCTGGACTTCACGACGTCTTGCGACGGCAAGGCCGAGAGCATAGAAGTTATAGAGCCTGAGTTGCCTGATGAAATTCCCGATTTTGGTGTGATTGATAAAAGGTGTGGTGATATCAGTTATCGCTGTATCGTACGTGCCGTTGAATTGTGCCAAAGTTCTGATGTGCCCTGTGCGATTGCCACGGCACCGATCAATAAAGAAGCGCTTAATCTGGCCGGGCATCAGTTTGATGGGCACACCGGCCTGCTTGCCCATTTAACGCGCACGCCTTCCAGTTGGATGCTTTTGACATCGGAAAAGCTGTCGGTCATTCATGTCTCAACACATGTATCGCTAAGTGAAGCGATTGCGCGGGCGACCTATGACCGGGTTCTTGAAACGATTCAAGTTGCCTTTAGGCACATGCAGCGGATGGGAATATACGCACCTCGGATAGCCGTTGCCGGGCTCAATCCCCATTGCGGAGAGCATGGTTTGTTCGGATCAGAAGATGATGAGCAAATTCGCCCTGCAGTTAAGAAGGCGCAGGATGATGGAATGGATGTCACGGGGCCTATTCCACCGGATACCGTTTATCGGCAAGCTGCTGAAGGCGCCTATGATATTGTCGTTGGTCAGTATCATGATCAGGGGCACATCCCCATGAAGATGATTGCTTTTGATACGACGGTGAATGTGTCGCTCGGGTTGCCAATCGACCGGGCTTCCGTTGATCATGGGACAGCCTTCGATATCGCGGGTACCGGAAAGGCGGATCACACGAACATGCTGGCGACGCTTAGCTATGCTCAAAACCTTATCCAGAGTAGCGATGAGAGAGAGGATGCTCATGCCTAGGTCTTTGGGAGGTGTCTGTTGCGCCGTCGCAACGCCCTATAACTCTGATCTCAGTGTCGATCATGCGGCTTTAGCCAGTCATTGTGCCGAGCTGTTGCGAGATGGATGTAACGGATTGGCTGTGTTGGGGACGACTGGGGAAGCGAATTCGTTGTCGACGCGCGAACGGATGGAGCTTTTGGAAGCCCTTATTAAAGCTGGTATCCCGGCTGAGAAATTGCTGCCCGGTACAGGCGTTTGCTCCTTTGTTGAAACCGTCGAACTGACATCCCATGCGCATAGTCTGGGTGTTGCCGGGGTGCTGATGTTGCCTCCCTATTATTACAAGTCACCCAGTGATGACGGGTTGATCGCTGCATATAGCGCTGTTGTTGATCGTCTTGGTGACAATGTACCCAAGATTATTTTCTATCACATCCCACAAATGTCGAGCGTACCGATCTCCTTTGAATTGATTGAAACTTTAACGAACACGTATCCCAAAGTGTTTTGTGGGATTAAGGATTCTGCTGGAGATTTCGAGCACATGAAGGCGACAAGGGAGAAATTCCCGGAACTTAAAGTGTTCTCTGGCGCTGATCCATTAATGTTGCCGCTTCTTGAAGCAGGCGGCGCGGGTTGCATCACCGCAGCCAGCAATCTTGTCGCGTCAGAGTTGGCCGAAGTGTACCGATTATTTGCAGATGCGACGCAGGTCGACACGGTCGCGCGTTCCCAGGAGAAAATTATCAGCGCGCGGGAGATGACAAACAGTGGTCCTCAAATTGCGACGATCAAAGCGATGTTGGCGCGGCGCTACGATTACGAAGGATGGGCGCGCATCCGCCCCCCACATCTTCCTTTATCGGCAGATGCATTGAAGACCTTGCCGAAGATCGATTGTTAGCATCAGGAGATATCAATTTATCACATGACAGGAAATCAGATGTTGTCCAAATAAATTTGTTAATATAAGTTATATTTAATAACAAATTTTTACCATTTTAGATACGCCGATTTTGATATACATCCTTTCGACTAATATCGGCCGTTAAAATGTGAATTGCAGATGAGCTTCGCGGATATTTGCGACAAAAGCCCGTTCAGAAAATTTAAAACAAGAGTGAGAAAACTCACCAAATTAAGCAGTGAATATTCAAATCGTCACGAAACGGAGGAGACCAAGATGAAATATTTGAGTGCCTGTATTTTAGGGACAGCTCTGGCAATGTCGGCATATACGCCGGCGCTGGCGCAGTCCAAAACTGTAACGGTTGTTCTGTCAGAAGAGCCCGATGTTATTGATCCGTGTGAATCGACACGTTCCAATATCGGCCGTGTTGTTAAGCAGAATATCACGGAAACCTTAACCGAAATCAATCCGGCTGACGGCAGCGTTAAGGCACGCCTGGCGACATCCTGGAAACAGATCGATAGTTTGACATGGCAGTTCACGCTGCGCGAAGGTGTCAAATTTCACGATGGGGCCGATTTCAATGCGGATACGGCCGTTATTGCCATCAATCGTAACCTCAATCCGACAATGGATTGTGAAATTCGGTTGAAGTTCTTCGCTAACTTCAAAGTTATGCCAAAAGCGATTAACGCAACGACTTTAGAAGTTAAAACAGACGCACCACAACCAATTCTGCCCGCTTTGATGAGCGTTATGGCCGTTACCAGCCCGAATACACAGGCTGCCAAAGGGACGCGTAATCCCGTTGGAACAGGTCCTTACAAATTCAAAAGCTGGACACCAGGACAGGAAGTTGTTTTGGAGCGGTTTGACGGATATTGGGGTGGAAAAGCCCAGGTTGAAGCAGCCCGTTATATTTGGCGTAGTGAGTCCGCTGTTCGGGCTGCAATGGTCAAAACCAACGAAGCTGATATCGCGCCAAACATCGCGTTGCAAGATGCGACTGACCCATCGTTGGACTTCAGTTACTTCAATTCTGAGACATCACGTCTTCGTATTGATATGACCCGTCCACCACTGAATGACATTCGTGTCCGTAAGGCCATGAACTATGCGATTGATCTGGACGCGTTGCGCGGCAGTATTTTCAGTGAGAAAGTTGTCCCGATGACCCAGATTGTGGTGCCAAGTATCAATGGTCACAATCCATCTCTTAAGCCATGGTCCTATGACCCTGCTAAGGCGCGGGCTCTGTTGGCTGAAGCGAAAGCTGATGGCGTAAAAGTTGATGCAGAAATCCTCATGCGTGGTCGTTTGAACATGTACCCCAACGCAACTGAAGCCATGGAAGCGATGCATGCCATGCTCACCGATGTTGGGTTCAATGTTAAGTTGACGATGGTTGAGGTTTCGCAGTGGGTTGAAAGCTTCACGCGTCCGTATGCAGAAGACCGCGGTCCTGTCCTGCAGCAAGGTCAGCATGATAACAACAGTGGCGACGCTGTGTTCTCTGTCTTCTACAAATACGGTTGCAAAGGCCCACAGTCGACGACCTGTGACAAACAGGTTGATGATGGCATCACGGCTGCAAGTGCCGCGATCGGCGATGAGCGTCGTAATCTTTGGCAGGAAGTGATGCGCCGTTTGCATCAGGACATCGTGCCTGACGTTCAAATGTTCCATATGGTTGGTTTCTCGCGTGTCAATTCACGCCTGGACTTCAAGCCGTCCATATCCACGAACAGTGAGCTGCAAATTGCACAAATCAAGTTCAAGTAAGCGAACCTGATTAAAAACTCAAACGGGCCCCGGTCAAATCAAGTCTGACCGGGGCTTCATTTCTTGCAACTGAAATAAATCATGCAAAAATATCTGGCAAAACGCATCCTTTTTAGTTTCCTGTCTCTGTTTGTCTTGCTCGTCTTAGTGTTCTTTTCGGCGCGCCTGACTGGTGATCCGGGCAACTTGTATCTGCACATTGATGCGACCGAAGAAGTGCGGAAAGAATTTAGTGAAAAACACGGTTTCAATGATCCTACCTATCTACAATTTGGTCGATTTATTTCTGGCGTGATGGTTGGTGATTTGGGTGACTCGCTTCGTAAGCAACGTCCCGCGTTAGAGGTTGCGCTTGAGGCTATCCCGGTCACGTTATCACTCGCCGTTGTTGCGATTGCAGTGTCACTTGTTGGGGCCATTATTGTCGGTTCTCTAGCAGCGTATCGACCTAGCGGCATCTTTGATCGTATCGCTTCGATTTCATCCTTGATCGGAGCCAGTACGCCAGACTTCTGGATTGCGATTATGGCCATTCTGTTGTTTTCAGTTTCGTTGAACTGGCTGCCAACTTCTGGAATGGATGGGCCTATTTCATGGATCATGCCTATCTGTGTCTTGATTCTGCGACCTTTTGGTCTGTTGGTTCAAGTCGTGCGCGCTTCTATGCTGAACGTTTTAAGCTCGGCGTATGTAAAAACGGCACGTGCAAAAGGTGTCAAAGAACACACCGTTATTTTTGTTCATAGTCTTCGAAATGCAATGTTGCCCGTTATTACGGTGGTTGGGGACCTTGCTGCAGGTATAGCGAACGGAGCGTTGATTATTGAGACTATCTTTGGCTGGCCGGGTATCGGAAAGCTTATGTATGACTCCGTGATCCAGCGCGACTTTGCCGTTGTTCAAACTTCGATCCTTGTTACGGCGATTGTTATTCTATCGATCAATATCATTGTCGATCTTCTGTACGCAGTTTTAGACCCCCGAATACGGCATTAAAAAGATGATAAATCAATCTGATACCCCCACCGTTCTACCGCCATCCCCAAGTCGTGGTTTGCGCCTGATTAGCTTGTTATGGAATGATAAGTTTGCTCTGTGTTCGGCCATTTTCCTTGTCATCGTATTTAGTTTTGCGATTTTTGCGCCGTTGTTTCTTGATGCATCAGCGACCAAACTAAACCTGCGTTTGCGGAATTTCCCACCGTTTACGTTGGAGCACGGCTGGTTGTATTTTTTGGGTGCTGACGCACTAGGCCGCAGTATGGTTTCACGGTTAGTTGTCGCCAGTCAAAACACCTTGGGAATTGCTGGATGTGCGGTTGCTTTGTCAATGATTATTGGCGGAGCTTTGGGAATCTTCGCAGGTTATTCTCGTAGCTGGCTTAGCGGTTTTATCATGCGCTTCGCTGATATCCTTATGAGTTTTCCATCATTGCTGTTTTCGATTGTCATGCTCTATGTTTTTGGACCCAGTATCCTGAATCTGATTTTGGTCCTTGGTGTGACCCGGATGCCAATTTATATACGTACTGCGCGTGCTGAAGTTCTTGAAATTCGCGAGCGATTATTTGTTTCGTCTGCCTATGTCATGGGGGCGAGTACCCCAAGAATTCTTATTCGTCATATAACGCCGCTGGTGTTGCCAACGTTAACGACGATTGCCACAGTTGATTTTGCTTTGGTCATTCTTGGTGAATCTTCCCTCAGTTTCCTGGGCATTGGTATTCAGCCACCGGAGATCACATGGGGGTTAATGGTCGCACAAGGGCGTAATTATCTGCAAACTGCATGGTGGTTGGCATTCTTTCCCGGCTTATTCATCATGCTTTCCGCGCTGTCTCTAAACCTTTTGTCTGGCTGGGTGCGTATTGCCCTCGATCCGGTTCAACGTTGGCGCCTTGAAGTGACAGGAGGTAACAATGATTAATTCCACATCTCCCCTGTTAACCGTAGAGGATCTGTCTGTATCGTTTCATACAAGTGCTGGTGAATTTGATGCGGTTAAGAGCATTAAATTTGAACTCTTTCGGGGTGAGACAATTGCTATTCTTGGTGAAAGTGGATCTGGAAAAAGTGTCAGTGCATCGGCTGTCATGGGGATTCTCGATAGTCCGCCGGGCTATATACGGGGGGGAGCCGCATTTCTGGACGGCGTAAATCTTTTCGAACTGTCTCCATCAGATCGTCGTGTGATGATGGGTGACAAGATTGCGATGATTTTTCAGGACACGCTTGCCCATCTAAATCCCGTTTACTCCATCGGTTGGCAGATTGCCGAATGTTTTAAAGTCCATCGGGGTTTCGAGAAGGAAGAGGCATGGAAACAGGCCGTTGATCTTTTGGAAAAAGTACGAATGCCCAATGCAGAACAGCGGGCGCATGATTATCCCCATCAATTTTCGGGTGGGCAGCGCCAACGGGTCATGATTGCCATGGCCTTGGCTTTGGAGCCGGATATTCTGATTGCTGATGAGCCGACCACAGCGCTTGATGTTACCGTCCAGGCACAAATTCTTGATTTGCTGATTGAACTCAGAAATGAAAGAAATATGGGGCTGATCCTGATTACACACGATCTGGGTGTCGCTGCCGAGGTTGCGGATCGCTTAATCGTTATGAACCAGGGTGAAATTGTTGAACAAGGGATGGTGCATGATGTTTTCGCCAAACCCAAGCACCCCTATACGCAACGTTTGATGAATGCCATTCCAGGACGCGGCCCCTATCGGGAAGTTTTGACGCCGAACGAGGTGCGCAAGCCGGTCCTTGAAGTGCGGAATTTAACAAAACACTATGGGGTTACAGGTGGTCTTTTTGCCAAAGAAACAGGCGCCCTTATCAAAGCCTGCGATGGGGTGAGCTTCGATTTGTATAAAGGGGAAACCCTGGGGATTGTTGGCGAGTCCGGTTCTGGAAAAACAACCGCTGCAAACATGCTGTTAAAGCTTGTTGAGCCGACTAGCGGTACGGCAACATTGGATGGCGAAGATATTTTTAGCGTCACAAAAGATCGACTTTTGTTGTTGCGGCGGCGGTTTCAAGCGGTTTTTCAGGACCCGTTCGCGTCATTGAACCCGATGATGAGTGTGTTCGAGATTATCTCCGAGCCGTGGCTGATCCATAAAGATGTCATGCCAAAAAACCGATACCGCGAGCGTGTGCTCGAACTCCTGGATGCAGTGGGTATGGTTGCAGATCATATTGATCGGTTTCCGCACGAATTTTCAGGTGGCCAACGTCAACGCATTGCGATTGCGCGTGCTTTGGCGTTAGAGCCGGAGATAATCATCTGTGATGAAGCGGTTTCGGCCCTAGATGTTTCCATTCAGGCGCAGATCATCACTTTGTTGGCTGATTTGCGCGACCGATTTGGCTTATCTTACCTGTTTATCGCCCACGACCTTCCGGTTGTCAGAGAACTCGCAGACCGCGTGATCGTTATGAAATCTGGCAAAATAGTAGAGCAGGGAACAGTCCAGCAGATATTTGAAAACCCTCAGGCGACCTACACACAAGACCTGTTGGCGGCAAATCCAATCCCTGATCCCGAACAGATGAAGGCACGCCGTGACCGGCGTGGTGTTGGGGTTTAACCAGGAGCATCTTATATATGCCACAGACGGGTAAACACGAAGTTGTTGGGCTTATCGGTTTGGGGCTTGTCGGCTCAGCGATCGCAGAAAACTTGCTGGCCCGGGG
Source organism: Rhodospirillales bacterium (assembly GCA_048262655.1). Classification (GTDB taxonomy): domain Bacteria; phylum Pseudomonadota; class Alphaproteobacteria; order Rhodospirillales; family Casp-alpha2; genus JABMNT01. The sequence goes on along the minus strand of JBLXEY010000001.1, from coordinate 358,816 downwards.
ATATCACGTGGTGGGGTTTGATATCGATCCCGCCCAATGCGGAGCGCACGAAAAGCGCGGTGGCATCACTGCTAAAAATCTGCGCGAAGTCGCGGAAAAAACAACCCTAATCATTCTTTCTCTGATGACCACGGAAACCGTTTGTCAGGTGATCGAAGGGGAGGATGGGCTGCTAAGCGGCGGTAAAGTGCCATCTTTGATTATTGATACCACAACCGGAACTCCTGATGATGCGATGGCACTTGCCGAGCGATTAAAGCAAAAGGGCATCACGTATCTGGATGCCCCGATTAGCGGCTCCAGCCAACAAATAAGAGATCGTGAAGCGCTATTTATGGTTGGAGGTGAACAGACAACCTTTGCCAGTAACGAAGCGTTATTTGACGCTATTGCCAATCAGGCGTTCTATGTCGGGCCGTCGGGCAGCGGTGCCAAGGCGAAGCTGGCAAGTAATTTGATCCTCGGTCTCAACCGTCTGGTGCTGGCAGAAGGATTGGTTTTTGCCGAGAAAATGGAGCTTGATCTAACGTCTTTTCTTACCCTTCTCAAGGTATCGCCCGCCTATTCGGTGGCGATGGATATCAAGGGTGAAAAAATGCTAGCCGGGGACTTTTCCCCGCAGGCTAAAGTCTCTCAACATCATAAAGATCTTCAGATCATTCTCGATTGCGCAGCGTCGGCAGGGCAGGAATTACCGTTAGCGCAAGTTCATCAGCATATTCTACAAGGATTGATCACAGTTGGCGATGGTGAGTTGGACAACTCGGCAGTTTACAAGGCGCTTCGGCAGGTTAGCTGACACGATGCCGGGCTGTGTCTCTTTTATGTCTGCGGTTGAGCGCTCGGCTCGAAGTGCGGAATGGCACTGATCAGTGTTTGGGTATAGGCCTCTTTCGGGTTGAGCAATATTTCATCTGAAGTTCCAGCTTCAACTATCTTACCCTGATTCATGACAATCACCCGTTCACATAACAGCCGAACAACATTGAGATCGTGAGAAACAAAAATATAGCTCATGCCCAACTCGCGCTTTAGGCGGTCCAGGAGCTGCAAGACGACAGCTTGAACAGATACATCAAGTGCCGACGTCGGCTCGTCGAGAATAAGTAATAGGGGATTGACCCCAATGGCGCGGGCAATACCGACGCGCGCCTTTTGTCCGCCGGATAGTTGATGTGGGAACCGGTTTAACAGATGACTGGGTAGCCCGACCATTTCAGCCAGTTCATGCACCTTTGCAGAAATTTCCTGCTTGTCCTTCATTCGCAAAAGCCGGATTAGCGGGCCTGCAATGGTATCAAATGCACGGTGTCGCGGGTTTAAACTGTCAGTCGGGTCCTGAAACACCATCTGAATTTTGGTGCGTTGTGGTAAAGAAGCGAACCTGTCCGCGGCATGCGCTGTAATGTTTTCTCCGTCAAAGATGACATCGCCTGAGGTGGGGTCAAGTAAGCGTGTGATTATGCTTGATGTTGTCGATTTTCCGCACCCGGACTCTCCAACAAGCCCAAGACTTTCACCGCGCTTCAATGTGAACGATATATCATCGACAGCCCGAAAGTTTTCTTGCTGTTTGCCTTTATTGCCCCAGGAAAACAGGGAGCTCTCCTTTTGAAGTTGCGGGTATTCCTTTACCAAATTGATAACTTCTAAAAGGTTCTTATGTGAACCGCTTTCTCTTCTGGTTGTAACCGAAGTTGTAGCTGGACGCTTTATATCCGCGTCATCCATTTCGTCTGGCGTTGCCGTCAGGTCTGCTAGTGAAGAATGGGGGCCTGGTGAAGCGGCAATAAGTTTCTTGGTGTAGGGGTGGGTGGGCCTGTTGAACAGTTGCTCGACAGGTGCAGCTTCAACAACTTTTCCTTTTTGCATAACAACAATTCGATCACAATAGGTTGCTGCCATGCCAAGATCATGCGTGATTAAGATGACCGACATATTACGTTCCTGGGTCAATTCCTGCACAAGATCCATCGTCGCTTTTTGTGTTGTGACATCAAGCCCGGTTGTTGGCTCATCGGCAATCAGTAAACGTGGATTACAGGCAAGGGCAATCGCGATCATTACGCGCTGACACATGCCGCCTGACAACTCGAATGGGTAACTCCAGTAGCGCTGCGCCGGGTTGATAATTTTTACCTTTTCAAGCATTTCAATCGCCTTGGCTTTGGCATCTTGTCCCGAAGCCTGGGCGTGGCGGATCAGCACGTCTTCGATTTGTTTGCCGACGGCCCGAATGGGGTTCAGTGCGGCGCGCGGGTTCTGAAAAATCATGGAAATTTCACGGCCCCGCAGTTCCCGTAAACTGGTTTCACTGGCATCAGTGAGATTAATGCCGTCATAAGACGCTGTGCCGTTTGCCGTGCGCCCTGCTGCATCTAGTAACCCGATGACGGTATAGGCCGTAACTGATTTCCCTGAGCCGCTTTCGCCAACAATACCCAGCACTTCTCCTTTTTCGACCTGTAAGGAAACGTCGTTGAGGGCCGTCACGATCCCGTTGCGGGTGCGAAATTCAACAGATAGTTTCTCAACAGTCAGAATAGGAATGCTTGTCATGTTGAGCTACGTCCTTTGTTGGGGGTCAACAAGATCCCGCAATCCGTCACCCATCAGGTTAAAACAGAAAACGGCAAGCATGAGCGCTAGACCGGGAAAGAGAGCCAGCCACCATTCTCCAGAAACAATGTAGTTGGTGCCTTCGGCTACCATAATGCCCCATTCAGCAGCAGGGGGGCGAACTCCTAGGCCAATAAAGGATAACCCGGCGGCGTTGAGAATTGCCCAGCCCATGTTTAATGAAATCTGGATCATCATGGGGGGTAATATATTAGGGAATATCTGTGTTGCTAAAATGCGTGCATCCGAATTTCCACTGAGCCGTGCGGCACTTACATAGCCCGCGTTGCGACGGATGTTTACTTCGGTTCGTGCGACGCGAGCGTAGAACGGCAAATTAATGATTGCTGTCGCGTAAACAATGTTTTCGACTGTATTACCCATTGCCGCGACAATCCCCATCGCGAGAACAAACAGGGGAAAGGCCATAATCGTGTCAGCCATGCGCCCGACAATTGCATCCGACCATCCTCCATAGAATCCTGCGATTGATCCAAAAATACTGCCAACGACAAAGGAGATCGATACAGCCGAAACGGCGATGGCTAAATCTAGCCGGGTCGCGACTAAAACACGGCTAAAGACGTCACGCCCGAGTTGGTCAGTACCAAACCAATGATCCCAAGAAGGTGGTTTCAGTGTTAAGGACGCGTTGCTGGCCAGGGGGTCATAGGGAGCGATCCAGGGTCCAAAAATGGCAATGATAAAAATCAAAAGAAACAGAATACCGGCAATCAAGGTGATTGGGTTTTCGGTTAATACATATCGAAGGTGCTTGATAAATTCATTCATGATGCACCCTCAATCATTGAGACCGACGCGCGGGTCGATCAGTGTGTAGAGAATATCAATGGTCAAATTCAGTAGGACATAGAGAATGGCCATTGCCAGAACGAACCCCTGCACGGCAACGTAATCAGATACGACCAGGGCTTCGATGGCAAATGACCCGATGCCCGGCCACGCAAAGACTTTTTCGACCAGCACGTTTGATCCAAGCATAAACGAGAAGACCATCCCGAGTGTGGTCAAGATCGGCAGTAACGCATTGCGGAAGGCGTAGGTATAAAGCACGCTCGAGCGACTTAGACCGGATGCTCGGGCAGTACGAATATAGTCACTCGACAAAACCTGTAGCATGGCAGCGCGGGTCATCCGTGCGAGCGGTGCCAGAGTGAAAATTCCAAGCGTAATTGCGGGCATGATCATTTGTGCAAGTGCCGCTGTAAAGGTTTCGCCATCGCCATCAATCAGCGCGTCAATGGTATAGAAACCGGTGACATGTGGCGGTGATAAAAAAATGATATCCAGTCGGCCCAGTGGTGATGGTGCGATGCCAAGCAGATAATAGAAAATATAAATCATGAACAGACCAGTGAAGAAGACCGGTAAAGAGACGCCCGCCGTAACAATCACCCGACAGACTTGGTCAATCCAACTGTTCGGGTGCGTCGCTGCTGCAATGCCAAGGGGGATCGCGACAGAAATCGAAAAGAGTAAGGCAAGGAATGTCAGTTCCAAGGATGCGGGGAGCCTTCGTGCCAGTTCTTCGGCCACGGGAAACCCGGTGCTGACCGAGACGCCTAAATCGCCGGTCGCCAGATCTTTCACATAGATCAAAAATTGCTCGGGCCAGCTTTTGTCCAGCCCGAGCGTTTCTCGTATTTCTTGGATTGATGCTTCCGTCGCGGCGGGCCCGGCGAAATAGACCGCCGGGTCGCCTGGAAGCGCACGGGTTAAAAGAAAAGTGACGATGATAATTCCGATGACCGAAGGCACGGCTTGAAGAAGCCGACCCCCGATAATTCGAATTTTGCTATTTCCACTCATATTTTAACACCGTTTCATTTGATTGGACGCTTAATGTTAGGTCTTTGAAAACGTCCGACAATCCAGTTGCCTGTGTGCATAGTACTTGTAGCCGGTAACAGTCTTCTGCGTGGCTACGTCCAGGTAAGGCTGATAGACCGGAATCAAAGGCACCTCATCAAAAAAGATTTCCAGCATCCGTTTGATCTTTGGTTCGTAGTCTGGATGATCAGTTTCAAGATGTAACGTGGCATCCGTCAACTCTTCGATCTCTGGGTTGTGGTAGTTCATGGAATTAAACAAACGGTCTTTTTGGTATACCCAGAAAGAATAGTAATCCGGGTAATTTAGCCAGCCGCCAAACGCTTTCACATGCATAGGCAACTTCTTTTCGACCAAAGCGGCCGTTCGCCAGTTGGCGCCGGGGATTTTATCGAGCGTCACTTTTATTCCTACTTTACCAAGGCTTTCTTGCAGAAGCAGGCACATGGGTTCGGACCATTGGGCAAGCCCGAGATTGAAAGCGAGTGGCACATCAAATCCGTCTGCGTATCCGGCTTCTTTCAAAAGAGCTTTGGACTTGTCGTAGTCTGTATCATAAGGAAACGGCTGCGGCCATTCGATCGTTTCCGGTTTGGCCGACTTGCCACCCCACATCGGCACGCCACGTTCGTATGCGGCCTGCTTGAAGATCTGATCGTAGGGCATGGCATATGCGATGGCTTGTCGAACCTGCTTGCTTTTGAAGGGCTCAAAATTCAAGTTGAGGCCAATTGCGATCATCGAGTTTTCAATCGGTACACCGGAAATAGAAAACTTGTCCGAAGCTTTTAAGTCAGCAAAATCTTTTGGTGGCAAATCGAGAGACACATCTGCATCACCTCTTTCCAGCAGAGCGCGTCGTGTCGAAGCGGATGGGATTTCGCGAATGATAACTCGCTCGACACCCGGCAGTTTACCGTTTTTCCAATCGTCGAAACGTTTGTAGACCGTTTGTTGACCTGGGTCCCAACGCTCAAGCATAAAGGCGCCGCTACCAGCCGGTGTGCGATGCAGATATTCTGTTGCCCATGGATCTTTTTCTGTAGCGTGCTGTTTGGCGAGTTTGGAGTTAATCACAATCGGAACCGGTACTCCCAAATCTGGAAGCGTGAGTTTACTTGGTCGCAGGAGCGTAATAACGAAGGTTTCGTCGTCAACTGCAGTAAACTGCTCAGGCTTTTCCAGTGATCCGGCTTTCATTTGAACGGTTGGGAAACCGCCCAGACTGACAGCACGGTCGAAGGACCATTTCACATCGTGGGCGGTTATGGGAGAGCCGTCCCAAAAGATGGCTCCTTTACGTATTTTGAACGTAATAGATTTGCCGTCTTCGGCGATCACCCAAGATTCGGCGATTTCAGGCTCGAGAACCGTGTAGTCATACATCATGGTTCCATTGGCAAGGGTCTTCGTTGCGTAGCCCACCAAGCGGTCATACAGGTTTACTGCGATCTGATAACTGGGGCGGTTCGTACCCTTACGCTGAATGTCCATGCTGTTGGGGCCGTTGCCGGTGACAACAACCAATGTACTGTTCCGTCCAGCGGCTTCAGCGGGCATGAATTTTAAAAAGGGCAAAACGCCCGCACCAGCTGCGACACCGGCTGTTTTTAAGAAATCACGTCTATCCATAATTTGAACTCCTTGTTTTATTGTTGATTAGAGGGTCTGCAAATAATTTCGCCAGCCACCGAAACGGGTGACATCTTCTGCGTCGGCCATGGCGTATGGCTCACAAATAAAGCTGTTAACAGTGGTGCCGTTCTCAAGTTTGACGCTACCGATACCTAAGGGACGGGGTATGCCTTTTAGAAAGTCGCCAAAGTGTGCCGATGGCAGTGCCCAAATCTCGAGGTCTATAGCGGCACCACTTTCATCAAAGATCAGACCCGGGCGTTTTGGTGGCCCACCGGCTAAACTGAATAAACGATAGCTCGCTGCGGTTTTGGTTTTGCACATAAACCGCGCGTCAAGGCTTGTCAGTTCACTGTTCAGGGGGAGGCCCGACATATGAGCACCCACAACGGCAACGGCGATTTCATCCGCATTTACAGCGGCTGCGCCTTGTGTTTCCGGTTCTGGTAGTGACCAGCCTGTTGCGCCAAGTTTTGGGTTACACGTTTTAAACAATGTATTGGCGACGGCAGCGATCTGATTATCGCGCCCAGCCGGTGCCAACAGGGTGATGCTACCAGGAAGGCCGTCAGAGCGATCTTCCACGGGGACAGCAATGCCACACATATCGAGCAAATTTACGAAATTGGTGTAGGTGCCGAGTCTGGAGTTGGGGCCAATGGGATCTGCTTCCAGGTCGAAACGTGAATAAAACGTCGGGATGGTCGGGACGCACAAGAAATCAACGCTTTCAATAAGTGGCCCGGTCAGCCGCTTCAGTTCCTGAAGTTTGTAAAAACCGCGAAAGGCGTCTGCTGCCGACAAACCATCGGCGAAGCCAATAACTTGACGTGTCGTCGGATGAATTTCTTCAGGACGTGTGCGCAACATGTCCTCTATTACCGTTAGTCGTTCGGCTGCCCATGCACCCGCATAAAGCATTTCAGCAACGTCATAAAAGGGCGTGTAATCCAACTCAACGATGTCTGCGCCGAGCGTCGAGAGCTGATCAATGGCCCCCTTAAAGGACGCTTCCTGAACGTCATCACCGAAGAAAATACGAGACGTTGCATTGGGAATCCCAACCCGAAAGGAAGGTGGCGGAGGCCCCAGAGGGGGGCGCGAGGTAACCCGCGCATAGGCATCGGTATCGTCATATTCAGCCGCAATCTGAAAAACCCGGTAAGCATCTTCAACGGTAAGTGCAAAGATCGATATGGTATCAAGCGTTCGGCAGGCGGGAACGACCCCGGTATTCGAGAGCGACCCCAAGCTCGGCTTTAGCCCGACGATGCGGTTAAGCGCCGCCGGAACACGTCCAGAACCGGCCGTATCTGTGCCAAGGGCGAAACTGACGATACCATGTGCCGTTGCGACTGCGGACCCAGAGCTTGATCCACCAGGAACGAGATCCGTGTCGACCGCATTCTTTGGGATTGGATGTGGGGACCGGACTCCGACAAGCCCGGTGGCAAATTGATCCAGGTTTGTTTTGCCAATTAAAAGTGCGCCCGCATTCCTTAACACTTCCACGGCAAACGCGTTGGCATCTGCTTCATAGGTATAAGCCGGGCAGGCTGCCGTTGTCGGTGCCCCTGCCGAGTCAATGTTATCTTTAATGGCGAAAGGGATGCCCCACAGGGGCTTGGAAACCGGATCGAAAGCCCCCAAGTTATTGATATCTGCCTGCAGCTCCGCATCAGGTATCAGATGGAGAAATATGCCTGGATCTGCAGTTAGCTCCAGGCGTCGTTTTGCTTCAGCAATAACATCCGCAGCTTCAATGCCATTTGTATAAGCTGCGTGCAATCTTTGAATATCAAAAGGAAGGTCTTTAATCATTATCTGTACAACCGTTTCTATAATGTCCCCACTAGAGCAGTTGCGAGCTGTGCAGAATACTGCTAATTTTAACTCATACTGCTGCATTAATTGCACTAATTGAAGGTAACCTGCTCAAATGAAACACCTTATGCCGCTCCGCTATATTGATGCTGTTGCAAAAGCGGGTTCCATTCGTAAGGCAGCTGACACATTGGCAATCACATCTACGGCTTTAAATAGACGTATTCTGGCAATGGAAGAGGAACTGGGGCAGCCAATTTTTGAACGATTGGCCCGTGGCGTGCGGCTATCTGCTGCCGGCGAAATTCTCATTCATCATATTCGATCCCAATTGACAGACATGGAGAGGGTGCAAAGCCAAATCGCAGATTTATCTGGTCAGCGCCGCGGTCACATCTCGATTGCGTGCAGCCAAGCGCTATTACCATATTTTCTGCCTGAACAAATCGCCCTGTACCGAAAGGCCCATCCAGCAGTTACTTTCAGCGTCTTGTTGCGGGATCGTGCCGCAGCTGAACAATCCATTGTTGATCTAAGCGCTGACCTGGCATTGGTGTTCGAGCCTATCCGTTTGCTGGAGTTTGAGAACCTGTTAACCGTGCCACAGCCTGTCCATGCGGTAATGCGGACCGGCCATAAGCTTGCACAAAAGGAAAAACTCAGACTTCGTGAGTGTTTGCAGTATCCATTGGCATTGCCCTCATCTCAGATCGGTGTTCGACATTTACTTGAGGCGGCGGTTCGGCAAACGTCTCTTGAGTTAAAACCATCGGTCGAATCAGACAGTTTCGATTTTCTGATCCATCATGCGCTTGAGGAAGATATACTCGCTTTTCAGATTCCAATCGGTCTTCCCCTTCGAAACGGGACAAACGATCTTATCAGCCGGCCGATTGATGAGCGCGACGTGCCCCCGGGTGTCCTTTATTTTGGACAACTACACGGCCGTACCCTGCCTGTTGCTGCCGCTCGTTTTGCCAATCAGTTACTCGAGTCCTTCGCTGCCCGTTTTGGTAGCGACTAAACGCAATGCTGTGTTTAGGAACACTTGGCGTCGTACGATAGGCGAAAGAATCAAGATGGCGATTGCGTAAAATTTATATTTATTGTTGTTTATCAATTATTTAGATATTAGTGATGCGTTTACTGCATCGTTATGAGACATTTTTAGCAGTATTTCGAAGCGGTTGGGTCTGGTCTACTTCTCCCTATGAGAATTTGTTGATGCCGTCTGACGTGCTCAGGGGCTTGTTTGAACGCTACCAGGAGAACTGCAATGTCTAAGACCTATACTTTGAACCGTCGTCGATTTTTAAGTGGTGCTGCGGCTGTTGGCGCTGCCAGCGCATTAGCGTCAACGCCATTTCGCCATGCTGCCGCGTCGACTTTAACTGTCGGATTTATTTATGTCGGCCCTCGTGATGACTTTGGATACAATCAAGCGCATGCCGAAGGTGCCGCCGCGGTGAAAAAAATATCCGGGGTAAAAGTGGTTGAGGAGGAAAATGTTCCTGAAACCATTGCCGTGCAAAAAACAATGGAAAGCATGATCAATCTGGATGGTTCCACGTTGTTATTTCCGACATCATTCGGCTATTACAATCCACATATTTTGAAGCTTGCAAAAAAATACGAAGACGTCACATTCCTGCATTCTGGTGGTTTGTGGAGTGATGACCACCCAAAGAACGCGCATAGCTACTTTGGCTATATTGACGAAGCGCAATATTTATCTGGCGTTGTCGCTGCTTATGCGACAAAGACCAAAAAGCTTGGTTTCGTTGCCGCTAAACCCATTCCACAGGTCTTGCGCAACATAAACGCCTTCACCTTGGGTGCACGCTCGGTTGATCCAAGTATCACGACCCAGGTGATCTTTACCGGCGAGTGGTCGATGCCGATTAAAGAAGCCGAAGCGACAAATAGTTTGGCTGATCAGGGGGCAGATGTTGTCACTTGCCATGTCGATGGACCTAAAGTTGTTATGGAAACTGGGGCAAAACGAGGCATGTACTTGTGTGGGTACCACGCATCGCAGGAGCCGCTTGCTCCGGAAATGTATCTGACGGGTGCCGAGTGGGATTGGCCCGCAACCTATACCAAAATGATTAGTGATTACATGGCCGGCAAGCCCATCGCTAATATCGTTCGGGGTGGATTGAAGGAAGCCATTGTCAAGACTTCCGCCTACGGTCCAGCTGTTTCAGCCGAAGCCCGCAAAAATGCCGATGCAATCAAAGCAGGCTTCATGAAAGGTGGGGTCGTTCTTTATAAGGGCGGCTTGAAAGACAATGTCGGGAATACAGTTATTCCATCGGGGTCAGGTCTGGAGCAAACAAACATAGAACTGGAAAAGATGAATTATCTGGTTGAGGGGGTTATTGGCTCAGTCAAAGCTTAGTTGGATGCAATTAATTGATCTCGGCACATAAGGCCCGGTAGGGATGCCTAAGCCAAAAAAGAAGCTGGAAGCTTTGGTGATACCGCTCTTGGCGATTGTGACGTCTATGGTCCTGTTTGGTGCCTTTGTCGCGACCGCCGGTGTTGACCCTCTGGATGTTTATTATCTGATGTATCGCGGCGCCTTTGGCACCTGGTTTTCGTGGCAAAACACGCTACTGCGTGCGGCGCCACTTATTCTGGCGGCGCTCTGTACGGCGCTGCCGGCGCAAATGGGAATGGTTGTCATCGGCGGCGAAGGGGCGCTGGTTTTGGGCGGGTTGGCAGGCACTGCTGCCGGCCTGTTTTTGCCAACCAGTTATCCCTTGTTTTCACAAATCGGCATGGTCATAGCCGCCATGTTAGGCGGCGGACTGCTTATCGGATTCGCCGGGTTTTTGCGCCACTATCGTGGTGTCAACGAGACAATATCGACACTGCTGCTCACCTATATCGCGATTGCGGTCTTTAATCATATTGTTGAAGGCCCCATGCGGGATCCGGCAAGCCTCAATAAGCCATCAACTTTGCCACTTCCCGAAGACTTGATGATTGGAACCATTGGCGGATCTGATATCCATTGGGGCGTGAGCTTTGGTATTATTTTTTGTATCGCCACCTATATCTTTATTTTTCACACAACTTTCGGTTTTTCCGCGCGTATGACGGGTGGGAATATCCGTGCGGCTAAGATGATGGGGCTAAGTGTTGGCACCCTAACGGTCGTTGTCTTTGCCATCGGTGGTGCGGCGGCTGGCCTTGCCGGGATGATAGAAGTCGCAGCTGTCCATGGTTCGGCGAACGCATCATTGGCGTCCGGGTATGGGTTCACAGCGATTCTGGTTGCGTTTTTAGCCAGACAGAACCCATTGGCCGTGATCCCCGTTGCAATATTGTTTGGCGGTATTGATGCAAGCGGCGGTCTTTTGCAGCGCCGGCTGGAACTGCCAGATGCATCTGTAATGGTTCTGCAGGGGATGATTTTCCTTGTACTGCTTAGCTTTGAGACATTCCAGGGACGTCTTCAGTTCTTCAAGTCGAAAGGGGTCGTTGCAAATGGATGAGGCGGGGCTAGGTCTATGGGGCGTTCCGCTGGCTATTGCTGCGGGTGCCATTCGTGTCAGTACACCGTTTTTATTTGTCAGCATGGGGGAGTGTTTGACCGAACGTAGCGGCCGGGTCAATTTGGGGCTGGAAGGAAATCTGGTGATGGGTGCCATGGCGGGTTACGGGGTGTCCTTTCTGTCTGGAAGCCCTTGGCTCGGCGTTCTTGCGGCAGGTCTCGTCGGTTCAGCTCTTGGTGGTTTACATGCGCTTGCCTGTGGCTTGCCTAAGGTCAACCACATCGCCGTCGGTATCGCGATTATGCTGCTGGGCACCGGTTTGGCTTTCTATCTGGGTAAGCCCTTTGTCCAGCCAAAAGCGCCAAATCTTCCATCTATAGAATTTGGCTGGTGGAGTGATGTTCCGCAAATACGTGCCGCGCTTCAGATCAACGTGTTGTTTATTATCGGTGTTATTCTGGCGCCAACCCTTCTGTGGGCGCTGAATAACACGCGTTGGGGATTGGTTGTTCGGATGGTCGGCGATAGTGCGGATGCGGCGAAATCGATGGGTTATTCCGTCAACGGAATTCGGTTTTGCGCGACGGCCGTCGGAGGTTTCCTTGCCGGCGTGGGCGGTTCCTTTTTATCATTGTACTACCCCGGAAGCTGGAACGAGGGTTTGTCTAGCGGCCAAGGCCTGATGGCTGTTGCTCTGGTCATTTTTGCTCGCTGGGATCCCGTTAAATGTCTCTGGGCGTCCCTGTTATTCGGCGGTGCCGGCGCCCTTGGCCCGGCCCTGCAGTCGGTCGGTATTAACCAGGGCTACTACTTATTTTACGCCATTCCCTACATTTTGACTTTGGGGATCATGATTTCAACATCATCGGCAAAATACAGCCTAAAGGACGCACCGGGGGAACTCAGCGTCAAATGAGTGGTCAACTGAAGTAAACGGAAGGAGTTCAGCATGAGCGGTTTAGGGGGACTAAATAAATCACCGGAGGGTGTTGTTCTTGGTATGGTTCAACTCCAGCTCCCTGTTGTCAAAACACCACAGGATTTGGCGGACCAGACTGCAAAGGTTGTTGAAATGGTTGCGAAGGCACGGCGAAATTTGCCGACCATGGATTTAGTCGTCTTTCCGGAATATGCGCTGCACGGCTTATCGATGGACATCAATCCTGAAATTATGTGTTCGCTTGATGGACCGGAAGTTGAGGCCCTGAAAGCAGCCTGTAAGGAAAATGCGATCTGGGGGTGTTTTTCGATAATGGAGAAAAACCCAAATGGCTATCCCTATAACAGCGGACTGATCATCGATGATCAGGGAGCACTTCAACTTTATTACCGAAAAATGCACCCCTGGGTGCCGGTTGAGCCTTGGGAACCTGGCGATCTGGGTATTCCCGTTTGTACCGGCCCAAAGGGAAGTAAAATAGGATTGATTATTTGTCATGACGGAATGTTCCCGGAGATGGCGCGGGAGTGCGCTTACAAGGGCGCTGAAATCATGATCCGTACAGCTGGTTATACGGCCCCGATCCGTGACAGCTGGAAATTTACAAACCAGTCTAATTCCTTTTGCAATCTGATGGTGACAGCGAGCGTCTGCATGTGTGGCTCGGATGGAACCTTTGATTCAATGGGTGAAGGTATGATCGTGAACTTTGACGGAACGATTATCGCTCAAGGTGGCGGTCGTCCTGATGAAATTATAACGGCGGAAGTCAGACCGGATTTGGTGCGGGAAGCGCGAAGTCATTGGAGCGTTGAAAACAACATCTATCAGTTTGGCCATCGGGGATATGTCGCGGTTAAGGACGGTGCCCAGGACTGCCCGTATACCTACATGCAAGACCTCGCCAAAGGTGAATATAAGGTGCTCTGGGAAGATGAGGTGAAATTTAAAGACGGGACATCGTGCGGGTTCCCCGCGCCAAACAGAAAATTTTTAGAGGTAGAAAATGGTTGAACTATATATCGATGCGGACCCCTATAAATGGCCCTACAATGGTGACTTGCGCCCGGACAATACGGCCCTCATCATTATCGACATGCAGACGGACTTCTGCGGCGTTGGTGGTTATGTCGACGCGATGGGTTATGATCTGTCGTTAACCCGAGCACCAATCGAACCCATTAAATCTGTCCTGGCCGCAATGCGGAAAGCTGGCTATTTGATCATCCATACACGGGAAGGGCATCGTCCGGATTTATCAGACTTGCCGGCAAACAAGCGCTGGCGTTCACAACAAATCGGTGCCGGTATCGGCGATGTTGGCCCGTGTGGGAAAATCCTGATCCGTGGCGAACCCGGTTGGGATATTATTGAAGAGCTATATCCTGAGGACGGGGAGCCGATCATTGATAAACCAGGCAAGGGGTCTTTTTGTGCAACGGACCTGGAACTTATTCTGAGAACACGCGGGATCGAAAATATTGTCCTGACTGGTATTACCACAGATGTTTGCGTGCATACGACCATGCGTGAAGCCAATGACCGTGGGTTCGAGTGCCTTGTTCTTGAAGATTGCTGCGGTGCGACCGATCAGGGCAACCATGACCACGCAATCAAGATGATTAAAATGCAAGGTGGGGTTTTTGGCTCCGTTTCCGATTCTGGTAAACTTCGGGCAATCCTAGAGGGCAAATGACCGGATCATCGCAAACGACTAATTCCATAAAAGCGTTGGACCTGGAAGTTATTGGAGTCACCAAAACGTTCGGTGATTTTACGGCTCTTCACAATGTCTCATTAAAAGTGAGAGCCGGTACCGTGCATGCGCTGCTCGGGGAAAACGGGGCAGGCAAGAGTACGCTCGTGAAATGTATTATGGGTTACTATCAAGCGGATGAAGGAAGCGTTCTTATTGATAATAAAGAACGTCCGATACCGAGCCCCAGAGACGCGCTGAAACTGGGTTTAGGCATGGTCTACCAGCATTTTACGTTGGTCCCGGCGATGACAGTGCTGGAAAATCTTGTGATGTCGCGGCCTTTTGTGCCAGCGATTGTAAATTGGAAAGAAGAACGGGCGCATCTGTCTGCATTTGTTGAAACCGTCCCTTTTGACGTGCCACTTGATACGCGTGTGTCTGAACTTGCAGCGGGTGAAAAACAAAAGGTCGAAATTCTAAAACAACTTTACCTGAATAGCCGTTTTATCATTCTTGATGAACCCACGTCAGTTTTAACGCCGCAGGAAGCTGATGAAGTATTGGGATTTGTCCGCGATCTGGCTAAGGCCGGTGACGTCTCTGTACTTATTATTACGCATAAATTTCGGGAGGTCATGGCGTTCGCCGATAACGTTAGCGTCCTAAGGAATGGTGCCCTTATGGGGGCGGGGACGGTGCGCGACCTGTCACCGGAAGATATGGCACGTATGATGGTGGGCGACGAAGACATTGTCGACCAGCAGAAACGTGAGACCCGAGATATCGGGAGCGTAAAGATGCAAATTGAAGAGCTTTCGGCAGAGAACGATTCCGGTGTGGTGGCTGTGAGTGGACTAAAACTCGCTGTCCGTGCGGGAGAAATTGTCGGCATCGCAGGGGTTTCCGGTAATGGTCAATCAGAGTTAGTGCAAGTGCTGGCGGGGCAGCGTCCTTCGTCCGGAGGGCGTGTTACGCTGCATGAAGAAGAGTTCGTGGCAAGCCGGGAACAAATGAGGCGACACAAAGTTTTTTGCCTGCCGGAAGAGCCCATCCGAAATGCCTGTGTCGGTGATATGAGCGTTGCAGAGAATATGGCGTTCCGAAATTTTGATTTGCCTGATTTTACCGTTGGGGGATGGTGGCTAAAGTCGGGTGTTTTCGAAAAAACCGCCCAGACATTAATTGACCGATACAACGTAAAGACCTCGGGACCTGATGCTGAAATTCGGCAATTATCCGGTGGCAATATCCAGCGGGCGGTTTTGGCCAGAGAGCTGTCTGGCGATGTCGAAATTTTAATAACAGCTAACCCGTGCTTCGGGCTCGATTTTGCTGCTGTAGCTGACATCCACGCGCAGATCATGGAAGCCAGGAACAAGGGGGCAGCCATTTTGTTGGTAAGTGAAGATCTGGATGAACTGCTCAAAATGGCGGACCGGATTATTGTGATGTCAGAAGGGCAGTTTGTTTTTGAAACGCCAATCGCCGACGCTGATCGCATGGAAATCGGTCGGTATATGGCTGGACACTAGGAACCTTAAATGACCATTTTGGACGCTCAGCCCTATCCCTATTCCTTCAAAGTGAAGAATACGGCTTTGGTCGTGATTGATATGCAACGTGATTTTCTCGAAGAAGGAGGATTTGGTGCCGTCCTCGGAAACGATGTTTCCTTGGTCGCGAAAATCGTGCCAACGGTTGCGAAGCTGATTGCCGCCTGCCGATCGTCTGGTATGGCCATCATACATACCAAAGAAGCGCATAGAGCGGACCTTTCCGACTGCCCACCTGCAAAGAGATTACGGGGGAACTCAGATCTTAAGATTGGTGATTCTGGTCCCATGGGCCGGATCCTTGTTTGGGGAGAGCCGGGCAACGATATCGTTCCAGAACTGGCGCCACTTGCAGGTGAGTTGGTGATCGAAAAACCGGGGAAGGGGGCCTTTTATGCAACCGAGCTTGCACAGCACCTCAAAGAACAAGGGATTACGCATCTGTTATTCGCCGGAGTCACAACAGAAGTTTGTGTGCAGACAACCATGCGCGAGGCCAATGATCGCGGCTACGAGTGCTTGTTGGTCGAAGATGCAACAGAGAGCTATTTCCCAGAATTTAAGGCCGCGACCCTTGATATGATCCGTGCGCAGGGCGCCATCGTTGGCTGGACCGCGACCACAGAACAAGTTGCAAAAGAACTGGAGAAAAGTAAATGACTTTCGCTCAACCGAGTTCAATCGATCTGCAACAGATCATAGATGATCCCGAAGCATGGGAGTTTTTCAGGGATGGTATCGACGTTCACTGGCTATATCGAAATGAAAATGACAGTCCATCGGCCGCATTGTTGAAGTATGCGCCGGGCGCCAGCGTCCCCCGTCATCGTCATTCGGGTTTTGAGCATATATATGTTTTGCAAGGCAGTCAGGTTGACGAATATGGCGAACACCATGTCGGAAATCTTGCGATAAATCCGCCGGGGACCGCCCACAGCATCGAAAGTCCAGAAGGCTGCATTGTTTACGCCGTATGGGAAAAGCCTGTTGTGTTCGAACCGGAGCCCACATCTTAGTGCACCGACCAGACGACACGCGGCCAGCGGATATTAACGTGCTGCGGTCTCGAGAATGTCTGCCACCCGATGCCCGCAAGACAGAAGACCGGACTGATATGGCTTTTTAACTGCCTACCGTTTCCGGGCCTTCGCCGCCAAAGCGGGTCGCAAAGTAGCCCATTATAAATCCAATGATCGCGCCTTCCGCGGCAAACCAAAAAGGAGACGACATCACACTATTAATACCAAACAAGGAGACAAGCATGTTGGACATAACCTCATGGGCGAAAAACACGAGAACAAAATTCATCCAGGCGCCGATCAAAGGTGCGCGAAACCACCAGGGCAGAGGGAGATGTAAAACGGGATGCGTTGTGAAGACACCAAAGACTCCAATAATAGCACCCAAAGTTATATACCAAAACAGAACACCCCAACGAATAAACCAGTCAGCTTCTGGCCAGACATAGGGCAACAGGATTAACCCTATAAGGCCAACTATCAAACCAATGCCTTTTCCAATTGCGATCCGTACGACAAGGGAAGGTGTATTAAACATATCAAATCTCCGATCTCGATTTTGAAAAAAGATATCGTTTCAACAACGAATGCTACTTCAAGCTAATTAGTTTTATCTTTTAATACTTATGCGGGAATGCCGTTGGCGGCATTGATCTTTATCAATCCCATCGAGGTATCTCTGTTTTACGAGCCTCATTCTGCACCAAGATCCTCATTTTGCAGCTTTTGCAGCGTATTGAGAAAAAAATTCACAATTGTTAGGTTCAGACGCGCCCTAATCCGGAAAATTTTGGGTATACAGTTTATAAAATGGCGCGTAACTTTATACTCTGAATGGTTACGAATTTTAGGGAGAATGGGTACTGTGGCTGAATTAAAATACGAATCTCCGCAATCGACTGAAGCGGCCGTGGCACTTTTGGCAGCGGAAGGAAAAACGGCCAAAATTTTTGCCGGTGGTACGGATTTGCTTGTTCAAATGAATGAGGAAATGATCGAGCCCACACTGCTCATCGACATAAAAAGAATCGCAGAGACCCGGGAAATCACGATTGGTGCCGATGGCACGCGCATTGGTGCTGCTGTGACTGGGGCAGAGCTCGGCGAGCATGCGGAACTCATTGCCTTGTGGCCCGGTGTCGTTGAAGCGGTTGAACTGATAGGTTCATACCAGGTGCAGGGGCGGGCGACCATTGGCGGCAATCTGTGCAATGCATCACCGGCTGCCGATAGTGTTCCCGCCTTAATTGCTGCTGCTGCGAAAGTCGCCATCGCTGGACCCGGCGGCGTCAGAGAAATAGCCGTCGAGGATATGCCTGTTGGTCCAGGAAAAACTTGTCTGGCGCCGGGTGAATTTGTGACGTCCATTTTACTGCCTGCTCAGCCTGATCATTTTGGCGATGCCTATCTGAGATTTATTCCGAGAACAGAAATGGATATAGCCGTCGTCGGCGCCGGTGCGAGTGTTGCATTGACCGCTGATGGTAGGTGCGCCAGTGCAAGGTTGGCATTGGGCGCCGTTGCTCCAACAGCCAGATTGATCGAGAACCTATCCGACATAATGGTCGGACAGACACTCGACGGATCGGTCCTGGAGGCGCTGGCGAAAGCCGCTAATGATGCTTGCGCGCCGATTGATGACAAGCGTGGAACGATAGAATTTAGAACAAAAGTGGCAGGCGTTCTGGCCTGTAGGGCGATGAAGATCGCCTGGCAAAGAGCGGAGAGCAGATAATGGCTAAACTTCAGATTACCACAAATATCAACGGCGACGAGGTCGATTTCAGCTGCCACCCGGGCCAAACGCTACTGGAGGTTTTACGGACTGAATTGGGAATGACGGGCACTAAAAACGGCTGCGGTAGCGGCGATTGTGGTGCTTGCACGGTGGTTGTAAATGGCCGCCCGGTGAATTCGTGTCTGGTATTGGGTGCAGAGCTTGAAGGTGCTGAGATTGAGACAATCGAAGGGATGGCCAAGGGTAACACCCTGCATCCTTTACAGCAAAAGTTCCTCGACCATGCGGCTTTGCAGTGCGGTATCTGTACGCCGGGCATCTTGACGATGGCGAAAGCGTTTCTAGAAAAGAACCCGGACCCGACGGAGACAGAAGTCCGTTTTGGGTTGGCAGGAAACCTGTGCCGTTGCACCGGTTATGATAAAATCGTACGTGCGGTAATGGATGCAGCGGCAGAAATGAGGGCGAACGGATAATGACAAACGAAAATTCAACGACGAATTACCAATGGGTTGGCAAGCGGACGCGGCGGCCAGATGGTGTTGATAAGGTGACCGGTCGTGCCCGATACGGCGACGATATGACCGTTCCGGGGATGTTGTACGGGAAAATTCTCCGTAGCCCGCATGCACATGCAAAAATTGTCTCAATTGATACGAGCAAAGCCAGTGCCATGAAGGGTGTCAAAGCTGTCCTGACAAGTGCTCAAATTCCGGATCACCCATTGTCGGCCCCGCCCTACGCGCCGATCATCAACGACATGCATGACATTTCGCGTAATGTTATGGCCCGTGATAAGGTTTTTTATGATGGTCACGCCGTTGCGGCAGTCGCGGCGACAAGTGAGCGGATTGCCCGTGAAGCAATAAAGCTCATTGACGTCGAGTATGAAGAACTTCCGCATGTTCTCGATCCTATGGAAGCCGCCGGGCCTGACGCGCCAATTTTGCATGAGGATCAGTTTACCTATAGCCCTTCAGGGCTAAGTGAAAAGCCGTCCAATTTGTTTCGTTCAATCACAGGCAACCGGGGCGATCTGGAAAAAGGTTTTGCCGAAGCGGACATGGTGATCGAGCGCGAGTTTACTTCAGAACCAGTCCATCAGGGTTATATTGAGCCTTTGGCCTGTATTGCCACGGCGTCAGAGGATAACTGCGTCGAACTGTGGACGACAACTCAAGGGCATTTTGTGATTCGTGCCTTGTGCGCCAAGCTGCTGAACATGGATTTGGCAAAAATTCGCGTCACAGCCTCAGAAATTGGCGGAGGATTTGGTGGCAAAAATACGGTTTATGGCGAGCCTGTTGCCATTCGCTTGTCGCAAATGACGGGACGTCCAGTTCGCATGGTGATGTCTCGCACCGAAGTGTTCAGGGCCAGTGGCCCGACGGTCGGCAGCCGGACGCGCATCAGAATGGGTGCGAAAAAAGACGGTACCATTACGGCTGCTGATGCGGAGACCTGGTATCAAGCGGGTGCTTTCAAAGGAGCGCCGATTGGCCGTGCCGTTGATACATATTTCTCTTCCTATACCATCGAAAATGCGCGGGCGACTGTTCATGATGTCTGCGTAAACCGTCCGAAAGTCGCCGCGTATCGTGCGCCCGGTGCACCGATGGCGGCTTATGCGGCTGAAGGGGCGATCAATGAATTGGCCGTTAAGTTGGGCTTGGACCCGGTTGATATGCGCATGAAGAATGCCGTCCGGGAAGGTGATGAAAGCCTGATGGGGAACAAATACGGACAGATTGGTTTGGTTGACGTGCTCGAAAAAGTCAAAAACCATGACCATTACCTGTCGCCACTGGGCAAAAATCAGGGCCGTGGCTTCGCATTGGGATACTGGATGCATGGCGGCGGCCTGAGCAGTGTCGCAGCACATCTCCAGGATGATGGAACAGTAACGGTCGCAACAGGTAATCCTGATATTGGCGGGTCGCGATCATCTATGCGGGTGATGGCTGCTGAAGAGTTGGGTATTGATATCGAGCTGATTAAACCGATCGTCGCAGACACCGGATCGATGGGCTATAGTCACTTGACGGCTGGTAGCCGAACCACCTTCGCGACCGGAATGGCCGTTGTTAATGCAGTCCGGGAAATTATCGAGAAATTGCGCGCGCTTGCTGCCAAGAAGTGGGAAATTCCAGTCGAAGATGTGAGTTGGGAAGCCGGACAAGCGGTTCCATCAACGTCGCATAGTGGGCTTCAGGCGTTAAGCATGAAGGAACTGGCTGGCATGGCGACCAAAATGGGCGGCGCAATTGCCGGGCACTCGGAAATTAATGCGGGTGGCGTCGGTGCCGCCTTTAGTGCTCAATTGGTTGATGTGGAAATTGACCCGGAGACGGGTTTTGTATCACCGATCCGTTATACGGTGGTACAGGATGTCGGCCGCGCCATTTCGCCCGACTATGTCGAGGGACAAATGCAGGGCGGCGCTGTGCAGGGGATCGGTTGGGCATTGAACGAAGCCTATATCTATGACGATCAGGCGCGTCTTCAGAATACCGGCTTTCTGGACTATCGCATGCCCGTCGCTTCGGACGTACCGATGATTGATACGGTCCTGGTTGAAGTACCGAACCCTAATCATCCCTATGGCGTTCGCGGTGTCGGCGAGCCGTGTCTGGTATCTGCTCCGGCAGCGGTCGCCAATGCAGTAGAAAATGCGATTGGTCAGACAATGAGCTCGTTACCGTTGTCACCACCTGTCGTTTTAAAGGGAATTGAACAAGTACAACAACAAGCCGGTGGGGATTAATTGAGGCACCTCAAGCTTTAGTTACATCCGTTGTGGTTTCGCCACATATTGACGTCGTGACCGTTCGGGGCCTGTTGGCAGGGGGTTGCTTTGGAATAACCTCTGAGTTGGTTGTATGTGTTAATTTGCGCTTTCGAAAGAATGCGGGGTGATTTTAAGTGGGTTACCAGATGCGTATACCTAAGCTGCATTCGCGCATCTGAAGTATCCTGCAAGGCCGCCCTCAGACTAACGGGCGTTACGGACCCTGTCCTGAACAGTTTCTCTAGTGTGCGTTCATGATCAATTAACAGGGTGCCCAGGCGGATTGCTTCGGTTTTCATGCTATCGTAAAGGTTCGTGATCCGCCTGACTTGTTGATCTGTCAGGGCAATCTCCGTTTTCAGTTCCAGAAGGTGAGCAGGGCCGGGCATGCCATTAAGTTCTGCTGCTTTAGCAAGGCCCCAACCGCCGCCACGTTCTAACTCATCAATGTCTTTGGCGGACAGGCTCTTGATTGAGCGGGTTTCCTCTCCCGCATATATTGATTTTTGATGCTCATGGGCCATCGCTGTGTTCTTCACGAACATTGATCCAATGAAAAGAGCGAGGGAAATTTTTGTATACGTCATTTTAAGCTGCGATCCTATTGTGTTGCGGGATCCAAAGTTTGCCATAGTCTGGTGAAATAGATCATGATCATTATCATGAACCAAAAATTCTTAGAAAAAATAAGAGCACAATCGAATGGTCGTCAGAAACTGCAAGAGCACCGCCAATTGTTCTGTCAGGATGATGCCGTGGAATCGATGTATCTTGTCGATACAGGGATCATCGAGTTAACCCGCTTTAAGCAGGATGGTGCGGCCATCGTACTTCAACGCGCACTGGCGGGATCTGTCTTGGCGGAAGCATCAGCCTATTCGGAAACCTATCATTGCGACGCGATAGCGAAGGTGGCCTCAGATGTCTATGTGATATCCAAAAAGGAATTCCTTGCGCTCCTTGAAGATGATCAGACAGCAGCAAGGCAGTGGGCTGCAAGTTTGGCACGAGAGGTCCAGTCGACCCGAAGTCAGGTCGAAATTTTATCACAAAAGACAGTTGCTGAGCGGCTTGACCATTGGCTGATTTGGCATGGCAACAATGCCCCTAAGCGAATTCCCTGGAAACAGGTTGCCGATCAAATTGGGGTCAGTGCTGAAGCACTCTATCGCGAACTTGCGAAGCGCCGAGTGTGAAGCAAGATTTTCTCAGTTCATTTTTTCTGACGATAGTTCGCGTGGCATTCTTTGCAGGTTTTGGCCATTTCCATAAAAGAAGCTTGCGGGGGCATTTGTAAAAGATGTTCTACACCGGGCCGAAACTTCTGTTGCGCCGTCATGCCTTGCCCAGTTGAGCGGTTCTTCGTCATTTTGTCTGGCGGACGGGCGCCCTGAGACTGAGAAACGATGGCAAGTATGCCTGCCGTTTCCCACAAACGGGTGGAGATATCTGAGAAATTGGCCCAGTTTTGCCAAATCTCCAGCTTCGCTTCAGAAGGTTTTTGAGTGCTGTTTTTAGGGAAAAGGTCTAGTAAAAAATCACCACTGTGTTGTTGGATAACGAGCGCATTGATCTTGACCTTGTCCGCATCATAGCTGCCCCCCGATTTCAGTTGCTTGGCCAGTTCCTTCATTGCTTGCCCGACAGTTTCCATTGCCATCATCCGCTTTTTGACGACTCCGGTGGCATTCTCATGGGCGTTCGCTGTCGCCAGTGTCATGAGAGCAATGGCGGTAAACAGCGCGATCGATCTAACACGTGTGGGTGAAATATGCTTCGTCGTTGGTTCCATTATTCATAAACCCCGTTGGCTTTCTGCAAAGCTCTGATGTAAGCAACAATAGTTTTCATTTTAGGTTCTGTTGCGGCTTCAATGCGAGGCATGTCGCCAAAGGACCAATGATGTGCTTTAACACCTTGCATCGGCGCTGCGTAAAAAGAGGCGTCACCATGGTGTCCCGGATGATAGACCCGATGTATAAACGTGGGGCCTTTGTCCGTACCAACGGCGTTCACGCCATGGCAATCGGCGCACAAGGCATCATAGTTTGCTTTTCCAACATCTATATTCTGCTTGGTGCCAATTTGGTTAGCTGTTCCTTTGTCATCTTCCGCAATGTGGGTCGAGATCTTGTTAATGCCGATGCCCAAGCCAAGCGCGCAAACGACCAACAAAATGACTTTTGCTGATTTCATAGATTTTTGATATCCTTCCCTGTCCTCTGGTCATCTGTATACAAATTCCAGCAGGGGGAAGGTCAATAGATATTGTGGTGTCTCAAGTCTCACCGTTTGCGATGCGGGTATGTGATCTTGCATCACTTAGGGTGTTGGTTGCCTGACCGATATCGTATGTCCGTTTAACCAGGATTCGTAGCCGCGCTGACGAAGATCGCATGCCGGACAATTTGCGCACCCGTAACCCCAACTGTGGAGTTCTTCACGCTCGCCACGATAACAGGTGTGGGTATCCTTAATAATAAGATCGACCAGTTCTTGCCCACCAAGATCAAAAGCCATTTGCCAGGTTTGCGCTTTGTCGATGAACATCAGCGGAGTATGGATTTGAAAATTTGTGTCCATGCCATCGCATAGGCTGGTTGTCATGGACTTGATGAAACTGTCACGGCAATCGGGATACCCGGAATAATCCGTTTCGCAAACCCCGGTGACAAGATTGGGGATACCCTGTCGGTAAGCAAGCATTGCAGCCGTTGTTAGAAAAAGGATATTGCGGCCCGGAACAAACGTATTGGGCAAGCCATTTTCGTGCATGAAAATTTCCATATCGCCGGTCAGGGCTGTTTCGGATATTTCATTGAGTATGGGCAAATGGAGAAGGTGGTCTTCACCGCCAGGATTCAGCTGAGATAAAATTTCCTTGCGGCATTCCAATTCAATTCTGTGGTTTTGTCCGTAATCAAAACCAATGGTCGAGACTTCATCGTACGTTTCCAAGGCCCAAGCCAAACAGACGGTGCTATCTTGTCCACCTGACATCAGAACGATCGCGCTATTGGGGTTTAACATTTTGGTTTCACCTCTTAAGGGGGATTTAAAGGCCCATCCTATTCATTTTATCGGGGAAGAAAATAATTTTTGAGAAAGAGAGGATCGGAAACGTATTGTTTCGGATTAGAGTTTCCTTATAGTTTAATGGTTATAGCTGCTGCGACGATTAACTAAGTGGTTACTTTTGGCGGTCGGCTTAGGTTTCTTTAGGAGAATAGAGATAGCGGTTGAAGGTTAAATTTGTGAAAAAGCGCGATCCTGATGCAACCAAGCGTTCGATATTGGATGCAGCCATAAAAGAATTCTCGGATTTTGGTCTTGGTGGGGCTCGTGTTGACCAAATAGCTGAGCGCGCTGATGTGAACAAGCGTATGCTTTATCATTATTTTGGCAACAAGGATGATTTGTTTCTAGCTGCCCTTGAAGAGACATACGCTGACATTAGAAGTGCCGAACAAGCGCTTGAGCTTGAGAATGTAGACCCAGTTGATTCGATCCGTCGGCTGGTCCTGTTTACGTGGGATTATTACCATCAAAATCCATCTTTTATCGCTTTGCTGAATAGTGAAAACTTGCATAAAGCGTCACATATCAAGCGTTCGAAACGCATTCAATTGTTACACTCTCCCTTTGTTGAGATGCTCCGCCGGATCGTTGAAAATGGCCAAAGTCAGGGTGTTTTTAGGAGCGCTGTCGATCCGGCTCAATTGTACATGTCGATTGCCAGCGAGTGTTACTTTTACTTCTCGAATATTCACACCTTAAGTGTGATCTTTGGCCGTGACCTGGCTGCCGAGAAATCGCTTAATGAAAGACGAGACCATGCCGTAGAGGTCATTCTCGGCTACTTGCGCGTTTAAATCCCGCTGTATCGAGGGGGGCAGTCATGCCAATTGCCGGTAAGCCCAATAATCGCGACATGAGTGGCTTACGCCTAAAATAACCAAGTAGTTACATAATTCTTGACGACGATCTTCTTTTGTCGCTAAATAACCATCCAGTTATTAATGCTGTTCAAATGATAAAGTTTATTCGGGAAATTATGGGAGATCGAGCATGAAGAAATCATTTATCTTAGCCGGTGTTGCAGTCGCAGCGATGGCGTTTGGTGGTGTCGCAGAGGCTGCATGGAAGCCAACGAAACCGCTTCGTATCATCGTTCCGTGGGGAGCGGGCGGTTCAACCGATCAATTGGTTCGTACCTTGGCAGGCGACCTTGAAGATGCGCTGGGTCAGAAAGTTGTTGTTGTGAACCAGCCCGGTGGGGCGGGTGCGGTTGGCACAAAGGCTGCGCACGATGCGCCAAAGGACGGCTATACCTGGACTGCAGGAGCTGCCAAAGACCTTGGGACGTATGGCGTTACCGGTGCTCTCAATACACATTTGAAGGACTGGAACCTGTTTCTGGCGACAGTGAATTATACGCTTTTATCCGTCAATCCTGATTCAAAATTTCAGTCCGTTAAGGACATTGTCGACGCCATGAATGCTGATGCGAGTTCAGTCACGATTGCGACAGGTGGGATTAATTCATCCGGGGGCGCAGCTGCGGAAGCTCTTAAGGCAGCCGCTGGCGGTGACTATAAAATGGTGACGTACGATGGCGGAAATCCTGCTGTTAAGGCTGCGGTTTCTCATGAGACCGAAATTACGACGCAGTTGGTCGCAGAGCAGTATGAAATGTTGAGAGCGAAAAAGTTGACGCCGCTGGCCGCCTTTACGCCAGACGACGTGTCGCTTCCCGGTATCGGCACCATTCCATCGATTACCAAGTCGCTTCCAAATGCAAAAGTGGGTGCTGTTAATTTCGGTATTTGGGCACCTAAAGGCATTCCACAAGCCGTCGTCGATACGATGACAGAAATCTGGAACACAAAAATCAAGTCATCTGAGCGGTTGTCGAAATATGCTGAGTCCAAAGGCCTGGGCGTAAACGTTATGGCCGGTGAAATGGCTTATAAACAAGCATTCCCGACGGTCCAGATTAATGCCTGGCAAATTCATGACGGTGGCAAATCTAAAGTTAGCCCAGACACGATCGGAATTCCTCGTCCATAGCGGCGACGAAAGTTGATATAAGTATGGCGGGCAGAGTTTTTTTGTCCGCCATATTTTTATCTGGCTAATTTTTTGGAGTAAAATCATGTCACGAACATTGATGCCTCGGGCTGATTTTTTAAGCGCTTTGGTTTTTTTCGTGCTCGCCGTCTACATGGTGGTTGAAGGTTTGGGAATGCCAGGTGCGGGTGGCTTCATCGAAGCCGGTGGCGAGCCTGGAAAAGTTCCAATTCTTTTAGGCGCAATCCTCGCCTTCTTTTCTGTTATTTTGCTATGTCGTTCGATTTCAGAACAAGGCTACAGGCTCTTGCGTAAATCCAAATCTGAAAACGCTGAACCGAGGGGCGCCCTTCGCTCGGTTCTCACTGCGGCGGGGTGTAGTTTTTATGCAATCGGTCTGCTAGGTGCCAGTTTTATGGGGCGAGATGTTTTGTACCATGAAGCAACGGCTCTCTTTATTTTTCTGTTTATTGTCGGTTTTGAGTGGAGCGAGGCGTCAGAGCTCGGGCCCCTGCGATGGCGGTGGCTGCAAGAAAAGCTCCCCTCGGTGGCGACGTTTCTTCAAAAAATTTTCAGCTTTATTGATGCTGATAGGGCCCCTTATGTCTGGGTCATTGCGTCTGCGTTGATACAGGCGATTTTGGTCTCATGGGGCGTCACCTATTTATTTGAACAAGAATTTTACGTAAAGCTGCCTTGAGTATCGTGTCATGATAGAATTACTTTCCGGGTTTTTTGGGTATTTTGCGACGACCTTTGACTTCATTGGTATCGCTGTCGTCAAGTTCTCAAGCTTTGAGATGATCATCTATGTTGCTGGTGGGACCCTTATGGGGATTTCTATCGGAATGCTTCCGGGTTTGACGGCAACGATGGGCGTTGCACTCTTGACGACACTTACATATCGGATGGATCACGATGATGCATTGATGATCCTCATCTGCCTATATGTTGGCGCTATATACGGCGGCTCTCGTAGTGCCATACTTCTCAACATTCCAGGCACGCCTGCAAATGCGGCGACCACCGTTGATGGTTATCCCCTGGCTTTGGCAGGTAAAGCCGGGCCAGCGATGGGCGTTGCGACGACTGGTTCTTTTCTGGGAACCGTTATCGGGATGTTCTTCCTGGCAACGATTGCGCCCATCCTCGCGGATTACGCTCTGCAGTTTCAAACTCACGAGTTTTTCTGGCTTGCCATTTTTGGCGTCTTGATTGCAGGCCAACTCACCGCTCTTGATGATCCACTAAAGGGCTGGATCGCAGGATTCCTGGGTTTATCGGTCGCCATGGTCGGGCAAGAAGGTCTCTATATGACCGACCGATTTACCTATGGATATACAGAGATGCAGGGAGGTATTGGCCTGATCCCTGCGATGGTAGGGGCTTTCGGTTTTTCAGAAGTCATCTCCGTGATGTATGCGCGCCGTGCCGTTGTGGTTAAAGCAAAAGCGCGCTTGCGCGATGTTATCCCAAAACTGGGTGATGTCTTTAAGTATAAACGGACAATCGGCCGCTCCGGCGTTCTGGGCACATTAATCGGGGTTATTCCCGGTGTTGGTGAAGACATTGGGGCTTGGGTGTCCTACGCCGCGGCACGTCGCGCGTCTAAAGAAAAAGAGAAATTCGGTAAAGGCTCCATTGAAGGCTTGATGGCAGCCGAAACGGGTAACAGTGCCGCGCCTCCCGGCGCACTGATCCCCGTGCTCACGCTTGGGATACCGGGATCAGCACCTGCAGCCGTCTTGTTAGCTGCAATGGTTATTCATGGTGTCCGTCCGGGGCCGATGATTATGATAGAGTCGCCCAGCTTCGTTTATGAAGTTGTAGTCATGATGCTTTTCGCCGCCGTTGCGATTCTCATTCTCGGTATTTTAATGACACCCGCGCTTTTAAAAATACTGGCCGTCCGCCGCGAGCGGCTGATGCCGGTTGTGTTCGTGCTGTGCGTGATTGGAAGTTATGCCATCCAGCAACGGATGTTCGATGTTTGGGTAATGGTTATATTTGGGGTGTTGGGTTTTGGGCTTCGACAAATGAAGTATCCAATGGCTCCCTTGGTGCTTGGTATTGTATTGGGTGATATCTTTGACAAGAGTTTCCGACGTTCCTGGGTCATTCATGATGGTGATTTCATGTTCTATTTCACGCGCCCCATTTGCGTCGTTCTGATGGCCCTTTGTTTGTTTACATTGCTCATGAGTTTTGCGCCAACGCGCCATTTGCTGGGACGCTTTGGGACAGCGATGGCGACGCCGTTCAGGATCTTAATGCGTCGCATCGTTAGTCGAGGAGAAAATCAGTGAACGAGCCGGTTCTAGGAGGCGTTGGATTAACACATTTATCGGTTTATCAATACGAGGCTGGTCCTGATGGCGTGCATGCCGGTTGCGCACATATCCATGCCCTAACTCCGGAAGCATACTTTGGGGTGTCCGGAGAGGGAGCCATTGAGCTCCATGATCTCCAAAACGGGTTCCGCAGCGTTCCCGTTAGCAAAGGAACATTTGTGCAGTTCGCTCCTGGCACTCTTCATCGTTCCGTCAGCTATGAACATCTTGAAGTTTTGGCGATCATGGGGAATGCAGGATTGGCTGAACGTGGAGATGCGCGGATCTACTTTGGGGAAGCGGTCGACCAGGACTCTTTCGAATATAAACGCTTACAAGGTTTGGTCCGATCCGGTATTGACGGCGCTATGCAGCGCCGCAACGTTTCGGCAAATGCCTATCGCCATCTTATGCACTTGTGGGACAACGACCGGGATAGCTACTTCGTTGAGCTCGAGCGGTTCAAGTCTCTTCATGAAAACGCCCTTGTCGATAAAGTGGACGAATTTCGCTCGGTGATCGAACAAGGGCCGGTTCGTGTTGGAGAAACGGCACTGGCCGCACTGGGAACGTTGGCGCAAACTTCCGGGCTAAAGGGGGGTGCAGCAGCGGGCTTGGAACTAATGGAGACGAAAGTTGTTTTGGGGATGTGCGGTGAGCTTCGTCAGGTCGAAGGTTTACAGACACGTTAGGGGTTAAGGCACTAATTTTAACTTGCCCGCAACGATAGATATGGGTACATTTAAATAACTATATAGTTACTTATTGGATTGAGTGGTATTGGAACCAATTACGTCAGTTTCTAAGCGCAAGCCTGAGAACCCGGCACCGCAATTATGTGTCAGGGAAATCGAGCTGTATGAGCGGCCGGTAAAATTCCGTATGCCCTTTCGATTTGGGGTTGTGACCCTTACGCAAGCCCCTCAGGCCTTCGTTCGGTGCCGTATTCAGATGGCCGATGGCCGCGAAAGCTGGGGCCAGTCGGCTGAACTGATGGCGCCAAAGTGGTTTGATAAAAACCCGGAATTGACCAATGAAGATAATTTCAATCAGCTCCGAAAGACACTTCATTTATACCGAGATGCCATTCTGGTGAATGGCATGAAGACCGCCTTTGAGCACTTTGCTTCCTTATATAAGGATCATTTAAAAACAGCAGAGAATTCGGGGTTAAACGCCATTATTGCGGGCTATGGGCCAGCACTGATTGACCGCGCCGTGTTGGATGCTTTGTGCCGACTAGAGGAATTGTCTTTCGCACAAGCCATTCAGGCAAACCGACCTGGTATCCGCCCCGACCTTATAGCAGCAGGGTTTAGTGGTTTTAATATGGATGAATTCCTGAGCCAATTGTCCCCGGCTTCCGAATTATATGCGCGCCATACTGTCGGGATGGTCGATCCATTGAAAGACAATGATTTACGGGCTTCTGACCGTGTAAATGATGGCCTGCCTGAAACACTGGAAGAAGTTGTTAACGCCTGCGGTATTCAATATTTCAAAGTTAAAGTGGGTGGAGACTTAATGGCCGATATGGACCGGCTAAAAAAGATTGCCGCTGTTCTGGATGCGGCAGACCGACCTTATCAAGCGACATTGGACGGCAACGAACAGTACGACAACGTTGACCGGGTCATAGAACTTTTGGATGGTATGCGGTCTGAACCTGAACTGGCGCGCTTTGTAAGCTCCATTATTCTGGTTGAGCAACCCATTCAGCGAAAGGAAGCGCTACAGCGTGATGTGTCAGCTCTGGCGACGCACTTTCCGGTCATCATCGACGAATCAGACGCCGATCTGGACGCATTCCCCGCCGCTCGGGAAATGGGCTACGCAGGTGTTTCATCAAAGAACTGTAAGGGTTTTTATAAGTCCCTGATCAATCTTGCGCGGTGTCGGATGTGGACGATGGAAGACGGTAAGCCTTATTTTATGAGCGCAGAAGACCTGACGTGCCAGGCAGGAGTTGCCGTCCAGCAAGACTTGGCCTTGGTCGCCTTATTGGGCTTGGGACATGTCGAACGAAATGGCCACCACTATGTCAAAGGCATGGCCGGAGCTGGTGATGCTGAGCAAGACCGATTTATCAAAGCGCACCCGGACTTATATCGCCAGGTCGATGGTGCGGTGTGTACGCACATTAAAAACGGAAAATTGTCGATTGGGTCCCTTCAGTGCGTGGGGTTTGGTGCGGCTGTGGAACCACAGTGGGACGCGATGCAATTGATGTCACTCGTATAATGAAAAATAAAGACTAGGAGGATACAAGTAATGGCAGAACATCGTCTTGGAATCATCATGCACGGCGTCACGGGACGAATGGGCACGAACCAACATTTGATACGATCTATTCTAGCAATCCGTGATCAGGGTGGCGTCGTTCTTTCGAACGATGACCGCGTAATCGTTGACCCTATCCTTGTCGGTCGAAATGCGGATAAACTGGAGCGACTGGCAAAGCAGCACAATGTTGAACGCTGGACCACTGACGTCGACGCGGCACTCGCCAATAAAGATGACAAGCTGTTCTTCGATGCGGCCTCGACACAATTAAGGGCTGGGCTTTTGAAAAAAGCAATTGATGCCGGAAAGGATATCTATTGTGAAAAGCCAATCGCAGAAACATTGGACGTTGCCATGGATTTGGCTCGGTATGCCAAAACTCATGGCGCAAAGAATGGCGTCGTCCATGACAAACTCTCATTGCCAGGGTTGCTTAAGTTAAAGGCCCTAAGGGATAACGGTTTTTTTGGAGACATTTTGTCCGTGCGGGGTGAGTTTGGTTATTGGGTGTTTGAGGGTGATTGGCAGGAAGCACAACGCCCAAGTTGGAATTACCGCAAGTCAGATGGCGGCGGCATTATTTTGGATATGCTGTGCCACTGGCGTTATGTGCTCGACAATACCTTTGCGCCAGTCAAAGCCGTCAGTTGCACCGGGGCCACACATATCCCGACACGTTGGGATGAAAAAGGTAATCCTTATAACGCAGATACAGACGATGCTGCTTATTCGACCTTTGAGCTGGAAGGCGGCATTATTGTGCAAATGAACAGCTCGTGGTGTACCCGCGTTCATCGCGACGATTTGTTGACCTTGCATGTCGATGGCACGCATGGTTCAGCCATTGCGGGACTGCAAAAATGTAAAACCCAGGCGCGGGTTAATACGCCCAAGCCCGTCTGGAACCCGGATGTGCCGCAGGCCATGAATTTTTATGATGACTGGGTCGACGTGCCGGATAATCGGGCCTACGACAATGGTTTTAAGGTCCAATGGGAAGACTTCATTCGCCATCTATATGAAGATGCCCCCTGGAACTATGATCTATTGTCAGGTGCCAAAGGGGTGCAATTGGCTGAGCTGGGTTTGCAAAGTTGGGCGGAACGGCGGTGGCTCGATGTTCCTGAACTCACCCTATAGACGCTTGGTTTCAGCGACGATACAAAAAAACAGACAAGCAGGTTAGATCAATGGCTCAACTAAATCTTCCAACAGCAGATGGTAAGCTTGAAGCTTATGTCACAGCTGTCCCCCGGACGTTCACGAACAATACAGGCGCAGCCTTGCCTCGTATTGCCTATTCAGCAGTGCATGTCGTAAACGATCCACTGGCTGATAACGATCCATGGATCGATATGTCCATTGACTGGGACACGACGATTGAATACCGGCGTCATATCTGGAAACTAGGTCTCGGGGTTGCTGAAGCCATGGATACGGCCCAACGTGGCATGGGAATGGATTGGCAGGCGTCATTGGAATTGATCAAGCGTTCGGTTGACGCGTCAAAAGATTTTGATGGAGATGCGCTGCTCGCTTGCGGCGTCGGGACAGATCATATTGCGCCCGATCCATCGTTAACGGTCGATGACATTATTCGCGCTTATGAGGAACAAATCGAAGCGGTGGAAGCCGCTGGTGGTCGCATTATTTTAATGGCCAGTCGTGCGCTTGCCGCTGCCGCAACGTCTCCTGATGACTACATAAAAGTTTATTCGCGCATTCTGAACCAAATCAAGGAACCCGCTATCTTACACTGGTTGGGAGAGATGTTTGACCCCGCCTTGGCAGGATATTGGGGCAATGCTGATCATTTGGTTGCGATGGATACCTGTTTGGAAGTGATTAAAGCCAATGCCGCAAAAGTAGACGGGATCAAGGTCTCATTGCTCGATGATGTAAAAGAAGTGCGTATGCGTCGAAAAATGCCGGAAGGGGTGCTTATGTATACGGGTGATGATTTTAATTACCCGGACCTGATTGCCGGTGATGAACAAGGGTATTCACATGCTTTGCTCGGTATCTTTGATGCGATAGCGCCTGCTGCGAGCGCGGCTCTGCAGGCAATGGGCAATCAGGATATGGATACGTACCACGAGATCATGGCCCCAACTGTTCCTTTGTCACGACATATATTCAAAGCGCCCACCCGTTTTTATAAAACCGGAGTTGTCTTCATGGCCTATCTAAATGGTCACCAAAGTCACTTTACAATGGTCGGTGGACAGGAAAGTGCCCGGTCGCTGTTGCATCTTTCGGAACTGTTTCGTTTGGCGGATAAAGCAGGGCTACTTGAAAACCCTGAACTGGCAACTGGGCGCATGAAAGCGTTTCTGTCCGTGCACGGGATCGATGGATAACCCATGAGGGACTTGTCGAATGATACCAAACTTTTGTCTCTGAACGCGGCAACGGTTCGCAAACGCTGGAATTTGAGCGAGATCATCGATGGCTGCGCGCGGCATGGCATTGCCGGGATCGCACCGTGGCGCGATCAGGTTGCGGAAATAGGACTGGACCTGATTGCCAGGCAGATCAAGGATGCCGGGTTAGTGGTCTCCGGATATTGTCGCGGTGGTATGTTTCCAGCCAACGATCCGGCCGGTTTAAAAGCCAATATCGAGGACAATTTTCGGGCGATTGATGAAGCGTCGACAATCGGTGCGGATTGTCTGGTTCTTGTTGTTGGCGGTATGCCGGACGGCTCAAAAGACCTTGGACTTGCTCATGCGCAGGTTGAAGACGGAATCTCCGCTATTCTGGAATATGCGCGATCCAATCAAATGCCATTAGCGATTGAACCCTTGCATCCCATGTACGCTGCGGACCGGGCATGTGTAAATACGATGAAACATGCCCTCGATATTTGCGACCGATTGGGGGCTGGTATCGGGGTTGCCGTCGATGTCTATCATGTTTGGTGGGATCCTGATCTGGAGAAGCAGATTAAGCGGGCTGGGGAGCAGGACCAAATTCTGGCTTTCCACGTTTGCGATTGGCTGGTGCCAACGGTGGATATGTTGACGGATCGTGGAATGATGGGTGATGGCGTCATAAATATCCCCACGATAAGAGACTGGGTAGAGACAGCCGGGTTTGATGGGCTGTGCGAGGTTGAAATTTTTTCCGCAGAGAACTGGTGGAAGAGAGACCCAAATGATGTTCTCAGGACTTGTATAGAACGTCATCAAACGGTTGTTTAACGGTTTTTGACAACAAAATGTTTTTCCGCACATGCCGCGTTTTTTTATGTAAGCTGGTCGTGTGATCAGTCCGGAAATTTTTGTATCGTGAAATCGGGATGCTTAACAACGGCTTAAAACAACGGCAAAACCTGGAACAAGACGGGTATTGCGTCGCAAAGCGACGGCTGCCGGAGCATTTGATCGCGGCTTTGCGCGCGGACGCTGGCGCAATTTTACCACAAATCAATGCCGAACATCGCGAGCGCAACCGTTCACAGGGTAGTCTTGTTCAATTAGCCGATTATCCGAGCTTCGCCAAGATTATTGGTGCGTCAGAAATTCGTGCTGTTCTAAAAGAACTGCAATTTCCGGATCCGCGTTTTAGCTCCGGTTATTTGATTAGCAAGCCGGCGCACAGTCCCGCCTTGTTTTGGCATCAGGACTGGTGGGCGTGGGATGATCCGATCTCTTATACGGCTGAAATCGCGCAAGTCTTTGTGATGATTTATCTGACAAATACGACAGAGAATAACGGCTGTATTAGAGTTATTCCGGGCAGCCATCGAAACAGGCATCCGCTACATGCTTCCCTGCAAGCACACGATGAAAGATTATCGCGGGTGGTCGACCCGTCGCATCCCCTCTATCAATCGCATCCGGATGCGATCTCTATCCCGGTGTCGGTTGGTGATATATTGATTGGTGATGCTCGACTTCTTCACAGCACGTTTCCCAATAACAGTGACCAGGACCGCAGTCTTTTAACGCTCTGGTATCATCCTAATTTTGAAAATTTGCCGGCCTCCATGCAAGCGACGATCCGGAAAATTTATGATCGAACGGTCGGTGATACAGATCCCGCGGGCCCTGACGCGACCACGATAGATGACTGGCCAGATAATAATCGGGGGCTTGTTGCAGATTTAATTGTCCCGGAAGTCGGCGGTGCGTTGGCACGGGATTGGAACCGGGTCCCGCACTGGCCTGCGGCCGAAGACTAAAAACCTTTCGGTGCGACTGCAAACCATACGGAAAAACGGCGCTACCCAGTTAACAACCCGCTCATAAAATAGTGCTGGATTTTGGGTAATTTTTGCTAGATTAGAATGATTTGATTGTAGGGTGTCTAGACGGGGGCGAGAGCTTCGTACAATATGATGCCGTTACGTGGACAAGAAAATCATCAATCAGGGAGAATTATGATGAAAAGACGTGATTTTATTAAGAAGGCAGGTACCGTCGCCGCTGTTGGAGGTGTTGCCGCTTCAACGACTTTGGCTGCGCCGGCAATTGCACAAAAACGCACCGATATGGTTATTGTTGCCACTTGGGGACGCGACTTCCCCGGCTTAGGCACAGGTGCCCAGCGCTTTGCCAAGCGAGTAGCAGACTTAACCGAAGGCCGTATTGCTGTTCAGTACTTTGCAGCTGGCGAACGCGTTGGTGCTTTCGATTCATTTGACGAAGTTGCTTCCGGTAACGCTCAGGCTTACCATGCAGCGGACTACTACTGGAAAGGTAAGAACCCGGCCTGGGCTTACTTTACATCCGTTCCTTTTGGCCTGACCTACACAGAAATGTCAGCCTGGATCCACCATATGGGTGGTCAGCAACTTTGGGATGAACTCGCAGACGGGTATGGCCTTAAGTGTCTTGCTTGCGGTAACTCCGGTGTGCAGATGGGCGGTTGGTTCAACAAAGAAATTGAAACTGCCGACGATCTTAAAGGTCTGAAAATGCGTATTCCTGGCCTTGGTGGTGATGTTATGGCGAAGCTTGGTGCTTCTCCCGTATCGCTCCCTGGTGGTCAAATTTACGAAAACCTGGTTTCTGGCGCTATTGAAGCTACAGAGTGGGTTGGCCCTTGGAATGACTACTTCATGAAGTTCTACGAAGCAGCCAAATACTACTACTACCCAGGTATGCACGAGCCAGGCGGGTTCCTGTCATTGGGTATGAACAAAAAGTGGTGGATGAGCCTGTCGAAAACAGATCAGCTAATCATCGAAGCCGCTGCCGGTCAGGAAAATGACTATTTGATGGCCGAATACAATGCCAACAATGGTACGTATTTGAAAAAGATGATGGACGAAAATGGCGTTCAGCTTCGTCAGTTCAGCGACGAAATCTATGACAGCTTCGGTGAAGCAGCCGCAGAAGTGTTTGAAGAAACACGCGGGCACAGTGATCTTGTTGCTCGGGTTCATGATAGCTTCGCTTCTGCGCGTGCCGAAGTTGGTGCGTGGAAGAACCTGTCGGAAGCGACCTACTATACGCAGCGTAACCGCGTTTTGGGCGTCTAATCCGATAAAATCGATTGCGACATCGGAACGGGGCTTTAGGCCCCGTTCCTTTGTTTCGGGGAGCGTGTTTTGCCAATAGTTCTCATACGTGTTTTCGGATGGTCCGTTGTGACCGTCCTGTTTGTGTTTCTGGTCAATAACTATTTGATGGTTTGGCGCGATTGGCCAGGCGTTTTAGCCGTATTTGCGCATCATCAATTATTTGGTGTCGAGGCATTGAGTGCCGATCTGTCAGGCAGCTCACTTGCTCTGGCATGGGGACAATTGCTGGCCTACGTTTCTGCGGTATGCGCTGCTGTTGTTGTGGCCAGGCGTCGTATGGAGACCACACTTCGCGATGACGCAGAGAAGTTTACGTCGATCGCCGCCTATATCATTCGAGCCGCGTTTTGGATGGTTTTATTAGTCGGACTGGCCGATGCGCTGATTTCCTTCCTGCGTGTCGAAAATATTCTACCGCATTTGATGAGCCACGATCTCGTTCAGGAGCTTGGGCGCCCGCAATTTCGTGCGCCCATGATCCATATGCCCTTGATCGTTGTCGCTATGATCATTGCGGCATTTTCGCGTTCTCTCGGGTTTACGTGGTTGGCCCTGCTGGTTGTTGTTGCCGAGCTTCTGATCGTATTTTCTCGTTTTGTCTTTTCCTACGAGCAAGCCTTTATGGGTGATCTGGTACGGTTTTGGTATGCCGCCCTGTTTTTGTTTGCCAGTGCCTATACGCTGTTGGAGGAAGGGCATGTCCGTGTCGACGTGCTTTATGCAAATCTGAGTCCGAAAAACAAAGGCTTGGTCAATGCCGTTGGTTCACTTGTTCTGGGTATGAGCTTGTGCGCGGTTATTCTGACGCTGGGTATGGGTGGCAAGGCCAATATTATTAACAGCCCAATGCTGAGCTATGAAGTCTCTCAGTCCGGTTTCGGGATGTATGTTAAATATCTAATGGCCGGTTTCCTGGCGATTTTCGCGGTTTCAATGCTCATTCAATTTACTGGCTACATGTTGTCAGGAATAGCCGATTATCGGGGCGATCCTGGTGGGCGCGCAGTCGAAGACGAACCGGCCCACTAAATTAATAAGGGATATAAAACCCAATGGAACTCGTATTTCTACTCATTCTGTTATTGCTTATGGTGGGCGCGCTTGGCTCTGGATTTCCTGTCGCGTTCGCATTGCCGGGCTCAGCTATTCTGACAATTGGGTTGGCGGCCGGTTGTGGTTATCTGTTTGCTGGAGACGCGAGCGCTTATTTTGCACAAGGTGGTCCTATTCAGTGGTTAAGCGCTGGTGTAACGAATTTCAGGGGCGTCTATTGGGAGGTTGAACGCGATACTCTGATCGCCATTCCGCTGTTCGTTTTTATGGGCATTATGTTGCAGCGTTCGAAAATTGCTGAAGACCTGTTGGTCACCATGGCCCAACTGTTCGGACCGGTCCCCGGTGGCTTGGGCATATCTGTAGTATTCGTTGGGGCATTGTTGGCGGCAACGACAGGCATCGTCGGCGCAACGGTCGTTGCCATGGGCCTGATATCGCTCCCCGCGATGCTGCGTAACAATTATTCGAAGGCACTGGCCACGGGCACTATTGCTGCTTCGGGCACCTTGGGACAAATTATTCCGCCCTCGATTGTTCTTATTATTTTAGCCGACCAATTGACCAGCGCCGTCGACCAGGCGGGGACGGCGCGCAAAGCACTCTACAAGGCATCGACCGGCGAGATATCGATGCCATCGGAATTTGCTGTGGTATCTACCAGTGCCGGCGATATGTTCCTGGGCGCGTTTATTCCCGGAATCTTGTTGGTTCTTCTGTATATGGTCTTTATTCAGGGTATTGCATTATTGCGGCCTAAACTGGCCCCGGCTGTCCCTTTTGAAGGTCAACTCGATACGAAGTTCCTCGGCCGCGTTCTATTGGTTCTGGTGCCGCCTCTGGCCCTGATTTTTGTGGTTCTGGGGTCGATCATCATGGGCGTGGCGACGGTTAATCAGGCCGGTGCAATTGGTGCGGCTGGTGCCATGATGATGGCAGGTTATCGCCTGCGCGAAGGTCACAATAGACAGTATATACCTGCTATTCTTGGCGTGATTTCGATGGTGGGAATCGTCGTGGTTACCAGTGTTTTTGATACTAATATCAAGAATATTAAATCGGATGGCGATGTGCTGGGTGTTGTACTGGCCGGTTTCTTTGTCGCCATTTTAATCGCCGCAATTGTGTGGAGTGGTTGGCGCACCTATAAGATCGAAGACACGCTTCGCGGGGTCATGCTGGAGACCGCCAAAACCACGTCGCTGGTTTTCATTATTCTGCTGGGTGCCGCCATGTTAACTTCCGCGTTCCGCGGGTTTGGCGGCGAGGAGCTGGTTAAAGAGTTTTTGACCGGTTTGCCTGGTGGCTTCTGGATGCAATTCGTGATCGTTATGGCGGTCATATTTGTTTTGGGCTTCTTCCTCGACTTCATTGAAATTGCCGTTGTGGTTGTGCCCATTGTTGCTCCGATTTTGTTGATGGACCCTTCTGCAAACGTAACAGCCGTCTGGTTAGGCGTGATGATTGGCCTGAATATACAGACCTCCTTCTTGACGCCTCCGTTCGGGTTTGCACTGTTCTATCTGCGTGGCGTTGCGCCGGCGATTGTCAAAACAGTTCAAATGTATAAAGGCGTCATCGCTTTTATTGTCTTGCAGCTGATCGCACTGACGATTGTCGCAGTATTCCCACCATTGGTGAACTATCTGCCTAATCGTGTATCGCTCACTTCGGAAACGGCACCACCACCGATCAATCCGCGCTTACAATACTGCATTGAGCAGATTACGTTCGTGCAATTGGCGACACAAAAAGATGAACTCATGAGCGCGATAACAAACACAGGCGCTCTTGATTACAGTTATGTCCCGAATAAGCTGAAAAGATCAGTGGCTAGCAGCTTTAAATCTGCCGAATTGGTTTTTGCGAAGCGCGAGTTGGTGCTTGAGACGCAAGGTGCGATCGATGCGGCGACGCCTGGTTACCAGCCGCTGCACCGAGATGTGCGCGCAATTGAAAAGAAAATTCGTAAAATTGATGCGACTTTAAAGCAACTGTCGACGGATATTAGCCGCCTTGATCCGGATGATGAAACCGGAAAGCGTCGGATGGAAGCCGAAACTGCCGAGCTACAAGCAGAGATGGAGCACTTGCTGACAACTGTTCCTGAAAACTGGAAAGGCGATCACGCGGAATTTGTGAAACTGCAGAAAGCGAACATTAAAGCGCGGGCGGACTACCGCAAGGCCATGGACAATGGTTACCTTCCGGTTCGTGAACTCCTTCTGACCATTTCGGGAACCCCGGACCTGGCGACTGTCCGTGAGGACATTTCGGGACTGGCTGACGCAATCTCTAATCTCGACCCGAAAGAAGCAGCGGAACGAATTTCCGAAGTATCTAAAAAGGTGGGACGTATTGAAGGTACGCGCGCGATTAGATCCGGTTTGACTAAAGTGCGGCGGGCTATTCGAAGCAAGAAACCTGACCCCGATAAAGCGCTGAAGGAACTCGCTAAATCCCTGGTGATCTTTGATAAAGAATTGGTTTGGCGTGAACGAGCAGCAAAGGAGTTGCTGGCGCCGCTCAATACCTACGAGGCGACGATCCGAAATACAATTGGCCTGCGACAATTGCCAAAGCTGCCAAAGGAACAGGCTCTTGAGGTTGCCAGCTGTAATGCGAACCATCGGGATATTTCACTTAGATTCTAGGGCCACATTTTACCGGTTGAACCAGACCCCGGTGTAGCGGGATCTGGTGCACCGCGTTATCGTGGCGCTACAGAATCTTGTGTTTTGGCTTTGTAAACGCGACGACGGGTATGATACCTTCACATCCGATGCACAAGCATACTTTTATGCATTCGATCTTGGCGCAGCTTCTATGCAGCGGTAAGCCGGTTAATGAAGTTCTTTAAAGCGCATTCAGATGTTGCATTGATGTTATGAAACGAAAACTCATATTTTCGATTGTAGGCGTCGCATCTGTGGCTCTGCTTGCTCTTACTTATTTGATAATGACCGGCGAAAGAGGTCTGTCGGGGCGTTCACAGATTGAGCGGGACCTTCATGTGATCCGTCTAGGAGCAGATGCAACGCAGAACCTGGGTTGGAATCCGGTTGGTCTTGATGCCGTATTTGAGCATGCAGCGACCTTGAGCAGCGATACGTTGATGGTCGTCACAAAAGGCCAAACTGTTGGCGCGTTCGGTGATCTTGAAAAGCCACTTAATACCCACTCCATGCGCAAAGCCTTCCTAAGCGCGGTTGTCGGCCAACATCTCGGTTCCGGGCCGAAGCAAATTCAATTGGAGAGTTCTTTGCAAGAATTAGGAATAGATGACACTCCGGGCCCGCTTTCTACGCTGCAAAAACAAGCGACTGTTCTGCATTTGCTCAAAAGTACATCCGGGATCAACCATGGCGCGGCGGCGTCTCTTGGATTGACGGCTGACAATCAACGTCGATTGGGGAATTCGGAAAACAAACCAGGCTCGATATGGGCTTACAGCAATTGGGACTACAATGCGCTGACAACAATCTTCGAAACCCAAACCGCAACACCGATTGCCGACGCTTTCAAGAAAGGGATTGCCGATCCAACCGGAATGCAGGACGTAGGTGATGACACTGTATCTTATATTGCCGAACCCAAACTATCGATCCACAAAGCCGCTTCTTTTCGAATGTCAGCGCGCGATCTCGCCAAATTTGGTCAACTGTATCTCGACAAAGGGCGTATCGATGGTGCGCACATCATACCGGCCGGGTGGATAGACCGGATAACGCAGGATTTCACAAAAACCGGGCGTGACGACATGCGCTGGGGACATGGTTATTTGTGGTGGATACCCGGACCGGAAACAGGTCTGCCCGGCGGGACGTTTATGGCTTGGGGGCTGGGGAACCAGGCGGTTATCGTAATTCCTGAATGGGAAACAGTCGTTATTCACCAATCGGACACAACGGAGTTCCTCAAGCGTCTCATCCCAATGATCACGATCGATGGCATGCAGACGGAAAAAGCTCTTGAGCAGCTCTTGCTTTCGTGCCGGAACCGAGCCAATAGGAATACGGAATATTGCGTTGAACATCGGTTCAT
This sequence comes from Rhodospirillales bacterium, assembly GCA_048262655.1. Taxonomy (GTDB): domain Bacteria; phylum Pseudomonadota; class Alphaproteobacteria; order Rhodospirillales; family Casp-alpha2; genus JABMNT01. The sequence continues at coordinate 317,337 of JBLXEY010000001.1, read as the reverse complement.
AGGAAGGCGCGAATTTGCGACGCTAATTAACCTTATTGGCAACGCCCGGCTGTGATTTTGACGGCGCTGTGCCTGCCTCTGAACTCTAGTGCATGGGCTTCTGGATGCCGGGATCGGGAAGGGAGCAATGTAGGTCGATTTGATATCCAGACTGCAGAATTTTAATCAGAGAAGGTGGCGTTAGAACAGCAACCCTGCCTGTTTTTGGTCGATTTATGGGTTCTCCATAGCCGATCTCCCTAAAGGGAAACAAAGCGTCTTCATAAACCAGCAAAGGCGAATACTGATCCGGCATTTGGATGAAGGCTCCATTCGGCAACGGGCCCAAGGGCAACTGGGAGGTGATTTGCTGCTGTGTCGTCCGGTCGACCCGTTCTTTATGTAATTGGTGGTCGATATCTGCAGCAGAGCAGGCAGTTATTCTGTTGTTTGATAACCATAGGCTTTTAAAGGAATTATAAGCATGACGGCGGCATTCGGCGCAGGGGCGATGGCCCGCTGAAAATGCCACAGCTTCATCCAAAAAAAACAAACGGGTATACCCACGCTTTGGCATGACGTCTGAATGACGATCTTTGAAGTTTAACTTGCAAATGATCCAGGCCTTATGGCGCCATCTGGCGGAACCCAGGGTCCGGTCGCTGTTGTGAAGTATCCCCCGATTCCCCATCCAGGTGCCGCGCGCCGAGCTTGCAACAATTTGACCGGTTGGTGTCACTCTGTTTTGTAAGGGCATATTGTCTCCGAAGGGAAGGCGCATGGAATTATAACAAAGATGTGTCGGGTTTCTAAGCAACATCTGGCCATGCCGGCAGGTTAAAGTGATAAAATTGCAAAAGCAGACGGCGGTTTTTTTTACCTTAGGGTGCCCGCAAACCTTGATTTTGGCGTTCCCGCATGGTTTTAGCTTGGCTGCAAAGAAAATTCACAAGGCAGGCGACTATGCACGATTATCGTTTCTATGTGGGCCATTTAAGGTTTGTCGCAAACCGTACGGAACGGGAAACATCTGAACTCGATCTTATGATGGATGCGTTGTTATCCATTGCCGATCACATTGAACAGGGCCAGCCAATTTTGGTTATAAAGGATGATACCAGATTAACGGGGCGAGCGCTTGCCGGGGTTGCCGGATTTCTACAACAACATATTCTGCCGGAAGCCGTTGCCGCTGGGAACGCAGGGGCAGAAAGTCAGATACGATGGGTGATCGATACCTCAATGGCCTTCATGGCGACGCTGATGGTGCACGCCGAAACGGATACGGCAACTGGACCCTGTGAGCTCATCCTGCCGGAGCCGCCAGTCGTGGCAAATTAATCAACAGTGGTATTTGAATGCGAAGTTTACCAGCAAGTTTGAATACACGACTGAGGGATGTAAAAAAAGTGCCTGTTACGAATGAAAGTGAAAACGGCTTTCTTAAGCAGTGATCAATTGGTTTTCACTCGCTCTAACAATAGCATTCACTGTTGGTAAAAGAATCCGCTAGATTATCCCTTAGCTGAAGCGAGAAGCTAAAATGTTTGATTACGATTTGAAGTTCGCCAAACCTAAATTTCAGAATTTTGTTTCAGAGAAAATCGTCCGCGAAATGGTTTTGTTGGGGATACCTGAAATTAGAATAGATACTGTCGATGAGCTTTCGGGCGGTTATTCAAACTCTAATTTTTCTGTTGTTGGTAATCTAGGAAGGTTTGTTTGTAGAGTTTCCAGCAAAGGAGAAAAGCCACTAAATATTGAGCACCAGCTTTCCAAGAGACTGGGTGAAAAGCTGTGTCCAAGGGTTTTTTATGTTGGAGTCCTGGATAACTTATCCTTTTCAATTGTTGATTTTGTTGAAGGCGCCTTGTTGAGTAATGTTTGGAAGCACCTTGAGCCAGCTGACTTGGAGCAAATTTTAGTTGATTTGGGTGGAAAGCTATCGCGCGTGCATAGTCACAAATTCGCTCAATCCGGCTTTTTTGGGCCAAACCTTAATATTGAAGAAACGTTTTACGAAGGCGCCGGAACAGCTTGCGAGCAGTTTATTGAATCCTCTTTGAGCAGTAACAACGTCAAAGAAAGACTTGGAGCTGAATTGTTCAAAGGCGTGCAAAAATATTTGTTTGATAACAAATATCTTTTCAATGCTGTTGATAAATCAAACTGCTTAGTGCATTCCGATTTTAATACAAAAAATATTATGGTTTCAGTCAAAGAGAGAAAAGTTACCGGTATTCTTGACTGGGAATATGCACACTCAGGAAACCCACTCTGTGATTTTGGAAATTTTTTGAGGTTTGAAGACGAAACGGACTTTGATGTGGTAAAAAGCCTGATGCGGGGTTACGGCAAAAACAGAGATGTTTTCATAAAGGACTGGAGGAAAATTTCACGTTTATTGGATTTAGCATCTATGTTTGGCTTTCTTACGCGCGAAAACCTCCCCGAATTGACACTTCGAACATCAAAAAAAGTTATTTACGAAACCATTTTAAGATAAGCTGGTTACTGCAGGTCGGCTGCCGCCTGCCTGTCGATTGTATCCAGATGCTCCTGCTTTTGGGCATTCGTTAAAAAAGACGCCGTAATCGAGTTTTTAGCCAGTTGAACCAAATCAGTTGGTGTTAAGGCCAAAGCATCGGATATGGCGACGAAATTATCCAGAAGGTATCCGCCAAAATAGGATGGGTCGTCTGAATTGACCGTGGCGCAAAGCCCGGCGTTTAGCATTTTCTTCAACGGGTGATCTTTTAAGTCATCAACCACACACAGCCGCAAATTAGACAGTGGGCAGACGGTTAATGCCAACCCCCGTGTTTTGATTTCATCGACCAGCGTTTGGTCTTCCAAAGCCCGGTTTCCATGGTCAATCCGGTCAATTTTTAAGATATCAATCGCTTCCCAAACGTACGAAGGCGGGCCTTCTTCGCCCGCATGGGCAACGGTCTTCAGGCCATCATTTCGGGCTGCTTCAAAGACGTTCTTGAATTTTGTGGGCGGGTTGCCGACTTCCGATGAATCGAGGCCGACCCCAATCATCTTTTTGTCAGCGAAGTAGGGTTCTGCCTGTTTATAGGTTTGAAAGGCATCTTCTTCCGAAAGGTGGCGCAGATAAGACATAATCAAATGCGATGATATGCCCATGGATTGTTGACCAGCCTCTAGAGCACCAATAATGCCATCGGCAGCGACCTGGAAGGGCAGGCCGCGCTCTGTATGGCCCTGCGGGTCATAGAAGACCTCAACATGGGATACACCATCGTCTTTGCATCTGTTCAGATAGGCCGTGGTTAAATCGTAAAAATCCTGTTCCGTGCGCAAGACATTCATTCCGGCATAATAGATATCCAAAAAATCCTGCAATTGTGTAAATTGATAGGCTTTGCGGATGTCATCGATCGACCCGAAGGGGATATCGACTTTATTCTTTTGCGCGAGCGCCATCAGCATTTCAGGCTCCAGAGAGCCTTCCAAATGCAGGTGCAGTTCCGCTTTCGGGAGGCTTTTAACGAAGTTTTTGATGTCCATGGTCGCTCCTGCCGCGTTGTTGTCTGGTCGTCATATGAGGGAAAGTGTTAATGAGATGGGCGGTTGGAGCAAATTAAATCTTTGTGTACAAGGAAAATGTAGGCGTTGGTTATGGCAGATCACGGAATCTCCCTTTAAAACTGGAAATTCCGTGATAAGAACGGCCTAGTCGTGCATTTTTAGGCGTATAGTCTTTTGGAGACCCATTATGAATGATACCGATCCCTCTGGCAGTGAAGGCACACATGATTTCGTCAGGGATGTCATCCGTGGTGATCTGGCCTCTGGTCGCACGAAATCAATCGTTACGCGGTTTCCGCCGGAACCCAATGGCTATCTTCACATAGGGCATGCCAAGTCCATATGTTTGAATTTTGGCGTAGCCGATGAGTTTGCCGGGCGATGCCATCTGCGCTTCGATGATACCAACCCGGCCAAAGAAGAGATCGAATATATTGACGCCATCCAAGAAGATGTGCGCTGGCTTGGTTTCGACTGGGCTGAGCATTTATATTTTGCATCAGATAACTTCGACGCCCTGTACGGTTATGCGCAGCATTTGATTGAAAATGGCAAAGCCTATGTTGATGATTTGTCAGCGGATGAGATCAGAGAATACCGGGGGACCCTTACAAAACCCGGAACAGATAGTCCCAATCGCAATCGTCCGGTCGCGGAAAGTCTGGATTTGTTTGCCCGTATGAAGGCAGGCGAGTTCGAAGATGGCAGCCATGTTCTGCGCGCCAAGATTGATATGGCTTCCGGTAATATCAATATGCGTGACCCGGTTTTGTACCGAATTTTGAACGCGCATCATCCACGCACGGGCGATACCTGGTCAATCTATCCCACTTATGATTTTGCGCATGGTCAGTCAGACGCCATTGAAGGCATCACCCATTCCATTTGTACGCTTGAGTTTGAAGATCATCGCCCCCTCTATGAGTGGTTGATTGAAAATCTTCCGGTGCCATCGCAGCCCCGGCAATATGAATTTTCGCGGCTCAACCTCGCTTATACGGTTCTTTCGAAGCGCAAGCTCATGCAGCTTGTTAACGAAGGCCACGTTGACGGATGGGATGACCCCAGGATGCCAACCATATCGGGTTATCGTCGGCGGGGAATTCCAGCCGCTGCCATTCGTGATTTTGCGAAGCGTATTGGTGTCACGAAAAGCGAGAGCACAGTTGAAATTGAGCTTTTTAACCACTGTGTCAGAGATCACCTGAATAAGGCTGCCCCGCGCCGGTTAGGTGTCCTCAATCCGCTTAAAGTGGTGATTGAAAATTATCCAGATGATCAAACCGAAATGGTGAACGCGGTTAACAATCCAGAGGACGAAGCGGCTGGTAAACGGGAGGTTCCGTTTTCAAAAGTCCTGTATATTGAACAAGACGACTTTATGGAGGACCCGCCTAAAAAGTTCTTCCGTTTAGGCCCAGGTCGGGAGGTGCGGTTCCGCTATGCGTACTTTATTACCTGTCACGACGCGATTAAAGATGACAACGGGAACATTACTGAACTGCGTTGTACCTATGACCCGGCGACCAAAGGCGGCAATTCACCGGATGGTCGTAAGGTTAAAGGGACAATACACTGGGTTTCAGCCGAACATGCGGTTGATGCAGAAATACATATGTATGATCATCTCTTCACACGTCCTGACCCAGGGGCAGAAAATGACTTCCTTGACGATATTAATCCCGACTCCAAAACGATCGTAACAGGCTGTAAGCTGGAGCCCTCAGCACGTGAGGTGCCGTTTGGTGAAACGATCCAGTTTGAACGTCAGGGCTATTTTACCCCTGATCACCTTTCGAAACCGGACCGATTGGTTTACAATCAAACAATGGCATTGCGTGACGGATGGGCAAAAATTCAGGCTAAGGAAAAAAGCGCCGGTAAGTAAAGCAGGCGCAACATAAAAAAAGTGTTGGATGTCGGTAGAATATAATTTTCAGCATATCAATGTTTTGCTTGTCGAAGACAACGTTTATGTCCGCAAAATTCTTGAGAGCGTGCTCAAGCAACTGACAATTGGTGATGTGACAACTGCAAAAAATGGTGTTGAAGCCATTGAGAAATTAAAGAGCGGAGGCGCTATTGGCGGCTCCCGCTTTGACTTTATTATTTCTGATTTAATGATGTCGCCCATTGATGGCCTGTTACTTCTTAAGTGGGTGCGCGAGAGTAAAGACTCTCCAAATCGTTTTTTACCCTTCATTATGATGTCTGGAGCAGCCGATGACGAAAACGTCCAAAAGGCCAGAGATCAGGGGATTAATGAATTCTTGGCCAAGCCATTTTCTGCTGGATCAGTTTGCGAACGTATTTTGCAATTGATCGACCAGCCTCGGCAGTTTGTCGCGACAAGCAATTATTTTGGTCCTGACCGGCATCGGCGGAGCGAGGATCTGGACACGGATGATCGTCGTGAAATTACGGATGATGATGCGACGGTTGTCTATTCGACGGATCGTGTTGTCCGTCCAAAGGACCCGAAACAGGTCTATTATTTCCGTCTGCCTAACCGCTTAAAAGAAAAAGCCGGCGGTATTGGGGCTAAGGGGAAAGGAGCGGTTCCTCTTCGCGCACTTGCGGAAGCCGATGATACACTGGATCGTAATTCATTTGAATTTCATGACTGGGCGCTTGAGTATCTCGCGATGATGTCGAAGATTTGTGACCGGGCGATCGACTTGCCTGAGGATCGCAGACGAAAACCATTCGAAAAAATTAATGAAATTTCCCATGAATTACGAGGGCAGGGCGGGACATTTGGCTACCCCTTAATTACCCGCGTTGGGAAAATGCTCTATGAGATCACGGATTTTTCCTGCTCAATGGACGAAATGGCGATTAGAATTGTGAAGGCCCACATTGACACCATGCGCGTCGTTTTCAGAGATAAAATAAAAGGGGATGGCGGCGAGGTAGGCCGTGAACTGATTAAGGCTCTGGTGAAGATAATCCGGCAAGAACAGTTGGGGGAAACATCTTCTGGTTAACAGGGCGATTAATTCACCTGATGTTATTTGGAAAGAGGGCGGGGTGCCTTATTCAAATGTACACAAGGATATATATTATTCTACCCGCGATGCGATTTCCGAAACTCGTCATGTTTTTTTATCTGGAATCAAAGCGCCTGATTGTTGGCGGGAACCGCGCCAGTATGTGATTGCTGAAACCGGGTTCGGAGCTGGTCTAAATTTTTTAACCACATGGGATCTATGGAAGAAAACCCGCCCTTCGAATGGTCGGCTGTTTTTTATTTCCATCGAGAATGCGCCGCTCACTCGTTCTCAACTGCGACAGGCGCACGCGCCGTATCCGGAACTCGATGCCCTGAGCCGCGCGCTCTGTAATCACTATCCAGCCCGCCATCCCGGTTATCATCTGGTTCCGTTAGATCAGGGGCGGGTGGAACTTTTACTGTTATTTGGGCCAGTTGAAACCATGCTGGCAGATTTGATGCCAGGCATTGATGCATGGTTTCTAGATGGTTTTGCACCCAGCCGTAACCCGGACATGTGGTCAAACGACGTTCTCAAAGCCATTGGGGCACTATCAAAGCCGGGGGCTCGTGTTGCAACCTATTCGTCGGCTCGGGTGGTGCGTGATGGATTGAGTGTCGCGGGTTTTGAATGCGAAAAAGTATCTGGCTATGGTGCCAAACGAGACTCCTTACGCGGCATAAAAGTCGCTCCTGAAATCAAGTCGACAGCATCACCCTGGTTTGCTCGATCGACGCCAATGGGGTCAAACCCTGCGATCGCGGTCATTGGTGCGGGTATTTCCGGTGCATGTGTCGCTGCGGCACTGCAGACAGCAGGTGCTGACGTAACGGTTATCGATCAGCATTCGGCGGCGGCTGGTGAAGCATCAGGGAATCCTGCCGGCCTCGTGCAACCCCGACCTGGAGGCGGGAATTTCGCATATGAAGATCTCCAGACGTCGGCCTATTTGTATGCGTTGCGTCACTATGATGGTTTGAGTTCGGACGACCCGATTTGGATTGGGGATCGTGGTGTATTGTCATTTGGTCGTGATCCTGCGTTTCTGGGCCGCCACGGTGACTGGCTTGATGCAGGTGGCCTTCCTGATGGGTTTGGATGCTCCGTCAACCAAAAGGAGGTTGCCGAAATATCTGGCTTGGAGCTCAATCAGGTGGCGACATGGTTCCCCCAAGCCGGCACGATAAATCCGACAGCGATATGCCGAGCAATGCTCAAAGACACAACCACCATTTTCGGAGCCACGGTTTCTCGGTTGGTAAATCACGATGGCCAATGGAGCGTTCTTGGAAAGAATAATCAGAGTTTGACCACTGTTGACGGAGTTGTTCTGGCGAACGGTCATGCGGCGGCAGACCTATGTGAAAGTTGCGATCTTCCGCTGTATGGGAAGCGGGGGCAGATCAGTTTTGTTGCACCATCAGAACACTCTTCCGCCCTTAATGTCGGGCTTTCCTATGGCGGCTATATGACGCCTGCCTTAACAAATGGTCGCGAGAGGTATCATATTCTGGGGGCTACTTATCAACAGTGGCTTGATTTCAGTTCAACGGCTTGGAAGAACTTGACCGCGTCGGACGATCAGGAAAATCGTGATCATATCCAGCATCGCTTGCCGGAACTGATGAAGTTCTTCGAAGGGCCTGTCGTTGGTGGTCGAGCAACCCTCAGAACAACAACAACGGACCATTTGCCGGTTGTTGGGCCCGTGTTCAATTCTGCTTCTTATAATGCGGATTATAGCGACTTGCGCCATGGGAAACCCGCGTACGCCTATCCCTCTGCAACCTACACACCAGGCCTGTATGTCCTAAGTGCGCTTGGGTCCAGAGGGTTTGCCCTGGCACCCTTATTGGCTCAAATACTGGCAGCCGAGATCATGGGTGGCGCAATGCCTGTTTCAAAATCAGTTCACGATTTGGTGCATCCCGCACGTTTTCTGGTACGTCAGTTAAAACGGCGTTAGACTTTCATCACATCGAGAACAAATGACGCAGATAAGAATAGAGGAACCATATGAAGTTACAGTTATGTGCATGGCCAGAAGTTGATGAGTATTTGAAAACCAGTACAGGCATAATCATCCCTGTCGGCTCAACCGAACAACATGGTCCAACCGGATTTATTGGCACAGACGCTTTGTGCCCGGAACTTCTGGCCGATGAAATCGGCGACCGGCTGGGGGTAATGGTCGCGCCGACGATCAGTATCGGTATGGCACAACATCACCTTGGGTTTTCAGGCTCAATAACCTTGCGTCCAACGACGATGATCGCGATGGTATGTGACATCATTAATTCTTTAACTTGTCATGGTTTTGACAGGTTCTTCTTTTTAAATGGACATGGTGGAAATATTGCGACGTTAAATGCGGCTTTCTCTGAAATTTATGCAGAAAGCAGCCTTGGAAAAGCCGGTGTAAATCGACCTTCTGTTCGCTGTCATGTCGAAAACTGGTGGAATGGAGACGCGATTAAGGGTATTTCGAAGAAGTATTTTGCCGAAGCGGAGGGCAGTCACGCAACAGCCTCAGAAGTAGCGCTAACTTATTATGGCTATCCTGAAGATGCGGCTCGAATTCGACAAGATCACTTGTTGCCAAGAATAGCACCAGAAGGCCCCATATACGATGCTGATGACTATCGACGGCGCTTTCCTGATGGGCGTATTGGGTCGGACCCGACCTTGGCGACGGCAGAAATTGGAGAGGAACTATTTGAGGCATCGGTAAGTGGTATTGGGGAAATCTACAAAAATTTTCTGTCATCTGATTAATCTGAAGAGCAGAGAACTGTTGCACAATCTGAAACTCATTGAGCATGGTAATTCATCTTGGCTGACGAACTCGCAAAAGAACGCATAGATACGCGTAAGGCGGTAATCGATTATATCATCGAGCATTACCTCTATCGCGACTGTCAAATTGTTGCGTGTTTTCAGGAAAGGGTTTCTGATTACGTTAGGGCGAATGGTCATGGAGCTTTATCGAAAGCGACTTGGGAGATTATCTATTTTTTATGCAGGGGGTTGTTTTCCAGGTCTCGCATTTCTGTCTCGGATATTTACTCGTCTATTGATGTCTCTAAATCAGCAGTTATCCGTTATATTCACCGACTCGAAAGTTGGGAGATTGTTGAAAAGAAAAACGACCCGGTTGATCGACGTCGGTGGGTTTTGTTTTTTACTCCGCATTTTGAAGATGCGATTACCGAGGCTGTTGATTACTGTGCTGATCAGTATGGTAACCTTCTTAACGCGCAGACCCATACAGAGAGTTATGACGTACTACAGGAGCGATTAAGTCGCTTTAAAGACTTTGCAGAGGTGTCGGCGGACTGGTTTTGGGAAACCGATAGCAATCATCGCTTTGCATGGCTTTCAGAAAGCCACGCGCCTCATTTGCAAGTCTCGCATAATTCAAGGATAGGTAAAAAACGTTGGGATTTTCACCGCCCCTCAAACGCCCATGAGCGGCAGCAAATGGCGCAACACAAAGAAGAATTAGAGGCGCACCGCCCGTTTCGGAATTTTATTTATCGAGTCAGCGTGCAAAAAGACAAGGAAGTCTGGTGCGCGACCAATGGAAACCCGATCTTCGACAGTAACGGCGTGTTTAAAGGCTACTTTGGCAGCGGGCGAGACGTGACCGACCGCCGGGAAATTCTGGAATCGTTGCGGAGAAGTGAGGACCGATTGCGGAGAGTTGTTAGTCTGGCTGCCGACGGCAGCTGGACGATTGACCGTGATTTTCGATACACCTGGTTCTCGAATGGATGCAGGCCATTTTTGCCGCGACCTGAAAGTCAGGTAATAGGCATGCGGTTTTGGGAGAGATTTGCGACAAAAGCGGATTGGGCTAATAAAGGAGCCAAGGAAATTCAAGACATCCTGAACGCTCATAACCCCTTCCACGATTTATTAACATGTGTTGTTGATGGTTCTGAAGGTCGCTTGGAGTGGCATTTGAATAGCGGTGTGCCGATTTTTGATAACAAGGGCGAATTTGACGGATATCAGGGTGTTTTTGAGGATGTCACATCGCAAATTAGAAGCGATGTACTCGCCACAACCAATAAAAAAGTGATGGCCCAAATCATTGAGGGTAAACCCATCCATGAAATCGTGTCATATGCTCTGGGTGTTATTGATAAACTAAGACCGGGGAGTGAAGTTGGTGTTTATTTTCGATCTGGAGCAACATTTCATTTGTTTGATGCAATCAATGGAACACTAGAAAGTCGCAAGAGACTAGATGAATACAAAATTGTTGATTTGATTACGGAGGCTGTTTCCAAGCGCCATGGGATCGATAGTGCTCGCGCGCCTGCACCAATGGAGTGTTGGTTAACAGAAGCGCCTGAAGCTCTTAAAACGAGGGGGAACTACTGGATGTTACCCTTTAACAAATCAAACGACTCCTACAACGCTATAATCACAATCTGGGTCGGTGCCGGCGATGCATTTGGTAAACAAGAACATAAATGGTTGGACGATGTTCGACAGATGCTTGAGCTTGCCATCATTCAACCATCATCTGGTATTGCGCAGAATGTGAATTAACCCCCCTCCATCGGGGGAAAGATCGCGGCTTCATCACCGTCACTAAAGAGATAAGATCCATGCTCCGTTGGCGGGACGGTTTCTCCGTTCACAAGAACCATGTAGGATTCCAATTTCGATAGATTGAGCTGCCCTAGAAGATCAACGACAGAAGTGTTGTCGTCTAAGTTCAAAACGGCATTGCCAAATTCATCGAAGCCTGAAGGCTGGTGTCCAGGCATGGACACCAGCTTGATTTTGACTTTCATTAGATTCCGAGGCGGCCCAGAAGTTGTCCGGTAGGCTCTCCTTCTTCGTCCCAGCCCCGCATTTCATAGTACTCAGGCAACATTTGATCGAGCTCTGTCACCCGACCTTTACCCGCGCCACTTTTTGCAGGTTCTTTCAGGCAGCGATCAGGCAGCGTGTCGTCAGCCTTGGTGAAGCCATGTCTGTTATTAAACAAGCGTTCAATGGTGAAAATTCTTTCGCCGGTTTCCAGAAGTCGCTTTTCATCCCAATCACCTTCGCAGGCCCCATGGATTTGGGCCGCATAGTCCGCCATTCCCCATGCGTTTGACGGGAATTTGCAGAGCCCGGTGGAATCAATGATTGCTGACGCGTTCTGAGACTCCATAACGATCTTTGCTTTGCCCTCAGGGCGAATGTGGGAGAAATCATCAACAAATGGGCTGGCACGCATATGGCAGGCCCCTCGTGGTGACGTGGCATAAGCCAGACCCATACCCTGCATGGCACGGACGTCATAGCCCGGAAACTCCTGACCTTTGACAACCATTGCAAATTCGGGGTGCCCGTATTTATCGCACAGGCGCTTAGCACCCATGCCAATTTCAACACCGAAGCCTTCGCCTTTGCCTGTCATGTCCGCAATTTGGCACAAGGCCTCCGCGTTGCCGAACTTAAGTTCAATGCCGCCCGTATCTTCAAGCGTCAGGAACCCCTTTTCGAAAAGCTCCATCGCTGCGGACACAGAAACACCAAAGGAAATTGGATCCATGCCCTGCTCATTACAGATCATGTTGGCATACGTCGCTGCTTCGATATCATCGACACCAACCATTGGAGCCAGAGAGAAGCCAGATTCATATTCCAGACCACCAATAGCGCCACCGTATTTGGCTTTCTTTTCAGGGTCCTGAATTGAGAAATGGTCTGGATCAATCTTGGAGACACGTCCGCAGCCGATTGTGCAACCAAAACAAGCTTTATTGGTCATCAGGTTAGCTTGCCCGTCGGAACGACGTGGTGTCCGCATGGCCTTCGCATTCACCGTTTCCAGGCCATCAAATTGCACATCCTGGTTGTTGCGGGTTGGAAGTGATCCGTATGCGCTGGTTGTATCCATCATCGGCATGGTGCCATAATTCATGAGGCGTTCACGGGCCGGATGTGGCTGTAGTTTGTCGCGTGTTTCCTGGACCGCCTTCATAAAGATTGCAGGCTTGTCGATCGGAACACCTTGTGTTCCCCGAACGCCGATAGCTTTCAGGTTTTTTGAACCCATGACGGTTCCAACACCCGAACGTCCGGCTGCGCGATCCCTGTCGTTGACGACGCAGGCGTAGCGAACAAGGTTTTCCCCTGCGACGCCAATGGATGCAATTTTGATTTGCGGGTCCTGATGACGCGTTTTGATTGCGTCCTCAGCTACCCAGCATGTTTCGCCCCAAATGAAATCCCGTGCATCCAGAATTTCCGCTTCATCATCCTTAATCATCAAATAGACCGGATGCGGCGCTTTTCCTTGAATGATGGCCATGTCGTAGCCGGCGAATTTAAGTTCAGCACCAAAATATCCACCGGAGTTTGACGCCGAAATCGCCTCATTGAGGCCCCCTTTGGTCACTACACAATAGCGCCCGCCGGTTGATGCCATGGTTCCGGTTAGAGGCCCGGTTGCAAAGATCAGACGGTTTTCCGGATCAAGCGAACCAACATTGCCAGGTACTTCTTCGTACATATAGCGCGTTGCCAAGCCGCGTTGGCCTAAATAATCGCGTGCCCATTCCATATTCAGTGGTTCACTAACTGCCGTCATCGCGGTTAGGTCGACACGCAGTATTTTACCTTGCCAGCTCATCGTCGTGAAACTCCCGTGCATTAGAAATTGGTTCAGTATGACGTACACACACTGAATACATTAAGTTTGCAGGAAAAGTGCGCTCAGTCCAGAGGGAACTCAATGAATTTCGGAATTTTTGCCTGTTTCATCCGGAAATGGCCAGCCACCAATTCTGCGTTTTCTCAAGACCATCATATCAACAACCGAAAAATGGCGGAAAATCGGTTTTGCCCCTGTTCGATAGAGCCACATAAAACCATGGGTGTGATCCGGAAAGGTCCGTCTGGTGTCATCGTGGGCACGCACTTCAAGTATTAAGTCCTGATGTTGGCCATCAAGAACACTTTTCCAGCGGGCAACGGTGTTGATAATCGGGGGGCTGCCCGGAATGTTCGTTTTCAACAACTCCTGCTCCGTCGGCGGCCCGTACAAGGTCTCGAGATGTTCCAGAACTTGAATGAAATGATCTGCGGGAAACAGGACATGGGCTTGTGAAATCCGGTTTTCATCATAGCGCACGATTGCCTGATTTCCGCGGTAAATGACATCATCGGCAACGATGTCACCCAGTAATGCCTCCGGCCAGTTCACCGGATCTATGCAAAACCGCGCCTGAATATCAGATTTTACAATACATCCCTCAGGCGCCTGCCGGGATTGGTTATAGGGGCGGTCCAGATGAATGGTTTCGCCCAGATTAAAGGTAATTCCTTTGAGGGGGGGATTTGAAACGCCCGGTATAACTTCTGGTGCTGGAATTTCGATCTGAAGGGAACGCTGGGTCTCGATTTTAACAAGCGGTGCATTTGTTTCGGCAAAGGCTATCTGTGTGATTGTCAGCAAGCCTATAATGCCTACAGATGCCAATTTTTTGCATATCGATACGCGCATTCTATCGTTCTCGCATTGCTGTTTGAACCGACGCCATAAACGGTTGCATGATATATGCTAGCACGGATCGTTGACCTGTGCGAATGGACGCAGTGACCTGTACGCCTGGAACCAGACTATATCGCAGGCTTTGATGTTCAAAAAATGAGGTTTTTGTGGAGATTCTCACCTTATAAAAGGCCTCGCCTTGTTTGCTAACAAGTGTATCCGGGCTGACATTGACGACGGTACCCTCTAGATTCCCAAAGCGATTGGCATCTGCAGAGGCCAAAGTGACGAGGGCAGTTTGCCCCGGATGTACATAGCCAATATCCTGAGGAGCCAATTTCGCTTCAATAATCAGCGTATCGCCTGCGGGGACGATGTCGAGGACCGTCCCACCCGGTGTGACAACACCTCCCACCGTTACAACGTATAGCGACTTTACGACACCCTCGACCGGAGAGCGCAGGATTGTTCGGCGCAAGGAGTCTTCGAATTTCAGGACGCGGCTTGAGTACTCGTCAAGGGAACGGCGTTTTTCATCGAGTTCTTTTCGGACGCTTTCAACAAAGGATTCCCTGATCGTTTCCAGCTTGTTTTTTGCTCCTTTGAAGCTGGATTCGGCTTTCCGAAGGGTGGCCTTGTCCTCATTAATAGCCCCGCGAAGTGAGGCCGCTTCTTTAAGCAAATTCAGATGCTGCATTCGGTTTGTCAGTTGCTCTTTCATGAGCTCTTCACTGATTTCGATCTGCTCCTTGAGAAGTTGAAGCTTTTCACTGGATAAAGTGATACGCGACGAGACTTCCTGAATGAGTTCGTTATTCTGAGCAATCATTTCACGCTGCCCGGCCAATTGATTTTCAATCCGGCTTTTGCGCGTTTTGAACATGGCGAGCGTTTGTCGGACCAGATCAGGCCTGTCCTTTGCGAGTGCGGCGTCAAAAATGGGCTGCGGGTCACTGGATGCCTCGGCAATAAGACGTGCAATATCCGCCTTAAGACCTGCCATCCGTGCTCTTAACTCGTCGACGTCGGCGCCGCTTTGCGTCGGCTCGAGAACGACCAGGGCTTGGTCCTTTTGGACCAATTCCCCTTCTTTGACTTTGATTTCACGAACGATCCCGCCTTCCAGGTGTTGAATGCTTTTGACCTGAGTTGCCGGGATGACTTCCCCAAGCGCAGTGCTGACAATATCAAGTTGCCCATGATAGGCCCAGGCCCCGAACCCGCCTACAAGAACAACACAAAGAACAAAAAAGACATGGGTTATTTTATTGCTTTCCTGCAATTCTTCTTGCGTTGGCTGTAAAATATCATTCATGAGGTTGCCTCCAGAGACGTGGGAGGTGTGCTTTGAATAGGGACCTGTTCAGGCGCAGGACCTGCGGTTTTTCGAACCAGTTTTGGCACTGGTTTCGCGTTCAAATCCAGATAATGTGGGACTGATTGTATGATCTGGTGATCGTGGGTAAAGACCATAACCGTACGGCCTTTTCGGCTTGCCTCGTTAATCGCTGTCAGAACGGCTTGGGCCCCGTCAGCATCAAGGCCTTCCGTTGGCTCGTCAATGACCATCACTTTTCCATCATTCGCCAGGGCACGTGCCAAGGCAATTCTCCGCCGTATGCCCAGAGACAGGTTTTTACCGCCACCGATGATCGGGGTTTCGATGCCATCGGCACTCTGGTCGACAAAAGTTCTTAGCCCGGAAAGTTCGATAATTTCCTGAAGTCGTGTCGCCTCAATATCTTGATTGGAGACAGTAATGTTCTCGGCCAATGTGCCGTTTAGGAACTTTGGTTCTTGAGGCAAATACATGACTTGTTTGCGCCACCACTCCGGTGCGACTTGTGTGAGATCAACGCCATCGATCAGGATGCGACCACGCGTTGGTTCCAAAAGCCCGACCATCATTCGGGCCAATGAGGTTTTACCCGTTGCGTTCGCTCCTGAAATAACCAGCACGCTTGAAGGCTCCAGCTTTAGGTTCAGAGACTCAAGCAAAGGTGTTTTTGCACCGGGGTATGAAAAAGCCATATCATCAAATTCGATTGTTCCCGAGTAATTCGACAAGGCTGTTCCATCGGTGCGCTCGTTTGGCAGACGGCTGAATTCATTAAACATGACAATTGCTTGTCGTGCTTTCGCGAATTGTTCACTCATCATCGCGAACTTGATAATCGGCCCAAGAGCACGAGCCGCAAGAATATTTGCGCCGATCATGATCCCGACATCCATTGTCCCGGCGACAACCTGAAAGGCGCCCAACCCGATGACGACTGCGCCCATAATTGCCTGTAAACTCATCCCCAAGCTTTGGACAAAGCCCTGGCGGAGCATGACGATCCGCCCGAGCAGATTGAACGCGGTTGATCGTTTTTGCCACTGTTGGCGTATCAGGGATGCGCCGTTAAAGGCACGAACTGTATCGCCGGCTTGAATGGCTGCGCCAATCAAGCTGCTCCGCTGTCCTGATTCGGCCTGCATCATACGTGTGGGTTTGCGCAAAGAGGTCAGTGTCAGAACTGAAATCAGGAATGAACCAATCACAAAACACGCGACGACTAACGCGATCGTCGGGTTCAGCATATACAGTACGCCAATAAACAATAGGGCGAACGGCACATCCATAATCGATGACATATTGTTCGCGTTATAGGCCGCCTGTAACTTTTCCGCACCCGTCATCATTTCCTGACGGAGGCCTAGAGGCAGGTTTTCAATATAGGCGGCTTTGGTATTTGTCAGGGTTGCAAAGGCAGCATTAGAGATGGCCCGATCAGATGCCGCATTGACGCTCGCTGCCAGGCGCATCCGGATCTGCCTGAATGCGAGTTCCAGGACAATTGCGATGGCGACTCCGGCACAAAGAGTTACCAATGTTGACTGGACACCGTGGGCGACATAGCGGTTCAGAACCTGCATGACGAATATGGGGGACGCAAGTGCAAGCAGGTTCGCAATAAGCGATGCTGCCATCATCTCGGCTGTCAGGCCCGGACGGGCAGCTAATCGGGTAAAAAGTTCCTTCATTTGCGAAGATTATATCACACTAAAAAGCCGGAAGTATACGGGTGCTTGTCGCATCGGTTTTCTATGCGGCGCTCTATCGACGGGATCGCATTTTAAGGTGCCTAAAACGAAAGCCTGACGGACTTTAATCCGAAGGCGAAGGGTTATTTAACAACGTCCGGGGTAACGACGCCAATAATGTTAAGAAGCGAATAGACCGCCAAGGCAACATTTGTATCTGCAGCAGCCGCGTCGCTGGAAGCACTGATCAAAGCCGTTTCGCCAGCCAAAACATCAATCAGAGTGCGGTTTCCAAGCTGACGTTCACGTCTTGCCAATTCCAGGAACTCAGCGGCAATATTTGCCTGATTATGGAGATGTTCCGCATTTTTACGGGCGGTATCAAGGTTGTCCCAAGCGTTTCGGGCTTGCTCTTCCAGGCCGTCTTTTGTTTCGCCATATCGACTGGTTGTTGCCAGGTGGGTTTGTTCCGAAGCCTTAAGCGTATTGACGGCAGTTGCACCCAAATTGAAATTAAACGTCGCTTCAACTTTAATAAGGCGTTCTTCCTGGGTTCCAGCAGTGCCGCCATTTTCTTCTTTGAAGTTCGTTTCCGCCGAGGCCTCAATAACCGGGAAAAAACCGTCGGCACGCGCAATTCTTATATCCTCACGTGCGATATCTGCACCTAGCCGGGCGGCGTTCAGTTGCGGATTGTTTCTTAGGGTCAGTTCAATCGCTTCATCAAGAGTACTCGGTAATAATTCCAATGGCAATCGAGGCGTGATCAGCGCACCTGGGTCTTCTGGAACAAAACCAAAGACCGCACGATAGCGATTAATCGCCTGTTTTAGTGCCCCTTCAGCCCGTATCTCTTGAGCTTGCGCGCCGGCCAATTGGGTTTTTGATTGTAAGACATCCGTCGAGAAACCAGCCCCGCGTTGCACGCGTGCGTCTTCCAGTTCGGTCTGTCGTTTGACGTTGGCGGTTGAGTTCTTGAAAAGTTGCAGGACTTTGTAATTGAGGATCACATTGAGATGGGCCGTAATCCCTTCGACGATCAGGCCTTGTATTGTAGCGTCGCGCGTGATCTGCGCTTGCTCCAAAGTGATCTTTGATCGTTTGATATTGGCATCTGTCGACCCAAAATCCCAAAGTTTTTGGGTCACAGACAGATCAACAACGCGCGGGACCATATTCGTATCTGCGGTCCCTGATGGTTTGTTCCGGCGTTCTTTACCGTAGCTGGCTGTTGCATCAAACACCGGGTACCAGCCACCTTCTGTCACACTTAGTTGCTCGGTAGCCGCACTCACATCTGCGTCTGACGCTTTGGCGCGTTTATGTTCTTTAATAAGGGTCTCAAGGTTTTCAAAAAGAGAAGCCGCAGTCGCACCAGACGAAAATGGAAAAATCGTGAAGCTACACAGCAATGTGAGCCTGAATGCTCGATTTATTGTCGTCTTAAGGCTCATAGTGCCGAAGCATCCTGTAACTCAATATCTAAAGCCGAAAACGAAAGTAAACGACATCTCAAAGACGTAACCATGAAAACGCGAATCGAAAATCTTATACGCAATATTTGCCTGAATTACATATGATTGTCTACCCCATATTGTCCCAACGTAGTTAACAATCGGTTAACCATAACCTTATCGAATCTCAGGTTTCGTAAAATGGCACAATACATGCATTGGTTTTACCGTTAACTTTTTGCCGCTTTGTATTTAGGGGCCTAATTTTGGAGGACAGACAATGTACGTAAATTTGGATTATGCGGAAGAATTGGAGATGTTTTTGGCTCATGAGTTTGAGAGCAGTGTTCAACTTCCTTCTAGCCCGGTTCGCGATGATCTGGACGCAGGTTACCGGATTCTCGACGCGCTTTCCTGCGACTTAGCGCTGGACGCATCCGTTCTGGACTTTGATGAATTGAACTAGGGCAGACCTAACGATCTGCCCTGTTTGGTTCAAGATGTCCGCGATTGGGCATCTACGACTGCCAGGGCGCTCATGTTAATGATGCCCCGCGCCGTTACCGAGGGTGTGAGAATATGTGCCGCCTGTGCAGCGCCAACCAACATGGGGCCCACAGATAGGCCATTGCCCAAAACCTTTAAAAGGTTAAAGGCTGTATTTGACGCCTCCAGATTGGGGAAAATCAGCAAGTTGGCTTGCCCATTCAGCCGTGAATTTGGGAAAACCCGATTGCGAATAACCTCATCAAGGGCCGCATCTGCCTGCATTTCGCCTTCCACTTCCAACTCCGGATGTTCTTCGCGCAGAATTCTCATCGCTGCTTGCATTTTCAAGGCTGTGCTGGTCGAACGACTGCCAAAATTGGAATGAGACAGCAGGGCAACTTTAGGCGTTTCGCCGAACCTTCGAACCGCTTCGGCGCTGAGGAGCGTTGTTGCGACAATTTCATTGACCGTCGGATCATGCGTAACATGCGTATCGGCTAGGAAAAATGTTCCATTTGGCATGATCAATGTGCTCATGGCAGAAACATCGCAGACATTTTCAGCACGGCCGACGACATCCATCACATGATTCAAGTGCCACGCATAGTGACCGTAGGTGCCGCAAATCATGGCATCGACCTCGCCCCGGTGCAGCATCAACGCGGCAATCACAGTACTGTTGGTGCGGATGATCGTTCGTGCCAGATCAGGAGAAATACCGCGTCGTTCCATGATCGCGTGATAGGAACGCCAATAGTCTTCATAGCGGGGATCACTTTCCGGGTTCGTCACCTGAAAGTCTTTATCCTGTTGAATTCTAAGTCCCAGCCTTTCAATACGATTTGCAATGACCTCGGGGCGCCCGACCAGATGAGGAATAGCGATATTATCGTCGACCAAGGCTTGAACTGCCCGCAAGACGCGTTCGTCCTCTCCCTCTGCCAAAACCAAGTGCTTTTTATCGGCGCGGGCTCTTTCGACAACAGGTTTCATCAGCATTCCGGAACGGAATACAAACCGCGCCAATTCATCCCGATAGACTGTGAAGTCTTCAATGGGCCGTGTTGCAACGCCGGAATCCATTGCAGCTTTGGCAACTGCCGATGCGACCTCCACAATCAGGCGCAAATCGAACGGTTTTGGGATCAAATATTCAGGGCCAAAGGTAAGCTCTTCACCGGCATAGGCGGACGCGACATTTTCGGTGCTTTCTGCCATCGCCAAATCGGCAATGGCCTTAACGGTCGCAACTTTCATTTCTTCGTTAATTTCTGTGGCACCAACATCCAGGGCTCCCCTGAAAATAAACGGGAAGCACAAGACATTGTTGACCTGATTTGGATAATCCGATCGACCGGTTGCGATAATTGCGTTTGGGTTTGCGGCCTTTGCCTCTTCCGGCGAGATTTCGGATACCGGGTTTGCAAGGGCCAGAATAAATGGTTTTTCGTCCATTTTCTTGACCATATCGCCCGTAAGAATTCCGGGCGCAGACAATCCTAAAAACACATCCGCTCCGGCAATGACTTCATCGAGCGTTCGGGCGTTTGTATCCTGCGCGTAAGCCGCTTTCTCGGGGTGCATTTCTTCTGTGCGTCCCTTGTAAATGACGCCAAGATGGTCAACCAGCGTCACATTCTCGCGTTTCACGCCCATGTTTAGAAGAAGATTAAGGCACGCGATCCCGGCGGCACCGCCACCCGTGGAGACCAACTTGATATCTGATAATTCTTTTCCGACAATTCGCATGCCATTTAGAATAGCCGCACCTGCAACGATGGCCGTACCATGCTGATCATCATGAAAGACCGGAATGTTCATCCGTTCTCGGCACTTTTGCTCGATAATGAAACACTCAGGCGCTTTGATATCTTCAAGATTAATCGCACCAAATGTTGGCTCTAATGCACAAACGATATCGACAATTTTTTCTGGGTCGGTTTCATCAAGTTCAATGTCAAACACGTTTATTCCGGCGAATTTTTTGAAAAGGACACCTTTCCCTTCCATCACCGGTTTCGAGGCCAAGGGCCCAATATTACCAAGGCCAAGCACAGCAGAGCCATTGGTGATTACAGCAACCAGATTTTGCCGTGTCGTCAATGATGCGGCTTCTGCAGGGTCTGCGACGATCGCTTCACAGGCCGCGGCTACACCGGGCGAATACGCGAGCGCCAAATCCCTCTGGTTACTAAGGGGTTTGGTAGGGGTGATTTCGATTTTGCCGGCCACAGGCTTGCGATGATAGTCAAGGGCCATTTGCTTTAATGCGTCGTCTGACATTTTTGTTTTGTGGTCCGACATATTTAGTTCCTGCCTCCCAAGGGCGTAATACGTGATCTCTCAAAATTAGCTGGATGCTAATATAAAAAGGTTGATCTTTAAGTTCGGTAAGAGCAATAGTTTTTCACAACATTCGTTAGTCTTTTATGAACAGTCAGGGCCTGACCCTAAAAAAAGCATGTTCGTAAGGTTCGTCCAGAAGCGGCAAAGTGGTTTTATTTAGACCGCGCGCGCTCCAATTGATGCAAAATTTGGAAAGTGAATATCGTGGCGTCTCCCTTGTCCGGTTCCAGCCATCCCATTAAGGGAATTCTTTTAATGATTGCCGGCGGTGCTTTATTAACCGTCAACGATGCGGTCATGAAGTGGCTGACAGGTGATTATGCGACCGGTCAGATCATGTTTATTCGTGGCCTTTTCGCCTTTATTCCAATTTTGTTTTTTATCAGGCAGGCGGGTGGCTTCCGGCGGCTTCATATCTACAGTTATACCGGACAAGCGGCACGAGCGGTTCTGGTTGTTGCAGGTACATTTTGTTTTGTTTCCGGTTTATCATATCTGCCGCTGGCCGATGCAATTGCGATTACGTTTGCGGGGCCTTTGTTTGTCACAGCACTTGCTGCGGCAATCTTGAAGGAAGTGGTTGGCTGGCGACGGTGGACCGCTGTCTTTATCGGTTTTATCGGCGTTATTATTATCATTCGACCGACGGGTGAAGCCGTACAGTTGGCGGCGCTTTTACCCTTGACCGCGAGTTTTACCGGAGCCCTTCGAGATATCGTCACGCGCCGCATTGCGGTTGGAGAGCAATCAGCGACGATGCTGCTGGTCACAACATCTGCCGTGTGTATTGCAGGTCTCTCGACGGCTCCATTTGGGGGGTGGGCACCGCTGGCTCTGGTCGATCTGTGGTATTTTGCGGCGAGCGGTATTCTTTTGGGAGCCGCCCACTACTTAATGATCGAAACGTTTCGATACGCCGAGGCCGCGTTGGTGTCTCCGTTCAAGTATGCATCTATAATATGGGCGACAGCGCTCGGCTACATGATCTGGGGGGAGACCCCAGATCATTGGACACTCTTTGGGTGTGCGGTTGTCACTGCCAGTGGCATTTATATATTGAAACGTGAGTCTTTAAGAAAGCCGAAGGGTATAACTGAGCTTAAAAATTAACCCTTAGCCCACCACGGAACTCATGAGCGTCAAGTGAATCGTATGATGTACTGACGGCCTGTTTGAAATCGCCAAGGTTAATGTATTGATAATTGATGTCCAAAGATGTGTTTTCAAAGATTTCGTATGCAGCGCCAACGGTCAATGACCACGCAAAATTCTCTGCCGTTTCACCAATTTCCGTGGCAATACCACCGGTTGTTGTCTGATCCGATGTACTGAGATGCGAGAAGCCGATACCAGCGCCAACATATGGCGTGAGTTCGCCTAGATCGGCGAAGTCCCAGTATCCATTTAACATGACAGTAGCGGAACTCACTTCCGTCGAGGCTGTGTTGCCGGCCGAGGTTGTTGATGTTACGTCAACGTCTGGGCGATAGGATGCGGTGATATCGCCTCGTAAATTCTTGTCGAATTGATAACCGAGGCCAATGCCCCAAACCGAACCATTGTCGGTTTTGAGAGACCGTAGCGGACCCGCTGCCTGAGTGCCATCAGGATCAGAGTTCAACGTGTATCCACCATCAATTCGTAAATAAGGCCCGGCCATTTTAAAGGGTTCTGGCATTGGGGCATCTGACTTCATGGGTTCAGGCTGTGGCTCTTCCTGAACCATTGGTTGTTGTTCCGGTTCCATCGCTTTTACGGGAATTGGCTCCGGCGCTGCCGGCATTACTTTTTCAGGTTCCTGCGCAGCGGGTTTCGTGCTCGGTTGCAAGATGGGTTTGGCTTTTTTGAGATCTTCCGACGGGACCATGTTCGTGCCCGCGTCTTTTAGTTGCTCTGGGGTCGCTTTGTCGGTTTCGTCAGCGCCAGCAACTTCGATAATCATGGCTCTGCGCATGTGGTCAGGTATCAGGTGGGTGCTTGTCAAAAAGTCATTATTTGCAGCTGCCGCACCAGTCAAGCTGGAAAACAGAAGGGGCGGGGCAAGAAAAATCCCGGACCAATTCTTAATTCGCATTACCAATTCCTTATCAAACCCGGGAGTCCCAGCTCCCATCAAAAAGAAACTAGAGGGTTATGGTAAATATTGTCTTAAGTTTTGGCGCCACAGCCCAGATGCAGTGGTCAAATGCGTATAAGAAAGATGATCTTGTAGGGTCTACTATAAGATCAGCGTGTTTTCAGGATCTCTTTTGGGAGTACTTTTTCAAGGGTCTCACGGGCTTTTACGGCTTTTTCGTCACCCAACCGGGCAGCTCTGTCGATCCACATAAAGGCTTGCAGGTCGTCCTTTTCAACACCTTTCCCTTCGTAATAGAGAAACCCCAAATTATACTGCGCGAGCGCATGGTCCTGTGCTGCAGCCTGACGGAACCAGTCCGCGGCCTGCTCGTAACTTTGTTCCATCCCCTGACCGAGATAGGACATAATGCCCAGATTGTATTGGGCGGCGGCGTTGCCTTTTGCGGATGATTGTCGGAACCATTTGGCGGCGGTGTTAAAATTCTTCGCAACACCTCCAATGCCTTTATAGTAAGCTAGTCCTTGTTTGTGTTCCTCAATGCCGGAACCAATTTTCGGGGCAGGAGGAGGCGGTTTCTTAGGCGGCCGCAACATCGCCGTCTCCGTAATTACAGGCTCGGCGGCTGTCTGTTTCGGCGCTTCCGGCGCCATATTTTGAGTGTTCTCCGCGGTGTCATCTGCCGCTGCGGTTGGTTCACTCGGTTGAGCTGGTGATACCGCGACATCTGTCGCTGGAACTTCCTGCGCAGGTTCCTGATCCGCAACCGAAGGTGCCTGCGGTATGGCAGCAAGCGCATCGGATGATCTTGCGCCCGCCACGTTGGCTTCAGGTTCGCCTGCTGTCATGGTGTGAGCCATGGCTTCCATTTGTGGAGCGGCTTCCGGGGGGGCGTCGGTGCTGTTTTGGCTGTTATGGCTATCGTTATTCTGAGGTAAAGGCCGCGGTGACGTTGGTTCTGGCGAACTCTGCGGCATTGTCGGCGGCGGTGTTATCAGTTTTGGACGCTTGGTTCTTACGGGTTCCAACTCAATTATGACCCGCTGCGGACGAGACGAGAATGAGATGTCGGTGATGCTGCGCCAGGTTGATTTGATGGCGTAGATCGCATCATCTGCAGCGTAGGAGGCACTGGTAGAAAAATCTGCTTTGAAATCAGCTATTTTTTCAGCGCTGTGACCAATAACAGGAAGAGGGCGCACGACCTTGATAATCTCATCCTCGGACATCATGAAAACGGCGCCCGCAACGGATAGGCCGATAAACATCAAAACTCCGATTACGATCGCAAAAACGCGCTTCAAGCCTGTCTCCCTCTTTTGTAAGCCTGCAATGTTACAAATATAGCCCGTTTTCGGAAGACACAGAATGGTTTTTCAAAAAGCCTCTGTAGGCCACTGTTTTTAGGTATTTTCAGATGCTTCATATTATCTGCCAAAATCGGGTTTCGTGAAAAATGTGTCATTAATGATTCTTCGCGTTAGCTAATCTGTCGCGTGACTCTTTTCATTATAGGCCTGATGGGCCGACCTTCGAGCGGGTGTTAGAATGGTTTCGAATGTCGCGAGGTCTATTGCAAGGACCTGCACAGAATGCTTTAAGGAGCAATAGAAGCCAGAGGGTTTCTGTCATTTTTATATTGTAAGGAGTTCCCAATGGCTGACAAAGTGCGTGCATCTCATATTCTCGTTTCTACAGATGGGCGGGATAAAGAAACTGCATTGGCAGCGATCAATGACATCAAGTCAAAAGTGGACGGAGGCGAAGCCTTCGCTGACTTGGCGCGCGAACATTCTGACTGCCCATCTGGTGCAGATGGCGGTGATTTAGGCGCGTTTGGTCGTGGCGCGATGGTCGCGGAATTTGATAAAGCAGCGTTTGAACTCGATGTTGATAAAGTAAGTGACGTTGTTGAAACTGCTTTTGGTTATCACATCATTCACCGTACCGAATAGGTCATTTTGAAAATCGGCGGTATCGGGGTCTTTGCGTTCTGATTAAAGAACCTTGCCGTCGATCTCATACTTATATTTGGGATCTTCGATTTCCAACACCCAGAGATCCGGGTCGAACTTCGCCTGCTTCTCAATGTAGCTACTTGCGTCGGTCTCTGAAACAGGCTGGTCACCAGTGCCTCGCATCCATGCGCGTTTGCCCTCTTGATCACGGACTTGAGTATAAACCTCATGACCGGCATCAAGTCTGTTCAGTTTTAAAACAATAGCGCCCGCATCTGGATCGCCGCGTTTAAGGACTGCGGCAGGCAGGAAATTGATATCGCACAGACGGATTTGAGCTTTCACCCAAATTTCGGCTTTTAGGGAGGCTTCGGCCATTCACTTACTCTCAGATTCGTTTTCCAACCTAGCGGTTTGACTGAGAGTTTAAGCCACTATCTGTGCCGATAAAAGGGGGACTGGTTGTGCAAGACTCTGGCCCCAGGGAACAGGAGTCCCCCAGAGCCAGAATTCTTGACTAGCCGCCGATTCGGTATTCTTCGGGAAGGAACAACATGAAGTCATTTTCTTCGCCGCCGATGTGGCAATCTGCGCAGAATTGTACGCTGGCACTACCTTTGCCATTGGTCGTTCCGACAACGGCCCCATTCGGCATAATCATCGTATAGCGCCAGTCTCCGGTTTCCTTATTGAAACCGGTTTTCATTTTTTCCATGACGAACAGCGGACTGAGTCCGGTTTGGCCTGAGCTATTTACGGCAAACCCGTCTTTCACAACCACCGAGCCGACGGGCATTTGGGTGACATCTTCGTACTTTCCATAGGTCGAAGCGGCGATTTCATTCGCATAGTTATTGAGATAGCGCCCGCCGTGTGTCTCGCTCAGATAGGTCGACGAATTAAAAATCTTCCAGTTGGTGAAGTTTTTGACTTGTGGCATATCAACCTTGCTGTAGGACGCGACAATGTCGCCTTTTAAGCAGTTGTATGCCATGTCAGCTTCTGCTGACGTAATTTCGACGACAGAGGATGCACCACAAGGGTTGCACGGATTACAAGCACCACATGGATTGCAGGGGTTTTTGGCTGCACATGGGTTGCAAGGGTTCTTCGCCGCGCATGGGTTACATGGGCTCTTTGCTGCACAGGGATTGCATGGGTTGCAGGCTTTCTTCGCCGCGCAAGGATTGCAAGGGTTGCAGGCCTTTTTTGCCGCACAAGGATTACAAGGGCTGGCTGAAGCCAAACGAGGAATCACGCACTTATTGGAAAGCCCTGCAGATGCACCGCACGGGTTGCAAGGGTTACATGCACCACATGGGTTACACGGGTTGTTCGCAGCACATGGGTTGCACGGGTTACAAGCGCCGCAAGGATTGCAGGGGTTTTTCGCCGCGCAGGGATTACAGGGACTGCATGCTTTTTTTGCCGCGCACGGGTTGCATGGATTGCAGGCTTTCTTTGCGGCGCACGGATTACATGGATTACAGGCATTCTTTGCGGCGCATGGATTACATGGATTGCAGGCATTCTTTGCCGCGCACGGATTACATGGGTTGCAGGCTTTCTTCGCAGCACACGGATTGCACGGATTACATGTCGCCGCAACTTGCACAGTACCTTGTTTTGCCACTGCGGGCGCGTTTAAGGATACCGCCACAATTCCGAAACCTGCGGCCACGGGTATCACGGTTGTCGATAGTAAAATTTTCTTAAAGTTTGGCATCTTGGTTCTCCAACATGGGCAAGACTTAAGCCCATCCCCCTTTAGTTAAAATTGATGGCTCCGACCATATCGCCGCCAGCGCAAGGCACCTAATAAACCCGCCTCAAAAAACCGTGATAACTCCGAGAGCGGCGCAATTTCGCTTATAAAGCCGTGTAAAGTGTGTTTGGCTATTCCACCAAGTAAATATAGGGAGAAGATCTCAATGCCCCTCTTCACATCTTATGTCTCACGGATTGCTGTCACGGTGTTGATGGTGCTCGGTCTTGGGGGCTCTGCCATCGCACAATCGGAGACACGGATCGCCGGCAAGCCAATTGTTGTTGAGGGGGACGCGCTTGATATTGGTAAAAAGCGGGTTCGTTTATACGCAATTGATGCTCCCGAGGCCGATCAGGTTTGCCAGAGAAATGACAAAAACTATCCGTGCGGAACTGTTTCAATTGCGGCCCTCAAAGATTTGACTGCGGGTGTGCAACGGGTGACCTGCCATCCAATTAAAGTGTCTGCCGATGGTTTGGTGATTGCGCGTTGTCTGGATCCGCAAAAGTTCGATCTGTCTCAACAAATGGTTTATACCGGTTGGGCCTTGGCATTGCCCGACGCGCCCAATTTGTTTCACGAAATTCAAGCGAAAGCACAAAAAGCCAAACGCGGTCTTTGGAAAGGTCATGTAACGCCCCCGTGGCGATGGCGGGCGGCTCAATAGGAATAGCCAGGCGTCATTGCGAAAGTCACTCGCTAAGCGATGAGAGACAAATCCCCGTTCGCGATTGTCGTGCTAGATTTCTGATTGTGCGATGTTTAGCTTTTGAAGGGCATCCTGAATTGGAATGAAAAAGTTTATGCCAATGGAAGCCTTTGACGAAGAATGAATGCCGGCATAAGTGATGCCAACAACATTGCCTTGGTTGTCGAGCAAGGCGCCACCGCTATTTCCTGACTGGATATCAACATCGGCTTGTATGTCCTCTAGTCCAAATTCGTTGGGGCCGAATTTGCTGACGATACCCTTGGTAACCGTTCCCGACAGCTCTTCAAAGATAGGGGTGCCGATGGCATAGACTTCTTCTGTAATCTTGAGTGGCTTAAGACGGATGGGGAGTGGCTGGAACCCGCTCATTGCCACCTGTATAAGCGCGACGTCGCGCTGTGGATGCTTGCGGAGCACTTCTCCGGTAATTTCACGGCCTGTAAGCAGCTTTATTTTTACGAATTTATTTCCGTCGACGACGTGGTTATTTGTCATAATGAGTGACGGCGAAATAAAGAAACCTGAACCGTGACCAAGACCGCTTCGGATGGTTACGATTGAGCCACGAATTTGATCAATATTATCGGTAATGGGGACATTCCATGTTGGCGTCGTCGGGAAGTAACGGGTCCGTTTTCCAACTTTTGTGATGGCCATGGTCGGCCGGTTGCTTTTTTTCTTCAGCAAGCTCAATAGGTTACGATCTGCTGCAAGGTTAGCTGCTGCAGCGGCAAAGGCCATCTGTACTAGCTTGGACTGGCCCTGATGTGTGCCTTTGGTAATTTTAGTGGAACCACTCGTTTGTGTTTTATAGACAACTTTGCGATTGACGGTATCAAAAATTTGCCAGCTGACGCGCATCAAGCTTTGTCCGGATTGTATCCCCAAACGGCGCTCGGTCCATAGATTAATTTCATCACAAACCTTCATAACCAGGTCTTCGATTTGGCCACCAACGAGAAACCGGGGTTTTGCGCGCCCCTGTTCGTGTTCAGCAAACAAATTTCCTGAATCGCCAACGACATTATAGTTGGCGCGTTTAAACACTGCATTGAAGACGTCACGGTGTTCAGGGTCTTCGTAGTATTTTGGGCCGCCGCGCCAGGTGATTTTTCCTGACCGACCACCGCAACTGTTCCTAAGCATGTTCTGCGGCACGTAGACGCCGATAACGCGCCCGGCAGAAAAGTTCACGCGAAGACGATCGAGGCCGATCACGGCAAGATCTTCGGCATTGGCAATAGTCACCGGCGCTTTCCTGGGTGCCGTTGGTATCTTGATCGGCGCTGAAAAACAGGCTGACAAGGCCACCGGTAGCAGCAGCCCGAACGCCAGAACTTTTAATGGCCGCAACATTTTCATTGATCGTCTCACTTATGTATTCGTCCCAACTATCGAGCCTAAATGGTACGCGAATATCTGTCTATAGTAGTTTTTCTGTTGTAAAATCATGCCTTAGGTTTACTCGGATAATGAAATCTTGCGTCTTTATCCGGCGTGTCATTCGTCCTAATCTCGGGGACAAATCATTTGCTAGGAGGAACACATCATGGGGCAAGATATTACATTAACGGCGGCTGACGGTCACAAACTCGGCGCTTATTTATGCGAAGCAGAAGGGGAATGCCGGGGCGCGATTATTGTTGTGCAGGAAATTTTTGGTGTCAACGTCCATATCCGTGACGTTACGGAGCGCTATGCAGCCATGGGATACAAATCCATTGCGCCAGCGCTTTACGACAGACTAGAACGCGGTTTTGAAGTGGGGTATGAGCCGGATGACATCGCCAAAGGACGCGATTACAAGACGGCGGCGAATGAAAACCTGGATGGTGTGATGGCGGACATGGAAGCGGCTCGCGCCGCCGTCGCAGATGCGGGAAATATCGGAGTTACCGGGTTTTGCTGGGGTGGTTTTGTCGTCTGGTTGGCGGCATGTCGGATGGATATCCAGGCGGCGGCGGGTTACTACGGCGGCGGTATAATCGATGTGAACGACGAGACGCCAAGGTGTCCAACGATTCTGCATTTTGGTGAACGTGATCAATCGATTCCGCTCAACGATGTGGACGTGATTGCGAAAGCGCACCCGGATGTTACCGTACATATCTATCAGGCGGATCATGGGTTTCATTGTGATATGCGTGGATCTTTCGATCCCCGCGCCGCTAACATTGCGGGAATGAGAACGATCCGACTTTTCGATAATATGTGAGTCAGACAAGAGGGCTAAATTTCATGAGTGAGACAGGCACACCCGCCGTCATTGGTGTCATCGGCGGCAGCGGCGTATACGAAATTGACGGGCTCGAAAATACCCGATGGGAGAAGATAACGTCTTCCTTTGGGGAGCCGTCAGATGAACTATTATTTGGCGAGCTGAACGGCCAACAGATGGTCTTTTTACCGCGCCATGGCCGCGGTCACAGGATTCCGCCCTCGGAGTTAAATTTCCGCGCTAATATTGATTGCCTGAAACGGGCAGGGGTCACAGAAATACTGTCAGTATCCGCGTGCGGTTCCCTGAAGGACGAGTTGCCGCCGGGTACGTTTGTTATCTGTGACCAGTTTATCGATCGTACTTTCGCACGGGAGAAAAGCTTTTTCGGAACAGGGTTAGTTGCCCATGTGGCGCTCGGGAAGCCGGTGTGCTCTCGACTGGGGGACGCTATTGAAGAAGCGATCAAAGGCCTTGATATTCCCTACCAGCGGGGCGGAACCTATTTGGCAATGGAAGGACCACAATTCTCGACACTGGCAGAGTCCAATTTATACCGTACCTGGAATTGTGACGTGATTGGCATGACCAACATGCCGGAAGCCAAACTCGCACGCGAAGCCGAGATGTGTTATGCGACGGTGGCGATGGTAACGGACTACGATTGTTGGCATCCGGATCATGATGACGTCACAGTTGAGGCGATTATCGCGGTTCTTTTAGGTAATGCTGACAAGGGGCGATCGTTGGTGAAAGCGACAGCACCTCTGTTATCTGGCCGCACCGAGACGTGCTCTGAAGGATGCCAGACAGCGCTTGAAATGGCATTGATTACAGCACCTGAAGCCCGTGATCCTGAACTGGTTAAAAAGCTCGATGCTGTTGCGGGCCGTGTTTTAGGCTAGGAGTCACACAGGATGAGCAAGGAGCAGGTTGATGTGCCGAAAGGGGCATCTCGGGTCGTACCACCGGCTTGGTTTGTCATCTTCGCTGTGGACATGGTGTTGATTTGGTATTGGGTGCCGGGAGCTCAGCTCATTGAGCCCCCTTATACCTATTTGGGGGCGGTCATATTTGGTGCGGGTGTGGTCCTAGCGTTCTATGGGAAGCGCCAATTCGATCACGTGGGAACGCCCGTTCGCCCCTTTACCACTTCGACGTCTGTTGTTGTGAGCGGGCCATTTCGATTTAGTCGCAATCCGATGTATCTCTCAATGGTCATCGCTTTGATCGGTATTGGTGTTGGTTTGGGCAAGATTGCGCCCTTTGTGATGGTGCCTCTTTTCATGATCTGGATGAGAAGCAAGTTTATCAAGCATGAAGAAGACCTCATGCTAGAGCGATTTGGTGAAGAATACCTGGCTTACAAGCGCCGTGTCAGGCGTTGGATTTAGGGTAATGCAGGCTCTTGTTGTCCCGGCTCTGGAAACCAGTTTGCGCGCTCTTGTCGGAATCGCCGAAGCTGCGTATGCGCCTTATGTTAAGCGGATTGGGAGAAGGCCTGCCCCGATGGATGCAGACTTTGCCGGCCATTTGGTGCGCCAGGAAGTTCGGGTTGCGCAGAAGGGCGACATCATTCAAGGATTTATAATTTCCTATACTCGCCGCGATGATCAGTTCATCGAGAATATTGCTGTCGATCCCAAGCTGCAGGGTAAGGGGATTGGGCGATCTCTCCTGCTTGATGCCTGTGCGCAGGCACGTGAAAACAATAAAGATTATGTCCGGCTTTATACCAATGAAAAGATGACGGAGAGTTTGAAGACCTATTTGAAGTTTGGGTTTGTCGAAACCGAACGAAAACTGGAAGATGGGTTTAATCGCGTTTTTATGGAAATGAGGATCGGGTCATGAAAGTTAATGGTAAACTCTATCGAACAATTTGGTTGAGCGATGATAACTGGGCGGTTGAGATTATTGATCAAAGAAAACTGCCTCATGATTTTGTTGTCGTCCGATTGGAAACGCTGACTCAAGCCTGTACGGCGATCCATGAAATGTGGGTGCGCGGAGCACCGCTGATTGGTGCGGCTGCTGCCTATGGAATGGCTCTCGCCATGCGGGCTGATGCAACGGACGCGGGCCTTAAAAATGCTTATGACAAACTGTATGAGACACGACCCACAGCCGTGAACTTGCGCTGGGCACTGGATGATATGTTGGCTGTCTTATCACCCTTGGCAGATGACCAGCGCCAAGCAGCGGCCTATCAACGGGCACTGGAAATTGCTGATGAAGACGTCGATATATGCTCGCGTATTGGTGACCATGGAAAAGACTTGATTGAGGCCGCGTGGATTAAGAAGGGAAAACCGACACTTAAAGACGGTGGTGTAAATGTTCTGACCCATTGTAACGCAGGATGGTTGGCTACTGTGGATTGGGGAACGGCGCTGGCACCCATCTATAAAGCTCATGATGCCGGTATTCCGGTTCATGTCTGGGTTGATGAAACGCGGCCACGCAACCAAGGTGCGAGTCTGAGCGCCTGGGAACTTGCCCGACATGGAGTGCCCAATACAGTCATCGTTGACAACGCAGGCGGACATATTATGCAGCATGGTATGGTCGACCTTTGCATCGTTGGTACGGATCGCACGGCGGCATCTGGCGATGTGTGCAATAAAATTGGCACCTATCTGAAGGCCTTGGCAGCCCATGATAACGGCATTCCGTTTTACGTCGCTCTTCCCAGCCCAACGATCGACTGGACGATAGATGATGGGGTTAAGGACATCCCCATCGAACAACGCAACGCAGAAGAAGTTACGATCATGACCGGCCGGACGTCGAACGGAGATATTGCCAGCGTCAGTATCGTTCCAGAGGGGGCAAATGCGGCAAACTTTGCATTTGATGTAACGCCGCGTCGTTACGTGTCTGGATTGATTACGGAGCGCGGTATTTCTAAAGCCTCTCGTGACGGGCTATCCAATTTGTTCCCGGAAAAGGCCTGAGCCGTTACTTGAGTATGGCGCAGTATTGACGCTTTTCCTTCAAGGCTTTGCAAATATTAGCAGCCTGTTTTCGATCTTCGGTGTAGAACCCGAGGCGTAAAACGGTCTTCTTCTGGTCTTTCAATGTCACGGATTGGGTGGCCTTCTCATAGGCGCCGAGGATACTTTTGTGCCGCCTGGAAATATCTTGCCATCCCCGGTCAAGGGCCTTGGGTCCGTTATACGATGCCAAATGGACAAAGATGTCTGTTTTTTTTATGTCCATCTGGGCTGTTGGTTTTGGTGACGGGGTATCTCTCTTTTTGGGCATCAAGGCGCCTTGGGAGGGTGCGGGGTTTGGAGCTTTGGCAAACGGAGGCGGCAGGACGACCATGCTTGATTGCATTTCCGGCTCTGCAGTCTTCGTCACTTTCGGTTCATTGGCTACAGGCACGACCTCAATTCCTTCTGCGCGCAACGTTTGCGCCAGCCATGTGCCGCGAAAGCGCGCAACATCGGAAACGGAGCCTCGGTAAACCAAGGTCCCCTGGCAGGCGAGGGATGTCTCCTGCCGAAAATCTCCGCCGGCCAGACTGTCGTAAAGTTCCCAGGCCTGAACGGGCCGGCCATTGCGCTCAATCAGGTAGGCATGCACCAATTGTGTTGCCGGGTCGTCTGGCTCTCGCGCTAACAGGGTTTTGGCCATGGCTAACCCTTTTGACGGATCGGCCTGGCATGCGGCATCTTCATAGAACGCTGAAACGGGCGGGCTTTTCTCGGTGGTTTCGGTGGGTGGGGCCACCAGAGCGCAGCCGCCAAGAGGTGCGAACAACAGCAGGCCTAGGCAGGATCGAAGTCTCGGCGTTACCATCGACGGCTACAGTCCGCCTGCTTTAAGAAGCATCCGATGATTTCGTGCTTGTATCGGGCGTGAATTATATCCCATGAGTTTGCCGATCTGATCAATCTGGGCCGCTGAAAACTGGACAGGATGTTGCAGGACATACCAGCTAACGCCCTCGGTGCAAGGCGGCGTCGTTAAAGATCCCATATAGCGATAATAATCCTGGTTTTCCGGTAGCAGATCACGCCCGTTAAAAAGCACGCGAGGCTTGTCCATGGTCGTGTTTGCCGTTGCAGGTAAATGGTCCCATATCTCTTGCGCCGCCAGGTTATGGTCACCTGGCGCGACCAAAACACCGACCACCGCCAATCGACCAGAGACCCTATGCTTATGGACAAATTGAATTTCCATTGGATAGGCCTGACCGTTTATCTTGTGTTCGCTTGGCGTATGAAAGTGAAAGTGCATGAGATCAAAATGATCATCGCCTATGGCGATCGAACTTCCGGGGGTATAATTGACTTGGACGGTGTGTCCATTGTGAACAAGGTTCGCAGGGGTCACTCGATAATGAAATGAAATGGCTTGCATCCGAGCGGTATCAACTTCACGGATATCAATGGGAGATTGGCTTTGCCCGACACCACAAGCCGCATAGGCTGAAGATAGATGCCCCCATTGTTCAGGCCCACCAGACCCGTGATAGGCCCACGGTGTCCCCGACTGTGTATGGGTTTTCTTTTCCATATTACTGTGATCGGGGGTCATTTTTTCCGCCGAGATAACTGGCGAAATCGTTAAAATACTCAACGCCAGCACGACGCACGGTAATGCCAGAATCGTTTTAATCGGGCTAAAGCTTCTGCTCATAGGTCCCTCCAAAGTAGACAGAATTTAAAGAATTACCCGATCATGACTCTATGTGTGAATCAATGAAAGAGAATTTTCCGGAGGGCCTGTGCCAGCGCCGGTCTACAGCATTTAGCGCCATCTAACAAACAAGCTTAGCTCGCCTTCTTTTTCCCAGAGGCCATTGGTAAATCGAGATGAGATATTGTATATCAGTCGCCATATAACCAATAGCAGGAGTATATCATGAAGAACTTATGGTCGGACAAAGATGCGAAGGCATACATCAGAAAATACGCGAAGCAGGGCGTTAATGAAGATTTGGCTTTGCGTGTTTATACGACGCGCCTGTTAGGACGAGAACCAAGGCTGGTTCTGCACGGGGGTGGCAATACCTCGGTGAAAACGGTTGTTAAAGATATTTTGGGAGACCCGACCGAAGTGCTATGCGTGAAGGGTTCCGGTTGGGATATGGGTGAAATTGAGCCGGCTGGGTTGCCCGCAGTTCGAATGGCACCCTTGTTAAGGATGGCTAAATTCAAAAAGCTGAGTGACGAGGAGATGGTCAATGCCCAACGCATCAATTTGCTGGACTCACGCTCTCCCAATCCATCTGTGGAAACGCTTCTGCATGCCTTTCTTCCGGCAAAATTTATTGATCATACGCATTCGAATGCCGTCGTTGCGGTCACTGATACGACCGATGGTCTGAAAATTGCGCAGGATGTATTTGGCAAAAAAATGGGATACGTGCCCTATATCATGCCAGGTTTTGATTTATCGAAAAAGGCCATGGAAATCTTCAATCAAGACCCAACCATTGAAGGGTTGATCTTGATCAAGCACGGCATCTTTACCTTCGGTGAAACGGCAAAGGAAGCTTACGACCGAATGCTAACATGTGTCACCAAAGCCGAAAAGCGCCTGGCAAAAGGGCGTAAAGTCGTGTTTCCCGGTATTCGCCTGCCTAAGAAGATCGCTTCCGTTGCTGATGTCGCGCCCATCTTACGGGGGCTGACGACACGCGATGGCAAACCTTTGATCTATGATTTCAGAACATCCAAAGAGATTTTGAATTATGTGAACGGCAAAGAAATCAAGCGCTATAGCCAGCAAGGGACCGCAACCCCTGAACACGTCATTCACGCGAAAGCACTGCCGGTTGTGACCCCTGTTCCTGAAGCCGGAAACCTGGATCAGTTCCGCATCCAAACGGCAAAGGAAGTTCAGAAGTTTATCAAGGCTTATGATGCGTATTTTGATCGCAACAATGCCAAGGCCAAACCTAAGAAAACCAAATTAGATCCAACGCCACGCGTATTTCTGGTGCCCGGGCTCGGGCTTTTTGGATTGGGGGCGTCTAAAAAGAAAGCGTCGGTTACCGCTGATATGGCGTCAGCCACGGCTGAAGTGATTACAGCAGCAGAAGGAATTGGTAAGTTTAAAGTCATAACCGAACAAGACCGATTTGATATTGAGTATTGGTCATTGGAGCAGGCAAAGCTGGCCTCAGGTTCCGAAAAGCCATTAGCCCGCCGAATTGCTCTTGTGACAGGTGGCGGTTCAGGTATTGGCGCTGCGACCGCCCGCGCACTTGCTGGTGAAGGGGCGGAGGTTTGTGTCGTGGACAGAGACATTAAGGCAGCCGAAAAAATAGCGGGACCCTTGGGCGGACTTGCTATCGCTTGCGATGTGACAAACCCCAAACAGGTGAAAGCTGCCTTTGATAAGGTTTCCGCGACATATGGGGGCATCGACATCGTTGTGTCCAATGCCGGTGCTGCCTGGCAAGGCCGGATTGGTGATGTTTCGGATAAGACGTTGCGCGATAGTTTCGAGCTTAATTTCTGGGCTCATCAAAATGTTGCGCAAAACGCCACTCGGGTGATGAAAGCGCAAGGGCAGGGTGGCTGTTTGTTGTTTAATACGTCCAAGCAAGCGGTTAACCCGGGGAAAGACTTTGGCCCCTATGGGCTGCCCAAGGCCGCAACCCTGTTTTTGATGCGCCAATACGCGCTTGATTATGGACCCGATGGCATTCGCTCCAATGCGGTTAATGCGGACCGTATTCGCTCTGGCTTGCTGACGGACAAAATGATCAAAAGCCGTTCTGGCGCACGAGGCCTGAGTGAAGCTGATTATATGGGCGGGAATCTGTTAGGGCAGGAAGTCTATGCCGAAGACGTGGCTCAAGCCTTTGTTGATTTGGCAAAAGCCGAGAAAACCACGGCGGCTGTCATTACGGTTGATGGTGGTAATATTGCCGCAGCACTTCGTTAGGATTAAAGAATGACGACTTTTGTTCTTGTTCATGGGGCTTTTCACGGGGGCTGGTGCTGGCGTGATTTCACGCCATTGCTGGAGGCGAAGGGACATCGTGTCCTAACCCCAACCCTGACCGGTCTTGGCGACCGTTATGATGAGGTAACAAGGGATGTTGGCCTTGGTACTCACGTTGCCGATATTATTTCTCTCTATGAACAAGAAAACCTGACAGACACCGTTCTGGTTGGGCATAGCTATGGCGGTGCTGTGATTGGTGGCGTTGCCGATGCGTTGCCTGATCGGGTTGCTTCCTTGATATACCTAGATTCCATCATCCCGAAAGATGGAATGAGTGTTCTGGATTTTCAGTATGAAGAACGGCGCCAGGAATTTTTGGGTAAAGCTGAAGGGTATAATGGCTGGCAAATCCCGGCGCCTCCGGTTTCCTTTTACGGCATATTGGACCCGGAGAAACAAAAGTGGGGGGACGCCAACTGCGTGCCACAACCACTCAAGTGTTTTTCAGAACCAAGCGTGCTTAAAGGCGAATGGATGAATGTGCCTCGAAAAGCGTACATCCGCTGCACAGCCCCCACGTTGCCGTTTATGGATCAGTTTCAAGATTATTCAGAGCAAGAAGATGGCTGGGATACCTATGAAATGGCGACGGGGCACGATTGCATGGTGACTGAACCGGAAGAATTGGCTGGCCTGCTTTTGAAGTACGCATCATGAGCGTAAGCCGAATGTTGGGGGTTTATCGCTTTTATCGTCGGGGCTGTTAGAGCTTTCCGTCGTTTATGGCAGCCCCGGTATACAAAACCTCGTTCACGGCTTTGGCGGCTCTCTCGTGGTACGCAACTGCGGGCGGGTCGAAATCGCATGTCGGGATCGGGGTTGGTTCAAAATGGCCAAAACGGTCTTCTCCGCGAACTAACATGGCGCAGTCCCAATTGCCGACGATCTGTTCTGTGTCGGGCGGCATAAAGTGCATGGAGATTCCGATCCGTCGATCATCAGACATATTGGGACCGGAAGCGTGCGCCAATCGATAGTTATGGATCGACATTTCGCCAGCTTCGAGAGGCATGAACACGGCTTTCTGTTCATCCAGATCGGCGTTGATTGCCTGACCGCGGGTTAGCATATTGTCTTCGTGATAGGTGTCTTCATGGGACAAAACGTCGCCACGGTGTGTGCCGGGCATCACGCGCATGCACCCCGCTTCAAGTGATGCTGGGGCCAGGGCAATCCATGCGGTCACGACTTCCGTGCTCGAAAGACCCCAGTATTTTGTATCCTGATGCCAGGAGACAAAATCGTTGGTGCCGGCTTCCTTGATCCAGAAAAGTGTGTTCCATAGCAAAATATCAGGACCGATTAACTGGGAGATGGGATCAAGCACACGGGGGTCGCGGGTTAGATCATTGAGCCATTTAAACAGCAAGAATGCCTTATTTCGCTGGGCCGGATATAACGCGCCACCTTGCTTGGCTTCGGTTGCTTCCAACTGCTGACGCATATCTGCGACTTCCACCGCATCTAAAACCGGGATTGGGGAGACATGACCATCCAAATTGAACTGGCTGATTTGCGCGTCGGTTAAGGTCATGTCGTGTCTCCCATGTGGTCGCGTAAAATGTTCATGCTTCCGACCAACACTTAACTATATCTTTAACTGGCGCGGGTGGGCAATACTTAGCGGGTCCAATCGAAATGCTGTTCCAGAACGGGCGTTCCCCATGTGTCGCTTTCCTGTTCGTCTGTGAGCACGAACCCATGTTCTTCATAGAGATGTCGAGCCGCTTGCAAGCCGTCAAACGTGGTCAGATAAACGCGGGGGTAATTCTTTTCGGTCACAAATTTCATGGCGTTGGACATGAGCTTTCGACCAGCGCCGCTGCCGCGCAAGTCTTCGCTGAGAATGAACCAGTGCAACTGGGCCAAATCTCCATCGTGGCTATCGATGACGATGCCGCCCTTGATGACACCATTAACTTGCACCAATTGGACAAAATCCCTTGTCGGATCGAAACGCTCCAGAAACTCGGCCATACTTGCAGAAACGACCGATTCATAAAGATGTGTAAAACCCCAGTCGCGCGCATAATAGGCCGATTGCAGGGCACATAGGGCTGCCAAGCCGCCCGGTTGATAACCGCTGAATTCTATGTCCTGCAATTTCCCCATGCGCTTTCTCCATACAAAAACGGCCCCATATATTTATGGGGCCGTTTTCATTATTCAAGCGCCGTAACGATTAATGGAGATCTTCCCACACTTTACGTTTTACCGCATAGAGCAAACCGGTGAGGACGAGCAGGAAAAGCAGGACTTTGATACCCATACGCTTTCTTGTTTCCATCTCCGGTTCTGCAGCCCACGCCATGAACGTTGTGACGTCTTTTGCGTGCTGCGATAGGGTTGGTTTGGTCCCGTCCGTATACTCAACAGATTCGTCATCCAAGGGTGCCGCCATTGCGATGACGTGGCCTGGGAAGTATTTGTTGTAGTTACCACCTTCTGGCACTTCAACGTCCGCAGGAGCATCTTCATAGCCCACCAGCAGTCCATAGACATAGTCGGCTCCGCCGATCCGTGCCTTGGTCATCAGACTCAAGTCAGGTGGAACTTTGCCATTGTTTGATGCGGCAGCGGCATTGTCGTTGGGGAAGGGTGAGACGAAGCTATCTGCCGGAATGCCGGCACGATCAAACATTTCACCCTCGCCATCGGGGCCATCCTGAACTTCAACAGAAGCCGCAATTGCTTTGACTTCGTCTTCGCTAAACCCGAGATCGGCCAGATTACGATAGCTCAGCAAGCTCATTGAATGGCAAGATGCACAGACTTCCTTGTAAACTTGGAAACCGCGTTGTGCCGACGCCCGATCAAAGGTGCCAAACAAGCCATTAAACGACCACTCTTGCTTTGGTGGTTTAGGCGCATCACCGGCTGCGAAGGATGAACCTGTTGAAAAGACAGCGCCAACAAGGGCCAGGGCTGCAAATGAGGTTTTGATAACGTTCATTTTCATGGTCCTTACTCCGCCGCTTTGAGGACGGAAGCATTAATGCTATCCGGCAATTGTTTCGGTCGTTCAAGGCGACTGACCAATGGCACGATAATAAGCAGGTGTGCGAAGTAGTAGAACGTCGCAAATTGGCCGATCGTGATGTACGCGCCTTCGGCTGGTTTGCCGCCGATATACCCCAAAACAAGGCAATCAAGGAAAAACAACCAGAATGCCATCGCCATGATGGGACGGAAAGAGCAACTGCGCACTTTTGAACCATCGAGCCAAGGCATGAACAACAGCAACAGGATTGAGGCAAACATCGCCAGCACACCGGCCAGTTTTGCATCCATCAAAATGCCACCGAGGGAAATAACCTGATAGACCCAGAAGTCACCGGTAAAGGCCCGCAAGATCGCGTAGTAGGGAAGGAAGTACCATTCCGGAACAATATGCGGAGGGGTTACCAAAGCGTTCGCAGGGATGTAGTTGTCTGGCTCACCAAAGAAATTTGGTGCGTAAAAGACGAAGAACATGAAGAAAATCATGAACACGCCCATGCCGAACAAGTCTTTAACCGTAAAGTACGGATGAAATCCGACGGTATCCTGCTCACTTTTCACATCAATGCCCGTTGGGTTATTGGAGCCATGGACGTGTAACGCCCAAATATGGATAACCACAAGACCGACAATTACGAAGGGCAATACAAAATGCAGGGAGAAGAAGCGGTTTAGCGTTGGATTATCAACGGAGAAACCTCCCCACAACAAGGTTACAATGCTGTCACCAACCAGTGGGATTGCAGAGAACAGGTTGGTAATAACCGTCGCACCCCAGAAGCTCATTTGGCCCCATGGAAGGACATAGCCCATGAACGCGGTTGCCATCATCGCCAATAAGATGAATACGCCAATCATCCAAAGCAGTTCGCGCGGGGCCTGATAAGACCCAAAATAAAGGCCGCGGAACATATGAATGTAGACAACAATGAAAAACATTGAGGCACCGTTCATGTGAATATAGCGGATCATCCAGCCATAATTCACATCACGCATGATGCGCTCGACCGAATTAAAGGCATGGTCAACGTGTGCGGTGTAGTGCATTGCCAAAACAATGCCACTGATGATCATAATGACCAGAACCAGACCGGCAAGAGAGCCAAAGTTCCACCAGTAATTCAGATTTTTTGGGGTCGGGTATTGTGTGCCCAACGAATGGTCAAGAAAACTGAACACCGGAAGCCGGTGTTCAACCCATTTCATGACGGGGTGCATATTATTTGTATCCATGATTTCCGCTCCCCTTAACCGATTTTGACTTTAGTGTCGCTCAGGAAACTGTACTCAGGCACGGGCAAGTTCTTGGGTGCCGGGCCTTTGCGAATGCGTCCTGAGGTATCATAATGGGATCCGTGACAAGGGCAGAACCAGCCACCAAAGTCGCCTTTGCTCTCACCGGCTTTATTCCCTAGCGGGATGCAGCCTAGGTGGGTACATACACCAACCATGATCAGCCATTGCGCTTTCTGGACCCGGTCCGCGTCGCCTTCCGGATCAATCAGATCTGCGTTGTTAACGGCTTCGGCTTCAGAAATTTCTTCAGCTGTACGGTGACGAATAAAG
Source organism: Rhodospirillales bacterium (assembly GCA_048262655.1). Lineage (GTDB taxonomy): Bacteria > Pseudomonadota > Alphaproteobacteria > Rhodospirillales > Casp-alpha2 > JABMNT01. The sequence goes on along the minus strand of JBLXEY010000001.1, from coordinate 275,719 downwards.
ACAGGCTTTCCGCGCCAGACGACCGTAATGCTTTGGCCTTCTTCAACAGGTTCAAGATCAACTTCCGTAGTTGATAAAGCCAAGGTGTCTGCGGCGGGGTTCATCTGATCAATGAACGGCCAGGCTGCTATAGCTGTGCCCAAGGCACCAACGGCAGCGGTTGTAACGAACAGGAAGTCGCGCTTTGACTGATCATCAATCTCGGCGGTCTGTTCCGGGGTCGCGGTATCACTCATGGGGGTCCCCTTATTCTGATCCCAAAGTACCCCACTCAGGGGGCGATGTTTCGGTTAACGGTTTTAGTTTACGCATTTGACTGCATACCGACAAGTGCTCTCGCTCGTTTGACCAAAAAGTAAAGAACTCCGTGGTTTTTGAGCGACAGCAACCGTTAAACGGGTTGCGCCGTAGGTATAGCGAAAAAATGCTATGATTCAAGAAATAAACACTTAAATAAATAGGGACTTTCCCGGGTCGGATCGGCAGGGTAAACCGGTGCTTATTATGAACAGTAAAACCGTCCGATTAGGCCTTTACGAGCCCGATATACCACAAAATACGGGAACCCTTCTGCGGCTTGCTGCTTGTTTGGGCGTTCCCGTTGATGTCGTTGAACCTTGCGGTTTTGTATGGGGTGGCAAACATATGCGCAGGGCCGGGATGGACTATCTCGAGCACGCTTCGGTCACCCGTCATGTCAATTGGGACACCTTCCAGCAGGCCCAAAATGGTGGCCGCATCGTTCTGCTAACGACGAAAGCTGCAGTCCCTTATGCAAGTTTTTCATTTCGCGAGGGTGATGTTTTGCTCTTAGGCAGTGAAAGCGCCGGCGTGCCCCCTCATGTTCATGAACAGGTCGATTCTCGCGTCATCATCCCCATGCGGCCCGACCAGCGTTCCTTGAATTTAGCAACCGCAGCAGCCATGGTTCTTGGTGAGGCCTTGCGGCAACTTGACGCGTTTCCAGAAGGATAATTTATATGTCACTCAGTTCATATGGCACCGAAGAACATAAAAGTCGTGCAATGCAGTGGTTTACAGGACTGCGCGATGACCTGTGTCAGGCACTCGAACTCATCGAGACAGATGTCGAAGGCCCGAATGGGTCAAGCGACCTTGAGCCGGGAGCATTCGAGCGTAAAACCTGGGATCGTGCTGGTGAAGACGGTTCGGACGGCGGCGGTGGCACCATGTCCGTCATGCGAGGACGTGTATTGGAAAAGGCTGGCGTCAACATATCCGAAGTAAAAGGTGAGTTTTCGCCGGAATTTCGAAAAAATATACCGGGCGCGGATGAAGACCCGACGTTCTGGGCGGCTGGGATCTCGGTCGTTATCCACCCTAGGTCACCTCTGGTTCCGGCAGCGCACATGAATACGCGTATGATTGTGACGCAAAAAGCGTGGTTTGGCGGTGGTGGCGATTTGACGCCGGTTGTTCCTGATGATGAGGAGACAGCTTTGTTTCACCGGGCCTATAAGGAAGCCTGTGATCGTTATGATGCAACCTATTACCCGAAATACAAGAAAGCCTGTGATGAGTACTTTTATCTGCCACACCGAAATGAGCCACGGGGTGTTGGCGGGATTTTCGTCGACAATTTGAACAGTGGTGACTGGGAAAACGATTTCGCGTTTATTCAAGATATCGGCCGTTCATTTATGGGAATTTACCCGCAATTGGTCCGCCGTGCCATGGACTTGCCCTGGACCAAGGCTCAGAAACAGGCGCAGTTGATCAAGCGGGGGCGCTACGTCGAGTTTAATTTACTCCATGACCGCGGCACCCTGTTTGGGATAAAAACCGGAGGCAATACGGAGGCCATCCTGATGTCGATGCCACCAGAAGTGCATTGGCCCTGATGGTCTGTTTGGGGCGTCTCAGTGCCTATTGATGAGGTTCAAGTGATCAACCGATACTTCCAACGCGAAACTCTTGCGAAAGAACCTTGGAAAAACGGCGGTGGGATTACTCGCGAAATTGCAAAATCGAAACCGGGTACAGGTTTTTGGCGGGTAAGCATCGCAGACGTTAATCAGGAAGGTGCTTTTTCAACGTTTCCGCATCTTGCCAGAATACTGACTGTGATTGACGGTTCCGGGATGATTTTAATCTTTCCAGATCGGGAAATTGAGGCGCTGTTACATAAGCCAGTGACATTTGCCGGAGATGATGAGGTCACGGGAAGGCTTCCGGACGGCCCGATACAGAACTTTAACCTGATTTATGACGCCGATCTTTATGATGCGAGCGTTGATGTTTTTCAATGTGAAGACCTTGAAGGAAAGAGGCCCAAAGGGTGCGAACTCCAAATCCTATATTGTCTTGCAGGATCAGTAAGCCTAGCAAATGGGGAAAAGCTGCCGCTCCATAGCGGAATTATCAACCCATCCCACAGTGTGAAAGCTGCCTCCGAAGCGGCTCTGTTATTGGAAATCAAATTGTCATCTCGCCCGTGATGTTGCCGGTGCCGGATCATACTCATTTCGGTTAAAAGGTTGCGGGTGTTTTGAGGGTCGCTTAAAACAAGATACATTCCTTGTATTCTGGAGAATAGCATGAAAATAGCAGTAATGGCAGCCGGTGCAGTGGGCGCATATTTCGGCGGAAAACTGGCGCTGGCCGGACATGACGTCACTTTTATCGCTCGGGGAGCCCATGGCGCGGCCATGCGCAAATCTGGACTGCGTGTCGACAGTGTTATGGGTGATTTCGTTATTGAAAATGCACAAGTGACCGATGACCCAAAGACGGTTGGGCCTGTTGATGTTGTTCTTTTCGCCGTTAAACTATGGTCAACCAAAGAAGCCGCTGAACTTTGCAAGCCGTTGATCGGTGACGATACTCTGGTCGTGCCCTTGCAAAATGGTGTCGGCGCGATTGAGGAAGTTTCCAGCATTTTGGGTGCCAGCCACGTTGGTGGCGGCATTGCAAAAATATCCGCAGTCATTGATGAGCCTGGCGTTATCAAACACGTTAGCAATTTTGCGTCTCTGGAGTTCGCCGAAGCGAATAGTCAACCTTCTGCGCGTGTTTCTGCGTTGCTCGCTGCCTGTCAGGAAGCCGGGTTTGATGCGGAAGTATCCACCGATATTGAAAAATCCCTGTGGCTGAAATTTATCTTTCTAGCGACTTTGAGCGCGATAACGACAACGGCCCGCAATTCCGTTGGTCCCATAACGGACTGTGAAGAGGGGCGAAGCGCCTTTCGTTCCTGCATGTCGGAAATTATACAGGTCGGGCAAAAACGTGGCATTGCCTTATCTGATCAAACCATTGAGCGCCTGATGAAGTTTGTCATTTCCCTGCCGCCGACCATGCGGGCTTCACAGTTGGCTGATCTGGAGGCCGGAAATCGACTGGAGGCTCCTTGGTTGACAGGAGCTGTGTGTCGAATGGGGCGTGAGGTTGATGTTCCGACCCCCGTTAATGATGCGCTTTATGCGGTCCTTCGACCTTTTGTCAACGGCAGCCAATAGGCCATTTGTCAGCCTTTTATCGCTGCCTTTCTTCTAAATTCTGCAAGCTCTTCCTCAGAGATCGCGGGGCCGTCTTCGCTCGAAAATTGCATGGCGTATCCGCCCGAAAATTCGCGCACCACGCGGCCATGGAGCCGATTGTAACCTTCAATGTGCAGGTCTAAAAATTGCTCGTTTGTAAGTTCCGGCGCATCCCCGAGTATTGCGGCACCGCTTTCAGAAATGTCGCGGACCAGAACCGGAGCGGTCTGTCCTTCACTTTCGACGGATGCTTCAATATCAACCGAAAAGCGCTTGCTCCGCTGGCGTTCCGTCATGGACATATTTGGCGTTGACGTTTGTATGGGTCCGACCATGGAACCTGATCCTCTTGGGATGCACGAATATACGAAAAACGATTATACCTCAAAAGCCCGCGTTTTGCCTAATTTGGCGTGTTTCTATTGATCAAACCAGCTTCGCCAGGCATCCCATTGACGGACCTTGTCGCTGATCAGGCGGTAGCCGTTGTCTTTGGGATGAACTGCATCGGTGCCATCAAAGGATTGTAACCAATTGGGGTCGCCAGCCAATGCGCTGTATAAATCGAAATAAGGGACCTCAAGGTCATTGGCTAAGCCTTTGTAGGCATCGCTTAGGTGCTGAATATCCTGTTTCGCAAAGACATAAGCGATATCAGGAGTGGGTCTAAATGTTGTTTCATCCAATTCAACCGGTGGCGGGCCGATCCACAGTGTCGGTAGCCAAGCCTTTGCAGTGCTTATCATGCGCTTTGCTGTTGCCAGCGACTGTTCAAACTCAACACGGCGCGTGCCGTTCTCAAATGCGATGTCATTGACCCCAAAACTAAAGACGAGCGCACAGGGCTGAACATCAGGCAGGCGCACTTTACATTCGCGTTCCCATCTTTCAGAGATCATGACAGAGGTGTCACCTCGAATTCCGAGGTTATAAACGCTGACATCGTGACCCGCTGCAACTTCGGTTTGTGCTAATCGTCCAGGCCAGCCTTGAAAGTCTGGATCGTTTGTGCCGTTGACCAAACTGTCACCGTTAAAACAAATTCTTATCGTTGTCATGGTCGGTTCGCCTCGTCAAATAATCGGTTTAAACAATCTTGTCGGCTGGGTTCATATCCGTGACTTTCCCACCACGTCTCCACCGCCGATAATAAAGTGCCAACCCTGGGGCCGGCGTCGACACCAAGTGCCATGACATCGCGGCCGGTGAGAGGAAATACGGGCGATGACCATTGCGTCACTCGTTCAAGCATTCTGATCCAGCCCTGCTTTCGCTCAGACGGCAAGTTTGAAGCGGCGTACATTTCCCGGGCCCATTCAAGAAGGATAAAATCAAGAATTCGGGCGGTCCCAAATTTTCTTAGCGCTTTGTTTTCCGCCAATTCACCCATGTCGGGTGAGACAAGAACGGGCGGATTACAGATGAGTTGTAATCGATCGCGATCCTGATTTGATAATTTGAGACGGCCGGCCAGCGCCATGATGTCGGGTGCAGTTTCGCATATGGCGGCCGCTAAATGGCGAATGGGATCGGGTTCAACCCCATCAATAACGACCGCCCGAGTAGCCAACCAGTTAACCATCCGCAACAGACCCGGGTCATCAGCCTCCGGCAATATTTTGTCGAGAACCTCTGCCCCCTTCATTTTTACCAGTATTTCAGCTGGGTCCGAGACGCTCAGGATTTTTAGCAGTTCACCCTGAATCCGCTCGCCGGACAACTCCGGCAAATGTTTGGCATAGGCACGGCAAGCCGCTATGGCTTCGCTATCGATCGGGGGGCGGCCCATGGTGCCATAAAAGCGAAAGTACCTGAGTATTCTCAGATAATCCTCGGCGACCCGGTCATGTGCAGACCCAATAAATCTGATAACGCCGTGGGCCAGATCCCAAAAGCCACTAAACGGATCAAAAACGTTCCCCTGCAAATCAGCTGACAGAGCGTTAATTGTGAAATCACGCCTTTTGGCATCTTCCAGCCAGTCGTCAGTAAACCCGACTTTTGCATGCCGCCCATCGGTTTCCAGATCAATCCGCAAGGTCGTCACTTCAAAGTGTTTGCCGTTTACGACAGCCGTCACAGTACCATGTTTCAGTCCGGTTGGTATGACCTGAATATGGGCTTGATTTAGCAGCTTTATGACCTGTTCGGGATGGTCAGGTGTCGCGATATCAATGTCTTTGGCATTTTTATGACGGATGGCGTCGCGCACGCAGCCACCAACAAACCTGATCTCCGACCCATTTGCGGTCAGGGCATTCGTCAGGGTCCGGGTTTCTGGCGCGTTTAACCAATCTACCGGTGGTAATTTCCCGGTTGCCAAGAGCGGGTTTATTGCGTCAATCACGGGCCAACCATCTGTAAATCAGCGATTAATCGCAACAAAGATGTCAATTTCGGCGTTTTCAGGGTCCGTAGCCCGATCATCGTAGATTTCGAAGTCATACGTGTAGCTCCGGGGAATGTCACTTTGCCATATATCTTGCCATGTCTCGAGCAAAGCGTCCGGTAGTGCCCCTTGCGCGCGGGCGACTTGATAGGACTGCGCCGGAACAGTGCGCCCCACCATGCCTTGCGGTATCTGATCAAGATCGCTTACCGGGCAACCGATCATGAAGTTGTAGTCTGCCAGATGTTTGTTTTCATATGAACTATATAAACCAAAAAGACGGCTATCGATGCAATTTGGAATGCGATCCTGAACCTGATTTGCAAAGAATTTTTGCCAAAGTTCACCGATTTCAATGGCTGACGTATTCTGCGTACGGATTTCGATCCCCACCAACAAGATTTCACCCAATTGAATTTCCGGATAGTCCATGCTTTGCGTCTCTATTTAAACTTTGGCTCGGTTATCTTCCCATTTTCAAGTCGAGGAGCTTCATAATACCCTTCGCCTGGGGGAGCACCACTTGTCACGGCGAGATAGGCAAGTCCCGCCAGCATCAGCACAAGCCCCGTCAGTATCGATATAAAGATACTCATGCTTTTTATTTCGGGTAATTCGTCACCACGTGCTTTTGAACTACGGCGTAAAAACCACATCCAGGTCAAATAGATGGCTGTTGGCAAAGCGAGTGGCAGAACATAGGTCAGTAGAATACGAATCATCAAATTCCCTTTGGTGGCCTTGTCAAAATGTCATAAAGATTAACAATCATTCCTGCAGTTGCACCCCAAATATAGTGTCCCTCATAAGGCATTGCATAGAATTCCCGCTTTTGTCCTTTAAATTCGCGGCTATGTCGCTCGTGATTATTTGAATCCATGAGAAATTCCATCGGTACTTCAAATACATCATCAACTTCGTAAGCATCAGGCGATATCTCGAATGGTGGGCGGACGATGCCAACGACGGGTGTTACCAAAAAACCCGTACGTATGATATAGTTATCCAATCGGCCAACCAGTTCGACATGTTGGCGCGATAGTCCAACTTCCTCTTCCGTTTCTCGCAGTGCCGTGGCTTCGGCATCGGTATCAACGTCGTCGACATGCCCACCGGGGAAACTGATTTGGCCTGGATGTTTTGCCATCTTTTGAGTTCGTTGAGTAAATAAAACCGTTATCCCATCATCTCGCAATACGAGCGGGACAAGGACAGCCGCCGGCGTCAACGGACCGTCAGGGTCCATACCGGGGTTAAGATTATGATCGCCGCGAACCACATCCGTTTTAGGCGTGTGGGTTCCAATTTGCTCTCGGATAAAATGAGGGTCCATGATCCTTACGTTAGCTATATGTCATTCGCGTTTCCGATGGGAAAAAACGAGTGGGCTGACCAGACACCATATAAGTGATCTTGTTCGACCGTCTCCGCAATACCAAGATCAACCAATTGATAAAATACCGATCGTGTTAATTTTGCTTCAAGACCATGGTCCATCGCGATATAGGGCGCGGGCTCAAGAGTTTCCGGGTTCAATGCGATCCGCAAGGGGTGGGCATCAGACAAAACGATGGTTTTGTCGATATTGGTGCGAAATGTCAGGGTTTGGTCTGTCCCCGTGCCATCGCAAATTAATTCTACCGCCATAAAAGGGGCATCATCGACTTGGATTCGGCACATTTCGGCCGGTGTAATCAGCCAATGATCTCCGTTATCATCCCGGCGCAAAACGGTTGAAAAAAGTTTGACCAGCTCTAGCCTGCCAATTGGAGAGCCGAGATAGTGCCACAAGCCTTGCGAATCAATGCGCATATCGATATCGCCGCAGACGATTTGGCCGGGTCGAGGGACATAACCAGCCGGTCCCGGCCCTTTATTTTCGGCTCCTCGCGATAAAGTGCTTAGGTTCAGCTGATTTTCCGTCATAATTAGAACAATATATATGGTGCATACTGGTTTCGGCAATAACTGGAGAATATATCGTGAGCGGGACTGCAGAAGCTAATACACAAACAACAGCATTAGATTCAGATGAATTGATCAACTCCGTTGATCGTCTGGGACGTGACATGTCACGGGCACGTGAGGCCATTGGCCGGTTTATCTACGGACAAGAAAACGTCATTGAAGAAACCCTGATAACCCTTTTGGCAGGCGGGCACTTATTGTTGGTTGGCGTGCCAGGATTAGGGAAAACCCGATTGGTTGAGGTTGTCGCTCAGGTTTTTGGCATGGATACGCGTCGCGTGCAGTTTACGCCTGATCTTATGCCTGCAGATATATTGGGTTCGGAAGTTCTTGAAGAATCTGAAAAAGGTCGCCGTTCGTTCCGTTTCATCAAAGGCCCTGTATTTTGTCAATTGTTGATGGCCGACGAAATAAACCGTGCCAGTCCCCGAACCCAGTCGGCACTTCTGCAAGCAATGCAGGAACATCGTGTTTCCGTCGCTGGAGAATATCATGATTTACCGGCACCCTTTCACGTATTGGCAACCCAAAACCCGCTCGAGCAGGAAGGTACGTACCCGTTGCCGGAGGCTCAACTGGATCGGTTCTTTATGCAGGTCGATGTCGATTACCCGGAAGCAGATGCTGAGAGGGAAATTTTGATCAACACCACAGGTTTAAGGGCCGATGAAGTTGATCAAATTATGGATACGGACACAATGATCGCAGCCCAGCGGCTGGTCCGGCAAATACCCGTTGGGGATAGCGTTGCCGATGCGATCATCAGTTTGGTCCGTGCGGGCCGGCCGGACACAAGTGAAGTTGCGTCCGTCCGCGATTATGTTTCCTGGGGACCTGGGCCACGGGCAAGCCAGGCCCTGATGTTAGGGGCCAGAGCACGCGCCGTTATTGAGGGACGTTTATCGCCCAGTGTTGACGATGTTCTGGCTCTTGCGCATCCGATCCTGCGCCACCGAATGGCACTGACGTTCGCGGCAAGGGCAGAAGGGGTTACTCTGAAGTCTGTAATCGACGATATTTGTGAGCACGTGTCTTAACGGTCTGTGTTTTCTGAAAGCTCTGCCATGCGAGATCCAACCACCAAAAAGTCATCGTCGTCGAGCTCGCATCTTAATGCGGAAGCTTTGGCCTCGGGCTTGCCGGCGCTGCTGGTCGCGGCCGAACGCGTTGCAGCCACGGTATCACAAGGTGTACACGGTCGACGGCGGGTCGGCCAGGGTGAGACATTTTGGCAGTTTCGACGCTACGAATTTGGTGACTCCACTCAACAGATCGATTGGCGGCAATCGGCTAAGTCATCACCGGTCTATGTCCGCGAAACGGAGTGGGAAGCGGCCCAAAGTGTTTGGCTTTGGCGTGACGGGTCGGCGTCCATGGATTTCAAATCGTCAGACAGGGGGGTGTTGAAATCGGAACGCGCAGCACTCCTATTATTGGCACTGGCATCGCTCCTGGTTCGCGGTGGCGAAAGGACGGCTTTGCTGGGTACCGGCATGACACCTTCAACAGGTCGATCGGTTTTGGCTCAGTTTTGGTCGATGCTTGAGACGAATACTGCGACGGCCGAAAACTTGCCGTTAATTGAAACATTGCCGCGCTACGCACGTATGGTTTGGTTTGGAGATTTTTTATCGCGACCTGAAGAATTGGATGCGATCGTCAAGGCATACGCCAATCATGGTGTGAAAGGCCACCTTGTCCAAATATTGGATCCGGCTGAAGAACTTCTGCCCTACGAAGGGCGTGTGATGTTTAATGGGATGGAAAGTGGGGATGGCGATGTCCTGATCCGCCGGGTCGAAAATTTGCGTAAGGATTATCAACGTGAACTGGCGCACCACAACGATGCGCTAAAAGCTGTTGTTCGGCGCTATGACTGGAGTTTGACAACCCACCGTACAGATCATGCGCCAGAACCCGTTCTTATGGCGCTCTATATGCTCATGTCTGAAGCGGCGAGGGCATAAAGATGTCTTTCCTTAGCAATCTTACTTTTGCCTTTCCTGCGGCATTATTTGGGTTTGCGGTGTTGGCTGTTATCTGGTGGTTTTTACGGCTTATCCCACCGTCGCCGCGCCGGCTCGAGTTTCCACCGGTACGATTGCTGGCAAAGCTGGTCCAGCAGGAAGAAAGTCCGGCTCGAACGCCTTGGTGGTTGCTTCTTTTAAGGCTGGCGCTGGCTTCGGCAATTATCTTGAGCGTCGCCCACCCTTTGCTGGATGCCCGTTCCCCATTTCAGAATGCGGGGCCAGTTTACATCGTTATTGATGACGACTGGGCCGCGGCCGCGGATTGGGAAGCACGGCGCAAAGCTTTGTTGCGTTTGACTGAGCAAGCTGAACGCGAAAAGCGTCCGATTTTGTTCGTCAGAACAGCTTCCATACCTTCGCGCGAAAGCGAGGCTGCTCTGTCTTACATGTCGGCGCTGGAAGCCCGTCGCATCTTTGCGGCGCTTCAGCCCAAACCATGGAAAACCGACAGACCGACGGCCATCGATCGCATGAAACAGATTGTGCAGGAAGCAGATTTCGAGCCGGGAAGCGTCTATTGGGTGACCAATGGCCTTGAAGAGATTAAAGGGCAACTGGAACCGTCAGAGCAAACCAAAACCTTTATTGGCGAGTTGGAGAAATGGGGTTCTGTTGCTGTTCTCCGCAATGGGCTGGAAAAACTGCCAATAACATTGGGGCAGCCTGATTATGATGGTGACATCTTAACGTTGATCGCCAAGCGCGGTTCCGATGAAGGGCGTTTTGGTTTTACGTTAAAAGCCTTTGCCGAGGGCGGGCAGGTTCTGCTCCGTCAACCGGGTATTTTTGAACCGGGGGACTTTGAAACGAAGACCCAACTTCGGTTGCCATCTGAACAGTATAACCGGCTAACGCGGGTTGAAATAGAAGGTGCCAATCATGTTGGTGCAGTCATCTTGTTCGACGAACGTTGGCGCCGACGCCCGATTGGTCTTGCGGTAAGCCCCGGGGATGGCGCTGTCCAGCCTCTTCTCAGTGAGCATCACTATCTTGCGCGGGCACTGGAGCCTTATACTGAAGTCCGCGAAGGTGCCATTGAAGAATTATTGAAGCGCGAATTGGCCGTTGTTGCTCTGACCGATCCCGGTGGTTTGTCAGCACCAGAACAAATTGCCTTAAAAGCCTGGATGCAGGAGGGTGGGGTGCTCCTTCGTTTTGCAGGACCAAATTTGGCGCAGTCCAATACCGATCAGGAAACAGATTTGCTGCCAGTCGCACTCCGTGCGGGCGACCGTCAAATCGGCGGCGCAATGTCCTGGGGTCAGCCAGCCACACTTGCGCCCTTCTCAGATGACAGCCCCTTTTTCGGATTGCCCGTCAGTGCGGATGTGACTGTCCAAAAACAGGTGCTCGCGCGCCCGTCTCTGGACTTGGCGGAAAAGACATGGGCGCGCCTTAGTGATGGAACGCCGCTGGTAACAGCGGACCGTCGCGGTGACGGTTGGTCGATACTCGTGCATACAACGGCTAACGCGGAATGGTCGGATCTTGCTTTATCAGGCCTCTTTGTCGATATGTTGAGACGCATTGTTGGACTAAGCCAAGGTGTTTCAGGAAGCGGCGACGGACCGCCATTGGTGGCGCAAGAAATTCTGGACGGGTTTGGCGTGGTAACAAATTCTGTCGGGACGGTACAAAGTATTGCACAGGCTGAATTTGAAAAGACGACGGTTTCGTCTGACCATCCACCTGGTTTTTATGGGGGTGGCGATTTGCGCAGAGCCTTAAATTTACCAGACGAACTCGAGTCTCTTGAGCCATTGGCGCCTCTGCCCGTGTCTGTTGAGCAAATGCCGCTTGAGGCACATGGCGAATTTGATTTGCGTCCATGGTTGCTGTTGGTCGCGTTGGTGTTGTTCATCTGTGATACTGTTGCCAGCTTAGCGCTTCGTGGCCTCTTGCCATCGCGAAAAGCAATCGCAGGTTTCATTTGTTTTAGTCTGATCGGTTTGACGGGTGTAGGGACTGAGGCGGATGAAAGCTTTGCGCGCTCGAACAGCCTTCAAACGCGCCTCGCTTATGTAATCTCAGGCAACGATGACGTCGACAATATAAGTAAACTTGGCCTTACCGGCCTGAAGGATGTTTTGCAGCGGCGAACAGCGGCAGAACTTGGTCCGCCGCAAGCCGTTGATCCGGGTTCTGATGATCTAAGTTTCTTTCCTTTGCTCTATTGGCCAATTGTTGAAGGATATCGTTTGCCAAACGACCTGACGGCCGAACGCGTTCGTGCCTATTTGCAAAGCGGTGGTACAATTCTATTCGATACGCGGGATCGCTCGGGCCGGGCAGATGCAATGGTTTTGCGTGAGTTGGCCTATGCCCTCAATTTGCCACCCCTGGTGCCAGTACCGAGAGACCATGTTTTGACACGGTCTTTTTATTTGCTGGATGATTTTCCGGGCCGCTGGACCGGCAGCGGTGTGTGGATCGAGAAGGCTGGTGAGCGCGTCAACGATGGTGTGGCATCAGTTATTTCGGGTGGTCACGACTGGGCAGGAGCCTGGGCCGTTGATGAAATGGGGCGTCCTCTTTTACCTGTGTTGCCGGGTGGTGAACGTCAGCGCGAACTCGCCTATCGCTTCGGTGTGAACCTTGTCATGTATACCTTAACCGGTAACTACAAAGCGGATCAGGTTCATCTTCCAGCCATTTTGGAAAGGATCGGTCAATGAACACAGCATCGATCGTCCTGTCTCCACAATTGCCGGTCTCACTTATACTTGGTGTTGGTGCTCTGGGTTTGTTTTTCGTCGCCATTGCGCTGGTCCGGCAAGCCCGCGGGGGCTGGTGGCGGTTGCTGGGGTTGGCAATTTTAATTCTTGCGTTACTGGACCCGCGCTTTGTTCAGGAAGATCGAATTCCACAATCTGATGTCGCCCTCTTGATCATTGATAAGACTGCAAGCCAGAATGTCGGGGATCGGCAGGCGATAACAGATAGCGCTCGGGTAGAACTGTTGAACCAAATCGACGGCCAACCAGATTTGGAAGTTCGAGAGATAGAAGTGCGTGATGTGCCCGCTGGTCCAAACACGAGCGTCGGCAACGAGCCCGGGTCAAATTTGGTGCGGGCTTTGCGCGAGGGCGTCGCTAAAATACCAAATGGCCGTTTTGCAGGAGCTTTGGTTCTAACCGATGGTCAAATTCATGATGCTCCCGCCGATGACGTATCTGACGAATTTGGTGCGCCGGTTCATGTCCTGCTGAGCGGCGAGCGCAATGAACGTGACAGGCGTCTTGTTATAAACAAGTCATCCACCTATGGCTTGGTTGGCAAAGATGTCACCATCGAATATCACGTTGAGGATAAAGGCCCGCCAGCAACTGGGGCGACGGTCAAGGCGATGGCGGATGTAGTTCTACGTCGTGGTCAGGAAGTGATTGCGGAAACGCAGGTTGAAGTCGGCAAAAAAGACTCCATTACCTTTAAACTCGATCATGCGGGCCCGAGCGTGTTTGAGCTTGAGGTCAAGCCCGTGGAGGGCGAATTATCGACGCTCAACAACAAAACACTGGCGGTGATAAATGGTATTCGCGATCGATTAAAAGTTTTACTGGTTTCCGGCCAGCCCCATGCGGGCGAGAGAACCTGGCGCAATCTATTGAAATCTGACCCTTCCGTTGATCTGGTCCATTTTACAATTTTACGCCCCCCCTCCAAAGACGATTTTACACCATTGAACGAATTGGCGTTGATTGCTTTTCCGATCCGCGAACTGTTTGAGGTCAAGCTGAACGAATTTGATCTTATTGTTTTTGATCGCTATGTCGTTCGCGATATATTGCCGCCGTCTTATCTGCGTAATATTACGGATTACGTCAGCGCCGGGGGCGCGCTCTTGCTATCAGTCGGACCCGAATTTGCAAGCCCACGAAGCCTCTCGGAAACGCCCCTGAACAAGGCCCTACCGGCGACGCCGACGGGCCGCGTTAACGAAGTCGCATTTCGCCCGGAACTTTCCGAAATTGGCCGGCGACATCCTGTAACCAACGGTTTGCCCTCTTTAGCGCCCATCAATAGAAACAATCCGGGGAAACCGGGTTGGGGCCGCTGGTTTCGACAAATCGAAGCGTCGGTCCGGTCAGGGCAAACGATTATGAATGCTGGCGACGCGGAACCACTTTTGATTTTGGATCGGCTTGAAAAGGGCCGTGTCGCCCTCATGCTTAGCGATCATATCTGGTTGTGGGCCCGGGGTTTTGAGGGTGGGGGGCCGCAAGCTGAATTGTTGCGTCGATTGTCTCATTGGTTGATGAAAGAACCTGATCTTGAAGAAGAGAGCCTGCATGCGGAAATGCGAGGGCAGGATCTACATGTTCGTCGTATGAGCTTGTCTGAAGAACTGCCGGCACTAACAGTTACGTCTCCATCGGGACGTGTGCAAACGCTGCCCATGGCGCGTGATAATGATGGGGTTGCCGTTGCCACTCTGACGGCTGATGAGGCCGGCTTGTATGTCGTCAGTGATGGCACTTTTGAAACCCGGGTCGCATCGGGTGCCTTAAACCCTGTTGAATATGCTGACCTGAGAACGACAGAAAAATTGACAGCACCCTTGGTCGATGCGACTGGTGCGGGTACATTTTGGCTTAAAGATGGCCTTCCTGATCTGAGACAGGTGCGGCCCGGTCGTGACCGGGTTGGCCGTGGATGGGCAGGTTTGGTTGAAAATCAAGCCTTTGTCGTATCCGGCGTCCGCCAGCTATCGCTTATTCCACCGGTCGCGTTACTTGTGATTGCGCTCTCGATTCTGATGGCCGGGTGGTGGCGCGAAGGGCGATAGGGCTTTAGATAAAAGTGCCGGGCAAGAGTTGCCGTTCTGGCAATTCGTGATTGAGCGAAGTCATCATCTAAAGAGGTGACTGCAGTACAAATAATTGAAAATAAACAAATTTTTCTATTGGCACAGGCTGTGCATAGTATGTCCTGTCTCCATCCCGGTTGTGGAATATCAGGGTGAAGATACGAGAAGATTTTACAAAGGACGGGAAAATGCAGGCCTTACAAACAGCAGCTTCAGGTATGCTCGCACAAGAGAGAAGAACTGAAGTCATCGCAAACAATCTGGCGAATATGAATACGACTGGATTTCAGCGTCGGCGGATCGAGTTTAATGCACTTATTTATAAGAATTCGGCACGCCCTGCGACCAAGGAATCATCGCCGGGCGATCAGGTGCCGGGTGGTGTTCACCGCGGATTGGGTGTCAAAGCGGCGGCGACCTATCGTATCACGGAGCAAGGTTTTTTGAAGTCGACGCAAAATCCGTTGGACGTCGCGGTTCAGGGAAGCGGATATTTTCAAATTCAACTTCCGAACGGAGAAGTCGCATATTCGCGGGATGGCAATTTTCAACTAAGCCCGGAAGGCCAAGTTGTGACACAAGATGGGTTCCCTGTTCAACCGGGCATCAATCTTCCCGCCAATACGCAAAAGATTACCGTCAATTCGACGGGTGAAGTGGTCGCAAAGATTCCGGGACAGGAAAACCCCGTCACGGTCGGAATTATTCAGGTGGCTCTGTTTGCCAACGAAGGGGGATTGTCTCCAATTGGCAACAATTTGTTCTCGGCTTCGGAACAGTCCGGTCAGGCAACGGTTGTTAATCCGGGTCAGGGAGGTAGTGGCGCCATTCTGCAGGGTTTTGTTGAAACATCAAATGTAAACCCGATTGATGAAATCACAAAACTTATCAAAGCGCAAAGAGCCTATGACATGAACTCCAAGGTCATGACTACCGCGGATCGGATGAAAGCACCTATTGGTGCCAAGTAGATGAAATCGCGCTAAGGGGTGGGGGGTATTGGTCTCCCCCCCAGCCTCTACTCAACTCTCAAATTCAATGTATATGGGGTGGTGATCCGAACCTTGAGCGCTTTGATCAACCCGCATGGCTGAAGCTTTGCCCGCCAGATCGACAGTCGAAAAGGCGTAATCAATCCGCATGTCGCCTGCGTCATCTGGACAGGTTTTGGTTTCCGGGCCATCCAGAGGGTGTTTTAAATGGGTCCAGATATCGACCAATCCATTGAGAGGCGTCAGCAGGCCATATTTTTTATCCGTCGGGCCGACCAACTGTTCATATTCGCGTGAGCCAGGCTCCAGATTGAAATCACCCAAGAGCAATGCAGGTGCTGGCATCGGCGGTTGGGGGCCGTCTTTTGTCCAGTGTTTGCCGACGTATTTGCCGCTCCATAAGCCACCGTTTTGCGGGGCATGCTTGACGATGCGTTTTAACGCACTGATTTGTTTTGTCCGCTCGGGAGCCGCTGCATGACCCAAATGGACGCTGTAGACCCGGATCAAGCCAAGCTCGCAATCGATGACCCCTTCAAGTGCCGATCGTTGCAATGCCAAGGGGCCGACCATGCCGTACTTTGGCAACAGGTGATTGCGGCTGGAAATAAGCGGCGTTTTGCTCAGGATCATATTCCCGAACTGGCGCCGACGATTGACCACATGCCCGGAATCATTTTTGTAGCTGGCATCCAAATCGACACCAGCGCCATAGGCGACGTAGTGTGTGGGAAACAGGTCCGACAGGGCTGCGACTTGATCAACCATGCCTGTCGTTGAATTGAAGCGTTCAACTTCTTGCAATGCGATGACATCGGCATCACCAATTTCCCTGGCGATACGGGGCAGATCAATAGTTCCGTCTTTTCCGGTTCCATATTGAATGTTGTAGCTGACAAATTTCATGAAAAAACTATCCTGTAATATCCATTTGAACGTTCATGTCGGTAGATACGATTAGCAGCCTGGGCTCTTTTTTTACCTTTCTGGGTTTGTGTTCTACTCCATATAACTCTTTTTTGTCCTCTCGTTATATAGTGTTTGCAAGCTATGGGACGATACTCACAGCTCGCTTCGCATTGGCTCTGGATCGCTTGCCTAGCGTCTTCTTAATGCTTCAAGGCCGTTCCAGATGTCGACAGGCTCAAATCTGAGCAATCCACGCATGTCTTTTACATCAAACCAGACGATAGCGTCATCAATGAAGCTACCGTCGCGTTTGGCCCAGCGAATACCGCGCATATCTGTGTGAACATATCCTTCTTTTTGCCCAAGCCCCCGGTAAGCTTGCGCCTCAGCTTGTAGTCCAAATATCCAGTCGGGGTCCCATTTTTGGATTGCAATGGTCAATAACATTCGTGGGAATACACCCGTAAATCCACCGCCCCGAAATGATGGAGATAACCAAAACTCTCCATGATACAGGACCCGCCCGGTTATCTCGGCTGTGATATGTGATGCTTCAAATTCAGTTTTATCATAGTCAAAG
Source organism: Rhodospirillales bacterium (assembly GCA_048262655.1). Taxonomy (GTDB): domain Bacteria; phylum Pseudomonadota; class Alphaproteobacteria; order Rhodospirillales; family Casp-alpha2; genus JABMNT01. The sequence goes on along the minus strand of JBLXEY010000001.1, from coordinate 258,544 downwards.
TCGATGCCCGGATCGGCGTAGTAATCTGGGTTCTGACCAAGATGTTCCGCAAGGGTCATATTTGTGAGATCAAGAAAGCGCATCGCCTGAAGTTGGACAATTTCGCCGCCGATATCTTGGCCCATTAGCCACAAGCCGTCATTTGCCTTAAATCCCGGGGTATCTGGGTCAAAAACAGGGTAGGGGGACTGGCCACGTATTTGGTGGCTGATCTTTTTGAATTTTCTAAAATCATTGCTCAAGTATGGTGTAATGCCACGTTCTTGAACCAGTTCAGCCGATGTATTGGCATTGTTTATGTATTTGAGAAAATTCACAACATACTGTCTTCGTTGTAGGGGTCGAATTCCATCAACAATTCGTCAGGCAAAAGGTGTCGATGCTTATCATCAAGTGCTTTGATCAAGATCTGATTTGTTCTGGCGATCATAACGCCAACAACGTTGTCGTTATCGAACGCGTCGTATTGTGTCGTTTTTTCTGACCATCGAAGGGGCATAATAAGGCGTTGATAGGAGACCCAATCGACAGCACCGTCGACCTCACGCGAAAAATGGGTGTAGACATGGTCGTAGCGGGGGGCGTAATGGGCCAATGCTGTGTCATATGCGTGCATTGTGTGGCGCTTGCAGCTATCGGACGTTAAATCATATCGTGACTTTTGTGATCTTGCCCTTCGGGCGTTTGCGGGGCCAAACCACGTCGCGAAGCTGGATTTTTTGCCAACGTCGACGAGTAACCACTCATTTCCAATTTTTCTGTAAACAATCAGCCAGGGGCGCAGGGGCGCAAGTGAATCGCTTTCGGGGCTGATACCGTTCGAACGCCACGCCCGCCACGCCCGTTGAATGAGCGGAACGGCGCCGCCCTTATCTATTGTTGCCGGGTTTTTTGGCTCGCAGTAAAATTTATGCATCTCTGAATCGCCGCCGAGCGCCCCTCGATTTTTGACGCTGTCTATAGCTTGTTCTAGCGTCTCGAATACGGACTTGATCTCCAGGTACAGGTCCGTGCCGGCTTCCGTTAAAACCCCATGCTCCTGAGACGTGTCGACCAAGGGGTAGCTGTTGTTTAGTTCATCGGCTAACCGCGCCAGATGATCCCGAATTGTGGCGCGGCCAATCCCCAGTGTTGACGACGCTGCAGAAATGGAACCCAATCGCGCCACTTCAGAAAAAGCCTGCAGCGATGAAAGCAATTTAATGGAGGGCATGACGATTGCTCCGGGCCGGTGGTTTGTATTTGATTTAAGTGATAGAAATTCTACCATATATGTTGGTGAAAAATATCCAATTGAATAATTGCCGTCAAACGAAATACCATTTATAATTGCTTTTTGCATGCGATAATTTACCGAGGCACAAAGATTTGGCAAAAAATATCGATAAAGAGTACGGAAATACATATACTAATGGTAGTGTTGTTCGATTGGAAGATGGAAGCATTGCAACGATAGAAAATCGTGCAGTTAAGGGTGCATGGATGATCGATTATTTTGATGGCAGTGGGTATGCGGTCGTGTTTGACCGCGAAATTACGGAAGTCCTCATGATCGGAACGGAAAAGATGGGGACATCAATGATAAACTGATCCCCAGTTTCTCTGGCGACGGGGTCACTTATATAGCCAGCTCGTTTGTTTGATCTGGCCTATCGAGAAACACAGGGTTGTAAGGCACGCCTGCCCCTTGCTACATGCGGTTCTGGCATATCGTTACATGACCTCATGTAATTCCATTTCCCGGGCTAAACATGTTAAACCTTCAGGTAAGTATGATTCGCGATCCGTACACAGGGCAGGTAACAAATGGTGTTAAAGTTAATTAATGCGGAAGATGCGCCGGCATCAGCTGGAGGCTATTCACAGGCCGTTGAAGTCAGAGATACAATGCGCCGTCTCTATATCAGTGGTCAGATCCCCGCCACGCGCGATGGTGACGTCCCGCCGACGTTTAGCGAACAGGCAGCTCTTGCATGGCAGAATGTTATTGCCCAGTTAACGGCAGGCGGAATGACCGTCGAAAACCTAGTGAAGGTGACCATCTTTCTGGCTGATCGCAAATATGCGCTTGAGAACCGTGCTGCACGGGCGAAGGCTCTTGGGGCTTGTGCGCCGGCGCAATCGGTCGTTATCGCGGGTATTTTTGATGAAGCCTGGTTGCTGGAGATCGAAGCCATTGCGGAAGCTTGATCCGTTTGGGGGTGTTGTTGGGTGGCGTTTAAACAAACAATTGCATCATTGTAATTGTTCCAGAAATGAGACCTACTAGCGGCATCAGAAATCACTTATGTGTTTGGATGTCCTCGTTGTCCGCGTCTCCACAAACTCCCTATACTGCCTTGCCGACGGTCGTCTGCGTCACCCTTTTGGTGCAGGCGCTGGCCAGTATGAGTACGATTCTGCCGTCAGCAATCGCACCGGAACTGGCTGCGGCGCATGGTGTTCCGGGTTCGCTTATCGGGCTTCAGGTCAGTTGTATTTACATCGGTGCAATGATGACGTCGGTTGTCGGTGGGGTCGTGGTCAGGCGCTACGGTGCGTTAAGATGTTCGCAACTGGCCCTTTTCTTTGTCGCGATCGGCGGCTTGTTGACGATTATCCACGCACTGGCGGCAGTTGCGATTGGCGCTTTTTTTGCCGGATTGGGATATGGCCTCACCAACCCGCCGTCTTCTCATATGCTGATGAAGGTTACCAACAATCGAAACAGGAATCTTGTCTTCTCCATTAAACAAACGGGCGTTCCTTTGGGGGGTGTCATTGCCGGTTTAGCCGGGCCATCGCTGGCTTTGACTTTTGGTTGGGAAATGGCATTGGTAATCGGCGCTATGGTTTCGTTGGCGTTTATGATTATGATATCGGTTTTCCGACGCCATTGGGATCAAGATCGCGACGAGACGGTAAAGCTGCGTGCCAACCCATTTAATGATGCGAAAATTGTTTGGAAACATGGCGGCTTGCGCGCGGTTTCGTTGTCTGCGTTTACGTTTTCAGCAATGCAGGTCGGGATTTCAACCTTTACCGTGACCATGCTGGTGGCAGATTTATCCTTTAGCCTGATTGAAGCCGGAGCCGTACTTGCCGTTTTACAGGTCGCCGGAGTTAGCGGGCGTATATTATGGGGATGGCTCGCTGACCGAACGGCAAGCCCTAGTGGCGTATTGATCGGCATTACCTTGGTGACAGCCATCGCGGCGGTAATTATCGGGCTTCTCAACGCTGGCACGCCGCCCTTTCTTGTTTATATGCTCTTTGCGGTGATGGGGCTGACGGCTGTTGGCTGGAATGGGGTATACTTGGCTGAAGTCGCACGATTGGCACCGAAAGGTCTAGCCAGCAGCGCAACGGGCTCATCAATGGTGGTAACCTATGCCGGTGTCATGATCGGACCCGCAGCAATCGCCGGGGGCCATGCCTTGGCTGGCTCCTATACGGCGACCTTCGCAATGTTTGCGATTACCCCCTTGGCAGGACTATTTTTTGTGCTCCAGGCTCGCAAGTTTGGTAAATCGCAAGGTTGACGGAGGCCGCATGTCCGCATGGCGTTTGCGCATGGCATAACTCGCACGCATTCGTTTTCGAAACATCTCAATCTCAGAGGTTGTCAGGCTGCCATCGGCATTATTATCGAGTTGCTTAAAACGGGTGCGCGACGGGCTTAGAAATTCTTCCAGTCCAAGCACGCTGTTGCCATCCTGATCGAGGTTGAGAAAGCGATGCGACGTCACCTCTGCCTTGGCGTATTCGTCCATGGTGACAGAACCGTTTTTATCAAAATCAACGATTGCAAACTGTTCGCCGCGCTTTTTTAAAAATTCGCGCAGGCTGATCGCGCCGTTCGCATCGGCATCAATTTTCTGAAACCAGCGGCTGGCCTTGTTCTGGTCAATGGCATGGGCCGGTAATGCGGTTAATCCCGCCAAAGCCAGGCCAACAAGCGGCGACTTCATCCGTTTTGGGTCCATTCGTCTTATCCTGTCTGCGATTGTGATCCGTATTTACGAACCTTGCGTTGAAAATTGAGCGCTTCATGCGCCGTAATTTGGCCATTTCCGTCCAGGTCAATGATCGCAAAGCGACTGCGACCGCGCTCCTCATATTCGGATAAGGTCACTTGGCCATCGTTATTGCGATCCATCCGTTTCAATCGGTCGATCCATGACGTATTTGCGGTCCCTTCGAATGCGGAAATAATGTTGTCGCGGTTCAGGTCGAGAATGATAAATCTCTGATAGCGCACCGCCTGTAGTTCTTTGATTGAAATACTGCCGTCGCCATTGTGATCAAGAGAGACAAACCAGCTGGTTTTTTGTTGCTCACCTGCAATCGCGGAAATTGCGATTAACAAGCCGCCACAAAACCCTAGAATTGCACTTTTCACCGATCTTGCTCCTCTTCTTGATTTTGGCCGATCCCGACAAATAGGGAACGACGAAACAAGCAGCATAGGCCTAATAGGTGAATCGAATTTTAATGGGAATGGTTAACGACGAGAAAATTTATACAAATCAAAACAAAGGGTTATCGAAACTTATGGTTAATTTTCCCACTTTTCATCACGAAACTCCTGAATTTCGATCCGGTATCCATTGGGATCGAGGAAAAGGCAGGAATAAACGTTAAAGCGCTCTGAAAAAGCCGGTGGGCGTTCGAATGTGACACCTTTTGCCCTGAGGTCTTGGTAAAATCCGTCCACATCATCACTGACGAGACTAAGGGTTAATCCTGTCGGGCTGGTCGGCCGGTTCTGAAGCGTGCAGATACCAATAAAACTGGTTGGACTCAGTTTATAGATGTGGCACGGCCCCTGATCGAGAACGAAGGGCAGTTCCAGGATTTCGCGATAGAACTTTGATGTCATTTCCAGATCTGACGTGTATAAAAATGTAACGTGCTGATCAATTGAGGGGCGCTTCAATGTCGATTTCCCTTATCTCGCTGGTTATCTTTCGCTAAACTCTGTCAGATTAGGACGAAATAGCAATGGGGTCATACATATGGCGTTTGTCCATAAGGATGCAGACGGGAAAATTCTGGCCGTCTATGAAGAATTTATTGAAGGCACCGAAGAGGTCTCATCGGACGACCCGGCGCTGGTGGCCTTCATCACCAAAAACATTCCGTCCGCCAGTCTGGATGACGACTGGATTCAGTCTGATTTGGCCTTGTCGCGCGTGGTCGAGGATTTGGTCGACGTGTTAATTGAAAAAAACTTGATCATGTTCACGGACCTGCCGGACGGCGCTCAACAAAAGTTGATGGAGCGGCGTGGATTGCGAAAAGAATTTACTTATGTGGAGAACCTGTTCGGGGATGATGAAAACGGGTTTGATGATACGGATAATGAAGGCATGTTTTAACGCATAAAAGAATTACAGGTTATGGCCCCCAATGGCCCGCGCCTGATCTTGAGTTTTGCATACAGGGAGAGACACAGATGACCATCGAAAAAAGGCCCTTTGGGCGCACCGGCCACATGAGCTCCGCTGTCATATTTGGCGCAGCTGCCCTCAAAGCTTGTGACCAGTCGGTTGCTGATAAAGCGCTCGATCTCTTGCTGGAATATGGCGTTAATCATATCGACACGGCACCGCGTTATGGCGATGCGGAATTGCGCATCGGGCCATGGATGGACCGCCATCGCAAAGATTTTTTTCTGGCGACCAAAACCGGCGCGCGGGATTACCAGGGAGCAAAAGAAGAGATTCATCGTTCTCTTGACCGGTTGCGCACGGATCACCTTGATCTGCTGCAGCTTCATGCGCTTTTTTATCCAGACCAATGTGATCAGGCTTATGGAGACGGCGGTGCACTTGAAGCATTGATTGAAGCGCGAGAGCAGGGGCTTGTTAAATATCTGGGCGTTACCGGGCACGGATGGACCGTCGCTGCCATGCATCAAAAGAGTCTGGAGCGCTTTGATTTTGACTCCGTACTGATGCCCTGGAACTGGTTTACAGCAAACCACGAACTTTATAGCCCTGATTTTAAAGCGACCCTCGCCCTATGCAAGGAACGCAACATCGCCGTGCAAACCATCAAGGGTATCGCTCGGGGGCCTTGGGCCGCCGGCGCGCAGCCGAACCGGGAAACCTGGTACGAACCCTTGGAAGGCGATGACAGCATCAGACAATCCGTCCATTGGGTTCTGGGTCATCCGGATATCTTCTTAAATTCAGCTGGGGATGTCGGCCTGTTGCCATCGGTTCTCAGGGCGGCAGATCAGCTGGGACCCAAGCCTTCCGATGCGGAAATGGAGCAGCTTTGTGAACGCGAAGGTTTGGCCTCGATCTTCGGGATTTAAGGCCCAGACTAGGTCGCGCGGAGATTGCGCCACGCGAGCTGTTGTTTTTCATCGAGGGTTCCGCTGTAAACTCCCTGCATGGGGTAAACGAACGGGGCGTCCAGGTTTTTACGTAACATGATGATATGCACCGCATTGTCCGGTATTTCATTTCGTTCTGCGAGATTAAGCAGATCCTGTGGGCCGGTGACCTGGAGAATGCGTGCTGGTGTATGCAGGCAGCAGAAGTAAGCGACGATGCCATAGGAATTTGCCTTGGCAAGATCGTAGAACAAGGTTGGCTGCAGGTTATAAAAACCGTGATTGTACCAGCCGGTAAACGGGCCTTCGTGGATCATGAGGCCGCCAAAGGCCGTCTGTTCGTGAATGGTTTTGAAGGCTTGCCCAATATTGAAGACATGTTCCGCTGTACCGTTATTAATGGTTACGTCAAACGGTCCATCCAGCTCCACAGGTTCGTTTAGATCCAGAGGCAGGGCTGTTTCGGTCCCGCGCAGATCAATGGCCGCCAGTCGTTGAGCAGAGAACAACATACGATAAATGACTTTGGCCGCATCGAAGGATTGCAATGGGTGTGGGCTTTTGTGCAAGTCCGCTTTAAGGGCATCGCGGCGGCCTTGATCGTCCACCAGCGTTTCGATATCACTCGTAATATCTTCAATCGTCACGTCTTTGTATAAATTTGCTTCTCCAAACTCGAGGATCGAAGCCGATTGCGGCAGAATGCCTTGTCCAAACGCCTGCTTCAAAATGTTGTAGTAAACTTGGGTAATTGCCATGGGGAATCCGGTCCATTGGTACTGCAGACACGATAACATAGATCTGCAATCTTAGATCGCCAATATGTCCTGCAATCGTAAATATAAAATTGATTAAATTATTCAAATTTTATGACATTCAGGCGTGGCCCAGCCTCTCACAATAGTTTAGAAAAACTCTATGGTAGATAAACAGAAATTTCGCGACGCCATGGGGCATTTCGCATCGGGCGTCACGGTCGTCACCGTCTCCAACGGTGAAGGCGGGATCGGCGGGCTGACGGCCAACGCCTTTTCATCGCTGTCGCTCGACCCGCCGTTGATCCTGATTTGCGTTGATCACTTGTCGAAAGCTCGCGAACATATCGAGCAGCATAAGGCCTTCACCGTGCATTTCCTTGCCGATGATCAGGAAGAAATCGCCATGGCCTTCGCCCGCCGCGGCCCCGACAAAGCCGACGGCATCGCCTGGCAACTGAGTGCCAGCGGAACCCCGGTCCTCGATGACCACCTGATCGCGCTCGAATGTGATTTGGAGAACCAGATGGAAGGCGGCGACCACATGATCATCGTTGGGCGCGTCAAGAACATCGAAATGTCAAAAGACCCCCGCGCCCCGCTGACGTATTACCGGGGCCAGATGAATGCGTTGGTGACGAAGTAGGGGCGGTGATTAAGGTATTTCTGTCTGTAAGAACGTAGTGGTTGCCTAATTTCCTGAATGCTCTCTGAGCTTTAATGAGCAGTATAATGAGCCCTAAAAATGCTTCTTACCCTTCGCCCCAACACCATTTGGAAACGCTTTTGAATACCAATCCCTAACGGTTTGATGATTAAGTTTGAATGTTTTGAGGTCGTTAAGTGTGGTCGGTGTGGGTTCATCAAGAATTTCATGCAGTTGCCTGATAACAAGCCCATCCAATTCTATTTCCTCTGTTTCGATACCAGCAATTTTATTCCAGTACTTCCCGAGGAAGGATTGATTTGTCTCACGAGCGGCATCCAATAGTTTGATTTTATTGGACACGTGTACTTCCAATTGTTCAGGGTCGAAAGGTAGTTGCCGCAGCAGTTCGCCGACTTGGTGGGACCAATGTAAAATTCGCCCGCTTTCTGGCACGACCAAATTGTTTATTGTTTTTGTTTTCCAGTTATCTGGGTTTTCTTTTTTTTCTTCCACAATCATGGCCCCGTCGCAGCGTTAGTCTACTGAAGGCTATTTTTCTTGCAATCATAAGTACTACAACGACACATCAATTGCGACCATAAATTCGGCAGGCTGATTTATTCCGGTTCTTTGTCGACAGCGTTTCGGAGAGCTTGACTCCTCTGGTGGAAATTGCCCGTCTGAAAATCCGTAATCGCTTGGCGGATTTCTGTTTGGGTGTTCATCAAGAACGGACCGTAGCGAACAATGGGCTCACCAATCGGTAGCCTGAGACAATAATGGAGCCGGGGCCTAACAGGCCTTCGCCACCGGTTGAGTCTTTGTGGCACATGGCACCTTCGATCATGTAGGTCACCGATTCGCTTCCACATTTACATAATACTTAATGAAAACAATAGGGTAGTCGGTATTAATAACGACCTAGAATGCGTTTGCAGAGTATAAAAGTTGTTTATTGCTCTAGTAAGCGGTTCAACGCGGATGCAGGACTATGCTTTATCTTCTGCGATAGCTTTTTGTTGCATGATAAATTTGTAAATTCCTGAAAGTACGCTCGCAGTTGCTCCGAGGATAATTGCGGTACAAAAAGCTACGACAATGAAGAATAAAAGGGCTGTCAGTACGCTTAGAGCGATGGAAATTTCATACTCGATTATTAGACTCAAAACTTTTTGCATTGAAGGTAAAATAAATAGCCCCGCGGCCGATATATAGGCCCAAGGGAGAAGCATATTTATAAATACGATGAGCAAAAATCGGAGGCGATTTCCCTTGAGGAACACCCAAGCATTTTTTGGACTTATTGTACGTTCAGAAATCGCAATAGCGGGTAGAACTGTGAACGAATAAGCACTAATTAGGAGGGCAAGCAAACCCAGTAATCGATAGCCCCAACTTTCTAAGCCATGGAAATATTGAGGAAGATTGTAAACTGTGTTCAATAAAAATAGAGTTGCCAAATATAGAATTTCCGGACGGCCAAATCTAAATATTCGTAATTTAGTTTCATTCAACAAGATGGCGCGGTGAATACCAACTGCAATGTGAGACGTAGCAAAAAAAGCCATTGAACTGCCAAGAATTCTTGGCGTAAACGGCAACGAATAATCAGCGAGAAAACCTACGTATGAAACTGCAAAGCAAAACAAAAGTGAGAGTATGCTCGCCCTAGCAACGAGAGGTAGGTTTCGGAAAGGGTACACCCAACCTTCAATAAGGGTGTTCCAAATTTTAAGATTCGGAGAATTATGCATTCCACAACCACAACTGATATTCGTGGGTAACGATACAGCCTTCAAAAATTTAGTAAAGGCACCAGAATTCTACAAAAAACTCCCTGTCTGAAAATCCGTAATCGCTTGTCGGATTTCTGTTTCGGTATTCGTCACAAAAGGCCCGTACCGTGCAATGGGCTCGCCTATAGGACGACCAGCGACAATGATGGCGCGGCCGCCGTCGTTGGACGTGAGTTGGACTTCGTCACCATCGTTGACGATTGCCAGTTGGTTTAGGCCGACGTGGGTGCCGCCGACGTCGACGGAGCCTTCAAAGGCATAAACGAAGCTTGTATGCCCGGCTGTTGTTGGCTGGATGTGGGAGCCGCCGGTTTCGGACGAGAGTGTGACTTGATCGCCGTTGCTAAGAAGTGCCAACTGGTTGACGTCGACGGAACCTTCAAAGGTATAAACGAAGCTTGTATGCCCGGCGGTCATCCACTGGATGGAGCCGGGGCCTAACAGGCCTTCGCCACCGGTTGAATCTTTGTGGCACATGGCACCTTCGATCATGTAGGTCACCGATTCGCTTCCACATTTACATAATACACGAATAAAAACAATTAGTTAGCTATCTCAATGAATTTATTGAACTGGACATCTTTTGGTAGTGTTTTGTATTCCAATTGATATTATTTTGACCTAACATCATAGGCGATAAGAATTGTTTGGAATATATGTTAATGCGACAGGATTAGATTATTTATGAAAAATTTATTGCAAATGAAAACTGTACTATTTTTCCTATTGGCGTCTTTTGGTCTTTTTGGGCCCGCTACTGGGGCTCAATTAAAAGCTCCAATTGGAGTGCCTGTAAGTTTGAGTGGCGGAGTCAGTGTCATATTTGAGCAATCTGGAGCGGTTTCATTTCCCAATACGAATAACCGTGCGGCGATTCTTATGTTTATTGTACAATCAGGGCTTGGCGACATTAAGACAGAAATTAATAACCCTGGATACAAACAAAAGTTACATGATTACACAGTCGAGATTTGTAAGAACTTTGGCGATGAACATGTCAAATTAGTTCGTAATGCACATAAAACGGAAACGTTTGCGTATGTAGCTATTCAGCTAAAATTTCTACAGAGCCAACTAGGAGGTTTGGACAAGTTTTTGAACTGGACAAGCATTTATAATCTAGACAGGGATAGCTGCGGCGAGAGACTTAAAGGTAGCTATTAGTAACGATAATATTACCGTTGCATCGCATAAACTGGCTAGAATTGACGAATTACAAAAAATTCCCTGTCTGGTAGTCATTTATAGCTTCCCGTATTTCATCATTCGTATTCATAACAAATGGGCCATAACGCGCGATAGGCTCCCCGATGGGACGGCCAGCGACGATGATGGCGCGGCCGCCGTCGTTGGACGTGAGCTGGACTTCATCGCCATCGTTGAGGATTGCCAGTTGGTTAAGGCCGACGTGGGTGCCGCCGACATCGACCGAGCCTTCAAAGGCATAAACAAAGCTCGTATGCCCGGCTGTGGTTGGCTGGGTGTGGGAGCCGCCGGCTTCGAGCTTCACGTCAATGTATAAGGGATCAACGGAGACGCCGTTAATTGGGCCAGTGACGCCATTGGTGGTTCCGGCGAGAACACGGATTTTGGCACCGGTATCAGTTGTTGTTTCCGGCACATCGCTCGGGTCAATGTCCTGATAGCGCGGTGGGCACATTTTGTCTTTGGCGGGCAGGTTCACCCACAACTGAAACCCCTGCATCTTGCCTTCTTCTTGCTCCGGCATTTCCGAATGCACAATGCCGCGCCCGGCGGTCATCCACTGGATGGAGCCGGGGCCTAACAGGCCTTCGCCACCGGTGCTATCTTTGTGCCGCATGGCACCTTCAATCATGTAGGTCACCGTCTCGAACCCCCTGTGCGGGTGATCGGGGAAACCGGCGATGTAATCATCGGGGTTTTCGGTGCCGAATGAATCCAGCAACAGGAATGGGTCTAACTCGGGGATATCCTGTTTGCCAATACTGCGCCAGATAAACACGCCAGCGCCTTCCTGGGTGCGGACGGCGGGGACAATGGTTTTAACGGATCGGGGCGTTGCCATGCGAAAGACTCCATTCAGTGCTGTTGTTAAGCCCTATATGGGGCTTTCTCGGATGCAGGTAAATGGCTGGTTTGCGGTTTAACTGTTTCCATTTTGGAAGCAATCACAATAAATAGAGGCCATCTGTCAACCACATTCCATTGGAGGGAGATGCTGCCGACAGATGGTTGTGTGTTCCTATTCCGCAGCTTTACGATCGCCATAATTATATAGCACGAATATCAGTGCACCGTTGACGATATATAAGGGGCGGCTTTCTGAACAGGTTATAGGAATTAAAGGGTCAACGACTAGACACATTTTCCAAAAAGTTTAATCTATTGATCGTATTTAATAAAAATATTCCCCGTCAGGTTGGGTTTCAAAGCTAAGACCGGACAAATGTGGGAAACTCATAAGGGGAAAAGGAAAGATTATGACGGAACGCATGGTAGATATCGGTCTACCTGAAAACCTTAAGTTTGACGATCATGGAACACATATCGAAATCAGTCGAAAGTGGTTTGGTATGGAGATTCTGTTTATGACCGTCTTTGCCATCATTTGGGATGGGTTTATAATTAATTGGTATGGTATCGCCCTAGGATCTGGAAATCTGTTTACAATTCTATTTCCAATTGGGCATGTTCTTGTTGGTGTGGGGATCACATACTATGTCATTGCAGGCTGGCTTAACACAACGTGCATCATGGTAAGTCTCATCGAAGTTGTTGTTCGTCATGGCCCGGTTCCTTGGAAGGGGAATACAAAAATATCTTCTGGTGACATCAGGCAGCTTTATGTAAAAAAAACGACGTCATGGTACACTAGAACTCACAGAGAAAGTTTCGAAGTGAGGGTAATTAGCAAGTCAGGCCAAAATTTGAAGTTAGTCAGTGGGCTTAAATTACAAGAGCAGGCGATTTTTATTGAGCAAAAAATAGAAAATTACTTAAACATCAAACCAGAGGCTGTGCCGGGAGAAGTGTGATTCTCATTCGGTAACGCTACCGTTTCATATGTCAGGTAACATTTTTGGGTTTAAAATTTTTCGGTAGAATCACAAAAAAACCGTTGTAGGTGTTTAAAACGCCTACAACGGTTTTTTATTTTCAGCGGGCTTTAATCTTTAGATCCAAATTCCTCGGATGGGACGTTAAAGGCGGTTTCTTTTTTTTCCTATTCCGCAGCTTCCCGGTAATCGTCGATGGATGGGCAGGTGCAGACGAGGTGGCGATCACCATACACGTTATCGACCCGACCGACCGGTGCCCAGTATTTGGTCTTGCGCAGGCTTTCAACCGGATAGGCCGCAATCTCGCGACTGTAAGGATGTGTCCATTCATCAGCAGCGATAACGCTGGCGGTGTGGGGCGCGTTGAACAAGGGGTTGTCATCGGCAGGCCAGTCGCCCGCCTGCACCCGTTTGGCTTCTTCGGCGATGGCGATCATCGCATCGGCGAAGCGGTCCAGTTCTTCCTTGGTTTCTGATTCCGTCGGCTCGACCATCAAAGTCCCCGGTACCGGCCAGGACATAGTCGGTGAGTGGAACCCGTAATCGACCAAACGCTTTGCAATATCGTCAACCGTGATCCCGGCATCGTCTTTCAGCGGACGGGTATCGAGAATACACTCGTGCGCCACCAGATCACCCAGGCCAGTGTAGAGTACCTTGTAATGACCAGACAGTCGCTTCGCCAGATAGTTGGCATTCAAGATTGCGACTTGCGACGCTTTGGTAAGGCCTGCGCCGCCCATCATCCGGATGTAACTCCAGGATATGGGAAGAATGCTGGCCGACCCCCAAGGAGCCGCCGAGATCGCGCCAATGCCACCTTTGGGGCCTGCTTCCGGGACCAGCGGGTGGGTTGGCAGGAAAGGGGCCAAATGCTCGGCCACGCCAATGGGGCCAACGCCGGGACCGCCGCCGCCGTGCGGAATGCAGAACGTTTTGTGCAAGTTCAAGTGCGAAACATCGCCGCCAAACTGACCGGGTTTACAGATACCAACCATGGCTTGCAGGTTGGCACCATCCACATAAACCTGACCACCGTGGTGATGGATGACATCGCAGACTTCGCGAATGGCCAGCTCAAACACGCCGTGGGTTGAGGGGTAGGTGACCATCAGCGCCGCCAGGTTTTCGGAATGCAATTCGGCCTTGGCCTTCAAGTCCGCCATGTCGATGTTGCCGTCGTGATCGCATTCAACGACCACGACTTTCATTCCCGCCATTGCCGCACTGGCCGGATTAGTGCCGTGGGCGGAAGACGGAATGATGCAGATATCACGGTGATGGTCACCGCGGGATTCGTGGTATTTCTTAATACATAGAAGGCCCGCGAACTCGCCCTGGCTTCCCGCATTGGGCTGCAGGGAGACGGCAGCATAGCCGGTGATCTCAACCAGCATGTCTTCCAATTGCTTAATTAACTCCAGTAAACCTTCCGCCTGATCGATGGGGGCAAAGGGGTGAATGCCGCCAAACTCTTTCCACGTAACCGGGATCATTTCGGTGGCAGCATTGAGCTTCATGGTGCAGGATCCAAGCGGGATCATGGCCCGGTTAAGCGCCAGGTCGCGATCTTCGAGCATCCGCAAATACCGCATCATGCCAGTTTCCGAATGATAACTGTTAAAGACCTCATGGGTCAGATAATCAGACGTGCGGACCAGATCTGCCGGGATGGCATCGGGCGTCTCCGCATCAAGCGCGCTGACATCAAGGCTGATATCAGTTTTGCCACTGACCACATGCCACAGACCTTCAATGTCCTGTCGGCTGGTCGCCTCGTCACAGGAAATACCGATCTGGCCGTTCTCCATAACCCGCAAATTCATGCCAGCTTTTGCGGCACGGGCGTGAATGGCATCGGCATCAGCACCGACGTTAAGGGTCAGAGTGTCGAAGAAGTTATCATTCTCGATATCAATACCAAGGTGTTTGAGGCCAGCCGCCAAAATGGCAGTCAGGCGATGGGTTCTGTTGGCGATGGTCTTAAGGCCCTTGGGGCCGTGATAGGTGGCGTAGAACCCGGCGATGTTGGCCAGTAACACTTGCGCCGTGCAAATGTTGGATGTGGCTTTCTCGCGGCGGATATGTTGCTCGCGGGTTTGCAAGGCCAGGCGCATGGCCTGGTTGCCTTGGGCGTCGATACTGACACCGATCAAGCGGCCGGGAATGGCGCGCTTGAAGGCTTCTTTGGTTGCCATGTAACCGGCATGCGGGCCGCCATATCCCATCGGCACACCAAAGCGCTGAGCCGAGCCAACAGCTACGTCAGCTCCCCATTCGCCAGGAGGTGTGAGCATCACAAGGCTCAGCAGATCCGCGCAGACCGTAACCAGCGCTTTGGTTTCATGAATGCGTTCAACCAATGCGCGGTAGTCGGGGATGGAGCCGTTGGTCGCCGGGTATTGAAGAATGACACCAAACACCTCATCCGGGTTCAGGTCTGTTTCCGGGTTGCCGACCTGAACAGTATAGCCCATGGGTTCGGCCCGGGTTTCGATGATCGCGATCGTTTGCGGATGGCAATCGGCAGCGACAAAAATCGTCTCGCTTTTTGCTTTGCTCATGCGTTTCATGAGTGTCATGGCTTCGGCTGCTGCCGTGCCTTCATCCAACATCGACCCGTTGGAAAGTTCCATGCCTGTCAGATCAACAATCATTTGCTGGAAGTTCAAAAGCGCTTCCATTCGGCCTTGGGAAATCTCTGCCTGATACGGTGTGTAGGATGTGTACCATCCCGGGTTTTCGAGAACGTTACGCAAGATAACAGACGGGATATGCGTATCGTGATATCCCATACCAATGAAAGATTTGAAAACGCGGTTTCGCGATGCCAGATCGGCAATCTCTGCCAGAACATTCGCTTCGGTGATCGGCTCCGCTGTTAACGCTTCGTCACTACGGATCGGGCCCGGAACACCTTTATCGACCATCTCATCTAACGAGGCAACGCCGATGTAATCCAGCATGTTCGCGACGTCTGCATCGCTCGGTCCAATGTGGCGGTCGACAAATTCGTCGGCGCGCTCCAAATCATTCAAAGATAATTTTGTCATCCATCCAAGCTTTCACAATGTGCCTTGTAGGCGTCCTCATCCATAAGACTGTCAAGCTCACCCGCATCGGAAAGTTTGACCTTAAACATCCAGCCGTCACCCGTCGGGTCCGTGTTGACAGAGTTGGGGGTGCTTTCCAGATCTTCGTTGATTTCAACAACTTCACCAGAGACCGGTGAAATGATATCACTGGCGGCTTTTACAGATTCGACGACGCCGGATTCGTCGCCTTGCATGACGGTGCTGCCAACTTCTGGCGCTTCAACAAAAACGATGTCCCCCAAAGCCTTTTGGGCATAATCCGTAATACCCACCGTCGCGACATCACCGTCTACGGTTACCCATTCGTGTTCTTCACTGTATTTCATTGCCATGTTTATCTCCTGTTTTCTTGATTGTTAGCCCGCGTAATAGCGGTGCGGTGTAAAGGGAAGTTTGAAGGTTTTTGCGGGTAACGCCTTGCCGCGTACCAGCAACTGAACCGGTGTATCCGGCTTAAAAAATTCGGTTTTCACGTATCCCATAGCGATGGGACCGCCGACGGTGGGGCCAAAGCCGCCACTGGTGATGGCCCCAATGACATTGCCTTCCATGTCGGTGATTTCCGTGCCGGCACGGGCTGGCGCCCGGCCATCGGGTTTGATCCCGACCCGTTTGCGCGGCGCTTTATTGAGGATCTGATCGAGAATGATTTTGTCGCCCGGAAAGCCGCCATTTTCGCGTCGGCTTTTACCTATGACCCAGGTCAGTGACGCTTCAATGGGCGTTGTCGTGGTATCAATATCGTTACCGTAAAGACATAACCCTGCTTCGAGGCGCAGTGAGTCGCGGGCACCCAATCCCGCCAAAGCCACTTCCTCTTCTCCCAACAACAATTGAGCCAAATCTTCGGCGGCCTCGGCAGGTACTGAAATTTCGTACCCATCTTCACCGGTGTAGCCGGATCGCGTGATCAGGCAGGCCATGTCGTTGATGTGGATTTCGGCAATGCTCATGAAATTCATATGCTGCACGGCAGCTGAAAAGCGGGTTAAGACTTGCGCAGCTTTTGGCCCCTGAAGCGCCAAAAGAGCGCGGTCATTGAGTTCTTCAATGTCCACTCGTTCGCCAATTCGCTCGCGGATATAGGCAATGTCCTCGGTTTTGCAGGCGGCATTAACGACCATATAAATCGCATCACCAAGGCGCGACACCATCAGGTCATCGTGGATACCACCTTGATCGTTCGTGAGCAGTGTGTAGCGCGTGCCATGGTTGGCAAGTCCCGCAATATCACCGGGCACCAAGCTCTCGACAGCTTCAATGACACCTTCGCCACGCAACATGACCTGGCCCATATGGGAGACATCAAAAAGTGATGCGGCAGTGCGGGTGTGTTCGTGCTCTTTCAAAACACCCAACGGATAACTCACAGGCATATCATAACCGGCAAAGGCAGCCATTTTGGCCCCTTCTTCACGATGAAGTGCATCCAGTGGTGTCAGTAATAACGGAGTATCAGACATAACGTCCCCCGACAGTAAGTTAAGGCCAGCCTGACCAATCTCAAAGCGACAGCTGAACTGTCCCTGATCGATGGCAAGGCGCCCCCTCTGTCTGGGAACCTGAAAGATTGACCGAGGCTAAAACGCGCTCCGGCTTACATCTTCGGTGGGGTTTGTTGCCTTTGGCAAAAACCCGCTTTCCAGAGTCTCATTGCGTTGCGGTCCTGAAGCCTGAGAGTTTCCGGGGCGGTTGCTCCTTCGGCGCCGATACAAATGAGTACCGAACTCTCCCACAACGTTTAACTGAGAGACTTTATTTATCTCATGCTTCTGCAAAGGCGTCAATAAAAGCGAGATGGTTTAATGTAATCAATTTGGTGGGCGGGTGATGTTGGTCATCTGGATCTCTCGACGTTTTGAAAGCCGAAAAGAAATTGCAGGCTGTTCCCCCGGGGCGATTGACCGATATCGGAGAACGGTGCGGCGGGGTTATTGTTCGCCCTGACTTCGGCGAATTCGGTTCGCTTGTAGTTGCTCTTTCGTGAGGACGAATCCGGTATACACGAGATAGCTTTTGCCTCCAACGTCGGGCTTTAGAGGCAGCTCAATGGTAATCGGTGTATTTCTAAAGCCAAACTTTGTGCGATTTCCGGAAAAGTCGACAGCGACTTCAAATTGTTCTCGATAGAGAACATTTTTTTCAAGGTCGGTAACGCTGATAAAATATGGAAAAATTGCCTGTCGTGTTTTATTGGCCGGGCCGCGGGTCGCAACAAAATTGAGACCGACCTCCACTTCCATGACGCCAATTCGGGTGTCCCGGTCGATTTTAGTCAAACAGGCGAGTGCAATATTGTCGATCTGACCTTCTACGTTAACGTCCGTTAAGTCACGCCCCCCACCTTCGGCATAGCTAATTAACTCCGCCGCATCAGCCAAAATACGACTGTCGGGGCACGCCAGGACAATGGGATCTTCGAACAAACGTGTTACCTTTTCCGTCGCTCCACAACTGCTCAGCAAAACGAGAGCCCCAACTGTCGACACGGTGCGGAGAAGGCGTTTGGCTAAGGACATAAAGAGGTTCCGAACATTGGTAAAAAGGTTCACTTAGTCTGATTTTGCGAGATTCTAGGGTATGGATTCGGGCGCAGCAAGGCCCGGGTCAAAAAATTTGGTGCTTTCTTCGCAGCACCGTTGCGTTGGTGCGATTGGAGGACATCCGTCATAGACGGGCCTGCACACTGTAAGGGCAGGTTTAAGCACTTTGATTACTGGACCTCCTGTTGATCCGAGGGGAGATCGCCGAGGCCTTCTGCGGGCGTCACAAGTTCAATAAGAGTTTGTGCCAATTTGGCGAGCGAACGGGCACGGCCCCAGGAATTATCAATCAATCTGCCAATCTCCAGAGCCTTATTGAAGGCGTCCCAGCTTAAGTCATGGTTTTCACGGCGGGCATTCTGAGTGGCTAAATCAGCATACATCCAGACTTGTGAGAGTTTGCTTTTTATTTCGTTGGTCGTTTTTGCGGCCAGCGTCTGCATCTTTGCTGTGCCTTCATGGTCTCCTGCTTCGGCGTGCTGATGGACCGCGGACCAGTAGGTGTAGGCGCGTAGGCGATTATCTTTGATTTGGGCAGCAAGTTCCTCCGCTTGTGCGAAATACTTGGTTTCTTTTGGAGCCTCGGCGGGAAACGTGTTTTGACGGCGCGTGGCTATTTGCAGCAGGGTCAAAGCAAGTCGGCTGCGAGCAAATGACAGGGCATATGGCCGCTTGATTTCTTCAATGGCGGCCCTTGCCATCTCCAGACTCTGATCAAGCTTATCGGATTCTACCTGCCGAAGCGCAATGTGATTAAGTACGGTTACACGGTAGCGGGGGGCTATTTTTTTAACGATCTCCAGGGCTTGGGGTATCTCGTTTGCATCGGCCATGGCTTTTGCAAGTGCCACGAAAACGGTTTCTTTGTCTCCTTTCTGAGTGATTTCAGGCAGAAAGTCTTGAGCCAGCTCTATCTGACCCATTTCAGCCAACGTTGTTGCATAGTGACGGAGACCGATACTGAGTTGGGTTTTATCCTCAAATGCCCTGATTTGACGTTCTGTCTCCCAGAGTAAGCGCTTTGATCTGATCGGGCTTTGGGCCTGTTGTAAAATACTCACCATTTGCATTTTGAAGGGAATTTGTTCCGCTTCAGATGATAACGCGGGCATCATGGAAAGCAGGGCACCGGCAGCCGTCCGCATGCCGACAAGGTTTTTCTGTCGGGCATGGATCTGAGCAATCTTTAAAAGGGCTTCTGCTCTTTTTTTCGGTTCAGGGATAATTTTTACGGCCTCCAGTGCTTCGCTTGTATCGCCACCAGATGCCAGCGCTTCAGCGATATCACGTAAAGCAACGACAATCAGTCGTGGGTCGCGAATCTTGCCTGCCGTTTCCATGGCGGCGTCCGTCAGGCCGGCGCGCGCCTGGGCCACCAGGATTTCACCAAGCGCCCAATCCCTGAGTTCAGGTTTGAAAACAGCCTTCACGGTTTCTCTGGATTCCGCCAAAAGGCACCGAACGGTGGGGTCTGCAAAGCAGGCGTCGGCATTGCGCGTTGGGTTTGCCCGCTCAACCTTGCTATCGCGAATAAGATCGCGTGTTGCCTCATGGGCAAGGAGCGCTGCCGTTGCTTTGTCTTTGCCGGACTTTCGGGCCGTATCCAAACGTTTTAAAAGGGTCCGGACTTGCGTCGCATTGCTTAGTAACTCCCAAAGCTGTGGCGTAACCCGGCCATCAGTCGGTTGACCAATTAATTGCTGATAACTGCGGATTGCCGCTTCCGTTTCCGGGTTGAGGTGGCCATTAATATCTCCCAGATAGAACCCCATTTCTGAAAGCGCTTTTTGCACTTGTAGAATGGAGGCACCGGATTTCCGTGTATTTGGAGTGCCGTCAGTTGTGCTGTTTACCTGGTCAAGGCCATCCGGGCGCGCCGCTTCCAGACGAGTAGGCAGCGCACTTAAAAGCAGACAGGCAAATATCAACCCGCTAAGCGGCAAGTAAGTTAAACGGGGTTTCGTCATTCGCATTGTCAATTCTGTGCCGCAGTTCTTTGCCTTGCAAGTAAATGGTGGCTTGGCCATAAACGTCGAGTTTTAGGACTTTAAACCAGTTCTCGTTCCTAAGGTGCACATCTATTAAGGCAAGACAATGGCTGTCTATACAGAAGTTGACGATGATGATCTTATTGCGTACTGCGCTGAATATGATTTGGGTGAGCTGCTCGCCTGCAAGGGCATAGCGGAAGGAGTGGAAAATACAAACTATCTGCTGACGCTGACCACAGGATCCTACATTTTAACCTTATACGAAAAACGGGTTAAGCCAGCCGAACTTCCGTTTTTTATGAGCTTGATGGAGCATTCAGTTGCTGTTGGTGTACCGTGTCCGCAGCCCATCGCTGCGCGTGATGGCGTTGTTGTGCGGGAACTGGCTGGGCGACCGAGCGTGATCATCTCGTTCCTTGCAGGAATGTCGCCGCGGCGCCCCAAAGCATTTCACTGCAGTGAAGTCGGGCGGACCCTTGCTGAGTTCCATCTGGCAAATGCAGATTTTGATGGTCGACGAGCCAACGCGCTGTCGGTCGATGCCTGGCCTAACTTGTTACAAAAGTGCGGAGAAAGCGCCGATCAGTTGAAACAAGGGTTTTATCACAGGCTTAAGGAAGAGATTGAAGAACTTGTGCGGATATGGCCGACAAACCTGCCCCGCGGCATCATTCACGCAGATTTGTTTCCGGATAATGTTTTTTTCAGGGGGCCGTATCTTTCCGGAATTATCGATTTCTATTTCGCTTGTACAGATAGTTTTGCCTACGATTTGGCGGTTTGCCTTAATGCGTGGTGTTTTGAGCCTGATGGGAGCTTTAACATTACCAACGCACGCGCATTGTTGACCGCCTATGGTGACGTGCGTGAATTCTCGCAGGCCGAACTTTCGGCTTTGCCAATTCTGGCACGGGGGGCTGCAATGCGGTTTTTGTTAACGCGATTGTATGACTGGATCCATACCCCAGAGACGGCTCTGGTTGTTCGCAAAGATCCGATGGAGTATTGGGACAAGTTCAAGTTTCATCGCGCGGTATCGAGTCCCGTCGACTATGGTTTCGGATTTTCACAGAGGTGAGTTAAGTGGCAACTGACGATCAAATTACGATATATACGGATGGCGCCTGTTCGGGTAATCCGGGCCCCGGTGGTTGGGGTGTTCTTCTTAGCTGGAAGGGCCATGAAAAAGAGTTGTTCGGCGGCGAAGTCGATACGACCAACAACCGCATGGAATTAATGGCGGCAATCCAGGCTCTTGAAAGTCTTAAACGATCAGGGCCCATAGCTCTCTATACAGACAGTACTTATGTCCGTGATGGTATCACGAAATGGATACACGGTTGGAAACGGAATGGCTGGCGAACGGCGGCTAAAAAACCTGTGAAAAATGAAGATCTATGGAAGCGTCTGGACGCGGCACTGGAAGGTCATAACGTAGAATGGCACTGGGTGAAAGGCCACGCTGGGCATCCGGGTAATGAACGTGCTGACCAACTGGCGCGCGATGGCGTCGCGGAAATAACGGGCAGGCCCCATGGGCCTGCCGTTTAACGGCTTACATGAGTCCAAGGCCCCAACGCATGTGACGCAGCGTTTCGTCTGAACTTCCGCGCCGGGTGCTAAATTCCGGGTTGGATGTGTAATGGTTTTGTTGTTCGCCCCAACGATCACGAATGGCTGTTTGGCCAGGGAACCAGGACGTGCGCGACTTCTTTTTAAAGGGATTATACATGTTGATACCTCATGCGTTTTCAGGGGACTAGGGAGTTGTTATCCAATGAACACATGATACGCAGGGTTTTATTATGTGACAAAGGATAGTTTGTCATGTTATGGATGAATATATATTCATGTATTAACAGGTGTTTCTATGGTCCATTTCCCGCCCATTGCACAGTTACGAGCCTTGGACGCTGCAGCCCGCCATTTGAGTTTTACAAAGGCGGCTGAAGAGCTGAATATCTCGCAAAGCGCTGTAAGCCATCAGATCAAGCACCTCGAGCAGTTATGGGATCTCAAGTTGTTTGTGCGTCTGACCCGCAAGCTGGAATTGACCGAGGAGGGGCGGACACTGGCCCCTATCGCAAAGTCGTTCTTTCAGAACCTGACAACCGCATTGGACGATTTAAAACAAAGTCAGGGACATAGTGTCTTGAGGGTGCAAATGCTGCCGTCTGTTGCGGTGAAATGGCTGGTGCCGCGGCTTCAGGGGTTTCGTGATTTGCATCCGGATATTGATGTCTGGATTTCGACACGTGAAGACGAAGACATTGGTTTTCGCTCTGGGCATTTGGATGCCGCCATTCATCTGGGGGATGCATCTTCTGATGACCTGCTCTCTTGGAAATTGATGCAGGAGTATGAATTCCCGGTCGCCCGCCCACGATTTCTGGAAGAGAATGGTGTGCCGCGATCTCCCGCAGACTTGTGCCGGTTTCCGCTTCTTTTGCGAACCGGGATTATTGGGGCGCCACAATGGTCTAACTGGTTTGAAGCGGCGGGCGTTTCGGAAGACATCTATGGTCCCGCGATCCGCGATGGAACCCGCTTTCCAGATTCAAATATGACATTGCAAGCGGCTTTTGAAGGTCAGGGGATTGCCTTGGCACGGAGTGCACCGGTCTGGGATGATCTGGAATCGGGGCGTTTGGTTCGACTCTTCGATGTACATCGAATCTTTAGTACGCCAATTTGCCTTGTTTGCCCGAAAGCAAAAGCCGAACATCCTGCTTTTATTGCGTTTCGGGAATGGCTTTTGGCGGTATCTCGGATCTCTCAGGCGCAATTTGACGCGGCAGAACCGCAATAAAAAAGGCGGACTTTAGAAAGCCCGCCTTTTGTTTACTCGATTTGAGAAACTTAACCCAAGTCACTTAACATTTGTTCTGCGCTTGTTTTCTCGAAGGTGCCTTCGTCAACATTGACCGACTGAACAACACCATCGTCAACGATCATTGAAAACCGCTGGCAACGCTTGCCCAGGCCGCGCTCGACGAGATCCAACTCAAGACCGGTCGCTGCCGCGAACTTGCCACTGCCATCAGCCAGCATCATGACTTTATCACCGACATTTTGATCTTTGCCCCAAGCGCCCATGACGAAAGCGTCATTGACAGAAATACAGGCAATTGTATCAACACCTTTAGCTTTTATGGCATCTGCATGCTCAACAAAGCCTGGAAGATGTTTGGCTGAGCAAGTCGGCGTAAAAGCACCGGGTACGCCAAATATGGCGACTTTCTTACCCGCAAAAAAATCGTCAGTAGAAACGCCGTCTGGGCCATCGTCAGTCATGGTCGCAATGTCGACGGATGGAATCTTTTCACCTACGCTAATTGTCATTTTCGTTCCCCCTTAGGAATGGTTAAATATCTGGTCTTCAAGACAACAAATAGTCGTTTATTGCCGAACTTCCAGTGGAAAACTATAATTAATTCGATTGTTTGGCCAGTGTTGGATCACCTGACGCGTCGGCAAGTCCAGAGACCAAAATCTTTTCGCTGAGAAGCTCAGGCAAGGCCAGCCCGGATGGTGTGTTGGGCCCATATATCGCATTGAACGGAATTCCGTAGCGGCCAAAGCTTGCTAAGTAATGGGCGATCCCTGTGTCGGGGCGGGTCCAGTCGGCTTGCATGGCGATAAATTTATGATGTTTCATAAGGTCAGCAACCGGACCGTCACTAAAAACCAGAGCTTTGTTAACCTTGCAGGTGATGCACCAGTCGGCAGTCACATCGACCAACACAGTATTGCCCGCTTTTACCAATTCTGGAATGGCATCCAGGTCGAAGGGGCGCCAGTCGATGGCTTGGTTCGGTGCAATCCTGGAGGCTGACCGCGTGGGGTCGGGCCCGAGGGTCGTAGGTGCGTAGAGGGCCAGGCCTGCAAAAGCGACGATGGTTAGCCAGTTTGCCATGCCGATACCGTTTCCGGATTTTTTCGCAAAATAAAGAATACCGGCAATGGCAATCATTGAAGCCGTGACAATGCCGGCACCTTGATGACCAATGGATGGGACCATAACCGTAACAAGCCAGGCCGCAGTTGCGGCAAGCGCAAAGCCCAATAGAAAACGTAACCGCACCATCCATGCGCCCGGCGTAGGAAGGCGCGTGATTAAAGTCGGTGCTGCTGCGAAAATTAGAAATGGCAAGGCCAGGCCGAAACCCAAAGCAATAAAGATAAAGAAAATTTCAAAAGTACCGCGCGCCAGTGCAAAGCCCACTGCCGTTCCCAGGAAAGGTGCTGAGCACGGTGTCGCCAGCAGCGTCGCAAGCGCGCCTTGCATGAAATGCCCGGTTAAGGAGCTGCTCGGCCCTGATGGGGTACCTGCGTTTGACAAGACACCGGGGAGCCGGACTTCGAAAAAACCCCAAAGGTTACAAGCGAACAGAACGACCAAAAAGGTCATGCCAATCAGGAACCAGGGGTACTGAAATTGAACCCCCCAGCCAACGGCCATCCCCGCTGATTTCAGGATGGCCAACGCGCCGGCTAAAACGAGGAACGATGTGATGATTCCGGCGGCGGATGCCAAAAAACTGAGGCGAACAAACCGGCTTTCTCCACCCCCATGACCAACAACGCCCAATACTTTTATGGACAATACCGGCAGAACACAGGGCATGAGGTTGAGGATTAGGCCACCAAGCAGCGCCACTGCCAAAATATAAAAGAGCGAAACCTGCTCTAGGGCTGCGGATGCTTCCCCGGGGAGTGTGGCGTCAGGGCTCAAAAGTGGTGAACCAATAACCAGCCTTTGTTCGGCGCTTTTGTCTCCATCGACCATTGTGACTATGAATTCGCGCCCTTGGACGGTTGGCCCCGACGGGTCCTCCAAAAACTCCAGGCCATCAGCTTTGACTTCCATAACGGCGGAGCGTCGGTCATTGCTATAGGCGAAGGTTGGTTTTGTGAAGGCAAGCTCGCGTGGGCCTTCGAAATAGGCGTCAGGAGTGTGCAACGGCTCGGTGCTGTTGAGGGCAATTTTAATGACAGCAGACTGTTTGTCTTCGGTGGCGACACTGGAAACCAACCTAAAGCCGTATGCGGAGCCATCGCCCGGAACTGTTGACTGATATTGGTCGATGAGATGTGCAAATTCGCTGGGCTGAAGGGGGCCTGCAGGCAGATCTAGGGAAAGTGTAGCATCGTAAGGTATGCAAATGTCGTTACAGGTCAAATAACGCAGATGGGTTTCGATGTGAGCCGCGTCGCCTTTTGTAATTGTTTTGAACCGGATCGGAAAAACCACCTCGTCCTGATAGCCCAGTGTTTCAAGACCCAGAACAGAAAAGCGCTTAGGCACTGGCCATTGGACGGTTGTCTCGCCAATATTTTTGGATGCGCTCCAGTCGAAATGCGGCGGAAAACCGGCGTCCCCCGGAGACCTCCAATAAACCTTCCAGTGCGGTTTTAGGCGAAACTGTACACCCAGTTGTAGGGTTTCAGCACTGCCAACGGTCCGTGTCGAAGAAACCAACCGGACCTCTGTATGGTCCGTTTTGACCCATTCAGATGCGCCCGTTATCGCTTGTGCGTTCGTGTTTATCCCGGCAAGCGTTAACAGGACCAACATAAACAGAGCAAATTTTTTCACGGTTTCTTGCAACTTAAACTCCAACGCGTTGAACGTACCTCGATCATATAGCGCTTGTCGTCGCTAAATTCACGCACCAAGGCGGTGTTCACGCAAGATTGAGAGTGCGTGAGTTGTTGCGCAGATTGGTGCGGGGCCATATATTAAGGGCATGACTGAACCATCGCATGATCCACACTATTTATCCGGCCAGTTGTTGATCGCAATGCCCAGCATGAGCGACCCTCGGTTTGCAAAAACGGTGATATATCTGTGTGCCCACAATTCTGAGGGTGCAATGGGGCTGGTCATTAATAAACAAATTGAAGAGTTAACGTTCCCAGATTTGCTCGAACAGCTGGAAATTGACCAAACACCCCCGAAAGATGCGGTAAATGTGCTTTTCGGAGGACCTGTCGAGCAGGCACGTGGCTTTGTCTTGCATTCGACTGAATATCTTCAGGAGGCCACGATGCGCGTTAATGATCGCGTCGGTTTAACGGCGACCATAGATATTTTGCGCGATATAGCGGAAGGTCAGGGCCCTAAGGAAAAGATCTTGGCCCTGGGGTATGCGGGCTGGGGGCCTGGTCAGCTCGATGATGAAATACGTGAGAATGGCTGGCTTCATGTCGAAGCCGACGACAATCTGATTTTTGGCGATGAACTGGCTGGAAAGTGGGAGTCTGCCATACAGAAAATCGGGATTGATCCGCGCATGTTATCCGACGAGGCCGGTCATGCCTGATGGATCAAAAAAGTAATGGCTAAAAGACCTCCAAAACGGAAATCGGCGCCACAGTCACCGGATCAGTTGATGCGATCGCTGTCGAAGACGATGGAGCAATGCGACACGGCGGAAGCGCTAAATGATGCGGTTATTGTGCCCTTTGTCGCTGCCCTTGAAACGGTCTGCGCGGCCCGAGGCTATGTGCTTAATATTTATGGCGAGAAGAGCAACGTCATCTTTACCAGCGAAGCCGATGCCCCGGTTATCTATGGGATGGTCGAAGAATATCTGGATTCAATTGACGATGACGGTACGACTTAGGGGCTTTCAACGGAATGATGGTCGGGTCAAAAGATCGGTCTTTCGCCCAATTGAGCGCAGGGGCCGACGGCAGTTAAGGTGACAGGACCGGTTACCAAGCGCTCTGCGACGTCTTTCAAACCTTTTGCACTGACGGCGTCAATTTTTTCGACCGTTTCTTCAACCGTCATCGGTCGACCGTAGATACCAATTTGACGGGCCATTTGCTCGCAGCGCGACGTCGTGCTTTCCAATGACATGAGAATACTTGCCTTAAGTTGAGCCCGTGCACGCCCAATTTCATCGTCGGTTATACCATCGTGCAGGCGCAACATTTCGTCACGTATTAGGGGCAGCAGCTCTTTGACTTCATCGGCGCCGGTGCCCGCGTAAATGCCAAACAATCCACCGTCGGTGTAGCTGGAAAGAAACGAATATATGGAATAGACGAGGCCACGTTTTTCCCGGATTTCCTGAAACAAGCGCGATGACATGCCACCACCAAATAACGTGGAGAGGACAGAAGCCGTATAAAAATCGTCATCCAGATACGAAAGCCCGTTGACGCCCAAAACCAGATGGACCTGTTCAAGATCTCTCTCATCCCGATGGTCACCACCGGTATAAACTGGCAACTCCCGTTTTAACTCAGATTTCTCAGGAAGCTTTGAAAACGCAGCCTCCGCCAACTTGACCACCTTATCGTGTTCCAGATTGCCGGCGGCTGCAAAGACCATGCGTGAACCTGAATAATGACCCTGCATATAGGCAAGAACCGTGTCGCGATCCATCGATTTTACAAGCTCGGCCGTGCCAAGAACGGGCCGACCCATTGCTTGATCTGGATAGGCTGTTTCTTGAAAATAGTCGAAGATGATGTCGTCAGGGGTATCGTGTGATTGATGAATTTCCTGGATAATGACAGCGCGTTCACGCTCAAGTTCTTCCGGTTCCATCGTTGAGTTTTGCAAGATATCCGCAATCAGATCAACGGCCAACGGCACATCGTCTTTCAAGACTTTTGCGTAATAGGCTGTATTTTCACGCGATGTGTAAGCGTTTAAATGCCCCCCGACAGCTTCAATTTCCGCCGATATGTCGTAGGCGTTGCGGCGTGATGTCCCTTTAAAGGCCATATGTTCCAAAAGGTGCGATATGCCATTGATCGAAGGCTTCTCATCACGCGTTCCAACGTCAACCCAGGCCCCCAAAGACGCTGTTTCGACATTGGGCATCCGGTCGGTTACAACCTGCAAGCCGTTTTCGAGCGTCGTCACCTTTACGTCCATTAAGTTTTATTCTCCAGCGTTGCAACAATATGCGTGCGGACATCATCCAGGCTGTTTTCGATAATGTCGGTTTTTTCATCTCGCTCAAAAAGGTCGCTCATGTGGGCCGGCAATTCAGGATGTTGACCGGAGGCGGCTTTAACAGCATCGGGAAACTTCGCCGGGTGTGCAGTCGCGAGCGAGATAACCGGATTCGCAGGGTGCCGTCCAGCGGCACGCGCGGCAGCAACGCCAATGGCGCTGTGCGGGTCGAGCAATTCATCCGTTTCCTTCAGGAACTCGGTAATCATCGCCTTGGTTTGCGTGTCATCAAAACGGTATGCGGAAAAAAGCTGTAAGGCCTTGGCAAGCTGGTCATCTGTGACATTGAATTTGCCAGAGGCACGGAAACCGTCAATGGAACTCTTTACCGCCGCGCCATCCCTGTCAAACAGATCAAACAACAAACGCTCAAAGTTGCTGGAGACCTGAATGTCCATACTCGGGCTGATCGTGGGGTTGACGCCGTTCATTTCCATTGCGCCACTGTCAAAAAACCGGGTCAGGATGTCATTACTGTTCGAGCCGACGATCAATTTATCAACGGGTAACCCCATTTGCGATGCTGCATAGCCAGCAAACACATTACCAAAATTTCCGGTTGGAACAGCAAAGGATACGGCTGTTTCAGGCGCGCCTGCCTTCAGGGCCGACCAGAAGTAATAAACGATCTGGGCAACAATACGGGCCCAATTGATGGAATTGACAGCGCTCAGGTTCCATTTGTCACGGAAATCCGTATCATTAAACAGAGCTTTCACCATATCCTGACAATCATCAAAGGTGCCTTTGACGGCGATGCAATGAACGTTGTCGGCTTTGACGGTCGTCATTTGTTTGCGCTGAACATCCGAGACACGGCCTTCAGGATAGAGAATAAAAATATCAATGGCGTCGCGGTCCCGGCAAGCTTCAATGGCAGCGGACCCGGTATCACCCGACGTCGCGCCAACAATGGTCACGCGTTGCTGTTTTTGTTTCAGGACATGATCGAACATCGGGCCTAAGAACTGCATCGCCATATCCTTAAAGGCGATGGTTGGGCCGTGGAAAAGCTCCAACAAATATTCGTTATCGCCGGTTTTTTTGACAGGGGCGACTTCGTCTGTGTCGAAGTTTGAATAGGCGTCATTAAGAATGCGTTTTAAATCGCCATCAGAAACGGCCGTGCCAACAAAGGGGCTAATGATTTTGAACGCCAGTTCCGGATAGGAAAGTGTCTTCATGGTATTTATGTCTTGAGCGCTGAACTGCGGCCAACTTTCAGGGACATAAAGCCCGCCATCGCGTGCCAGTCCGGCTAATAGGACATCATCAAAATCCAGAATGGGCGCAGCGCCACGGGTCGAAATATACTTCACAAGAGCCTCTTGAAACGCATGATATAAAAGTCGCTGTAGACTAGTCGCCACCCCCCGTTGAGGCAAGCGACGCGGTACCGTAATTTTTTGCTGTTTTGGCACGGCGTCGGGTCATTCCGACGGGCCCGACGTTACTAAGATAAATACCTTTTGCTGAGATGATCTTTAAAGACCTGCGGGTCGAGGGGGCGGCCTGTAGTTTTCGTAAGGAGTTCGGATGCGGGCAATCGGGAGCCTTGCGCATGGATGTTTTCACGCAGCCAGCTCATCAGGGGTTTGAAATTCCCCTCCGAAACTCCGGCGTTAATCGCGGGATCAGCCGCGTTGGCCGCCTGGAAGATTTGCGCTGCTGTCATGGCACCCAGCGTATAGGTCGGGAAATACCCCCAAGCCCCATCGTACCAATGGATATCCTGCAGGCAGCCTTCGGTATCTGAGGGTGGTCTAATGCCCAAGAGCGCCTGCATTTTGTCGTTCCAGGCTTGTGGTAAGTCGACCAGTTGCATGTCGCCTTCGATAAGCGCCTTTTCCAGCTGATAGCGTAAAATGACGTGGGCCGGGTAGGTGACTTCATCGGCATCAACGCGAATAAAACCGCGTTCAACTTTCGTATAAAGTCGGTACAGATTTTCGACGTCCCAAGCCGCGCCGGAACCGTTGAATGCGTCACGTGCCAAGGGGGCCGCATAATTCAGAAAATCGCGGGACCGGCAGACTTGCATCTCAACCAGCAACGATTGGCTTTCATGTATGCTCATGCCCAACGCTGCGCCGACGGGCTGGCGTCGGTAAGCTTTTGGCAAGCCGCGCTCGTACATGGCGTGGCCGGTCTCGTGTAAAACGCCCATCAATGCCGATGTGAAGTCATCTTCATCATAACGCGTGGTGATACGGACGTCATCAGGGGTGCCGCCACAGAACGGGTGCAGGCTGATATCAAGACGCCCATAGTCGAAATCAAAGCCAAGGGCCGACATAAATGTGATGCCAAGTTCGCGCTGGGTCTCAACTGCGAAAGGTCCCGTGGGCATTTGAATGGGGGGGCGCTGGTCTTGGGCGGCTAAAACGTCATCCAGAAAGCCCGGGAGCCAATCGGTTAAATCATCGAAGACGGGATCAATTTCAGCGGAGCGGGCTCCCGGCTCGAACTGATCAAGCAGGGCGTCGTAAAGCGAAAGATCCAGCTTCTCGGCGACGGCGGTCCCGGCTTCTTTAACCAGCGTCAGAACTTTTTCCGTATAAGGGAGGACCATCGCAAAATCCCCTTTGGCACGGGCATCACGCCAGACGGTTTCGCTTTCGCTACAGGCTTTTGACAAGGCAACGACCAGATCTTCCGGGATTACGGTTGCCCGCAGCCATCGGCGATGGATTAAATCGAGATTGGCCTTTTGCCAGTCATCCAAATCCGTTTGGTCTTGCGCGGCTGTGATAAGATCACCTGTTTCGCTACCGACCAATAACCCGTGGCTCAACGCCTTCAGTTCAGCGACCTGTTCACCTCGAGCGGCGGCGGCTCCTGATGGCATGATGGCAGCTGAATCCCAATGCAGAATGCCACCCGCCTCATCAAGCAAGCCAAGACGGTTAAAGCGAGATTCTAATTTTGAGTAGGCCGATTGGGACATGGTTTCTCCAGACAGAAGTTTTACTTAAGTCCCATATAAGGGGCCCGGGTGGACGGTGCAATCGACGAATATTGGACGTTACAATCCGTAAATCCAGGGAAGCACCAGAGACAGCGTGACCCACATGATGAGCGTGAGCGGAACTCCGACCCTCAAGAAGTCGCTAAACCGATAACCGCCCGCGTTCATGACCAGTAAGTTGGTTTTGTAAGCCATCGGTGTCGCGTAGCTCATGTTGGCCCCGAACAGCACGGCCAGGACAAACGGTTCCGGCGGTAATCCCAATTGCGTCGCGATACTAAATGCGATGGGAGTGCCGATGACGGCAGCTGCATTATTCGAGACGATGTTCGTCATGATCGCCATAATCAGCATCAGCCCGCTGAGAATAACCGTGGCGGAGGCATCGGCAACGAGAACCACAAAAACTTGTGCCAGATATTCGGCTCCGCCTGTTGCCAGAAGCGCTTTGCCGAGTGCCAAACTGGCGACGACAATCATGATCACCGGAATACTCAGCGCGCTTGCGGCGTCTTGCCAACGCAGACAACGTGTCAGGAGCATTAACAGAACCCCGCAAACCGCGCTGATGGCGATGGGCATCAAACCAACTGCAGCGACGCCGACAATTGCGGTGACGATCAGCAGTGCAAGGGAGGCTTTCTCCGTGTGGGGCAGGTCGGATGTTGCGTCCAGAACCAGCAGGTTTCCAACGGATTTCAATGAAGCCAGTTTTTCACCGGTTCCCTGAACAAGGAGAATATCTCCAACCCGTAAACGCACATCGCTTATCCGTTCGGTAAGGGTTTTAATGGTCCGTCCCGGCCTGCTCAGGGCGAGTGTTGCCAGTTGATAGGTTTCGGCAAAACGAACCTGAGAGAGCGTGCGACCTTCCAGGGGCGAACTTTGTGTTACAATGATTTCTGCAATTTTTTGATCTTCTGCGGTCAGCGGATGATCGTCATCGACCGGATCGCTGCCCGCATATAAGGTTGCGTCCAATGTTTCTTCAAAGTCTTTAAGTTTGCTTGGCGTATCCCAGACGCCAATCCGGTCACCCGCTCTCAAGACCAAATCCGGCAGCGGTTTCATGAGAAATTCCGGACCGCGACGAATTTCAGTGATTTTTAGGTCTGAGCCGGCTTTTTCCAAAACCTGTGCCAGTGTTTGCCCCTCGCAATAGGTGTCTTCCTTGATGTGTAGATGGCCGAAAAACAGGCGCGGAGACGTATCATCCAGTAAGGCATCACGAGCGGGTAAAAGACGAGGCGCTATGAGCCACAAATAGAGGATTGCGATCCCGCCGGCGATTGTCGCTGGTAAGAAAAAATCAAACATATCAAAGCGCCGCATGCCCAACCCGGCGGCCACGCTGATCACCAGCAGGTTGGTTGAGGTGCCAATGGTCGTACTCATGCCGCCGGTTAGGGTTGCAAAACCCATAGGCATCAGGACGCCAGACGCAGGTTTACCGGTTTTGACTGAAATGCTGATCAAAATTGGCAGAAGCAGGACAACAATCGGAACGTTATTTACGAAGGCACTCAGGCCGGCACCAACGACTAAAGTTAAGAGTAGGGATAACTGCGGGCTGTGCGCCCAGAGCCTTGAAAGCGAGCGACCAATGGGTTCCAAAGCGCCGGTCCGAACAATTCCCTGCCCCGCAATCATCAAGGCACACACTGCAATCAAGGCTTCATGTCCGAAGCCCTGAAAAAAGTCGACAGCGTGGAGGGCTTGGTCACTGGAGGCGTAGGGAAACAACTCAAATCCCGCGACAAGTAGGACAAGAACCCCAAGGCTCGATGTTTCAAGCGGCAGGTTTTCGCGTGTGAACAGGAATAATGCCACTACGATGAGGGCCAGAACCGCTATTCCATGTGCATCAGGGGCGTCTGGGAAAATCATGGCTGCCTCGTCGTATAAATAAAGGAGCCGGATATGCGCTGGCCGCGCTGGGCGTTTAAAGACATAGCGCTATCAATTTCTACAATTTTAAATTTTTGTTGGGCCATGCGATGCTCGTCTTAGTCACCTGTGATTTCATCTCTTGACGTTTAGCCTGCGCGACTGGACTTGTCACGGTTTGTAACGGGGAGAAGGCCGTTCACTGCGCGATCGGCCAGAAAGGCGCCTTAGCCAAAATTCTGATGTCCCAGGTTTTGCATAATGGCTATTTCAGACCCGACGAGGGACGCATCCCCAATAAGACTGATTACGACAGCTAAGCCTCGGTCGGTAACGTGTCTGGTTCTTTGTGTATGTGAACGAGACTGTTCTCAGCGCATCAGTTGCGGTGGTCGCCCGGCCCGTGTTGGAGGTTGTTAAAACGCTTAAAAAGCTGGGATCAAGAACGCTTTATCGATCATTAATGCCGCAAAAATCGCGAACAGATAGAAGATGGAAAAGAAAAACAGTGGACGTGCAGTCTCAATGCCTTCTTCTTTCCACAAACCCCAACAGCGCCGCCAGAACTCAACGCCTAAAATTGCCGCCGCGATTCCATAAATGATCCCTGATGACTGGAGGAAAACCGGGGCCAATGTGACAGGGACCAACAATGCCGTATATACCAGAATTTGTCGTTTGGTTGCCTTTTCACCGACAACAACCGGCATCATGGGGACACCGGCAGCTTCGTAGTCGCCGCGCCGGAAGAGTGCCAAGGCCCACGAGTGCGGGGGTGTCCAAAAAAAGATAATAGCGAACAGCGCAACAGAGGCCATGCTGATATCACCGGTCACTGCGGTCCACCCAATCATCGGAGGGAAAGCTCCAGCAGCACCGCCAATGACGATGTTTTGCGGAGTGCGGCGCTTTAACCACATGGTGTAGATAAAAACGTAATAGAGGATCGTGCCAGCTAACAGGGCCGCTGCAGGGACATTGACCAACCAGGCCATGATCGCCACTGCAAACAATGAAAGGGCAATGCCAAAAATCAGGGCTTCAATTGGGTCCATTCGGCCGGCCGGAATAGGGCGGTTCATGGTACGTGTCATGATGTGATCAATGTCCTGATCATACCACATATTAATGGCCCCTGACGCGCCGGCACCTATAGCGATGCATGTGATCGCGATGAAAGCGGTCTTGGGGTCAATTGACCCCGGTGCCAGTATCAACCCGACAAAGGCTGTAAAAACAACGAGCGACATAACACGCGGCTTTAAGATTAACGCATAGTCCTGCAGCCGGAATTGCGGTTGCGGTTCTTTGGGTTTTTCGGTCGCCGAGGGGTTTTGAATCTGGTCTTCTATGCGTTCGTGCACCGGACACTCCAACCTAATTGGGTATGCAATTGCGTTCTTATAGGCAAGGCTTGCGCATTAATCCAGCCTAACCTCAACGTTAATGTTTTAACCTGCGCAAAGTTTGGCCCGCGATCCAGATAAACATCACACCGCCGATGACGGCGACGACCGCGCCAATTCCCATCAGATACAGCCCGATTTGTGCGCCCACGGCTTCCATGCCTTGGGCATCGCCGGCCGTTTTACGAGGGGCTCCATAGCCACCTGCCATGAACAGACCTAGTGAATGGAAGGTCTGACCCAGCGCATAACACCAGATCAAAACCAGGATTGGGCGTACTGATTTGAATTGGGCTGCAAGCAAGGGAAACAGAAAACAAAAGAACAAACCGATAAAGGTGATGTTCACGCCCCCAATGACACCGTGATAATGTGCCGGTGTTCGCGTGTCTGCTCCATCGACGAACAAGCCTAGAAAACCACCGATCCCGAACACAACGACGGAAAGAAATAGGGACAAAACCGCCGGATTGCGCCAGTCAACGGCCGTATTGTTCCTAAGGAACAGCATGATATTGACGAGCGCGGCCCCAACAAAAACAAGGGTCGGAGGGGCCATGCCGTATTGGGCCCATGTATAGGCGTTACGACCATCAACCGAAATCGGGTCGTAAATGAGACTCAGCCCCAAAAGGGCAATCGCAGCCATAAAAAACCAGAGCAGGATAAACTTAAAAAGGCGCGGATCAATAATCGGGCGTGAGATCATGATGCCGCCCAGGATATACCAACCTGTCATCATCAAAAGGGTGTTCAGATATTGCAGAACATGGCCCCCCGCCCAAAAGACATCTTCATTAAAGCTGGGGTCGACAGGCGTGTCCCATCTCAGTGCCAGCGAAATACCAAAACAGATCAAGGCAGCCAAAAACAGCAGACTGGCGACACCGATCGCTTGAGAAACCGGGTCGAAAGGGCCAGTTCGGGCTGGCAAGTTAAGAAAGAAGCGAACGACTTGCAGGCTGAGGGATACCGCAAACAAGGTCAGTCCTGCATAATACAGTGGGTCAATGATAACGGGAACGTAATTATTCAGTGATGGAGCGCCCCGGTCCATAAAGCCGGGCACAAACAAAAGCACGAAGGCCAGATACCCAAGACCCAAGGAAAGGGCGCCAAGCCATATTGCCCGTGGCGTTCCGTTCATAAGCCGATATGTGGTAATTGTGAGAAAACCGCCCAATAAGCTTAAGAACCAAACGACAAACGAAAAGACGACGTGAATAACCAGCCCTTTTTCAAAGAATTGCAGCGGCCATGGGAAAACGTCTTGAACATTGGGGACGCGCGAGATCGCGAGCATCAGCGCAAAAACGCCGGCGAGCGCTAATGAGAGCAAAGCCAGCGTACACCAGGCCTTTAGCTCTTTTCGTGCGGATACCGTCTCCATTGCGAACTGAAATCCGCCAATAATACTCCAGCGTTGTTTTTGAGCGGGATTAAGGCTGCCGCTGAACTGAGAATCAGACGGGGACATGAGGATAAAGATGCACCGCCATCACATAAACAACGACCCCCGAGACACCAACAAATACCCAAATCGGCCACGTCCAACGCGCGATTCGTTTATGTTTGTCGAATTTGCCCTTGAGGGCCCGGAACAGTGTGAGCGGGACCAGCGGAAGAATCGCCACGGCGCCAGCGACATGTATGGCCAGAAGCGAGAAATAGAAAATGCGGACAGCACCATCACCGCCAAATTTTGCAAAACCAGAGTTCGCCTTGTAAATCACATACCCGACTAGAAAAAGCGCCGATACGGTTACCGCTGCAAGCATGCAAATTCTATGTTTTTCGTGGTTTCCGGCACGTATAAAACGGTACCCGAGGAGTAAAAAAACAACAGAAAGCGCGTTCAATGCCGCGTTAATGTGAGTTACGTCTTGGATTTCAAAAGTCATAATCGGCAAGAACCCATATGGTCAGGACATTTTGACCATAATTGCGAGATACATAAAGACTGTTGCCATTGCCAAAATACCGCCGAGAACTGCATTCTTACTCATGTTATGATACCTTGTCTCTGTTATGGTTGAGAGTCTTCATATAAAGCGCTTCATAGCTTTTGATGTCGGCAGATGCAACCGACTTGAAAACCAGAAATCTGTCCAATTTGCCTGTCGAACAAAACGGGTTGCACCACCTTCGGCTCACGAATGATAATGATTTGCATTACAATAACTTAAATCCTCGAAACCTTGACTTGCCAGAGCCGATAAGGGTGATTAGAAATATCACAAAATGGTGGGCTTTATGATAAGCTCTTCTCGAAATAGTGTGTGTTTTTATTCACGGCAAGTACTCGGATGGAAATAATGTTTAAACGATTATTCGCGATGATTCCGGCGGGATTGGCTTTTCTCATAAGCGGTCAAGCGATGGCAGAAGTTGAGATGAGGTCGAAACCCTGGCAAATGTGGCTGCAAGAGCCCATGTCAGAATCTGCAGAGATGGTTCATGACCTGAACTTGGGTCTCATGGTGCTGGAAACGGCAATCGTCATCTTCGTGCTGGCGCTGATGGTATACATTCTTATCCGTTTTAACGAGAAGAACAATCCCGAGCCTTCGAAAACCACGCACAATACGATGCTAGAAGTGGTTTGGACGGCCGTTCCAATTTTAATTTTGGTGGTTGTTGCCGTACCATCGCTCAAAGCCCTCTACTTTACGGATTCCAACCCTAACGTTGAAATGAACGTCAAGGTCAATGGAAACCAGTGGTACTGGACATATGCCTATCCTGATCACGGTGATATCGAATTCGATAGCATCATCATTCCTGATGATGAATTGGAAGAAGGGCAGCCACGATTATTGAGCGTCGACAATCCTCTTGTCCTTCCTGCAAATACAAAGGTTCGTTTCTTGATTGCGTCGAACGACGTTATTCATAACTTCGCGATGCCATCACTGGCGTTAAAAGTCGATGCGACGCCGGGCCGTGTTAACGAAGTTTGGACTGAAATCAGAGAAGTCGGAAACTATTACGCAATGTGTTCCGAACTGTGCGGCATTAACCACGGTTTCATGCCTATTCATATTAAAGCAGTCTCGAAAGAAGATTTTGCCAAGTGGGTTGTTAAAGCGAAGGAAGAGTTCGCCGATAACAGCTCGTCGGACCAACCAAAGATGATCCGCCTTGCTGAGGCGGTGAATGTCGCTCGCTAATCGCGAGCGCCGGATAGACTTACAAAGAGGCTTTTATTATGTCCAACGAAGCAGCAGCCCACGATCATCATCACGATCATAAACCTCCGTTTTTCCAACGCTGGTTCTGTTCAACCAATCACAAAGATATTGGCACCCTCTATCTCGCGATTTCGATGATTGCCGCCATTATCGGTGGCGTGATGTCTTGGTACATTCGGCTTGAATTAGCCGAGCCTGGTATCCAGCACATTGATGATTTCCAGTTTTACAACGTTCTGGTGACCGCGCACGGTTTCATCATGGTCTTCTTCGTTGTGATGCCCGCCTTGATCGGTGGTTTTGGCAACTGGTTTGTTCCGTTGATGATTGGTGCGCCTGACATGGCGTTCCCAAGAATGAATAACATCAGCTTTTGGCTTTTGGTCGCAGGTTTCATTCTATTGTTGCTGTCTGCTGTTATCGGCGATGGTCCGGGGACGGGCTGGACGGTATATCCACCGTTATCGAACGCTGACTTCCACCCGGGACCTTCGGTTGATTTTGGTATTCTTGCCCTGCACGTGGCAGGTGCATCCTCAATTTTGGGTGCTATCAACCTGATTGTGACGATTTTTAATATGCGCGCACCGGGCATGACCATCCACCGGATGCCTTTGTTCGTTTGGGCGATCTTGATTACAGCCTTTCTTCTTTTGTTGGCTTTGCCGGTTTTGGCAGGGGCGCTCACGATGTTGCTGACGGATCGCAACTTCGGCACCCATTTCTTTGAAGCGGGCGCAGGCGGAGACCCTGTCTTGTGGCAGCACCTGTTTTGGTTCTTTGGTCACCCAGAAGTTTACATCATTATTATTCCGGCCTTTGGTATTATTTCCCAGGTGATTTCGACGTTCTCGAAGAAGCCTGTGTTCGGATACCTTGGTATGGCATACGCCATGTCAGCTATCGGTGTAGTTGGTTTTGTCGTCTGGGCGCACCACATGTTCACGGTTGGGTTTGATGTCGACACACGGGCATACTTTACGGTCGCAACAATGGTTATTGCGGTGCCAACCGGGGTCAAAATCTTTAGTTGGTTAGCCACGATGTGGGGTGGATCCATCAAAATGGAAGTTCCCATGCTTTACGCATTGGCGTTTATCTTCCTGTTTGTTGTCGGTGGGGTTACCGGAATTACACTTGCGAATGCCAGTGCCGATTTGGTTTTCCATGACACCTATTTTGTTGTTGCTCACTTCCATTACGTTATGGCGATCGCAGCAATTCTTGGGATGTTCTCCGGGTTCTTCTACTGGATCGGGAAGATGTCAGGAAAACAATATCCACGGGGAATGGCGAAGCTCCAGTTCTGGACTTTCTTCATTGGTGTTAACATTTTGTTCTTCCCGCAGCACTTTGCCGGCCTTGCTGGCATGCCACGACGTATTCCTGACTATCCGGACGCCTACGTTGGGTGGAACTATGTGAGTTCAGTCGGTGCGGCAATTACAGCGGTTGGAACTCTGTTGTTCTTTGTTGTCCTCTTCATGACCTTGCGTTCAAAAGAGACGGTTGCCGCGAATCAATGGGGCGAGGGTGCAACAACGCTTGAATGGACAGTCGACAGTCCTGCACCGTTCCATACGTTCGAAGACTTGCCGGACATGACAGGAAAAGCGCCTGCAGAATAACGCTGGCGTGACGAGAGAGATATAGTAGAAAATGCCACAAAGACGTAAAAAAAATGGAAAATTTGCCTTCATGCTGGCCACGTTAGTGGCTGGCATGGTGGGCCTCTCCTATGCGTCTGTTCCTCTATACGAACTTTTTTGTCAGGTTACCGGGTATGGTGGGACACTGAATACGGAAAATGTGGCCCCGTCATCGTACGTCTCTGATAAAACGGTTAAAGTTCGGTTCGACTCGAATATTAGCCCAAAGTTGAAGTGGCGTTTTCAACCTGTGCAGCGCGAAGTGACCGTCAAATTGGGGGAAGAACACCTCGCGTTTTATGAAGCAGAAAATGTGGGAACGGAAGCGCTTACCGGTCAGGCGATATTTAACGTAACCCCCTTTAAGGCAGCACCTTATTTTGTGAAGATTGATTGTTTTTGCTTCACGGAACAGACCCTAGAGCCGGGACAGGTCGTGTCGATGCCTGTGCAGTATTATGTCGACCCGGATATTTATGAAGACCTGAATACACAGGAAATAAGTGCAATAACACTCTCGTACACTTTTTATCCGTATGAAGATGACGGAGAAACAAAAGAGAGTGATGAAAAGATTAATGTATCGGCACGCGCTGTTGTGCCCGATAACGGTTGATTTGAATTTAGAAGACCTATTGGAGACTATTTATGTCATCAGCAAGTGAGAAATCCCATCCGTTTCATATGGTTGAACCAAGCAAGTGGCCTTTCTTAGGTGCTGTTGGTGCGTTGGTTATGGCCTGCGGTGCAATTTACTATATGGCCGAGGGAGCCGTAGCTGCATTTTATGTTGGCTTGGCGATCGTCTTATACACCATGTATGGATGGTGGAGAGATGTCATCAAGGAAGCAAACAATGGTGTTGATCATACGGAAACGGTTCGCCACGGTCTCCGAACCGGTATGGTCTTGTTCATTGTTTCAGAAGTCATGTTCTTTTTCGCTTTTTTCTGGGCTTACTTTGATGCCAGTCTTCCCATATTGAACCGGACGACAACTGGAATATGGCCGCCAGAAGGCGTTGTGCCGTTGAATGCTTGGGATTTGCCGCTTCTGAACACGCTCATTCTTTTAACGTCTGGCGCAACGGTGACCTATGCGCATCATGCCATCCAAAAAGGCGACCATAAAAAATGTGCGACCGGACTTATATTGACGGTAATTCTTGGTGTTATTTTTACGGCGACGCAGGCCATTGAGTATTCACACGCAACGTTTGCATTTGATGCGGACATTTGGTCTTCGACATTTTATCTGGCGACGGGCTTTCATGGCTTCCATGTGATTGTCGGAACGATCTTCTTGGCGATCTGCTACTTCAGAACCCTTAAAGGGCACTTTACCGCAGAGCAGCATATTGGTTTTGAGGCTGCTGCATGGTACTGGCACTTTGTTGACGTCGTCTGGTTGTTCCTGTTCTGCGCCGTTTACTGGTGGGGTGGCGCAGGGTACGTACCTTCATAATTCGTTGGCAAGCGGGATGACCGCAAACCAATACCCCCGGTTTTCGACCGGGCAACTGATGATGATTGGCCTCCGGTGCCGCTGCCCTCGCTGCGGTACCGGAGGCCTTTTTCATAAGTACCTCAAAGTTTCTGATGAATGCCCCCATTGTCATCTGGGGCTGCAAGGGCACGATAGTGGAGACGGTGCCGTTGTCCCCGCGATCTTGTTATTGGGGTCTCTGGTGGTTGGAATGGCGCTCTATGTCGAGTTAAGCTATGAACCACCGCTCTGGGTTCATATTGCGATATGGGGGCCGGTTATTTTTGCTTTGACGGCTTTGATACTGCCACCGTTAAAGGGGCTGGGTATTGCACTACAGTACAAGTTCAGATCGACGGAAGATCCGCCTTTACCCGGTGGCAGCTAGCCAAGTCTGTAAGCCGTGCGGCTTGGCATTTTTGTGTCCGGTCTAGCGATGTTTCCAAACGGGCGCGCGTTTTTCGACAAAAGCGGCCATGCCTTCTTTTTGATCTTCCGTGGCGAAAGCCGCGTGGAAAGCGCGCCGCTCAAATAAGATACCTTGGTCGAGTGACATTTCTTGCGCTTGATCAACCGCTTCCTTAACCATGATTGTTGCAGGCAACGACATCCCGGCAATCTTGCTGGCAACTTTTAGGGATTCTTCCTTTAAGTGCTCCAGTGGCACGACCCGGGATACCAGACCCGAACGTTCGGCTTCTTCAGCATCCATCATTCGGCCGGTCAGGCACAGGTCCATTGCTTTAGCTTTGCCAACAAGGCGTGTCAGGCGCTGTGTCCCGCCTGCACCCGGCAGAATGCCTAGCGTAATTTCAGGTTGACCAAACTTTGCATTTTCTGCAGCAATGATGAAGTCACACATCATCGCAATCTCGCATCCACCGCCCAATGCATAACCAGCGACCGCCGCTACGACAGGTTTGCGGCATGTTGAGAGGCGTTCCCACGTGCCGGAGATGAAATCACTTTTGTAAGCGTCCATGTAGGACTTAGATTGCATTTCTTTGATATCGGCGCCGGCTGCAAATGCTTTTTCGGAGCCGGTGAGCAGTATGCAACCGATGGATTCATCGGCTTCAAATGCATCAAGGGCGGTATACATTTCTGTCATAAGTTGGTGGCAAAGAGCGTTAAGAGCATCCGGCCGATTAAGAGTGATTATACCAACCCGGTCATTTACCTCGGTTATGATGTGCTCATACGCAGTCATTTAAAGGACTCCAATGTGTTTAGGATTAAAAATCAATGCAAGATTTTTATATCTTCGTATCGGTCGAGCCAAGACATCAGTTTGATCGTGAGTTGATGGAGCTTTTTATACTGAGACGTTTCCCAGCACGTCCCTTATCTTTTTCGAGAGGGATTGTATTTCAAAGGGTTTTGCAATGAAGTTCATCCCACTGGGGTGAAAATCAAAATTTTCAAATTGATCGGCCGTATAGCCGGAGGTGAAAAGGATCTTCATTTCAGGGTGGTGTTCGAGAATGCTTTTTACAATATCCGGGCCATTCTCAGAGCTTTGCAGAAAAACGTCAGAGAAGACCAAATCTATTTTTCGGTCTTGCTCTAACGCTGCGTAAGCCTCTTCACCATTGCGCGCTTCGGTGACAAAATAGCCAAGTTCATAAAGGATATTTACCGTGATATTTCGGACGTCGTCGTCGTCTTCAATAACCAGTATATGCTCCCCGGTGCTGGTAAACTCGGGTTGTTCCGTGGCGGGTTCACTCTCACTCAGAACGCCGTCTATGGCCGGTAAGTATAGACGTATGACAGTTCCTTGATCTGGTTCGCTGTAGATCGTCATATGGCCGCCTGACTGATTGGCAAAACCATAAATCATACTTAACCCCATACCACTGCCTGCACCGGCTTTTTTTGTTGTGAAGAAAGGTTCAATTGCTCTCTCGGCGGTCTCTTCCGACATGCCAATGCCCGTATCAGAAACGGCAATCATAACGTAGGCGCCTGGCTCGACGTCCGGATGCTGACTGGCATAGGCCTTATCAAGCAAAATATTGGCTGTATCGATACTAAGAACGCCGCCACCTGTCATCGCGTCTCGGGCGTTGATCGCGAGGTTGATGATAGCGTTTTCCAGCTGGCCCCGGTCAACATCAACCAACCATAAGTCTTTGTCTAAATGAGAATTGATCTTAATGTCGACACCAAGCGTCCGCGTTATGAGTTCAAAAAGACCGTCAATCAGCTCGTTGACGTTTGAAACTTCGCTAATCAGTTCTTGTCGACGGCCGAAAGCCAAAAGGCGCTGTGTTAGCTCTGCGCCGCGTTTCGATGCACGTAGGGCGGAATTGACCAATTTTATTGGTCGTTCATCATGAACCTGGTCCTCCAATAGGCTTAAGCTACCAATGATAATCGCCAGTAGGTTGTTGAAATCATGTGCAATGCCGCCCGTCAGTTGGCCGATTGCTTCAATTTTTTGTGTGTGCTGCAACTGCTCTTGGGCGCGTGTCTGCTCAGTAACGTCCGTCAGCATTATAATGAGCCGCCCGTCTTCGGTCTTGTGGCGTTGAAGGATGAGTAATTGGCCGTCGGCATACTCGATATGCTGAGGTGCGGGCTTGCTGTCGACATCTAGGCCTTTCGTCCAGTCATCGCTTAACTTCTCGGCAGTAACGGGGCTAAGTTGATTCAGCGATATTGTTTTACGAATAACCTCATCAAGTGCGATGCCTTCTCTAAGGGTGCCGGGTGGTAGCCGCATAAACTGTTCGTAGGGTTCATTCCATATGGTCAATTGTTTGGTTTCGTCCCAAATGCTGATCCCTTGCGCCATCGCTTCAAAAGAGGCACGCAAAATTTGTGTTTGCTCCGTCAAAGCGTCCTCACCTTTACGTGCCTCATCTTCGGCTTCGATACGATCTGTCAAATCGATGGCCGCAACAAAAAAACCAACAATCGATGCACGCTTATCTACGTTTGGTGTGAAACTCATTTCCAGGTGACGGAATTTTCTTTTTGAACTCAAATCCGTGTAGGGCAAACTAATTTGAAACTGAGTGAACTGTCCGGACATGACAGTTTTGATGTGTGGTTTTATCTGATCATAGAAGTCTTCTTGAAAAGAACTCTCGATTGGTGCGCCCTGAAATGTCCGTCGGGAGACATGGAACCAGTCTTCATAGGCCTTGTTTATGAGCTGATAGCGCAACTCTTCATCGACATAGGCAAGTAAGATTGGCACTGCATCTGTTACACTCTGGATCTGTTGCTCGCGCCGTTTTACGTCGGACAGGTCGGTAACAACGCTTACAGTACTCCCATCTGATGTCCGTTCATCGCGTATAAGGAACCATTTGCCCTGTCGATAAACCTCGACCGGAGGCATATCTGTTTTGCGTTCGTTCAGTCGCTGCGCAATCCAGTTTTCCTGTTCATCGTCATTCTTGTCAATCGCTCCGCAGGCGAGTAGCCCTCTCATATAGTTCTCA
Source organism: Rhodospirillales bacterium (assembly GCA_048262655.1). Classification (GTDB taxonomy): domain Bacteria; phylum Pseudomonadota; class Alphaproteobacteria; order Rhodospirillales; family Casp-alpha2; genus JABMNT01. Next base: position 214,330 of record JBLXEY010000001.1, on the reverse strand, counting down.
TAACTGGTGCCACGGACCAAGTATTCAGCGGCTTCACCCGCTTGAGCACGAAATATCCGATTGCATAGAACGAAGTTATCTTTCGTATCCCAAAAAGCGATGCCATCAGAAATATTTTCGATGGCATCCAGGAACCTGAGGGTCGTTTTTAATGCTTCTTCACGAGCCTGCAATTCTCTTGTGATATCGGTGCCGGTCCCTCGGTACCCTTGAAACGTTCCGCCTGAATCAAAAACTGGTTGTCCGCTCATTCGTAACCAATTCTTCTCGCCTGCTTTGCGTGAGATGCCGAGGGTGATATCGCGAAACGGTTCACGAGCGTCTAGGTCTGATAAGTATTGTTGCCATTCCATGCTATCGATAGCGCCCTCATAGAGAATGTCGTGTGGTAAACCAACCAGTTCGCTTGGGCTGTAATCGGAAACCTCGGAGAATCGCTCGGATACGAATGAATATTTTAATTCTGCATCCATCTCCCAAAACCAGTCAGAAGTCGCTTCGGCATAGTCTTTAAGACGTTGTTCACTGTGCAATAAGGCCAGATAGCCGTTATGCAATTTTTCACGCATTTCGTTGATGGATAAGACGACTTCATCAAAGGCGGTCGTTGGCTTTGCTCTGCTATTTTCATTGGAGAGTACCAATGGAGGATGATCCGCCGTCTGATCAAACCGTTTGGCATATTCAGATATCTCCGTTAGGTGGATGGAGGTTGTTCTTTGAGCAGAAATAAGAATATAGAGAGCTATCGATATTGCGAAAACGAAGTTAATCGCCAGCCACTTGGCAGCATCGCTCATAACCGTTCCATAGAGGCTGTCCAGGCCAACCGAAACACTTACCTGACCGACTTGGACAGGTTGCGTCCCCTGCAGTACCTGGAGCGGGAAGCCTCTGGTAATTGTGTTACCAGAGATGGCTTTTCCAGCGGAAAAGACAAGCTCCTGGTTCTTTCTGATCACAATGTAAGAGAAACTGGTCGACGCAATAATTTGATTTGTCAGTGCGTGGGCTCGTTCTTCATCCTTGCGCCAAATTGAATTTGCCAAATTCTCTGAGTAAGAGTTTCGTATAATCTCGTTCTCGCGATCGAGTTGGTCGACTTGAGAACCATAATTTAAAAAGGCTTGCAGCGCTGTTGCAGCCAGGACGATAAGGGCGCCAAAAAATAAAACATTCAATAAAAGCGGCGGGGTTAAACCAAGCTTTTGAAAGAACGATTTGTGAATGTAGCGGCGTATTGTCATTGGCTCCTGCATTGCTAGCGAGTCGGATGTCGCCAAAAATAGAACCGCCAAGCTATCAAAATTGAACCATACTGGCGACTTAATTCATTTTTGGCCGGCCATAGCTCCAGATATTCTGACCGAGTCTAGGACAACAGAGCGCCTAAAAAGCGCATTTGATTGCATGCATATATTATCATATGCTGTCATGAGAATACAAAAGTCTACCTAAAAGTGTGAGTGATAAGAAAGCGATGAAGACCTTCAATAACGTTCTGATCGTTGATGATGAGCCGGACATATGTGAAATCGTTGATATGACGCTAAGTGGCGCAGGCTACGTTGTTTCTGTTTTGTCTGAAGGGGCAGGCGTTGTGGAATTTGTCCGCCAGAATGCCATTAATCTTGTCGTTCTTGATATCGGTCTTCCGGATATCGATGGCCTTTCACTGACCCGCACACTCAAAGAATTGACGAACGCCAGTGTTGTCATATTAAGTGGTCGCAGTGAAACGACTGAAAAAATAATTGGCCTGGAAATCGGCGCTGACGACTATTTGGCAAAACCTTTTGAGCCACGCGAGTTGTTGGCCAGGGTTCGCAGTGTAATGCGTCAAAAAAAGCAATCCGCAGGTGCGAAAGATGAAGAGCTTTCGAATTTACGTTTCGAGGGATGGACTCTTGATACCTTGGTTAGGACGTTAACCTCGCCATCCGGTAATATCGTCAGTGTATCAAGTGGCGAGTATAATCTTTTGAAAGCGTTCGCAAGTCACCCAAACCGGGTTTTAAGTCGTGACCAACTGCTTGATTTCACGCATGATCTTGATGCGCCGGCCTTTGACAGAAGCGTCGACGTGCAAATTGCCCGGCTTCGTAAAAAAATAGAACCGGACCCCCAAAACCCACGTATTATTAAAACGGTTCGCAACGCTGGATATATTTTTGCTGCGATTGTTGAGGAATCCTAGCTAAACGCCGGATACTCAGATTAAATTAGAACGCACGAAATATTTAATCTGGGAGCTTAACAAAAAAATGGATTTCCGACTATCTGAACAAGATAAACAATTCGCCGACTCTGTTAGCGGATTTGCTAAACGTCATCTGGCTGAAGGTGCGCTGGCACGCGCTCACGCATCCTCATTTCCCAAAGACGTCGCCAAGCTTATGGCTGAGCAAGGTTTGATGGGAATTACAATACCAGAAGAAGCAGGCGGTGTCGGTGGGCGGTTATTTGACGCGATCATCGCTATTGAAGAAATAGCCGCTGTATGCCCTAGAAGTGCAGATGTCATTCAGGCCGGTAATTTTGGCGCCATCCGTGTTCTCGCCGAATTTGGAAACACACATCATCGTGACACCTACCTCTCTCAACTCTTATCGGGTGATGCGATCATTGCCATAGGTATGACTGAGCCTGAAGCTGGCTCGGCGGTGACAGAGTTGAAAACGACCGCTGAAAAAGTAGAGGGAGGATATAGAATAAATGGCAGTAAAGTTTTCACATCGCACATGACGGATGCTGCGATGATCCTCACATATGTGCGGTTCGGGCCTGGCACTGGAGGCATTGGTTCTGTTCTCGTTGATCGTCATTCGCAGGGTGTATCACTGGGGAACCCGGTACAAAGTCTGGGCGGCGAAACATGGGCGCAACTCTATCTTGAAGATGTGTTTGTGGAAGATAAAAACGTCGTATTGGGCGAAGGTGGTTTTAAAAAACAAATTGCCGGATTTAATGTGGAACGCCTTGGCAATTCGGCGCGGGCATTGGCCTTGGGAAGGTTTGCTTTTGACCTCGCGCGGGATCATGCTCTGGAGCGCAAGCAATTTGGTCGGCCCATTTGCGAGTTCCAAGGGGTGCAATGGAAGTTTGCAGACCTGAAAGTTGAACTGGATGCCGCGCGATTGCTTTTGTATCGGGCGGCAATCAATGCGGATGAAGGGTTCCCATCAGCAGAAGAAACCGCTATCGCGAAACTGGCCTGCAACAGGGCAGGATTTAATGCTGCTAATGAAGCCATGCAAGTGCTTGGGGCTGCAGGGTATAGTCAGGATTGTCTGGTTGAGTATTGTTTCCGGCGCACGCGTGGCTGGATGATTGCCGGAGGATCTCTGGAGATGATGCAAAACCGCATCGCCGAAAGTGTTTTCGACCGCCGTTTCTCACAACGGCCATAGTCGTATGAGTATCTCAAATGCACTTTTTAATCCCGCATCAATCGCGTTGGTCGGCGCGTCGGCAGACCCCAAGAAAAACGCTGGTCGACCGCAACGGTTTCTGATTCAGCATGGATACAAGGGCAAGATTTATCCGGTAAACCCCTTCAGAGATGAAGTCCAGGGGATCAAGGCCTATCGGTCACTGCGCGAAATTCCAGGACAGGTGGACCATGCATTTCTGATGACGCCTGCTGACACCATTGCAGATCTCATTATCGAATGTGGAGAATGTGGCGTAAAAGTTGTCTCCATATATTCGGATGGTTTCGCGGAATCTGGACCAGAAGGTGAAAAGCGGCAACGCAAACTTGTCGACTTGGCAAACACAAAAGGCATCAGAGTTATCGGACCGAATAGCATGGGGGTCATTAGCGTCAACAATGGTATGACACTCTCCGTAAATGCGGTGTTGGAAATGCCAAAGCTTGTGCCGGGACGGATCAGTGTCGCATCACAAAGCGGTACGGTTTTGGGGACGCTTTTATCACGTGGTGCTGCACGGGGGATTGGTTTTTCTAAACTGGTTTCGGTTGGGAATGAATGTGATTTAGGGATTGGTGAAGTCGCGCGGTTGCTGGTGGACGACCCGGATACGGATTCCATTCTTCTGTTCCTTGAAGGCATTCGCAACCCAGAAGTACTGGCAGATGCAGCCCGGCGCGCGCATGAGATGCGTAAGCCGATTATTGTCTATAAACTCGGGAAATCCGAAGCGGGCCGCCGTCTGGCAGTTTCTCATTCAGGTGCGTTGGCCAGTTCTGCCCGCACGACCGATGCCTTTTTCACCAAACACGGCATATTGCGCGTAGATATGCTGGAATCTCTTTTGGAAATTTCACCATTGGTTGCCGATAGAAGCCCTGCGCCGGGAAAGCGCGTCAGTGTCGTTACAACGACCGGAGGCGGTGCGGCAATGGTTGCAGACCGGTTGGGTCAAAATGGCTTGGAATTGATAGGCCCGTCGGATGCATTGCGGGATCGGTTGCGTCGGCTGGATGTAGAGATCGGTTCAGGGCCGCTTGTTGATTTGACGATGGCGGGAACACGAAAGGGTGTTTATGGAGCAGCTCTTCAGGAATTATTCAAAGATGATAGATGTGATGCGGTCGTTTGTGTCGTCGGTTCGTCAGGGCAATTTCATCCAGAATTGGCGGTTTCACCGATCATAGACGCCGGCAAAACAGATAAATTTCTTGCGGCCTTTATTGCGCCAGAGGCGGAACAATCATTAGAGCGCCTGAACCAGGCCGGCATCGCGGCCTTCAGGACACCAGAGGCTTGCGCCGATGCCTTATCTGCTGCCCTTCGGTGGTCAAAACCTCAAGAAGTAAGTTTGGCCAAGACGCCTGAATTCGCCTTGAAAAATAGCTATAACGAGCAAGAGGCCCTGCAGTTAATCCGAAGCCTTGGTATTCCCACCGTGACTTCGAGCGAAATCAGAGCAGATGAAACGCTCGAACCTGACATTATCTATCCGCTAGTGGTCAAAATTTTAGACGACCAAATTGCGCACAAGTCGGAACTAGGTGGGGTCATCGTCGGGGTTCCTGATGCGGAAGGTTTGGTTACTGCGATCAAAACGATTCAGCATTCCGTAACCGCCCATCTTCCTGAAAGTACGTGTGACCGGTTTTTGCTTCAAACCATGGAAACGGGTATATTAGAGGTGCTGCTTGGATATAAGAGAGACCCTGAAGTTGGACCCATTATTATTTTGGGGAGTGGAGGCGTCCTTACAGAAGTTCTTGATGACGTTGCCATAGGGATCGCACCTCTTGGATTACCCGAGGCCTATGATTTAATTTCCAAGGTGAAGGGGCTTACGGTCTTGACGGGATTTCGGGGCCGACCCAAAGGTGATATTGCGGCCTTGGCGGAAGCTATCGTCAATTTGTCGCAACTGGCGGCTCATAGCGCAGAACAAATTGAAGAAGCGGAGATAAATCCACTACTGGTTAAAGGTGAAGGTCAGGGTGTCCTGGCGCTCGATGGTCTTGTCCGCGTAAAAGAGTGAGGAATGCAGAAAATGAAGCGTGCGATTTTAGTTATCTGTGATGGAACCCGGGCTGATATGGTGCGGCCAGAGTGGACACCAAATTTGTGCCGCATACAAAGTCATGCGCGCAAATTTACAGCGCACAGCAGTGTATTTCCGTCCACGACACGAACCACCGCTGCATCCATAGCGACCGGCTGCCTGCCAGCCAAACATGGCCTTGAGGGCAATTGTGTTGCTTTGGATGACGGAGACGGATTGCGGGCCTATTCGGTAGGCCCCGCCGAGTTTCGGGAAAAACTAAGGGCGGTGACTGGTCAAACGCTTCGGGTGCCAACGCTTTCTGAACGCCTTGCCGATTGTGGTGGTGGTATGGTGTATTCGAATGTTTCTCCCGGGGCTGCCTATTTTCACGATCCAGATGGGTATGGCCATGTGTTCCATCGAGCCGGTTCGTTTGGGCCGGGTTTAAAGCCCATCACGGATGAGAGACACCAGGTCATTAGCCATGACAAAGAAGGCGATACAGAGTTGACAAAACGCTTCTGCAAGGAAGTGCTCGATGAGCAAAGCCCGGCTTATGCCGTTCTCTGGATCTGTGATCCGGATCATACCCAGCATGCGACAGCTCTCGGTTCTCCGGAGCATTTGGAAGCCCTTGCCGTTGCGGACGCTTGCGCCGGCCGTGTTTTCGATCGAGTCCAGGAACTGAATGCCAATGGTGAAGATATTCTGCTTTTAATAGGTTCTGATCATGGGCACGAAACGGTTGGCTCTGTTCTTGCTCTTGATGATTTATTGGTAGAAGCAGGCTTTAAGGAGTCGCACGAATCCCGCGATGTTGTTGTTGCATCAAACGGATTGAGCGCCAATATTTATATGTCAGATGAAGCGAAATCCCGGTTACCGGAGTTAATCCCATACTTATGGGGGCTCAATGAGATTGATCAGGTGTTTGCCGGTGAAAACCTGCGCCGCCTGGGGCATCGTACCGATACGGCGTTGGCCGTTTCCGTAACAACACAAAGAACGAACGATGTGAATGCATTTGGGATACCTGGCATTAGCATCGCTGTTCAGGATCCCCTTCACAAAGATACAAATCTGGGCTGCGGGCAGCATGGCGGGTTAGGTCCGTTCGAGCAAAACCCCTTCTTGCTGGCCGTGGGTGGTGGGTTTCAAGCGGGATCGACGCAGACGGAGCGAACATCTGCGATCGATATTGCGCCGACGGTCCTTCGGCACCTTTCACAAAACATGGGCGGCATGGATGGGTCGGCGTTGGACATGGACTGACAATGTCCGAGGCAAATCATCACATCGCGTTTCGATTGAGCCTGCTGGTTTCCAGTCATGTCGTTGGGACAATCAACATTGTCACCGTTCTGGCTATCGCGCCGGTGATCAGTGCTGATCTATCGCTAAGCGCTACACAGTTCGGGTTTTTCGTAACGGCCTACTACGCAGCGCAGGCATTGTGGTCCATTCCTGCGGGGGGATTTGTCGATCGGTTCGGTGTCGGACCCATGCTCATCCTTTGTCACGGTATTATGGCCTCGAGTGCCCTCTTGCTGGGGGTGGCGCGAACATACGAGGAGTGCCTCATCGCATTGTTTTTGATGGGGATTGGATATTCAATGGCGAATCCGTCAACCGGCCGTGGCGTGCTGCTCTGGTTTCCGGCAAATCGCCGGGGAATGGCGATGGGCATAAAACAGTTTGGGGTTCCGTTAGGGGGCATTTTTGCCGCCGGTAATGGGGCTTTGGTCAGTTTTGTTGATTGGCAGACGATGATGTGGGCGATCGCCGGCGTCATCGTCTTGAACGGTGTCGGTTGTTTCTATCTATTGAAATTTGACCAACATATTCAAAAAAATCAGGCTGGGATGGTTGCGAATATAAAGTCAGTCATGAAAAACCGGAACGTCAATATTTATGCCCTGGCAAGCGGGATGATAAATATGGGCCAGACCAATTTTTTTGCATTTCTCACCTTATTCTTGCGCGATGTTGCCGGGGCAAGCCAGCCCTTGGCGGGGTTTGCCATGGGGCTTGCGCAAACGACAAGTGCTGTTGCCCGGATCGGGTGGGGGGCCGCTGGTGATAAATGGTTCTTGGGGCGTCGCAAGGTGCTGATGGCGTGGATTTCTGGCGTGGCCGCCGGGTTTCTTGCTTTAATGGTTTTTGTCGGGCCGGGGTGGGGGCTTTGGTATGGTCTTGGTCTTGTTGGTTTGCTTGGGGTTACGATCGCGTCTTTCGCACCTGTTGCGCAGGCTATTGCGGCTGAAACTGTCGAGCCGGAACTGGCGGGTTCTGCAATGGGATATAATATGACCGGTGTTCACATCGGTGGAATGCTGGGTCCTCCACTCTTCGGTGCCTGCGTCGATTTGTCCGGGACTTACGCGATGGGGTGGGGCGTGACAGCAGGTGTTGTTCTGGCTGGCACAGGACTTTTGGTCTTCGTTTTCCGAGAAGGCATACAGGGCAATGCTTAAGCCGCGTATACGTGTTTTCTATCAACAGGGTTTGTAGGTTGTGATGACAAAACCCTATACGTTTAGGCCGATCAGGCCCGTTGATCTAAAGATACTCAAACAATGGTTTTCGACACCAGGCGCCATCAAATGGTGGGGGGAGCCTGACGAAGAGTTGTCATTGGTGGAAAAATCCTTTGACGACAAAAATATCAGTATGCAAATCGTAGCTTTTGGAGACCAGGAGTTCGCCTTCGTCCAAGACTACGATATCAACCTGTGGCCGGAACCCTATTACGAAGGATTGCCGGCAGGAAGCCGAAGTCTTGATGTTTTGATTGGTGTCTCGTCGATGATTGGCCGTGGTCACGGTTCAGCTTTTCTTCGTCAAAGGGCGCTGGAAATTCTGGAATCAGGGGTGCCCGTGGTTGCAATTGATCCTCTGGTCGAGAATTCACCCGCGCGGCGAGCCTACCAAAAAGCAGGGTTTGTTGAAGGCACCCCGTTTGAAGGGGGGGCTGGCACCGTTATGCCCATGTTTTTTGAGCAAATACCAATGACCCTTCGTCACGTGGTGAGGTATGGGAATTGAACTCTGCACGGAGACAGCCTAATCTCACGTCATAAATTTTGGGAGGAAACGAATGGCACGCGAAAACAAGATTATAAGGACAGCAGATATATGTGACGATCATCGCGATGATGCACGCATCTGTGAATTGCAGTTTAAAGATGTTGGCGGACGGAACCATTTCCATGGTGAAGTAGTTTGTATGTCGACCTATGAAGACAATTCAGGCTTAAGAAAGGTTCTAGCGGAAGGTGGGGCTGGAAAAGTCTTGGTTGTTGATGGTCGAGGCTCGTTCAGGCGCGCCCTTTGTGGCGGAAATATTGCCAAAGAAGCATTTGACTTCGGCTGGGAAGGAATGGTCTTCAATGGTGCGATAAGAGACAGCCACGAGTTCGAGGTCCTTGATTTCGGCGTGAAGACACTGGGCGTCACAGCTATGCCTCCGCGTCATGAAACCGAAATGAAACGTGAGGACTTTTTGAGTTTCGGCGGCATTAGAATTAATACGGGCGACTATTTGTACGCGGATCAGGACTGCGTCATTGTGTTAGATAAACCAGACCACGGGTAAGGATTATTTTCGTGAAGAGTGCTTCTGAATTTTTAACCATGCAAGAATTTGCCAAAGCGGCAAAAGAAAAACTACCCATTGAAACGTGGGATTACCTGATTGGTGGGGCCTATACGGAAACCACACTCAAGCGAAACCGGCAGAGCCTCGACAATATGGCTTTTCGGCCACGTGTCTTAAACGACGTAGAAAACGTTGATCCGAGCATCGAATTGTTCGGCAACAAACTGCGCTTGCCGGTGATTATGGCACCGATAGGCTCTGTACAGGATTTTGTTGAAGGTGGCGGTGCTGTGCCGACGAAAGCCGCGGCTCGTTTCGGCTGTTACCATATGCTGAGTTCAGTCTGTAAACCTTATCTGGAGGGAGTTGCTGAATGCGTCGATTATCCAAAAATCTATCAACTGTACGTCCGTGGTGACGGGGCGTGGGTCGATGATCATATTGACCGCGCGATAGCGGCGGGTTACGTGGCTTTTTGTTTTACTGTCGATCTGGACTATTACAGTCGACGGGAGCGCGATATCGCCAAGCGGTATCTTTCGACATCGCGAAAAACACAGGCCAATGGTGAAGAATGGCAAAAGCGCTTTAACTGGGATGATATCAAACGTATTCGTGACAAATACGATATCCCATTGATCATAAAAGGTATCGCAACGGCAGAAGATGCCGCAAAGTGTGTCGAACACGGAATTGATGCTGTTTATGTTTCCAACCATGGCGGGCGCCAACTGGACCATGGGCGCGGTGGTGCAGATGTTTTACCGGAAATCAAAAGTGCTGTGGGAGACAAGGCCAAGGTCATTTTCGATGGCGGGATTATGCGGGGCGCGGATTTGGTCAAGGCGATGATCCTGGGGGCGGACTGCGTCGGCATCGGACGTTTGCAGGGCTTGGCAGCTTCCGCTGGAGGAGAAGATGGCTTGGTCCGTATGCTTGAAATTCTAGAAGAGGAAGCGATCGCAAGTTTGGGGATGCTGGGCGTTGAAACCTGGGATCAACTGGATATGAGTTATCTGCATCCGGCCCCAGAAGTGACGCCAGCACACGTTCTGAGTGCATTCCCCTTATTAGATGAAGGGTACTAGTGCCATTTTGGAGAGTTTTTCCTGTGTCCAGGCACGACTGACATGATGCGGCCGATCATTGAGTGCCCGGACGAACGAGAATGGGAAATGTTGGGCGCCTTATTTTCCGTCCCGAATAAATTCAAAGACGCGTGTGAAGTCTGAACCGGGCCGAGCGTCGTCGCAGGCCGTCCAGATCTCACTGACGATCTGGCCCACATCATTGGGAGTTTCCGCGTTTCGGGTATTATCCAGATAGAGCCTGACGTCTTTCGCCAAAAGGGCTGATTTGAAGCCTGCGTCATAGGTTCCCGTTACGACGCGCTCAGGAAATTTATCTCGGGTTGCGGTGTTTTGACCGGTTGAAACATTGACGACATCGAGCATGGTTTGCAGGTCCAGCCCTTGCGATAATCCAAACAACATGGCTTCAGACGTCGCTGCCATTGCTGTGGCAGAGAGGAAATTGTTGAGGATTTTTAAGGCCTGTCCTTGTCCAGGCTGATCGCCGACATGAAACAAATTCTTTGAAAAGCTGTCCATGATGTTTTGATGTCGCTCCAGTTCCGCTTTGGGACCAGCCCACATCACAGTGATTGTCCCTGCTTTGGCCCCGACCGCGCCACCGCTAACAGGAGCATCGATGTAAGTGATCCCGGCGTCTTTGGAAATTTCTCCAGCTTCGCGCGCCGCATCCGGGCCGATGGTCGATAAATCAACGATGACACTCGTGATGCGGTCGGCCGACGCGCAAATTTCTTTGACAACGGCAATGGATACAGGGCCATCGGGCAAGGACAGAAAGATCGTATCGGCCTGTCGAGCCACCGCAGCCAAGGTTGGTTCTGCGATGGCACCTTCGGCTGCCCGGTCTTCTGAGCCTGCAGCGTCAAACACATACAAGGGGAGGTTGCTTTTTGACATATTGGCTGCCATCGGACCGCCCATTTGTCCAAGACCGATAAAACCAAGTGATGTTAGGTTGTTCATGCTAAATCATCCATATGTTTGACATCTATTCCTTCGGATTCACAAACTTCGCGGGCCAGGCGAAAGGCGTCAATGGCCGCCGGTACACCGCAATAAACAGAAATTTGTATGAGGACCTCGCGCAACTCGGCAAGCGATAACCCATTTGTTAACGCTCCTTTGAAATGCAGCTTAAATTCGTGAGGCCGATTGAGCGCAGCCAGCATTCCCAAATTCAAGATGCTGCGTTGCTGTTTGGTAAGAACCCCACGTCCCCAACTCCCTCCCCACGCATGTTCAGTGACCATCTCCTGAAAATCGCGGTTAAAGTCATCTGCCATATCCAGAGATTTTTCGACATGCGCGTCACCTAAAACTTCCTTGCGTAATTTCAGTCCTCTTTGGAATTGTTCACTCGGCATTACATCCACCCCTCTCTGTGATCTGATTCCGATAGTTGGTGGTCTTACGAAGTTTTACGCAAGTATTAAACGCGAAAACGCAATAAATTTTCTTTTAAGTATCTAGTTGGGTAATTCTGTTATGTGGAGAATGTTGAGGGTTTTTAGAAAAAGAATACAATAATATGCTATTTAGTGCGTGGTTGTGGATTGACAGAGTGATTTTAGGTCTCTACCGTCCCATTTAATGAATTAGGCATAAGCCTTATCTGGGAGGATAATTTTGGCCACGCTTCTCGATATCGAGAACCTGCAGACGCATTTCTTCACGTCTGCCGGTGTTGTTAAAGCTGTTGACGGTGTTTCATATACTGTTGATGAGGGAGAAACGGTTGCCGTTGTTGGGGAATCTGGCTGTGGCAAATCTGTCACCGCGATGTCGATACTTCGACTGATTCCTTGGCCACCGGGCAAGATTGTTGGCGGCGCGATTAATTTCGACGGCAGCGATCTCCTGAAGCTTAGCGAAGAAGAAATGCGCAATATACGGGGTCGTGATATTGGGATGATCTTCCAAGAACCCATGACGTCGCTAAACCCGGTTTTGTCGATTGGTTTGCAATTGACGGAAACATTGATGGCGCATACAGACATTTCAGAAGAAAAAGCGCGTGAACGTGCCATTGAACTTCTTGGGATGGTCGGAATTTCTGAACCTGACCGGCGCCTTGAGCAGTACCCACATCATTTATCGGGTGGGATGCGACAACGTGTCGTAATCGCCATGGCGCTATCTTGTGATCCAAAACTGATCATCGCGGATGAGCCAACAACCGCTTTGGATGTAACCATTCAGGCGCAGATCCTCGAGTTGATGAAAGATCTGACAAAGCGCCTCGGCGTCGCCATGATTATCATCACCCATAACCTGGGTGTTGTTGCGCGATATGCAGATCGGGTTAACGTCATGTATGCGGGGCGCATTATTGAATCCGGTTCAGCGCGTGATATTTATTACAACCCCAAGCACCCTTATACCTTGGCCCTCCTTAAGTCCGTTCCGAGAATGGATCAGGCCAGGCAAGCCAAGCTTGATCCGGTTGACGGGCAACCGCCTGATTTGTCGCAGCTTGATGGGGGATGTTCGTTCCGCGCCCGCTGCCGTTTTGCAACGGACAAGTGCGCGCAAGACTATCCGCCGCTTCAACAGGTCAGTGAAAGTCAATTTGCGGCATGCTGGGAAAAAGATAATCTACAGGAGAAGGCATCATGAGCGCGACAGAGACAGCAGTTCGCGATGATGCCCAATTCCGTGGCAGTCATACCGAAGAAGTTTTAGTTGAAGTCAAAGACCTGAAGATGTTCTTTCCGGTAACGGAAGGTGTGTTTATTCATCGGGTCATCGCCTCCGTAAAAGCGGTTAACGGGGTAAGCTTTCAAATTAAAAGAGGCGAAACCTTAGGTCTGGTCGGTGAGTCAGGTTGCGGCAAAACGACGACGGGTCGTTGTATGCTGCAACTGGAGCAGGCGACGGATGGCGAGATTCTCTACGAGGGAACCGATCTGACAAAGCTGGATTCTCGTGAGATGGTTGAGTTTCGCAAGAAAATTCAGATCATTTTTCAAGATCCCTTCAGCTCTCTAAACCCCCGTATGACGATTGGTGAAATTATCGCTGAGCCAATGATGGTGCATGGGATCATCGATGACCCGACCGAAAGACGGGCGCGGGTGCTCGAGTTGCTGGTCAAGTGCGGCCTTAAGACAAACTTTGCAGAGCGCTATCCGCATGAAATGTCCGGTGGACAACGGCAGCGTGTAGGCATCGCGCGCGCGCTGGCTATGAACCCTGAATTTATTATCTGTGATGAAGCTGTTTCGGCTCTCGACGTGTCCATTCAGGCGCAGGTTATTAATCTACTCGAAGATTTGCGTGAAGAATTTGGGCTGACTTATCTTTTCATCTCGCATGATTTGAGCGTTGTTCGTCATATCTGCCACCGTGTTGCGGTTATGTATCTGGGTAACATGGTTGAGTTGGCGGACTGTGATGAATTGTATGACAATCCCGTGCATCCTTACACACAAGCCTTGTTGGAAGCGGTTCCGATCCCTGATCCGGATCTGGAAAACAGCAGAGCACACAAGATTGTTAAGGGAGAAATCCCAAGCCCGATGAATCCGCCTACCGGATGTGTATTCCATCCACGTTGTGAAAAGGCGGTCGCGAGCTGTAGTCAAAATGTTCCAGAATTTAGAGAAGTAAAACCAGGTCACTGGGTGGCTTGTACAGAGGTGTGAGCATCCGCTTAAAGGGTGAAGCATGAAATCGGGAACTTGGGAGGTTCCTTTGAAATCGAAAGGGAGAATGTAGATGAAAAATACCTATACCAAATTTGCAGCATCTCTCGCTGTCGGGGCTGGACTAGCCCTGGGCGCGAGCGCTGCAAATGCAGAAACACCAAAGATGGGAGGCACATTAGATTTTGTCGTGCCTGGCAAAGCGCCGAGTTATGATGGTCATATTGAGACAACTTACGCGATGATTCATCGCGTGCGTCCGTTTTACAGCCTGCTCATTCGGGTAAATCCTGATAACCCATCAGACCCGAGTGACTTTGTCTGTGATCTTTGCGTTGGCGATGTTCCCACACCGACCGAAGGTGGCACAAAGTATACATTTAAGTTGCAGTCTGGTGTTAAGTTCCACGATGGCAGCGATTTGACGTCTGAAGATGTTAAGGCAACTTTCGATAAAATCGTTTTCCCGCCGGACGGTGTGGCAAGTGCACGTAAGTCTTTCTTCAGAGCGGTAGAATCAATTACCACTCCGGACGAAAGTACGGTTGTCTTTAAATTGAAGTTCCCAACAGGCAGCTTCATTCCTGCTTTGGCTACGCCATTTAACTTTGTTTATTCCAAAGATGATCTGGATGCACATGGCTACACTTGGCACAAGTCAAACATCAACGGCTCAGGTGCTTTCAAGTTCGTTCAGCATCAAAAAGGGGCGTTTCTTGAAGGTATTAAAAACCCCGATTATCACCACGCAGGTCACCCGTACCTGGATGGCTTTAAGGCAATTACATCCGCAAAAATGGCTCTGAGTATTCAGGCTATTCGTGGCGATCGTGCTGCTGCTGAATTCCGAGGTTTCCCACCGAAAGCGCGTGATGATTTAGTCAAAGCTCTCGGCAAAAAAATTACGGTTCAGGAAAGTGATTGGAACTGCGTGTTGCTTGCGACACCAAACCATAAAATCAAGCCGTTCGACGATACACGTGTTCGTCAAGCTTTGACACTTGGACTTGATCGTTGGTCGGGTTCTAAATACTTGTCGCGAATCGCGATTGTTAAAACCGTTGGCGGCGTTGTCTTCCCTAGTCACAAACTTGCGGCGACGAAAGATGAACTGACACAGCTGAAAGGTTACGGAACGGATATCAAAGCGGCTCGTGCTGAAGCGAATAAACTGCTTGCGGAAGCCGGTGTGTCTGGTCTTGAATTTACGCTCCACAATCGTGGCGTTGATCAGCCATACAAAGTTGTTGGCACGTGGATGATAGATCAGTGGAAAAAGACAGGTATGAAAGTCAAACAGCAGGTAAATCCAACACCTGTGTTCTATGACGTGTTGCGCAAAAAGAAGACCTTTGACGTTTCATTAGACTTTAACTGTCAGTCCGTGATCAACCCGATTGCAGATATCACCAAGTTCCTTGGATCAGCCGGAAACAACTATGGCTCCTACACGGATCAACCGCTTGAAGATACATATAACAAAATTCTTCAGTCTGGTGATGAAGCAGAGCAGCGTCGCCTAATTCGTGAGTACGAAAAGCGTGCGCTTTCTGACGAAGCTCGCATGATGATTTCCTTGTGGTGGTACAAGATCAATCCTCACCGTTCCTACATGAAGGGATGGAAGATTGCTCCTAGTCACTATTTGAACCAACACTTGGATAACGTTTGGTTGGATAAATAATCCACCATTGTTGAGAAAATGGATCTCACCTGTCGCAGTTTGGCAGGTGAGATTTATTCTTTAAAAATTTTGAGCGCCTTGGGTCCGTTTTTATGATTAAATACCTAATCAAACGCCTTTTCTTGCTGCTGCCAACCCTATTGGGTGCAGCGATACTGGTCTTTTTCCTTCTCCGGCTTGTACCGGGAGATGTCTGTGAAATCAGGCTTGCAGGTACAGGTTTGTACGCAGATCCGGCAGAAATTGCATTGTGCCGTGCTGATCTGGGCCTTGATAAACACATCATGCTTCAGTTCTTTGACTTTATCTGGGGTTATGTAACCTTTGATTTGGGTAATTCCATGTGGACCGGCGCGCCGATTACACATGAGATCGGGCTTCGTTTCCATTTGACTTTGCAAGTCGCGATCATGGCGACCGCCGTCGCCGTTATTATTGCCATTCCGTTTGGCATTATCTCAGCCGTGAAGCAAAACACCTGGATCGATTATGTTGTGCGCGGCTTTTCTATTGCCGGCATTGCGATGCCTTCCTTCTGGTTAGGGATCTTGATTATTTTGGGCCTTTTGATTGGAACCCAGGAAATACTGGGTGAACCGTGGATGCCCCCTATTGAATTTAAACCGCTTTGGGAAGATCCTGTGTGGAACATTTCCCAACTCATCTGGCCAGCCGTTGCGACAGGCTATCGTTATTCTGCCGTCGCCACCCGGATGACCCGCTCGGCGCTTTTGGAAGTTCTGCGCGAAGACTATGTGCGGACCGCACGCGCCAAAGGCCTGCTAGAGAAGGTGATTATCAATCGCCATGCCTTGAAGAATGCCCTGCTTCCAGTTGTTACCGTCATTAGTATCGAGTTTGCGTTTTTGATGGGCGGACTGGTTGTGACGGAACAGGTCTTCAATCTGAACGGCCTTGGACGACTGTTTGTGGAATCTGTTGGTGCCCAAGACTTTAACATGACCCAGCAATTGGTCATGCTTGTGGTTTTGATCTTCGTTGTTACCAACTTCTTTGTTGATATCCTCTATGCGTGGCTTGATCCGCGCATTCGCTATAGTTAAGGGACCAGAAAACATGACGACTGTATCTGAAGCTCAAAATGAAGCGACGAGCGAGGAAGCCCCGGCTAAAGGCCCCATGATGGAGGCCATGATGACGATGCTGCGCAAGCAACCGCTAGCAACTTTTGGCGCAGCAATTGTTCTGGCAATGATCTTTATGGCGGTTTTTGCCGATCTGATTACGACGATTGATCCGGAAGAAAATAATCTGGAGTTTATGTTGGAAGCGCCAGGCGAGGCTTTCTTTCTCGGCACAGATCAATTTGGCCGGGATTTATTAACCCGAATTATTTATGGCGCTCGTACGGCACTCTTTGTCGGTTTCACCTGCGCGATCATTGGGTCTACTCTTGGTTTGGTTCTGGGTGTCGCCAGTGCTTATTTTGGCGGCATGTTTGATCTGATCATCCAGCGTGTTGTTGATGTGATCATGGCATTCCCCCTTATTATTTTGGCGCTTGCTGTTGTCGCCACGTTAGGGCCGGGAGTTGAGAACGTTATCATTGCCATCACCATACCTTTTGTGCCGCAGTGCGCGCGCGTTGTGAGATCGAACGCGCTTGCCATTCGCGAAATTCCCTATGTCGACGCGGCTCGTGCGCTTGGATTTAGCCATTCACGAATTATCATGCGGCATATGGTGCCGAACGTGATGGCTCCGTTTTTGATTATGTTGACGTCATTCCTCGGACAGGCAATTTTGCTCGAGGCTTCTTTGTCTTATCTGGGAATGGGGGTGCAGGAGCCAACAGCGGCTTGGGGGCTGATGCTCCAAGGTGGTGCAGAAGAATATGCTGAAAGTGCTCCTTGGGTTGCCATTTGGCCAGGAATTGCGATTAGTCTGGCTGTGTTCGGTTTCAATCTGTTTGGTGATGGCGTTCGTGATACGCTGGATCCCAAACTTAGATCCCAATAATCTGAAACATCGTGTATATAAAAAGCGCGGACATTTTGTCCGCGCTTTTTTTTATGTCTGGAGAGCTTTAAATGACGGCCAAAAAACGCGTTGCCCTGATGGGTTTTTTGTTGGAAAGCAATAACTTTGCCCCGGTTTCTTCCGAGCAGGATTTCCGCACGCTTTGCTATTTATCCGGACAGGAAATTCTGGACGATATCGCGCTGCCCAATGGCCGCCTGCCCGCTGAAATAGCATCTTTCTATAAAGCGATGGAAGCCTCCGGTCAGAACTGGGAAGCGGCGCCCATCGTTGTTACTGCAGCGGAACCCGGGGGGCCCATTGATCAGGCATTTTTCGAGCGAACCTGTGCGGACATGGAGCGACGCCTGAAAGAGGCAATGCCGCTCGATGGTGTCTATATTGCGGAGCATGGCGCGATGACCGGAACTGAAAGCCATGATCCGGATGGCGATTTGTTTGCAGTTGTGCGCCGTATCGTCGGCCCTGACGTTCCGATCCTCGCTACGCTTGATTTACATGCCAACATTTCAGAGAAAATGGTCGAAAATACGGATGTTCTTATTTCTTACCGGACAAATCCCCATGTTGATCAAAAACCACGAGCGGAAGAAGCCTGCGAGTTGATGATCGATATCTGGAATGGAATGCGGCCGAAGGTCGCCTTTATTCGATTGCCCTTGGTTGCCCCAACGGTGACCTTATTGACTGCTGAAGGCCCTTATGCAGATCTCATCCGTTATGGTCAAAAAGCCAAGTCAGATAAAATAGCCAATGTATCTGTCGTTGCTGGCTTTGCTTATGGTGATACTCCGATGAATGGCATAGCAACGATCGTCACGGCCCGGAATGATCTTGATGCTGCACGCGCGTTGGCAGAAGACATTGCGACGCGGGCCTGGGACATGCGGACACGGTTTAAAAAAGTACTGACCTCTGTTTCTGATGCGACCGAGATGATGGTGAGCAATGGCGACGACCCATCGCGCCCGGCACAGATTTTTGCTGATGTTGCTGATAATCCCGGCGGCGGTGGTCGCGGCAATACAACCTACGTTTTGAAGTCTTTAATAGATGCGGATGCAAAGGGTGTTTTGTTCGGCGTGTTTATTGATCCGGCGCTCGCTGAGGCAGCACATCATGCAGGTGAAGGGGCGTCTTTTGTTGCGACCTTTAATGCGAAGACGGAGAGCCAATATTCAAAACCGATAGAAGCAGAAGTGGTCGTCGAAAAAGTCTCCAACGGAGAAATGGTTGGACGACGCGGTATTTGGGCCGGAAGGGCCATTAGCATTGGCACGTCGGCGCTCATCCGTGTTGGCGGCATACAGATCGTTGTCGGCACACACCGCAAACAAGGTGCAGATCCCATGATCTTTGAGTTGTTCGGCCTGAATATAGCGGATGCCCGTTCAGTGGTCGTTAAATCGCGAGGGCATTTCCGTGCGGGATTTGATGAGTTCTTCTCGCCAGACCGTGTCTTTGAAGTAGACGCTCCCGGGCTCACATCACCGGTTCTAAGTAATTTCGACTTCAAAGGTCTCCCCAGACCCGTCTATCCGCTAGATGAAGACGCAACCTGGTCGGGGCCTAACTGGGGTTAGCATTTATTACGGTTACACCACGGTCTCATTCAAAGCATAGAGACCAATTCAATTTTATTCGTGACTGAGACCGCACTGTCACAATGCAGCTCAGTCACGAATGAATTCTTTCGCGATAATTTGGCAAGATAAAGGGCGCTAGACCCCCATATAAAGGCCCCCGTTTACGTGCAGGGTTTGTCCGGTAATATAGGCAGCCTCCGGCAAGCATAAATAGCGAACCATACTTGCGATTTCTTCAGGCAAGCCCATCCGGTTAACGGGCGGCTGGACCGCAATGGTCGGGCGAGCACCGGCGGAAGCGGGGCGATCGGTGTCAATGTGACCGGGCGATACAACATTGCACGTGATGCCGCTGTTGGCGACTTCGGCCGCCAGACCACGGGTGAAACCAACGAGACCTGCCTTTGCGGTAAGAAGATGCACCCGATTTTTTGTTCCGATGTAAGCCGAAATACCACCAAGCGTAATGATCCGGCCGGAACCTTGTTTTTTCATATGCGGG
Source organism: Rhodospirillales bacterium (assembly GCA_048262655.1). Classification (GTDB taxonomy): domain Bacteria; phylum Pseudomonadota; class Alphaproteobacteria; order Rhodospirillales; family Casp-alpha2; genus JABMNT01. The sequence continues at coordinate 194,749 of JBLXEY010000001.1, read as the reverse complement.
AGACAGGCTTTTGATAATAAAAAAGCGCCGTCTAGCGGCACCGCAAGAACGCGGTGCCATTCCTCTAACGTCATTTCTTCAATCGGCTTTTGTCCTCTGACCGATGCATTGCTAACCAGTATGTCAATGCGTCCAAACGCTGCGGCGGCCATGTCGACCATTTTCTTTACTGTCTCAGGATCGGTGACATCTCCGACGTGGGCCATGGCTTGACCGCCGGCTTCTGATATTTCGTGAGCAACCGCATCTGCAGCTTCTCGGTCTTGTACCGCATTGACAACAACAGCTGCACCCTCGCTCGCCAGACGCAAGGCAATTGTCTTGCCAATGTTGCGCGCCGCGCCAGAGATAATCGCCACGCGACCAGCGAAGGGTTTGTCGGGGTTCGTCATGTTCTTCTCCTGTAATTGGCGTGCCTATGCACGCCCTTTAAAATTTGGTTTACGTTTTGCGACAAAGGCGTTTACGCCTTCATTAAAGTCATTGGTTGTTGTGCATTCGACAAAACTTGTGATTTCACTATCGAGTTGTTGCTGTAGTGAGTTGTTGAAAGAGGCGTTCAGCAGGGCTTTGGCGTGGCCATGTGCATGAGTAGGGCCAGCAGCCAGTTTACCAATGATCTTATCAGATTCGGCATCAAGCTTATCAGCTTCAAAGACCCAATTGATAAGGCCCCATTTTTCTGCCGTCTTCGCATCGAAACGGTCACCCAAAAGCGCGATTTCAAAGGCGCGTTTCATGCCAACCACTCGTGGTAAATGGTACGTCGACCCGCCATCGGGGCTCACGCCCAAGTGGCAATAAGCCAATGTGAAGAATGCTTTTTCCGAAGCAATGACCAGATCGCAGGCAAGAATCAAGCTGACGCCTGCTCCGGCAACAGCACCCGTGACGATTGCGACGACAGGTTTTCCAAGATTGCGTATTTTTAAAATTACGCTGTGGACATCATGTAAAAGCCGCTCAAATTCATGCCGGCGGGCGGTCATGTCGGGTTCCGTGTCGAGCATAACTTTGAAGCTTTTGACATCGCCGCCCGCCATAAAATGATCGCCAGCCCCTTTTAGGACTACGCAACGAATATCGTCATTATCGCGCAGGGATGTGATAACCGAATCGAGTGCGTTGACCAAATCAGGGTTTAGGGCATTTAGGGAGTCAGGGCGGTTGAGGGTGATCCAGCATGTGCCATCACGCACCTCAACGCCCACGGTCTCACTGGGTGATGTTATTTCAATGCTCATATGTCCCCCGGCCACGATTAATAAGAGGCGTGCTTCGTCTCCCCCCTTAACACGGTTGTGGCAGGGCGATCAACTTCCGACGCGTGAATCCCAGTAGTCGATATTTATGTCACGAATAAGGCCGTCATGTTTGTATTCGAGACAATTTCGAACTCCTCCGAAAGCGCTCGACTGGCTGCCAGAGAAACAGTCCTGGAAGGCATCGCGCGCACGGGTGAATCCGCCACGTTGAAGGGGGCCCGCAGGAAGCTCATCGCCAATCTCATTTTGCCAAATCCGATCGCCGGCACCCGCCGGCACCTGGCCTCGAACCGGTAACGTTTGCATGACACGGGCCAGCAATCGTGCTGCTGACGCTTGCGGTGTCTGGTCGGCAAACTTTTGGCCTTCCGCGCGCAAGGAGTTGGTTGCATAGGCAATTTCTTTTTCGCTTAGAGGATTGGGGTCGCCGGCCACGGGTTTTGGTAACATGGATGCATTCGAAGCAACTTTAATGACGGCATCGGTTCCACCAAGTGCTTTCAGATCCTTCTCGAAGATGACCGCGGCAACAGCCATGAAACCGCGGGACTCGATGAAGGTAACGTGTTTGTGCGCCGCGATATCACGGGGTGTCTCACTATCGACGTTAACGGTTAACGTGAAATCTTCTGCTGCGGCGGGTAAATAGACGGCTCCCATCGTTGGGGCCGGGCGTTCGCGCTGAAGGCAATAGGTGCTGAGATGAGCCTTGCAAATGCCCTCGTCGCAAACGAAAGGAACTCCAACATCTGTCTCGAGCACAGCCAGAATTTGCGGAGCTGCTTGTGAAGATGTGATAGATAGATTTAGAAAGACAACGGACGCAACAAGACTGATAAACAGGTTCTGAATAGACATAGCGTGCTCCTGTATTAGTGTGACTGATACTCCATATTATTCCTACTCGGTATCATTGTTGCCTGATTTGAGTTGGCGCGCAACGCTTTAGCGGCATTATTGTTTAGTGACCTCGGGCACAATTGTTTTAACAATCGAACTATCGAGTGCTTCGTAATTAAAATATTGAATCAGCTCGTAGAGTTCTGCTCGGGTTTGCATCAGGCCTTCAGAGGTCTGGGTGCCGTCTGTTTCGTGAATGCTCTGATACAGATTTTCCATGGCCCGGGTCGCTACACGCAGTTGAGATACAGGCCAGATAACAATTTTATATCCCATTTGTTCAAACTGTGCGCCCGTATAATGAGGAGAGCGTCCGAACTCAGTCATGTTGGCAAGTGCTGGCGCATTCACGTTTTGCGCGAAGTCCTTAAAATCCTGCTCGCTCGCAAGCCCATCCGCAAAAACAACATCGGCACCAGCATCAATATAGGTGTTCGCACGTTTGACGGCGCCTTCCATGCCTTCTGATGCTAAAGCATCTGTCCGGGCGACGATTTGCAAATGGGTTCTGGACTTTGCTGCGGCAGCAACCTTTAGCGCCATATCTTCTGCGCTCACCAGTTGTTTATCATTCAAATGACCACATTTCTTCGGCAGTTTCTGATCTTCGATCTGCATGGCTGCCGCACCGGCGTATTCAAGTTCTTGAACGGTTCGCATGACATTCAGGGCTTCCCCATAGCCGGTATCTGCATCCACAATCAGAGGTAAATCTGTCGCTCTGAATATGGTACGGACAAAAAAACAAACTTCATCAAGGGTCATGATGCCAAGATCTGGCAATCCCATAGACGCGGTCATCCCCGCCCCTGATATATAAAGCGCCTCAAAACCGGCCCGTTTGGCAGCCAAACCAGCAATCCCGTTATGGGCGCCGGGTGTGCGGATAATTCCCGGTTCTTTCAGACGTGTTGCAAGGCGCAATCCTGGTGATACAGTGTTCCGAGCGTTTCCTTCGAGCCAAGTCATCGTGGCGCCTCCATAAGTTAATGTGGGGCTACTTTACACGGCGAAAGCTCGAAATGGGTAGGGGAAAACGAGGTGCGAATGACGACAAGCACAGATAATGCCAACGACAATGGCAAAAGACAGATTGCAGCTGGGCCATCGCTCTGGGTGGCTGATGATTTGCGGGATGACGAGTCTTGGATATTTACATTTAAACCGGAAGAAATTCGCGAACTGGAGCAGGCCGTTGAATCTTTGATGCGCATGGGCAAGGAAATCTATGCCTTTCACCGCGAGGATTTCCCGTTGCCAACTCTCGGTCCGCGCCTGGCCGAGTGCATCCGTGATGTTGAATATGGGCGCGGACTTGCCTTGTGGCGCGGGTTAAATGTTTCTGATTACGACGAAACCCGTCTCAAGCTTCTTTACTGGGGGGTAGGTGTTCATCTGGGCAAGCCAATTACCCAAAATGCCAAGGGTGACCTGATTGGACACGTTCGCGATAGCGGCCAAAATTATATGGATAAAAATGTCAGAGGATATACGACACAGGCGCGCCTGGCACCGCATTGTGATAGCTCTGACATCGTGACGTTGCTTTGTGTGCATCCATCAAAAAGCGGTGGGGAAAGCCTGATTAGCAGCTCGGCCACAGTTTATAATCAGATTTTGGAGCAATACCCGGAATATCTGGAGCCATTGATGTGTGGCTTCCATTTTGATTTGCGCGGAGAAGGAGCGACCGCTGATCCGGATGAAGTGACGTTTGTAAAAGTACCCGTGTTTTCCTGGTATCAAGGTCTGTTGTCTTGCAGGTACAATCGGAAAACAATCGAGGACGGGCAGGTCAAGGCAGGGCGTCCTCTTACGGGTGTCGCTCTGGAGGCTGTTAGAGCTGTCGGTGAGTTGGCGATGCAGGATGGGACGCGCTACGATATGGACTTTAGGGCGGGTGATATTCAAATCTTGAATAATCACGCGGTACTGCATTCCAGAACCGCGTTTGAAGATTGGCCAGAACCTGAGCGTAGACGCAATTTATTGCGAATGTGGATCAACCAGCGTCCCGAAAATGCGCGGCCATTGGCGCCGGAATTCGCTGATAGAATGAATACAGGACCGCGCGGTGGGGTCCGGGTGAAAACATAAGGGAGATTGAGTATGACGCGCATAGCCGTCTTGGACGACTATCAGAACGCAGCTTTGACGTCAGCGGATTGGGATACGCTTGCAGGCTGCAATGTTACGGTTTTCAATGAGCATTTGGGTTGGGATGAAACCCACATTGCCGAAGTGTTGGCAGATTTCGATGTGGTCGTTCTCATGCGTGAACGTACCCCTTTTCCGGATTCGCAACTGGAGAAATTACCAAATCTGAAATTACTGGTGACAACGGGTTTGCGTAATCTGTCTATTGATATGGAATTTGCTGCGAAGCAGGGTATCGTTGTTTGTGGTACTCAGATGCTGGGTTATCCTGCTTATGAACACGCATGGGCCTTGATTTTGGCAGTGACCAAAAAAATCCCTTACGAAGATCAGGTTATGAAGTCTGGGGGCTGGCAGTTGGGCGTTGGCGTCGGTCTAAAGGGCAAGACGCTGGGAATTCTTGGACTCGGTAAACTGGGGAGTTCCGCGGCACGAATCGGTCTGGCTTTTGACATGGAGGTCATCGCCTGGAGCCAAAACCTGACAACAGAAGCGGCAGCTGAACAGGGCGTAACCCGGGTCGACAAAGATGAGTTTTTTAAACGCTCCGACATTATAAGCATTCATACGATCTTGAGTGAGCGGACACGGGGGCTGGTCGGCAAAGAGCAGTTTGCAATGATGAAACCGTCATCCTACCTGGTGAATACTTCGCGCGGTCCTATCGTCGATGAGGCGGCAATGATTGAGGCACTGCAAGGAAACAAGATCGCTGGTGCAGGGCTGGATGTTTATGATCTGGAACCTTTGCCGGCGGATCACGTCATCCGGAAACTGGATAACGTCGTCTTAACCGGACACACCGGATTTGTCGTCAAGGAATTGCATCAGTTGGCTTATACGCAAGTCGTTGAAAATGTTCAAAGTTGGCTTGATGGGGCGCCGCAACGCGTGCTGAATGGAGATGGCTGAGAATGTGTGCGGCATCCGTAAAAATAGACAAACAAGGGTATATAGCGACCCTCACATTAAGTAATCCCGGCAAACGAAATGCAATGGATTTGGAGTCATGGGGTAAACTTTCCTATGCATTTGCAAGTCTCGATATGGATCGCAAGCTCCGTTGTGTTGTGATCCGGGGAGAAGGAACAGAGGCGTTCGCAGCTGGAGCGGATATATCGGAGTTCCCACAAAACCGTGCGAATGCCGCGCAAGCGAAAGTTTACGGTGATTCGGTTGCGATGGCCCTCTCGACCTTGCAGGGCTGTCGACACCCAACCATTGCCATGATTTATGGGGCCTGTGCCGGTGGAGGACTTGAACTGGCCTGTGCCTGCGACATGCGCATTGCCGCTAGATCAGCACGTCTCGGTATTCCCATCAACCGTATTGGTAATGCCCTGGCCCTGCCGGAAATGAAACCGGCCCTGGATGTTGTTGGGCCTGCGGTTTTGTTGGAAATTCTATTGGAAGGCCGAATGTTCGATGCGGATGAGGCTTTGCAGAAGGGGTTGGTAAACCGCGTCGTCGCGGATGAGGCTTTGGCCGACAACGTGTACGCGACTGCGGAACGTATAGCTGCCGGAGCACCGCTTGCCGCGCAGATGAATAAAAAGACGTTGCAACGTTTACAGAACCCCACACCAATTAGTGAGAAAGACGTGATGGATAGTTACGCTGCTTGTGATAGCGCCGATTATACAGAAGGTGTCCGGGCGTTCCTGGCCAAAGAAAAACCACAATTTGAAGGGAATTAAAGATGAGTGCTGCCGATAAACTGAGAACTTTACTGAACAATCCCGGCATTATCACCATGCCAGGGTGCTATGATGCCATGTCTGCAAAGCTCATTGAGCGCGCTGGCTTTGGGGGGGCTTTCATGGGCGGTTTTGCCGTATCCGCAGCCCGTATTGGGATGCCGGATACCGGCTTGATTTCTTACAATGAAATGCTGGATCAGGGGCGAAATATTGCAGCGGCAGTTTCAATCCCGGTTATTGGTGATGGCGATACGGGCTATGGCAATGCAATCAACGTCAAGAGAACCGTTGATGGTTATGCGCAGGCAGGTTTGGCATGTGTCATGATTGAAGATCAGTTAGCTCCAAAACGCTGTGGCCATACCATGGGAAAACAGGTTGTCAGTCGCGAAGATGCCTATGTTCGATTGAGAGCCGCTGTTGATGCAAGGGAAGAGGGTGCTGATATTCTGATCATGGCGCGCACCGATGCCAATCATACCGACGGTTTGGATGAAGCTATCGAACGCTGCAAAGCCTTCATGGACATAGGCGTCGATATCACCTTTTTGGAAGCACCACGCGATGAAACGGAGATGGCGCGTTATTGCAATGAAGTGCCAGGACCAAAAATGGCCAATATGGTTGAGCAAGGTAGTTCGCCATTTTTGACACCTCCGAGGCTGGAAGAGATTGGATACAAAATTGCAATCTATCCGGTTTCCTTGATGTTGGCCGGTATCAATGCTGCCAACCGCGTGTTGGCGACGCTTAATGATGGCCACGACATTGATGTCAATGCCAGTTTTAAAGAGCTTCAGGAAATTGTCGGTTTCCCGGAATACTATGAAGACGAAAAGAAGTACGCCGCCGAGTAAACAGAACTCATTTGTGGAGGAAGTGATGGTGCAGATAACAAAAAAGTTAGCCGAGTTTGCGGATCGTCTTAAATATGAAGACCTTCCCGATAATGTAGCCTTACGCAGCAAACAACTGATTGTTGATTTAGCCGGAAATATTATTCGTGCGCGGCATGATGCGGAATCGACGGCAAGTGTCGTCTCTATGCTTAATCGTCTGGGCTATACACATGGCGATTGCACGGTTTTGGGTGATGACGCCGGGTATAGTGCACCGGGCGCTGCGATGCTAAACGGGACCCTTGCTCATTCGCTTGATTTTGACGATACCCATGCGGCTGGCTCTATTCATTCGGGGGCGCCGATCACCCCAGCAGCTTTTGCTGCGGCAGAACTGGTTGGAGCAACAGGCAAAGAACTTGTGGCGGCGATCGTTGCAGGTTACGAGATCCAGATTCGACTGAGCCTCGCGCTTGGGCCCACAGATCATTATAATCGAGGCTATCATCCAACGGCGACGTGCGGCGTTTTCGGCGCCGCCGCCGCCGCCGGTAAAATTCTTGGTCTGGATGCGCAGCAACTGGCGAGCGCCTTTGGAATTGCGCTTAGTCAATCGGCGGGTTCTATGCAGTTCTTACATGAAGGTGGCTGGACCAAACGGTCTCACGTGGGCCAAGCGGCAATGAATGGTCTGATCGCTGCTACTCTTGCGCAGGAAGGCTTTAAAGGCGCGGTTGATGCCTTTGAAGGCGATGCAGGATTCTTTCATGCCTATGCACCGGCTGCTACACCGACAAGAGCACTTGAAGGCCTGATGTCCGATTGGGAGACCCTTAACGTTGCTGTTAAACCTTATCCATCCTGCCGCTATTCGCACGCTGCGCTGGATGCGGTCATCCAGTTAAAGCGGGATCAAGATATCGACGTCGCCGATGTACATAAAGTGATTGTCGGTCTTTCCCGCACGGGCTCTAAAATTATTGCCGAGCCTTTGGCGCAAAAGCATGCACCCAAAAGTGTCGTCGATGGACAATTCTCAATGCCTTTTTGTGCGGCTGTCGCGCTTCGGACGGGGGGGCTTAAATGGGATGATTATGATCAGCATTTAAAGAACCCAGAGACATTGGCTTTATGTAAACTGATCGAAACCCGCATTGACGATGACGTTGAGGCCATATTCCCAGGGTCGATGGCTGGAAGTGTTTCGATCGAGACATCAAAAGGTACCTATCAGGCTTTCATTGATATTCCAAAAGGCGAACCTGAGAACTTTCTATCCAATGAGGAGTTGATGGAAAAGTTTAATGGTCTGTCAGAGCCTTATATTGAACCCGCAGCATTAGGAGAGCTGAAGGATGGGTTATTGGCGCTGGAGACGATTGATAACGTTGAACGGCTTTTGAAATGCAGCCGTGTCCGCTCTGCGCTGGCACTGGCCGGCGAATAGATTAGTCGAAGAAGCCTCGGAACTGCTCTAGGACACTTTCGGGTGCTTCTTCGGCAAGATAGTGTCCGGATGCTATCTCGCCTCCGGTAACTTCGTTAGTGCAATAGTCTCGCCAAATTTCCAAGGCGTCGTACCATTGGCCAATCTTGCCTTTGGCTCCCCAAAGGACCAATAGGGGACATGTTATTTGATTGCCAGCCTCCCGGCTTTTTCGATCATCAACCATATCAATGGTCGCGGCGGCGCGATAGTCTTCACACATACCCTGGATCATATTCGGGTCATGTGCGGCCTTCAAATAGTCGGCCAAGGCTTCAGGATGGAAAAACCCCGCGTCTTTTGGTTCGCGGGATGTATGCGCGTTGAACCAGTCTTCTGGCGCCGCGTTAATAACATTTTCTGGAAACGGGTAGGGTTGCGCGAACCAAAACCAGTGATAATAGCCCATAGCAAAGGCCATGTCTGCTCGTTCAAAATGTTCGATGGTTGGGACAATATCCAGGAGCGCCAGTTTTTCGATTTTGTCTGAATGATCAATGGCCATCCGATGGGCGACCCGAGCACCGCGGTCATGGGCCGCCACCTGGAATTTTGAATGACCGAGAATTTCCATCAGTTCAACCATGTCTCCCGCCATTTTTGTCTTTGCGTAGGCGGCATGGTCGGCGGACGGCGGTGGTTTGAAAGATTGGCCATAACCGCACAAGTCTGGACAAATGACACGATAATGTTCGGCCAGTTCAGGTGCGACCCGATGCCACATGGCATGGGTTTGCGGATTGCCATGCAGCATTAACAAAGGCGGACCGTCGCCAAATGTTCGCAACCGCATGGGGCCGCGGCGGGTTTCCACTTTTGTTAAGTTAAAATCTTTAAAAAAATCTATCATTGGGCAAGGCCCGCCGCGTCGTATGTTTTTAGATCGGCTATTTCTAAGATCATTTTTTTTAAAATCGCTGCTGCAAACGTTTGCCGGTTCTCGGCCTTGATCACAAATGACCTTCGTCCGCCGATGATTGCCGAGCGAAAATATTCGTCCAGATCAGGCATTTCGGGTCGGTTGATCACCAGTCCATTAATCGTAATTCGGTTTGCGATAGCGGCATCGCGGGCAAACTCTACCGGTATTCCCATGGTGTTGGGCCCGTCGCCGGACACATCTATGACCCGCCGGGTTCCTTCATAGGAATTGCTGTCCATTGATGTTGCTGCAAGCGCTACACCTTCGCCTATGGCATTGCCACCCGAGCAAGAAGATCTTGGCGTCGCAAGGATGCGGTCCCCAAAGCTTTTCGCGCTCGCTAAATCACTGATTTGAGTCCAGGGAACACTCATTTCGGTGCACCCACTGGCGGAAAATTCGACATAAGAAACCGCGATTGATCTCAGAAAACCGCTGTTGATGGCACCTTGAACTTTTGGGTTCAGCAGGGCGTCTGCATACCCCTGACGCTGAAGCCGAAACTCATCATCATCGATACTGCCCGACGCATCGACGACAAACGCCAATTCTAGATCAACAGGGGTTAGAGATTGCGCCTGCGCTGAAAAAGTGCTGAGCGCAAAACTTGAGAAAAAGAATAGGAAGATATGCCGTTGTAATACTTTCATTTGGGTGCCTGACTGTTGCGATGCGTTTGGCTAGTCAAATTCTCTCTGTTTATTATATGGGGTTGACCAATCGGGGATCAACAGGCGTGGCGCGTGTGTATTGCCAGCGTATGAAAGTGATCGCTTTTCGAACAAACCCAGACATGATTTAACTATACAGCAGTTTCACTTTATGAAGAGAGATGTTTTAAATGGTTGCTGAAGCAAAAGAAGTCGGCTCAAATCGATATCGCGAATCTTATGGGCGATATTTGGAAGATTTTAAGGTTGGTGATGTTTATGAGCACCGGCCAGGCCGAACCATATCAGAAGCGGACAATACGTGGTTTACACTGCTGACCATGAACCAGCACCCGCTGCACTTTGACGCAAAATATGCAGCCCAAAGTGAATTTGGCAAACCATTGGTCAATTCGTGCCTGACGTTGTCCATTGTTGCTGGCATGAGCGTTTCCGACGTCAGCCAAAAAACCATCGCCAATCTGGGGTGGGATAAAGTTAAAATGCCAGCCCCGGTTTTTAATGGTGATACGCTCTATGCGGAAAGCGAGGTTCTTTCGATCCGTGAAAGCAAGTCACGACCGACACAAGGCATCGTTTCTATTAGGACAACAGGGAAGAATCAGGACGGTGTCGAAGTCATGTCTTTTGAACGGACCATGTTAATCCCGAAGCGAGGTTATGCAGTTGACGATGCGGCTGATTACTAAGAGATGCTATCGTCGTTGCGCATAAACCTTGATCGGCTTTTGTGGCGCTTAGATGCGCTTGCGAGCATTGGTGCAATCGATGGTGGGGGGAATTGCCGCCTTGCCTTGAGCGATGAGGACCGTCAGGGGCGCGATAGGGTCGTTGGCTGGATGCATGAACTGGGACTGGATGTCAGTATTGATCAGATCGGTAACGTGGTTGGTGTTCGTCGTGGCTTAGAGCCCGGACCACCGGTAATGACGGGGTCGCACATTGATACGGTTGGGACGGGTGGTCGCTTTGATGGAAATCTGGGAGTATTGGCCGGGTTGGAGGTTGTGCAGTGCCTCAATGATGCCAATCTAACGACGCGAAAGCCTCTTGCCGTTGCCTTTTTCACCAATGAAGAAGGCGTTCGCTATGCGCCGGATATGATGGGAAGTGCCGTCCATCAAGGGCAGTTTGATTTAGCTGAGATGTTGGCCGTTGTTGGTAACGATGGCACGGTTTTGGGAGATGAGCTGGCGCGGATCGGATATGCCGGAGACATCCCGGTCGGTGAAGCGCGCGCCGATTGTTTTATCGAGCTGCATATTGAGCAGGGGCCTGTATTAGAAGCAGAAAACCTGGAAATTGGCGCGGTCGAAAAGGTTCAGGGGATTTCCTGGACCGAATACACACTGCAGGGAACCGCCAATCATGCCGGGACAACGCCTATGAGCATGCGTAATGATGCCGGGTTTGCTGCGTCTGCTATCGGTGTGGCAGCGCGTCGGATCGCCAAGGAGATTGGTGGAGATCAAGTTGCTACTGTTGGCGTAACAGAATTGATACCTAATCTGATTAACGTGATCGCGAAGGAGGCGAAAGTCTCGGTGGATCTTCGTAATACTGATAATGAGGTTTTAAAAGTCGCCGAACAGCACATGGAAACCGCAGTTTCAGATATCTGCAAGGCGGAAGGCGTTTCAGTGCAAAAACGATCACTCGTCCGTCTTGATCCTGTTCCCTTTGATGGTGATATGGTCACCTTGATTGATGATACGGCACAGGCCCTGGGGCTATCGGTGAAGCGGATGCCATCGGGGGCCGGGCATGATGCGCAAATGTTTGCTCCGCACTGCCCTACAGCGATGATTTTTGTGCCAAGTCGTGGCGGGATAAGTCATAACGTTGCAGAATTTACCGAAGCGGAGCACCTAAAGGCCGGTGCGGATGTCTTGTTGCAGGTGATCCTAAAAAAGGCACATTAGCTTTCTTTTTTTGCGGATCGCCATGTTGACCGCTGGCCTGATATAGCCGATGCTTTAGGCTGTATTTTACTGATCAATTTTACCGGAGAATCGCCGTGACTGATCCCTATCCGGGTAATATTACGCCAAGCGAGGAAGAAACCCTCTTGCTGCACGCTGTTGACCAGTTCCTGGAACGCGATGTTGTCCCTTATGTGCGTGACTTTGAAGAAAGCGATACCTATCCAGCAGAAATGGTCGATAAAATGGCTGAAATGGGGTTGTTTGGCGCCACTATTTCTCCTGAGTATGGTGGTCTGGGACTTTCCGCCAGTGTCTATTCGAAAATCGTTGAACGCATGGCGGCTGTCTGGATATCGGTGCCGGGTTTTTATAATTCGCATCTGATGATGGCGGCAGCGGTTCAGCGTTTTGGCTCTGACGAAATGAAAAAGCAATTCTTACCAAAATTTGCCAGTGGCGAATTGCGCGGTGGTGCTGCCCTTACAGAACCGGATTGTGGCACTGATCTGCAGGCGGTGCGCACACAAGCGGTTCGGGATGGTGACGACTATGTGATAAATGGCTCAAAGATGTGGATCACCAATTCCATAGAAGGTGATCTGCTGGCCGTACTTGTTAAAACAGACCCGGATACGGATCCGCCCCATAAGGGAATGAGCCTTATACTGGTGGATAAAGCACACGGCTATGAGGGTAAAAAGCTAAAAAAACTGGGTTATCGGGGCATTGATACGGCAGAGTTGCATTTTGATAACGTTAGGGTCCCGGCGGATCGCCTGATTGGCGCAGCGGAAGGACGCGGTTTACAGCAAATTTTGTCAGGCCTTGAGCTGGGCCGCATCAACGTTGCCGCGCGCGGTGTCGGTTTGGCGCGAGCTGCACTGGATGAGAGTGTCGCTTATTCACAAGTTCGGAAAACCTTTGGAAAGCCCATTTGTGAGCATCAATCAATTCAGATTAAATTAGCTGAAATGGCGACCCGTGTTGAAGCGGCCAAACTGTTGGTCGATAAGGCCGCAAACGCTTACGATACTGGGGAGCGCTGTGATATGGAAGCGGGTATGGCTAAGTTATTTGCAACAGAAGCCGCCATGAAAAATGCAGAAGAAGCCGTGCGTATCCATGGGGCTTATGGGTATTCAAAAGAGTTCAACATCGAACGTTATTATCGTGACGCGCCGTTGTTGGCGATTGGTGAAGGAACCAACGAATTGCAGCGGATCATTATTGCCCGCCAACTGGTCGAAAGAAATCCGGTGTGACGTTAGATAAACCCTTACCGCTAGAAGGTGTGCGCGTACTGGCTGTCGAGCAATACGGTGCCGGCCCTTTTGGTACAATGTTCCTGGCGGATCAGGGGGCAGAGGTTATTAAGATTGAAAACCCGAATACCGGCGGTGATTTTGCCCGGGATGTGGGGCCCTATTTTTTTACGCCCGATGATTCAGAGTTTTTTCATGCCTATAATCGCAATAAAAAAAGCATGTCCATTGATTTAAGTCAGCCTGACGGCATGGCTGTTTTTCACGACCTTGTGAAATCGGCTGACGCCGTTGCCTCCAATTTACGCGGTGATGTTCCTGGTAAGCTGGGGCTGACCTATGACGTGCTCGGAGAAATCAATCCGAAGATTGTCTGTGCCCATTTGTCTGCTTACGGACGGACGGGCCCCCGCGCTGCTTGGCCAGGGTTTGATTATTTGATGCAGGCGGAAGCCGGGTATTTCTCGCTAACGGGAGAGCCGGGGAGTCCGCCGACCCGAATGGGGTTGTCTGTGGTTGATCAAATGACAGGGCTGGCCCTGGCCTACGCAACATTAGCGGGGGTCACGGGGGCGCGGGCGACGGGTGCAGGGCGAGACATGGATGTGAGTCTCTTTGATGTGGCGCTATCTAATCTTGCCTATCCCGCCATGTGGTATCTTAACGAAGGGCATGAACAAACCCGCACCGAACGTTCAGCCCACCCTGTCCTGACGCCTTGCCAACTCTATGCGACGCAGGACGGCTGGATTTATTTGATGTGCAATAAGGAAAAGTTTTGGCCTGTTCTATGTCAAACATTGGGTCGGGATGATTGGGCAGATGATAAACGGTTTTTGACCTTTAAAGACCGCTTGGAAAATCGAAGCCTTATTCAGGACATGCTGGATCAGGAATTATCAAATCGGACAACTTCTGATTGGATGGAGCTGTTTTCGGGCGTCGTCCCGGCGTCGGCTTTGAACAGTTTGTCTGAAGCTTTGGAAAACCCTTACGTTACTGACAGTGATCGCATTCAGGATGTGGAACTGCCAGGCCACGGAAGTTACAAAATATTAAATTCGCCCGTTGTCAGTGGCGGCTCAAAAACACCTGCCCGACCGGCACCGCAGTTGGGGGCAAATACCGATGAATTGCTGGAGGAGTTGGGCTACCCCGCCTCCCGCATTAAAGAGCTCCGAACGAAAAACACGATTTAGAAAGGCCGAAGATATGGATCATATGCAAACGCGTGAACATGAAGTCAAAAAAACCATCGAAAAAATCCGAACGACGGAAAAAACCAAGGGGATTACCCGGGACTCCATAAGTGAGATCAAGGCCCATGTGATTGAATTGGCGAAAATTGACGGCCTGTTCCCACTCGCTGATTTTCCTGTCGACCCCAAGACCGACGGTAACGGTGTGATTTACCGGTTGTCCGAAGACGATGATCATCGATTTGCTCTTTATGCATCTGTTGGAATGCCGGGCAAAGGTGTTCGTCCCCATAATCATACAACATGGGCCGTGATCGCAGGGATCGCGGGCGAAGAGATCAATAAAATTTACGAGCGCACAGACGATGGCTCCATCGCGGGCGAGGGAACGTTGAAACAAATTGATGAAGTCGTGGTGGAGTATGGAACGGGTGTCGCCTTTTTGCCGGATGATATTCATTCCATCCACGTGGAAGGCGACGAGAAGACGGTTCATCTCCATATGTATGGTTTGGCTCTGGAGCAATTGCACGAGCGTGTTATGTATGATCAAGAGATGGGGACCTATAAGGTTTTCCCAGCCAGCCAGAACATTAAGGCCCTTTAAATGAGCCGTGCAAGCCTATCGCCTGCCGATGTAAGGACTCTGATTTTGGGTCGAGATGAGCTTGCTCTTCTCGACTTACGTGAAGGTGGTGTGTTTGCAAAAAGCCACCTGTTGTTTGCAATCAATTGTCCGCTCAGTCGGTTGGAACTTTTTGTCGAGGGATTGGTGCCCAGAAAAGATGTCCAGGTTGTTGTATGCGCGGGCGCGGATGATACGGATCTTTGTGAGCTGGGTGCTAACCGTTTGCAAGCGTTGGGTTATAAACGCATCGCCATTATGGAAGGTGGCGTCGAAGGCTGGGGCGCATCTGGCTTTGAGTTGTTTTCCGGTGTCCATGTTCCCAGCAAAGCCTTCGGCGAGTTTGTTGAAACCACCTGCCGCACGCCGCACCTTAAGGCTAAAGACATTGTCGCCATGCAAGAGGCGGGGAAGGATTTCGTCATCC
This sequence comes from Rhodospirillales bacterium, assembly GCA_048262655.1. Lineage (GTDB taxonomy): Bacteria > Pseudomonadota > Alphaproteobacteria > Rhodospirillales > Casp-alpha2 > JABMNT01. Next base: position 179,371 of record JBLXEY010000001.1, on the reverse strand, counting down.
TGGACAGCCGGCCCTATAAAGAATATCACGCAATGAATATTCCGGGCGGGATCGACGTACCCGGTGCAGAGTTGGTCTATCGCATTCACGACTTGGCGCCGAACCCTGAAACGACGGTTGTTGTGAATTGTGCGGGCCGAACAAGAAGCATCATCGGTGCTCAGTCCCTAATCAATGCTGGAATTCCAAATCCGGTGATGGCTGTTGAAAATGGCACCATGGGCTGGCATTTGGCAGGATTGAAATTGGAACGGGGCCAAACGCGGACATTCGGTGAACAATCAGCGGCGGCGCATGCGGTATCATTGGAACGGGCGGAAGCCGTCAGAGCAAAGTTTGGGGTACGAATTGTTGATGAAGAAACGGCCCAGTCATGGCGCGATGATTCTTCAAAGACGACGTTCTATTTAGATGTCCGCGACCCGTCAGAATTTGCGATTTCCCATTGGCCTGGATCGAAGTCAGCACCGGGCGGGCAGCTTGTGCAGGCGACCGATCACTACGTCGGCGTTCGTCGGGCCCGTTTGGTGCTGATAGACGCCGATGGCGTGCGTGCGTCTATGTCTGCTTCTTGGCTCATCCAAATGGGTTGGGATGAGGTTTTTGTTTTGAAAGATGCGGAAAGTTCTTTTGTTGAGCCGGCGCCGCAACAAACGCCTGTTATCCCTGATGAAGTAAAGGCTCATTTGATTGCTGTAAATGAAGCGGCCCGTCTACTGGATAATGGAGAGGCTGTTGTTGTCGATCTGGCGACCAGCATTCAGTACCGTGATGATGGGCATATTCCCGGTAGCTGGTTTGCCATCCGCTCCCAATTGGCTGAGAATCTGACTCGCGTTCCAGAAACCCCAACGTTGATTTTAACCTCCCCGGATGGCGCATTCGCGGCCCTGGTTTACGAAGAAGCGCTAGCAGCCGGGCGTATTGTTAGAGTGCTTGAAGGGGGAACTCGTGCCTGGGCGGCGGCGGGACATCCCCTGGAAAACGGATTTACTCATATGGCCGCTGAGCCCGTCGATCTTTGGTACAAACCTTATGAGTTCCATGATGATGACAAGAATATCGAACAGGCCATGGAGCAGTATTTGACCTGGGAAGTAGATTTGGTCGGGCAAATTGAGCGTGACGGAACGACAGAGTATAGAAACTTCGACTAATCCTGGTAACCTTAACCGCAACAAAGAGACCACATGAAAATTTTGATATTGCCGGGCGATGATATCGGCCCAGAAATTATGGCACCAACCTATGCCGCGCTTCGGAACCTGAACCAAAAGTTTGATCTGGGGCTCGAGTTTGAAGAAAAAACCATAGGTGTGCAGGCGCTTGAAGCTGAGGGATCTACGTTGCCAGATCATGTGCTTGAAAGCGCCAAAGCGGCTGACGGTGTGGTTCTGGGGCCCGTTGGAACATTCAAATATCCTCCGAAAGAGGAAGGCGGCGTAAATATTTCTGCGGCCCTGCGCATGTCGCTCGATCTGTACGCAAACATCCGCCCCAGTTGTACCCGGCCCGGGGTTGCTTCAGTCGCTAAACAAATGGACTTGGTGATCGTGCGCGAGAACACCGAAGGTTTCTATGCGGACCGCACGATGTTTGCGGGTACTGGCGAGTTTATGCCAACGGAAGACTTGGCCATGAGCATGCGGAAGATCACGCGTGAAGGATCGCGCCGCATTGCCGTCGCGGCTTTCGATTTGGCCCGAACCCGGCGTAAAAAAGTGACCATCGTTCATAAAGCCAATGTTTTAAAGGTGACTGATGGTCTATTTTTATCAGTCGCGCGAGAGGTCGGGCAGGATTACCCTGACGTTGAGGTTGAGGATGTGATCGTCGATGCAATGGCTGCGTTGTTGATCCGAAAGCCCGAGAGCTTCGACGTGATTGTCGCCACCAACATGTTCGGCGACATTTTGTCAGACGAGGCAGCGGAGCTTTCCGGTGGTTTGGGGCTCGGTGGTTCCATCAATGCAAGTGGAGAGCGGGCGATTGCGCAAGCAGCGCATGGTTCTGCTCCTGATATTGCAGGCAAGGGCATCGCCAATCCGGCTGCATTAATGACATCGACCGCCATGCTCATGGGATGGCTGGCCCGTAAAAATGGAAGTAATGCGCTTGCAGAAGCCTCCGAGTTGCTTATTAAATCTGTTGACGGTGCGCTGGCGGATCCAGCCAATCAGACGCCTGATTTGGGCGGTAGCAGTTCGACACAGGCCTTCGGTAATGCTGTCCTTGAACACATAGAGAAATAAGGAGCTTCGGCGCATGACGTTTCGCGCAGGTTGGAATTTTTTAATGACCCCGGGGCCGACCAACATCCCGGACCGCGTGCTCCGTGCGATGGCGCAGCCGGCGCTTGAATACGCCGGGCCAGATTTTCTTGAATTATCTGTAGGTGTTCATGAAGACCTGAAGAAGATTTTCCGAACAACGGGTGAAGTTTTTATCTATTCGGCAAACGGGCATGGGGCCTGGGAGGCAGCGTTGGCCAACACGTTGTCGCCTGGTGATACAGTGCTGGTTCCAGACACGGGCCAATTTTCTAACTCCTGGTCATTGATGGCTGAATCGCTGGGAATAATCAGCCAGTACTTACCGGCCGATTGGCGCCATGGCATTGATCCTGATGTTGTTGAACAAGCTTTGCAGGCTGATACCGGGCATAAAATCAAAGCCGTCTTAATGGTGCATACGGATACGGCTACGTCGATTACAAGTGATGTGCTTGGCGTTCGAAAAGCTATTGACGCGGCAGCGCATCCGGCTCTGTTTATGGTCGATACAATTGCGTCCCTGGTGACAACGGATTACCGCATGGATGAGTGGGGTGTCGATGTGACAATTGCGGCATGCCAAAAGGGGTTGATGGTGGCACCCGGGATCAGCTTTACAGCGGCAAACGATAAAGCCCGAGAGGTTGGTAAAACATCAACAATGCCCCGCAACTACTGGAATTGGCAGACGCGGCGTGGCGAAATTCACTACACCTGGTATTGCGGCACCGGGCCCGTAAACTCGATCTTTGGAATTCGCGAAGCGCTCAACATGATTTTTGAAGAGACGCTGGAAGGCGCATATGCCCGCCATCAAAGATTGGCTGACGGGGTTCGCGCTGCGGTGGATGTTTGGGGCACAGATGGTGGTTTCGAATTGAATGCGCTTGTAAAAGAGCAGCGGGCCAACGGTGTGACGACAATATTGATAGACGAAAACGTGCACATTTCTGATCTGCATACCCTCTGTCGGGATCGTTTTAATGTTTCGCTGGGGTATGGTCTTGGCAAATTAAAAGGAAAAAGCTTCCGCATTGGACACATGGGCAACGTTAATGAACCCATGGTCCTTGGCACACTCGGTTGTGTCGAAGCCGCGTTCTCAATGCTTGGTATCAGACACGGTAAAGGTGGTGTGCAAGCTGCTATTGAGAGTTTCGCCAACGCAAAATGAGGCTTGGCGCTTGTAGTGCCCTGCAGATACACAAGAGAGGAATAAACCTGATGCCTATACAAAGATATAGATCAGAATATGAGGTTCTGTCAGCTGAGACGTTAGATGCTTGGCGTGCCGTGCCGCCGGCTATCGTCGGTGACTGCATGAACAGATCGAATGTGATGGCAGGGGATCTCAAGCCTGTGCGTCCCGGTATTTCGTTGGTGGGTCAGGCACGCACCGTACAATGCATGGTCGGTGATAATTCTGCTCTGCATGTGGCGACGGGCCTTATGAAACCGGGTGAAGTTCTTATTGCAGCAGCGGGCGGGTTTATGGATACCGCTGTCTGGGGGGGCATTATGACCCGTGCTGCGATGTCGCGGGATGTCGCGGGTGTTATTGTTGATGGGACGGTTCGCGATATCGCAGAAATACGCGAACTGGGCTTTGCCTGTTATTCGCGCGGTGCTGTACCGGCTGGCCCGCACAAAGGGTTTGGGGGAACAATTGACGGCCCTGTATCATGTGCGGGATGCCCGGTTAACCCGGGCGATCTTATTATCGGTGATGATGACGGCGTTGCCGTTGTGCCGTTGGCGCGCCAAGCTGAATTGTTAAAAGAATCCCTGGTGAAGATCGCCGAAGAAGAAAAACTGATGGCTGAGATCGCAAACGGAAAGTTGCCTGCAGATATTATGGGACTGGGCGCACCCGAGTGGATTGATTAGAGCACGCCCAGGGTAATCACTTGCCTTTGAATTGGGGTTTGCGCTTTTCCATAAAGGCGGTCCGGCCTTCTTTGTAATCATCGCTGGCAAAGCAGTCATCGACGACTTTATCGCACAGCGCTTCGTCGCGTTCGGAACCATCTTTCATAAGCTCGTTTATGACCACGCGGGCTGCTGATATGGTCATTGGCGCGTTGCCGGCGATGGTTTTTGTGTAATCGTCGACATAACTGTTGAGCGCTGTCCGCGGCAAAATCCGGTTAACCAGCCCCATATTGTAGGCTTCGGCGGATGTGAACTGGCGGGCCGTATAAAAGATATCTTTCGCAAAGGACGGTCCGACGACATCAACAAGGCGTTTCAGGCCGTCAGCTCTGTATCCCAAGCCCAACTTAGCAGCTGGTACGGCAAAAGTTGCTTGCTCATTGGCAATGCGCAGGTCGCAGCACATGGCTATGCCGAGGCCTCCGCCAATACAAAACCCTTCTATCTTGGCAATTGTTGGTTTTGTTGCGGTTGCCAGAATTTTTGATGAGTTATCCGTTGTTGCATTATAAAGCGCTACAGCATCCTCGGATGAGCGTTTTTCAGCGAACTGGGAAATATCAGCGCCCGCACAGAAAGCTTTGCCACCTTCACCGGAAACGACGATGACGCGGACATCAGGATCTGCGTTAAAATCTTCAATTACAATGCCGAGGCCCTCCCACATTTCAAACGTCATGGCATTACGACGGGCCTGATTGTCGAATTTAATCGTACCAACGCCGTTTTCTTTTGTAACAATGAGCTGATCTGTGACGTTTTCCATTATTCGGTGCCTTTTTTGATGAAATTTCGAACAGCATAGTGGCCTGTCGGAGCGCGCGGTGCAATCCCGTATACACATAATCCATGCAGATAACATCACTTGTCGGGACGGCTTAGCCCAGATAATCTGTAACAATCATGTTAGCACGAATTGAACGATTAACGGGCATGCAAAGCCGCGACCAGGGTCCGGCTTTTTTAGTGGCGTTAGGCCACTCGGCGACGCATTGGATTATCGGCACTTTTTATGCGTTGTTGCCGTTTATCAAAATTGAATTGGGCTTAAGCTATGTTGAAGCTGGGGGCTTCGTAACACTTTTCCATGCGTCTTCTTTCTTAGCAAATGTTGGAAGCGGCTTGGCTGTCGATGTCACCGGACGCAGAATATTTTTACAGTTCTTGGCTCTTGTTGTCGGTGCATCCGCGCTCGCCGCAACGAGTTTGTTCGCAAATCTGTTCTGGCTTTATGGTGTTATTGTTATTGTCGGCATTACGAATAATTTATGGCATCCTGCTGCGATTTCATATTTGTCTAACCGTTTCCCAAAAAATCGGGGTTATGCCCTTTCCGTACATGCGTTAGGTGCCAGCTTTGGCGATACCGTTGCCCCTCTGTCGGTAGGTGTTTTATTGGTATGGATGGGCTGGTCCAGTGTTGCCTCAACCCATGCCTTACCCGTTTTTGGCATTGCTGCAGCGATCTTGATTTTGTTGGGTCCTGGTGAGCGGACTGGAGCCAAGACTGAACGCGTAAAAATCGATAAAGCTGATTATTGGACGGGCCTAAAAAGCATGCTTCTAAATAAAGCCGTGCTTGGGGTAGCAGGAATGGCTGGATTACGGTCCATGACTCAAAATGGTTTGATTTTTTTCGTGCCTATGTATCTCGTAAATGCCTTGGGTACGTGGTCATTTTTGTACGGTTTTAGCCTTACGGCGATGCACGCATCAGGTCTGGTGGGGTCACCGATTGCAGGTGTTCTATCCGATCGGATGGGCCGCCGTGTGATTGTTCTGCTCGGTCTGGGCGGAACCACAGTCTTAACACTTATTATGCCGTCCGTTTCTAATGCTTATGCATTTATTGTGGTGCTGGGTGCGGTTGGGTTCGTGTTGTTTGCGGTGCGTCCGGTTATCCATAGCTGGATGATGGATTTGACCCCCAAAGAACTGGGTGGTAGCGCCACCAGCGTTTTGTTTGGTGTGCAGGCAGGTTTATCAATGTGGGTACCGGTTGTTGGCGGGGTGATCGCTGATCAATGGGGATTGCCGGTCGTTTTCTATATCCTTGCTGGTTTTGGCCTTGCAGCGACGGTGACGACTTTTCTCCTGCCAGATAGTATTTCAGAACAGATTGAAAGCACTTAACGATGGATTTTGAGTTATCGCAGTCCCAAGGGGAACTGCAAGAGGCCGCGCGTCGATTTGCCCGCGAACAATTGGTTGATGTGGCACGTGAAATAGAGACAACCGGAACCGCCATCTCCCGAGACTGGCTTAAGCGTTTCGCCGAAATGGGGTTTTTGGGAATCAATGTTTCCGAAGAATATGGCGGTATGGGGCTGGGCAATTTGGAAGCTCTTATCGTGCTGGAGGAATTTGCAAAGATATCTTCTGCGGTTGCCTTTCCGATCTTTGAATCAAGCGTTGGCCCTGTCCGGGCAATTGAATATTTCGCAAATGACGCCCTTAAGAAACGTATCATCCCCAAAGTCTGTGCGGGCGAGATGATCGTCGCCGTTGCCATGTCGGAGCCGCAAGCGGGCACTGCCTTGACGGATTTGAAAACGCGGGCCGATGTGCAGAGCGACAAGATCGTTGTGAACGGTAACAAACGCTGGTGTTCCGGTGGCGGGCATTCAGATGCCTATGTTGTTTATTGTAAATTGTCCGATGCACCCGGTGCCAAAGGTATTGGTGCGGTGCTTGTTGAAAAAGATATGGTTGGCGTATCGTTCGGTGAACAAGAGCAACTGATGGGGTTTCGCGGAATACCATCCGCTGATATTTATTTTGATAATGTCGAAGTGCCGCTGGAAAACCTGATAGTCCCGGCGGGCGGATTCCCGAAGTTGATGGAAGCCTTTGATCTGGAGCGCTGTGGCAATGCGACGATGGCGTTGGGGCAAGCATCGGGTGCCTTGGAAGACGTTCTGGAATATGTTCAGGAACGACAGCAGTTTGGCAAAGAACTGGTCGAGTTTCAGGCGGTTCAGATTAAATTGGCTGAAATGGCCATGCGTGTGGAGGCCGGCAGATTATTAATTCATAGGGCTGCGGTCAATTCTGAAAAAGGATTGCCAAGTATCTTTGAATCTTCTACCGCGAAATGTTTCACTAATGAGATGGCGCGTGAAGTGACAAGCGATGCCGTTCAGCTCATGGGAGGATACGGTTACTCTAAAGAGTATCCGATGGAACGTCGCATGCGGGATTCCTGGGGTTGGGGGATTGCGGGTGGTACGATCGATATACAGAAAATCAACATCGCGGCGTCTATGATTGGCCGACGCTTCGATCAAAGGAAGTAAGTTTATGGAACATGTGAAAGAACCCTCGGGCGCTTTAAAGGGCGTGCGTGTCGTCGATTTGAGCCGCGTATTAGGTGGTCCTTCTTGTACACAAATGCTGGCAGATCACGGTGCTGATGTCATTAAGATCGAGCCGCCTTCCGGCGACGAAACTCGCGAATGGGGCCCGCCGTTCGAGAAAGATGAAGATGGTGAGAATATCGCCAGCTCTTATTTCATCGGTGTTAATCGAAACAAGCGCTGTATTTCGCTGAACTTGCGTTCCGAAGAAGGCAAAGCAGTTCTGCTGCGCCTGCTCGAGACGGCAGATGTGTTGGTCGACAACTTTAAAGCTGGCTCCATGGAAAAGTGGGGACTGGGGTATGAGGAAGTCTTGAAAGACAAATTCCCCAAACTCATCCATTGTCAGATCACGGGTTTTGGTAAAGACGGTCCGCTTGGTGGTTACCCGGGCTATGACGCTGCTGTGCAAGCCATGACCGGACTGTTCAGTATCAACGGTAGCCCTGATTCGGGCCCAACCCGTGTTGGTATTCCGATTGTTGATTTAGGCATGGGGATGAATGCCGTGATTGGCATTTGCATGGCCCTAATCGAGCGCAATACGTCAGGCCTTGGGCAAGCGATTGATATTACCTTATATGATACCGGCGTCGCCCTTCAGTTCCCGCACGGATCGAACTGGTTCATGAGCGGAAACCGGCCGAAACGGGTCGGTAATGCGCACACCAACGTCGCCCCTTACGATTTGTTTCCGACGAAGACGCAGCCGTTGTTTATTGCGATTGGCAATAATGGTCAGTTTAAAAGGGCGATGGAGATTTTAGGGAAACCTGAACTTGCCGAGGACCCTCGCTTCGCTATGAACGGTGGACGAATTGATAATTTGGAGGCCTTAACGTCTGAAATGACGGCGCTCTTGGCAGAATGGGATGGCGCAGTCCTCAATGAAAAGCTCTTGAAGGCGGGCGTACCCGCTGGATTGGCCAGTTCTGTAGACGAGGTCGTCAGTCATCCGCACACACTTCACCGAAAAATGGTGGTTGAAAGTGAAGGTTATAAAGGATTGGCTGCGCCTGTTAAGTTTAGTCGAACACCGGCAACGTTTCGCAGCAAACCGGCCGCGTTCGGCGCAAATACGGCGGATGTTTTAAAAGATGCCGGTTATAGTGAAAGTGAAATAGATCAACTTATTGGTCTAGGTGCCGTTGTCACGAAGCGTAATAAATAAGATTTGTCGCCTGCTAAGTCAGCGGCAGCATGACGTGCTGTTGATAAGCTTCGCGCGCCGACAGGCTGTCCCACCACCGTTTGAGGTGGGGCAGATCTGGTCGCGTGATATCGACGCTGTGCCACCGGTAAGCAGCGCACCCCACCGGAACATCCCCCATTGTTAGGTGCTCGCCGGTAACAAATTCATGGGTTTCCAAATGCCGGTCCAGAATGGCCCAAATCTTACCTGCTTGCTCAATGGCTGCACTCAGCGCTGTATGATCGCGATCTTCATCAGACGTCCGGATCAACTGCCAAAAAATTGTCGTCATCGGCGCATGGAGTGACGTCAAGTACCAGTCCATCCATTGGTTGCAGTGCGCGCGGTCTTGAACTGACGCAGGAAACCATGGCGCTTGGGCGTGCGCTTCCGAGAGGTATCGCACGATTGCGTTTGACTCCCACAGAACAAAACCACCATCGACAAGGGTTGGAATCTGCCCGTTCGGATTTTTCGACAGATAATCTTCCGTGTCATTGCCGCCGAAAGCACCGCCAATATCGGATCGATCGACCGCTATCCCTATTTCTGCTGCGCACCACATGACCTTTTGTACGTTAACTGAATTGGGGCGTCCGAGTATTTGAATCATCTGTATACTTTCTTTCTGGAATGATAGGCGTTTTGAAACATGTATTCATACTGCACTAACATTCTGTTCATTCGGTGCTCATATCCAGTGCGTATAGTTTACTTATGTTAGATCAATATCTTGGTCTTAACAGCTTGCTTAAAGCTTAAGAGAGATCTTTTTGAGCTTCAAGTTCGTTCCGTGCATACCGGTAGCAGTCCCGGTGTGCACCTCCCAACTGGGGGCTTGAATTTCGGTTCAAGCCCTCTTTTTTTAGGGCGGGTTATCTGTGTTTATTTTAAGTCTGCGCTAAATTTATAGCCGCATCCGAGCACGGTCGTTATAATTTCGGGGCGTCTCGGATCAGCCTCAATTTTTTTACGTATTCGACTGACCAGCACATCAATCAGTCGGTCTGTTGGAGAATCAGCATCTTGGCTGACGGCATCAAGCAAATAGGCGCGGCTTAGCACCCGGTTTGGCGCTTTGATCAAGGCCGCAAGAAGGTTGAATTCTGCTCTGGTGAAAGGGACGGTCTTTTGTTCCGGGTCAACGACGGTATGTGCCGTCAAATCCATGCGCCAGTCATTGAAATGATAAACTTCAGAGCGCGCATCATGGCTGTCACCCGGTTCTGCCTGATTGGTACGCCCAAGCAAATTCCGAATTCTCAAAATCAGTTCTTCCGGATCGAACGGTTTAGTCATGTAGTCGTCAGCGCCTACCTCCAACGCTGCAAGGCGATCACTCTTACCTTGTCGCGCTGTTAAGACAATGATGGGTATGTGAGACCGTGCGCGAACCTGACGTGCCAAGGTCAAGCCATCTTCATCGGGTAATCCGAGGTCCAAAAGGATCAGATCAATCTTTTCGCTGTCAACGCAGGCAAGCATCTCTTTGCCCGTGGTCGCCAGACTTATCGCGAACCCTTCTCGCAACAAATAGGCTGCAAGCAGTGATTGTACCATTTCGTCATCTTCAACGATAAGCAGTCTTTGTTTGAGGGCCATCAGGTCTCCATTCCTCCGGTGATATTCATGATCACTTTTTTTTTAGTAGGGTAGACGGATCGCGTATTAATTTCAATTAGATAAATTCACACCCGTTTACACGGTTGTCATGCCCTGTTTATTGCCCTGCAAAGACCAGGGGGTATGGTTGAAAATGTTGAGGCGATTTAAAGAGCTAAAGCCGAAGGAAATGGCGGTTAAACGGTGCTTTTTTTCTTTGCTGAATTAACTTGCGGATGATGACATGGAAAATCCAAATATGCCGAAAATGTACAATGTTTGCGAATACCTGATGAGTGCTCGGGAAAAAAGGGTGTATTTACCCGAAGGCGTTGATTTCGATGGGGCGAACTTTTCGCGCCTTGCCGAAGACCTTGTCGTCACATCCAGATCAGGGAACCGGGTTTTCATTCGGGGCTTTTTTGCTCAAAAGAAATATCCTTTGCTGGTTAGCGGGAACAAAGAACAAATGCACGGTGACCTGGCTGCCGCATTCGTGAAGTTGTCGCCGCTTGCTGTTGAAGCCTTGCTTGAGATCGATAGTGAAATTGAGGGAATAGCCTAACCTTTTCTATACAGCCTGCATTTCCATGCCGCTTCAACGCCATTCGTGAATTGACAAGAGCGCGGATAAGAAAGACTCTTTTGCAAACGTAATGGATTGCAGGGAGTTTGGGTATGGTCGAAGGTGTTAAGTCCTATTGGAAGAACTTTATCAATGGGCAATGGGTGGATGGTGGTGCCAAAGGCCGCATCGCTGTTGAAAATCCCGCCACCGGATCCGTTATATGTGAAGTAGCGGATGCGACACCTGACGATGTTGATGCGGCTGTAACAGCAGCAAAATCGTGCCATGCAGCCCGGACTTTAAGTAAACTTCTACCGTCAGAACGTGGCCGTATGATGCTCGATGTTGCATCCTACTTGCGGACCCATCTATCAGAAATCGCGCATATAGTGGTAATGGATACGGGCAAGCGCATACTTGATGCCAGAGGCGAGGTGGAAATGGCAGCCCGTTATTTTGAATATTACGGGGGCGCCGCGGATAAACTGGAAGGCACTTCAATTCCGCTTGGCGATGGTTTTGTCAATTATACCAGCCATGCCCCGTTTGGGGTTTCTGCGCAAATTGTCCCCTGGAATTATCCCCTAGTTATTGCGGCGCGGTCTGTTGCCGCTGCTTTTGCAACGGGGAACACATCAGTTGTTAAAACGCCAGAATTGGCACCGTTGTCTGTTTATCCGCTGGTCGACGCCTGTGTAGACGCCGGGTTTCCAGCTGGTTCGCTTAATGTTTTGTGCGGGTACGGACACATTGCCGGTCATGCACTTTCCAGCCATAAAGATGTCAATCAGTTGGTCTTTACCGGCTCCGTTCAAACCGGGCAAGTGATCCTGAGATGCGCCGCTGAGTTGGTTGTGCCTTCGGTTATGGAGTTGGGCGGAAAGTCGGCGGGTGTCGTCTTTGCTGATGCGCGTGTGGATGATGTTGTTGAAAGTGCACGCAATGGCATCTATCGACATGCTGGACAGGTTTGTTCTGCAATGTCGCGATTAATTGTGCACGAAAGTCGATATGATGAAATGGTCGATGGCATCATCAAAATGGCAGAAGACCTTAGTATTGGTCCTGGGATTGATGACCATGATATGACTCCGGTTATGTCAGAAAATCAGTTAGACAGAGTTGAAGGTTATTGTTTAGGCGCGGTTCAGCAGGGTGCAATAGCGGCAACAGGTGGGCGGCGGCTTGACGATCGTGATGGCTATTTTATGCCGCCGACGGTCTTCACAGACGTTTCGGCTAACATGACCATTGCCAACGAAGAAGTCTTTGGTCCTGTTTTGTCCGTATTGAAATTTTCGGATCCGGACGAGGCGATACAGATTGCCAATGGCACCGATTATGGTTTGGCTGCCGGAATCTTCACACGGGATGTCGTGCAGTCTCATTGGGCAGCACAACGGTTAGAAGCGGGCCAGGTCTATGTAAACCAATGGCATGCGGGTGGCGTTGAAACCCCGTTTGGCGGTATGAAAAAATCAGGTTTTGGCCGCGAAAAGGGTCAAGAGGCGCTCATGAATTACGTGCAAACAAAGAGCATTACAATGAGGGTCAGTTGATCGTGACCCAGCGCTTACGGGGGCGTTAAGCGCAAATATGTTGGGGTTAAGCGGCCGATTGCCAGTAACAACTGATAGACGGCAATTCGTTCATCATAGGATGCCGACGTGAAATTGATCTGAGCGGAGTTCACCTCGTTCTCTGCGTCAAGAACGTTGATCACGTTTTCTTTTCCGGCTTCACGGAGTTTCTTTCGCGTTGCGAAGACTTCCGACGCGATATTTACGGCGTTTTCGAGCAGGTCCAAGCGTTCTTTAGCTGTAATGAGGGCTTGCCATGAAAGCCGGGTTTGTTCGACGACGCGTCGACGAATGCGTTCCTGTTCATCCTGGGCAGCACGATACTGGAATTTAGCTTGGGACAAAGAAGATGGGGTCGACAGGCCGCTGAATAAATCCCAGCTGGCGCGCATGGTTACCGAATAGTCGCGCCGCGTGCCAATGACTGTTGACGCGTGTTTTTCATAGTTCGCCTGTCCTTCGAGGTCGATCGATGGATAATATTGGCCCTTAATTGATCTTTGGCGTTCTCGGGTAATTTCGACGGTCGTGCCAGCACTTTCCAGGCTTGGATTCTCCGTTAACCCGATTTCAATCGCGTGTTCTAAAGTGCTTGGAATTAGGTCAATCGGGGGCACCGGATCAAGCATGCCTTCAACGTCAGGTGGATGATCAAATAGCGCCACATAGCGTGAAATCGCATCAATCATCGCGCCCTCAAAGGTTACACGGCGTTCCTTGGCGATCTGTAGACGGGACTTGGCCTGAAGGACGTCGACAGCAACACCAGAGCCTCGCTGCACACGCTCATCTTCAAGGTTGAGTTGGCGCTGGATTGTCGCTTCATTCTCGCGGGCAAGTTCGATCAAGCGTTTTTGTCGCAGCACATTAACGTAGCCCGTTATGCCCTCGAAGGCTGTATTCTGTAAGGTGTTGTTAACTTCAATACGAGCGATCTCTTTATTGAGCCGTGCAGTTCGGGCCTGTGCTGATGTCTGAAAGCCGTTAAACAGGTTTTGTGTAACGGTTAGGTTTTGCGTGTAGTTGGTCCGGCTTGAGGCTTTACCTTGCTGTCCATCGGTTTCGTTGCGTGTGCCGGGACTATCAACTAATTCATGGCCTGTTTCCGATGTTGTTGATATGGACGGAAAGAATCCCGCGTTCGCAATGCCAATACCTTTGCGCTGGGCTTCCAGTGTCTTTTCCGCAGCGCGAATTTGAGGGTGATCCAGGATCAGGCCTGCAAGTTCAGATTCGAGTGCCGCTGAAAAAGCGACAGTTGTCCCGCCCAACATGATTGAACTTGCAATAAATATGATCTTGGTCAAATCCACTTGGGATGCCCTTAAATGATCTCATGGTCCGTGTACGCTCGAATCCCTTATTTTAATCGGTGCTGCATTCCAGGTCAAACCGAAGTCCTTTAATAAAGTTCATTAAAATCAAAGGACTAGATGTGGTCGAGCCAAAAGCAACCCTTTGACCAACCATATACAGCTGTTTGTGGCGCAATTCTGCCCCCATATGTGGTGGGGCGGGGGCTATTTTTCGCCGAATCCGCCACCCGCCGGGGTCTCGATCACAAATACATCCCCGGCGTTCATTTCTGTCGAGTCTGTGGCTCCCAGCAATTCAGTATGACCGTCAACACGTTCCACCGTTGACGTGCCAACGGCACCAGGTTCTCCGCCAGCCAGTCCAAATGGAGGTATCGTTCTATGTCCAGACAAAATGGTGGCCGTCATGGGTTCCGTGAAACGAATACGCCGGGTGGTGCCATCACCACCTCTGAACTTGCCATCGCCGCCAGAGCCGCGGCGAATCTTAAATTCTTCCAACAGGACCGGGAAACGCCATTCCAGGATTTCCGGGTCGGTCAGCCGAGAATTCGTCATGTGGACATGGACCGCATCCGTGCCATCAAAGGTCGGACCGGCGCCTGACCCGCCACATATTGTTTCGTAATACTGGTACGTATCATTTCCAAAGGTGAAGTTATTCATCGTTCCCTGAGATGAGGCCAGCACGCCTAATGCACCGTAAAGCGCACCAGTGATACACTGCGATGTCTCGACATTACCGGCGACGACGGCAGCCGGATATTCGGGTTTTAACATGCACCCATCCGGAATAATAAGGTCGAGAGGTTTCAGGCATCCTTCGTTCATTGGGATGTCGTCATCGACCAGTGTTCTGAAGACATAGAGCACAGCCGCCCGGCAGACAGCAGAGGGGGCATTGAAGTTGGTATTCATTTGAGCAGATGTGCCAGTAAAATCGATGGTCGCCTGTCTTTCCCTGCGGTCAATTGAAATATTGACCTTGATTGTGGTTCCGCAATCCATGGGATATTCGAAAGAGCCCGGTTTCAGGACATCAAGGACACGGCGTACAGATTCTTCCGCATTGTCTTGAACGTGGCCCATATAGGCTTGCACAACATCAAGGCTGAAGTGCGCGATCATTTTTCTGAGTTCAGATACGCCTTTTTCATTGGCTGCGACTTGAGCTGATAAGTCGGCAAAGTTCTGATGATAATTGCGCGTCGGGTACGGGCCACTGGACAACAGGGCCTTTAGCTCTTTTTCGCGAACCCGGCCCTGGTCGATCATCAGGAAGTTGTCGATGAGGACACCTTCTTCGTCGACTGTTCGGCTATCGGGTGGCATCGAGCCAGGTGTCGTACCACCGATGTCGGCATGATGCCCGCGTGAGCCTACATAAAACAGAATGTGCTCGCCTTGATCGTCAAAAACCGGCGTGACAACCGTAATGTCTGGCAAATGAGTGCCGCCATTGTAAGGCGCATTGAGGATATAAACGTTTCCCGGTTTGATTGAGCCAACATTACCGTTGATCACGGCGCGAATGCTTTCTCCCATTGATCCGAGATGTACTGGCATGTGCGGAGCGTTTGCGATTAAGCCGCCATCCGCATCAAAAATCGCGCAGGAGAAGTCTAGGCGTTCCTTGATGTTGACGGAAAAGGCGGTGTTTTGGAGCGTTGCTCCCATTTGCTCAGCAATCGACATAAACAGGTTATTGAAGATCTCAAGCATTACTGGGTCCGCATCTGTGCCAATCGCCTTGCGATCTTCCCGCGCTTCGATGCGTTGCAAAATGAGGTGCCCCAGCGGACTGATTTCAGCACGCCAACCCGGCTCGACAACCGTTGTCCCGGTTGTTTCAATGATTACAGATGGACCAGCGATCGTGTGTCCGTGGCTCAAATGTTCCCGGTTGTGTATCGGAGCATCCTGCCATTTCTCATTAAAATAGAGAGGTACCGTGTCTATTGCTTCAGGTTGTGATGTGACTTTCTCGCCCAGCACTTTTTCGACACCGGCTTTGCTGGCGCCAATGCCTTCGATGGAGACCGCTTCAACGATGTAACCACGCTCTGGTGAACTAAAGGCAAAACGCTGACGGTGTTCTGCCTCGAACGCATTTTTCATGGTTTCCAGATCCGCATAGTCGACAATCAACGCCGTATCTGATCCCGTGTAGCGCAAGTGCACCCGTTGCAACACGTCGATGTTTTCTGCCCTCACACCTTGGCTCAAAATTTCATCGGTGCCTTCGTTACTGAGTTCAGCAATGGTATCTGCCAATGTTTCTATGACATCTTCATCCAGCGGCGCTTCGATGGTTTTTTCACGGAGTGCACGGACATCCGCAAGCCCCATTCCATAGGCGGAAAGAACGCCGGCGAACGGGTGCACAAAGACACGGTTCATAGCCAGCGAGTCCGCGACCGCACAGGCGTGCTGTCCTCCGGCACCGCCAAAGCAGTTGAGCGTATATTCGGTAATATCATAGCCGCGTTGCACAGATATTTTTTTGATCGCGTTTGCCATGTTTTCAACGGCAATCATACGGAACCCGGCAGCGACGTCTTCCGGCGTTTTATCATCGCCGGTGGCATCTTTAATTTCCTTCGCGAGGGCCGTGAATTTTTCGGTGACGACATCGGCATCAAGAAGTTGATCGGCATTTGGGCCAAAGACGCTCGGGAAATATTTGGGCTGAATCACGCCCAACATAACGTTGCAGTCTGTAACCGCCAGAGGACCGCCGCGCCGGTAACACGCCGGCCCCGGGTTCGCACCGGCAGAATCCGGGCCAACACGGAACCGGGCACCATCAAAATGCAAGATCGACCCACCGCCCGCGGCAACCGTATGGATATGCATCATGGGTGCACGCATGCGCACGCCCGCGACGACCGTCTCAAATGCGCGCTCGTATTCACCGTTGAAATGGGAAACGTCGGTCGAGGTGCCGCCCATATCAAAGCCGATGACTTTATCGAAGCCTGCCATGTCAGCCGTCTGGACCATGCCAACGACACCGCCCGCCGGGCCTGACAAGATACTGTCTTTTCCCTGAAACAGTTTGGCATCCGTAAGGCCGCCATTCGATTGCATAAACTGTAGACGAGTCCCGGCGTTTTCATCCGGCATCAAATCGGTGGCCACACGGTCCACGTATCGTCGCAAGATCGGTGACAGGTATGCATCAACAACCGTTGTGTCACCGCGCGAGACAAACTTCATCAGTGGGCTCACTTCGTGGGATACGGAAACCTGAGTGAAGCCTATTTTTTTCGCCAGGTTGGCAAATAGTTTTTCATGGTCGGTGAAACGATAGCCATGCATAAAGACGATGGCGATCGAGCGTATGCCGTCTTTATAAGCTTCTTCCAGTTCCTCTTTGACGGTTCCAAGGTTAGGGTACTGTAAAACTTCCCCGTCAGCTTTCACGCGTTCATCAACTTCAATTACCCGTTCATAAAGCATCTCAGGCAGGATGATCTGCTTTGCGAAAATATCCGGGCGGTGCTGGTAGCCAATTCGCAGGCCATCGGCAAAACCTTTGGTGGTGAGAAGAACGACCCGGTCCCCCTTACGTTCCAACAAGGCGTTTGTGGCGACTGTTGTCCCCATCTTGACAACCTCAACCGTTCCAGCCGGTATCGCTTCGTTTTTAGGTATGCCGACAAGGTCGCGGATGCCCTGCAAGGCTGCGTCTTCGTATTGCTCCGGGTTCTCAGATAGCAGTTTGTGGGAAACCAATTCACCATTGGGGGTGCGGGCGACCAGATCCGTAAAAGTACCGCCGCGATCGATCCAGATCTGCCATGGTTCAGGTGCGTTTTGTGCTGTCATGATCTTGTATCCCGCAGGTTTAATTTTCATTATCCAAAGTAAGAAAAGCAAAAACATTGACAATTTGTCAATAAAAAGTTGATAATTAGTGATTTATGATGTTTGGAGGATTGTCGATGTCAGACAAAAAATCGATTGGGCCCATTGTTTCGTCGCCGCATTTGGTGTCCGAGCAATCGCCGGAACTCAGCGAATTTGAATTTGCCCTGACCATCGCCAATAACGGCTTTGAACGTTGGATGATCCGTTGTATGGCGGCAGCGGGCATACCTGATTTAGGGGCAACTGACGTCCTTGTCCTTCACAAACTGAATTTGCAGGCGCGCGACAAAAAGTTGGCTGACATCTGCTTGGTTTTGAATATTGAAGACACCCATATTGCCAATTATTCGATCAAAAAATTGACGAAAATGGGGTTGGTTACGGCGCGCAAAGCTGGAAAAGAAAATTACTTTTCGACGACTAAAAGGGGTCAGGATGCGTGTGAGCGGTACCGCGAGATTCGTGAAGCCTGTTTGATGAGTGTCTTAAAGCCCTATGGCTTGGCCAATGAGGATATTGGCGATATGGCAGGTTTCATGCGTGCCTTGTCAGGCATGTACGATCAAGCGGCCAGAGCTGCCGCTTCGTTCTGAACTATTTTAGGGCGTTGGGTAGAAATTGGATCATGCGAACTGGGCGCGCACGCCGGCGAAACCCAAACGCGCGAAAGATCATTCCGAAAAACCTTCTGACTGAAGTCATCATTTCCTCCTCTGATCATCGACTTGGTCGACCACACTAGCGCTATCGTGACACAAAGGTAAACAACATTTAGTGTTAATTGTTGATCGCTGTCCATATTTAGCGGTTTTCCAGCGATTGTTGCGCCTTTAAAATAAAAAATCTTGCAATCTTTCGTGACAGTGGTTTCCTTCTCCCCACAAGAAACACAACGAATCGCACCGATATTGCCCCTACAGAAAGCAAGACCCAAAGTATGGTAAACATAGCCTATTTCGATAAATGGATGGACCCCGTCGGTCCGGAAGTTCTGGCCAAGGAAACTCATATTAACCTCACTCAAATGAACCTTGGTGCTCCCGCGGAAACCAGCTGGAAATTGCTCGAAGCGGCCCACGGGTATCAGGCGTTGCCGTCTACTGAAACGCCTGAGGCCTTTTATCCGGGCCCGGAAATGCTTGCGCGTTGCCCAAATTTGCTTGCGGTATCTGTGTCCGGTGCCGGATATGACATGGTCGATGTTGATGCCTGTACAAAGGCTGGTGTTCTTGTTGTCAATCAAACGGGGGCCAACTCTGAATCCGTTGCTCAACATGCACTTGCACTGATGCTTAACTTAAGCAAACAAATATATCAGTCGGATCGGGCCATTGGTCGTCCAGAAAGGGGGTGGTCGCGTTGGGATTACATTGGGAATGAATTAACCGGGCGAACCTTGGGCATTATCGGCCTTGGCCAAATCGGCCGACGGCTGGCCGAAATCGCTCAGGTCTTTTCCATGAATGTTATCGCTTATGATCCTCATATCAGTGCGGCAGACTTTAAAGAACGGCGCGCAGCCGCTGTATCGCTTGAGCAACTGGTTCAGCAATCGGACTTCGTTTCCATTCATTGCCCGCTCACGGATGAAACCGCAAATATGGTCGGTGATGCAGAATTCTCAGCGATGAAGTCGAGTGCCATTTTTGTCTCCACAGCGCGAGGTGGCATCCATGATGAAGCGGCATTGGAAAAAGCCATCGAAACGAAATCGATTTCGGGTGCAGGTGTGGATGTCTTTCTTGCCGAGCCTCCTGCTCATGATCATCCTTTGCTGCGCTTTGATAATGTCATTGCGACACCTCACAACGCCGGTATCACCAACGATTGTTTGTTTAATATGAGTAAATGGGCCGCCGATCAGTGGATTGATATTTTTGCCGGAAAGCGCCCGCCCAGATACAAAAATCCCGATAGCTGGGAAACCTACGCGGCTCGTTTTGAGAAAATTATGGGTCGGCCTGTGATTGACTAAGATGCGTTGTCTGACGGCGGGTCTGCACACATGTTTTTAATTGCTTTCCAGGCGTCGTCAGATAGGGAAGGTTTTGTGCCGGTTGCATGGTCTTTAAAAAAAGTCGCTCTTTCATTCGACATAGGGTGCGTGTTCAAAAGGCTCAATGTTTGCTCCATGTGGCCTTGTTCCGCAAATAAGCGCTCAAAAAAACGAGCAGCTGGTACTGCGCTGATGTTTTCTCGATTCAAAACGTTGAGGGCATAAGCGTCTGCTTCTTGTTCCGCTTCGCGTGTGTGTGCAGAGTTGAGCAAGGCCTGACCCAGACCCGCAATGGCGGTGCCTCCTGTTACGTCGCCAAAGATCAAGCCGATAAGCGCCGATGTTCCGGCTTGTTCAATAAAAATCTTAGTCGTATGGCGATACACCACATGGCCAATTTCATGGGCCAATATTCCGGCTAGCTCGTCCGGATGTTGCAAGTTTTCCAGTAAGCCCCGAAACAACACGATATGGCCCCCTGGTAAAGCAAAGGCGTTCTCCATTTTGAAATTGACGACTTTTATTTGCGGCCTGTTCTCCAGAGATTTGTCCGGTAATAAACGACCCGCCAATTCCGCCAAGTGACGTTCGGCGCTGTTGTCTTTGGTAACGCAGGTCAATCGCGCATCCGAATTTTTGCGTTCAATGAAGGTCAACGTCTTGATGATTTGCTCATACGCCTGTTCACCCATTTTGTGCTCGTAAGAAGCGGGCAGGCTATCGCTGATCTGCTGCGCAATCATTGGGATGGCGACAAGAACCGTGAAAACAAGGGAAGCAATCGCAGCACTTCCCCAGCCGACAAGTCGCTTGGCGTTTCGGCTCCAGACCTTGTCCTGCTGATTAATCAGAGGGAAATAGCGCATGATTTCGATTTGTGCGTTTTCGTCAGCAATCACCAACCGTTCATCTCCGTCAAATCCCCGCCTTAGTCGAAGTGGTGTCGTCGATGTCGGCTTTTCAACGGCTTTTACTTCGTCGGAAGACCAAACCCTTGCTGTCTTATCGATGCCGGAAATCCCCAACTCACCATTTGCAAGGCTTAACTCGACAGGATGCGCGTTGGACGTTTCTCCATCATAGTAGAGAGCGCGAATGACCACCGCTAAAATGCACCCACATCTAGCGCATCCGCGAGCCCTTCTCCGAATGCAGGTTTGCTGCTGCTGGCTTGGGAGACACTTACAAGAGAATCTGGATTGTTGATTTTTATATGCGAAAAAATGTGCTTCACGATGCTAAATGTCAAAATTACCGTGCTGATGATCGACGTCGCGACCAACAAGAACAGGAACCCAATGATTGGAATTACTAATGTCGCAATACTAGGTGGTTGTCCCTGCGTAAGGTTCGATACCATGAAACCTAGGATACTCGACGGTATGCCTATAACCACCATAATCGCTAAGATCGTGACAAAAAACCAACCAATAATGGGGAACGTACGAATCGAGCCGTGAAACGTTGCCTCGGCAAATTGTGTTTCACCAAGAACGTAATTCAATTCATTGACCCGGTACCACGTGTAAAGAAATGGGAATGAAAAATAGGCGATTCCAAGCCCGGCCCAAAACCAACCAAGTTCTTTTAAGGCGGCAATGAATTCTTGGTTTGGTTTATCTGTTCCCATTGGGAAGTGGGTGCCGAGGATTGAGATTGTTTCGTACTTAAAAGTAATAATCGCGACGAGTATCAGGAGCGGCACACCCATGACAAACGCCCATTTTTTAGCCAGATCTGCCACGCGTCCGGAATAAGAAAAAGCTTGTTCCCCAAATTTCAAATGTCGAATTCTGTAATTCCATTGAGCATTTCTTAACCACGGATAAGCAACGCCGATGGTAAGAAGCGTAGCGACCATCCAGCCCATTGTAAGCGCCATATATACCCATGCAGAACCGTCTTGAGCGAACCTAATGCCGCGCCATGTTGTCCGACTGAATCGGTAACGCCACATCCGATAATAGGCGTATTGGAAAAAGCCCAGAAGTGTTAAGGCGTATGCGAACTGAAGCCCAAATTGAATGTATTCAGACGAACTGGAAACTAAAAACAGGGCACCTTGATAAAGAGCAAAGATCGGTACGAGTATGGCGAGGACCACAAGAAACCCGATCAGTAATTCCATTGCCTTTCCCGTATATTCCAAAGGCTCATTTTGGACTTGGATATTTGACCAGAAATAGCGGCGAATATTGGTCTTTGCCCAGAACCGATAGATGCCCAGCGTCAGGATTGTCAGAATCGAATTAACAAGAGCTAATTTGAAGAGTTGTCCGCGCTTGCCCGAAAACGAGAGCGTACCCGTATGGGAGGCTGTCCTGGTGCCTGACGGTGCTGCTGCTGGCCTGTCTGTAAAATCTTCCAAATCATGGCGTGTCGCCGTCAACGGGCGACGTGGTTTGTTCTCAGTCATTATTGATTAATCCCCCAACTTATTGTTGTGATGGATTATCTTGGTAGAACTATAAAAAGTAAATATCTCTTTGGTTGAAGTGACAGCCGAGCAATGCACCATTGATCAGTTGCGATATTCCGGTTCTTCCTTATCGAGAATGCGACGAATGGAGGCGAAGTGGCCAATCATTTGTTCTTCTTCTGCCTGAATGGGCGGTGCCAGTTTGTCGGCCGTCTCGTCATCAATAATTTTTAGGGGCACCCCGGTTGATTGGGCGAGGATCTGTGATTTAGCCGCAAGTTCGAGGTAATAAAAATCATCAAGAGCTTTGGCCGTTGTCGATGCTGTTACAGTGATTCCATGGTGTGCCATCAGCATGATCTGTTTGTTGCCAAGGGCACCGGCGATCCGGTTGCCTTCTTCTGCGTCATCAGCGATGCCGCCGAAATCATCATCATAGGCAATGCGGCGGTGAAAACGCAAACTGTCCTGATTGCAATTTTTGATGCGGCCCTTTTCGGTGCACATGATGGCGGTCGAGTAGGGGGGGTGGGCGTGCAAGACGCATTTCGCCGTTGGAACCCGTGTATGAATAGCCATGTGAATGAAGAATGCCGTTTGCTCAACGGTTCCTTCGCCATCAATGACATTGCCGTCATAATCCATGAGCAACAGAGACGAGGCGGTTAATTCGGACCAATGGTAACCTTGCGGGTTGATCAAAATACCGGCCGGAGCATCCCCGTCTTCATCCACGGCCAAACTGAAATGATTGCAGATGCCGGACTGCCAGCCTTGTCTGACGGCCCAACGCAGTGCCGCCGCCAAATCTTCCCGATGTGCCTGATGGTTCATGATGCTTATCCCTGTTCCAACGTCTCCAGAACATAATCGGCAATCGCTAGCGATGATGTCAGACCCGGAGATTCAATGCCGTATAAATTGACCAATCCCTTAATACCATGATCTGTGGGCCCTTGTATCAGAAAATCGCTATCGTATTTGCCACCTTCCGGTCCGGCGAGCTTAGGGCGAATGCCCACGTAGCCTGGCTGCAGGCTGTCATCAGGCAGGTCCGGCCAATAGCGGCGGATTGCCGCATAAAACCCATCGCCCCGCTGTTTGTCGACAGTGTAATCAATGGTATCAGACCATTCGACGTCCGGGCCAAATTTGGTTTGCCCGCCCATATCCAAAGTTGAATGGGTGCCAAGCCCGCCTGGTACGGGAACCGGGTAGATCAAGTGATTGAAGGGTGTTTTACCGGCAAGTGTAAAATAATTACCTTTTGCAAAATAAAGGGGTGGAATGGTCGCCGGGTCTAAACCCGTCAAGCGACTTGAGATGTCCTGCGCGCCCAACCCGGCGGAATTAACGAGTTCCAGGCAATCCAAATCCATTGCCGCTTCTCCACCAACAGAAAGGGTGATTTTCCCCTCACCAACATGGCCGCCTTCAACGGGGCTCATAAATGCGATCATGGCGCCGTGGTCTTCGGCTTCACCCTGATAAGACAACATCAACGAGTGGCTGTCGATAATGCCGGTAGATGGTGAAAACAAGGCACCTGATACGGAGAGGTTTGGCTCCAGTTCTTCAATTTCTGTGTTGCTGAGCATGCGAAGGGCTTGGGCGCCGTTTGCAGCGGCTCTTTGTTGAATGCCTGCCAAGGCAGCAACTTCGTCATCCGACGTGGCGACAATCAATTTTCCGATTTGCTTGTGCGGAATTGAACGCTCGTCGCAATATTGATAAAGGGCTTTGTTGCCGGCCACACAAAACCGCGCCTTCAGGCTGTCTTTCGGATAATAAATTCCCGCATGAATAACTTCAGAATTGCGCGCACTGGTGGCCGTTCCGATGGCATCTTCGGATTCCAGCAAGATGACTTCTCGCCCACTCATCGCGAGTTTACGGGCAATGGCGAGGCCGACGACGCCGGCTCCAATGACGACTGTTTGTATTTGTTCACTCATGTTGCTGTAATGGATGTATCAGACGGGCCTTAAAATCCAGGAAAAAAGAAATATGATCATCAAGTTTTTGGATTTTTTCGGGCGCCACGCAACGGCCCTGATGGCCTCCAGCGTTTTTGTTGCCCTTGTTTTGCCGGGGCTTGCCAGTTTTCTGGGGCCTCTGTTGACCCCGACTGTATGGGCATTGTTATTTTTGGCAATGGTTCGATTGGACTGGGGCGCTGTTAAAGCGAGTATTAAACGCTGGCGGATCGGGTCTGTTTCGCTTTTATGGGTCTTAATCGTGTCGCCCGCGGCGATGTGGTTTGTTATCAGTCACACGAACCTTGCCCCGGGTATAATCGCGGCGATGGTCTTGATGGCGGCAAGTGCGCCACTTAATTCAAACCCGGCTTTGGCAATGATGTTGGGTTTAAATGGCGCGTTGGCGCTGGTTGCGATGGTCGCTGCAACCTTTCTAATACCAATCACCCTGCCGGTGGTTGCGCTGCAGCTTCTCAATGTTGCTCTTGATATTAGTGCTTGGGAAATGGCAGGCCGATTGGCGGCCATGCTGGTTTCAGCGCTTGTTGTTTCCCTTGTGTGTCGGCGATGGCTTGGGATCGAAAAGATAACCCGCTGGAAAATGCGTGCCGACGGTGTCGTTGTGATCCTTATGGCGATTTTCGCCATCGCGATCATGGATGGCGTCGGAGCGCTGCTTTTGGAAAATCCAAAACGTATTATTTCGATCGCATTGCTGGCGTTCGCAGCAAACGCTGCGCTGCAAATCGCTGGTTGCGGGTTGTTTTGGACGCTTGGCTGGCGCGATGCGATGACGCTTGGTTTTGTTGGGGGAAATCGCAATATGGGCTTTATTCTTGCGGTCCTCCCGGCCGGTATCGATCCCGATATTGTCCTGTACTTCGCGCTCGCTCAATTCCCGATGTATGTGTATCCCGCGCTCCTGAAGCCCTTGGTTCACTATTGGTCACGTCGTCAGGATCGGACGCTCACTGAAAATTGACTCTCTTTATGGCTGGAAATATGGGACGTTAACCCTATGTAAGAAGTGGGCTAAGGGTGCTTGCGCCTTGCAGTGGTGTCGATCAACGAGAGGAAACGTGGTTTGAGATTAGCGAAGCGGATTATAACAACACTGGCCATTATCGTAGTGGTAACCGTAGCGCTGGGCGCAATTATCGGGAGAAGCTCTATGGCAGACTGGCGAACGGCAAGCAGAGAAAGCGCTGGGATCGCGCCAGATCCGGCAATTCATAAAGAAGCTATCGTTCAGGTCTACGCAGCGCGTGCTTTTAGCTGGCGTGGCGCATTTGGTGTGCACACATGGATTGCAACGAAGCCGACCAACGGCAGCGAATTTACCGTATATGAAGTGATGGGATGGCGGGTACGGCATGGTGGCGATGCACTTGTCGTTTCAAAGCGCCCGGCCGATGGCCGCTGGTTTGGTAATGCGCCGGAAATCCTTGCTGACGTCCGAGGCGAGGGCGTCGATGCGCTGGTTGAAAAAATAGATGCGACGGCAAAAGCCTATCCGCACCGTGACACTTATCATGTTTGGCCAGGGCCGAATTCGAATACCTTTACTGCGTTCGTCGCTCGCGAAATTCCTGAACTGGAACTTGATCTGCCACCGACCGCTATCGGCAAGGACTTTATTCCAGGCGGCGGTTTGGTTGCCGCGACACCCAGTGGCACCGGCTATCAGGTTTCTCTGTTTGGTTTGGCGGGATTGTTGGCAGGTAAAGAGGAAGGCATTGAGGTTAATCTGCTGGGATTAACGTTTGGTCTCGACTTTAAGGATCCAGCCTTGAAGCTACCGTTGGCGGGCCGGATTGGAACAAGCGCGCAATGAACAATTGCTGGCAATTTCGAAACAATCTGGTAACTGACGTTACATGAGCATTTGGGGAAAAGTAATTGGCGGGGTCGCCGGTTTTGCGCTGGGCGGGCCATTGGGTGCTATCTTGGGTGCCGCGGCTGGTCACGCCATTGATCGTGCGAAAATCCAGTCGCCAGAGGGTGGCGGGTATGATTCTGATACGCGTCAGGTTGCTTTTACAACGGCGGTTATTGTCTTGTGTGCCAAGATGGCAAAAGCGGACGGCCAGGTGACGCCAGACGAAATTGCGGCGTTCAAAAAGATGTTTCAGATCCCGGCAGATGAAGTCAAAAATGTCGGCGATCTTTTTAATGAAGCGAAAAAAGAAGCGACAGGTTTCGAGCCCTATGCCGAACAAATCGGGCAACTGTTCGCCCATGAACCTGCTGTTCTTGAAGAACTTATTGCAGCTCTATTCATTATTTCAAAAGCGGATGGTCACGTGCATCCCAACGAAGTCGCGTTTGTTGAAAGAGTTGCCGCGATCTTCGGTTTTGGTCCGAACCAGTTTGAGCGCCTGAAAACCATTCACCTGGGTGATGCCTCTGCTGCGGACCCATACGAAGTGCTTGGTATCTCAAAAAGCGCCACCGACAAGGAAATCAAGTCGACCTATCGGAAACTGACAATTGAGAACCACCCGGATACGCTGATGGCACAAGGAGTGCCGCAGGAGTTTGTCGACCTGGCAACGGAAAAAATGGCGACCATTAATGCGGCCTACGACACCATTGCCAAACAACGTGGTATTAAATAGCGAATTGGAAGGGGAACAGGTGAAGTCGCAGCCATCCCCGAATTTTGATAATCGCCCAACTGGCACTGCCGTCGATATTCTGGTCTTTCATTACACCGGAATGGAGACCGCACAAGCGGCACTTGATCGGTTATGTGATCCAGCAGCCGAAGTCAGCGCCCATTATTTGGTAGACGAAGATGGTGCTTGCTGGCAGTTGGTTGATGAAAGTCAACGCGCTTGGCACGCCGGGGTTTCTTATTGGCGAGGTGAGACCAATATTAATGCCCGTTCCATCGGCATCGAAATTGTGAACCCCGGGCACGAATTTGGATATCGGGAATTTCCGGATGTGCAGATCGATGCGGTACATAAGCTTGCGCTGGATATTCTAGAGCGTCATGCCATTCCAGCCCGCAATGTTGTGGGGCATTCCGATGTTGCACCATCGCGAAAGAAAGACCCGGGAGAATATTTTCCGTGGCAACAATTGGCAGACGCAGGCGTTGGTGAATGGCCTCAAGAATCAGATTATCTGGAAAAAGATACGGCAGTCCTAATTCAAATACTGTCTGAAATCGGTTATGACACGTCGAATATTGCCGCCGCGCTAAAAGCCTTTCAGCGACACTACCGCCCGACGAGAGTGACCGGGCGAGTCGATGACGGAACGGCGCGGCTTATAAATGGTCTGCGCGAATTGCAAGGCTAAGCCAGACCGAACGATTGTGGATTAAGTAATCGGTTGAGACTTTGTGCCCAGAAAAATTACTCGCCTGTTGTTGTCAGAAGTTTAAGTCCCGCGCCGCCAAATACGATTGCGAACAAACTTCGAACCAACGTTTAAGTTTTCCATAAGCTGAACTCATTGGCCTGCTTGAAAACAGAAGGGCATAACCATGAAACACAATGAAACTCTGAATGCCAACAGCGACAATAACAATCAACAACGCTTCTGGGGGGCTATTGGAGGGAACGCCAACCGAAAACAGAGAGCCAAAAAAGAGAATGGCTTTCGGGTTTGTGAGGTGTAAAGCCAAGCCTCTGGAGAACGCAGACCGAGCCGCGCCATCTGAAGCCGCTTGCGGTGCGTCGTCGGCGGGTGAAATCGCAGATCGAAGAGATTTAAAGGCCAGATACAAAAGGTAGCACGCGCCGAAATAGCGGATGACTTCAAATGCCCAAGCATTGGCGAGCATGACCGCGCCCAATCCAAAGGCTGCAGATACGGACCACATTAAGGATCCCGTCGTCACTCCCGATGCCAAAATGAGACCTTTTTTTCGTCCTGAAGTCATTGAGGCGCTGGCAATGGCTAATGTTGCCGGACCGGGGCTGGCGCTAGCAACAAATGCGGTTACGAGAATAAGAAGCAGGTTTATGTCACCGAACATGATATTGATTTTTCTTATGTCAGATTGATCCGAAGATAGTGTCGAGTGATGTTAGCGAAGTCAATTGCGTACCTATCAAAGCAAAGGATGTGCACTCTTGTGCGGTCGTTCGGGATTAAAGCCATCGCTGCCGTCGGGTGCTTTTGTTCATGTAATTTATCGTGTAATAAGGTCGCCACCAGACGGTCGGATGGCTGCTCTTGGGCGGATGCTTTGCATGTTGTCCAAGGGAGGAAAGTCCGGGCTCCACGGGAACACGGTGCCGGGTAACGCCCGGCGGGGGCGACCCTAGGGAAAGTGCCACAGAAAGCAAACCGCCTAGCTGTTTACTTTGTAAATGGCGAGGTAAGGGTGAAAGGGTGCGGTAAGAGCGCACCGCGCGCTCAGTAATGAGGGCGGCACGGTAAACCCCACCGGGAGCAAAACCAAATAGGGACGACCGGCGGCTTCGGGTCGCGGGCATGTTTTCGTGTCGTCGTCCGGGTCGGTTGCGTGAGGCGTTCGGTAACGGACGTCCCAGATGAATGGCCATCTATCGCGGGTGTGAGGTGAAAGTCTCGGGCCTGCGGGGACAGAACCCGGCTTACAGGCCGTCTGGTACTTTTTTGTTTAAGGCATGCCAATGAGCACATTTCAAAATCCTGAAGTTGAAGCTGTCTTCAACGCCTATCCAGAGACAGTGCGGGCTAATCTGCTGGCATTGCGGCAACTGATTCTCGATGTGGCAACATCTGACCCCGACATTGGACCGTTGCAGGAAACGCTCAAATGGGGCCAGCCCAGTTACCTCACCACGCAAACTAAAAGCGGGACGACCGTGCGCATTGGTCAATTGAAGGATGATCCGTCGGGCTACGGTATGTTCGTTCATTGCCAGACAACTTTGGTATCTGCGTACCGAGAACTTTATGCGGATCAATTATCTTTTGACGGCAACCGGTGTGTTCGTTTCAAAGCGGATGAGAAGCCCGAAGCCGATATCCTGCGCCACTGCATCCGAATGGCGCTGACGTATCATATAAAAAAGAAGGAAGAAGGGTTGCCTTTTTAAAGAATGTGGCATGAGGTGGACTCGATACCGTGGCGAGCTTGATTGCATTGGGTTTGTTTCTTCCACGGGTTCTCAGGCCCTGTTTTTAGGCAATCTGTAAGATAGGTATGCCGTTTTCATGGTATTGTCCTCATATTGGGGCCGTGAGAATGCTAAAAAACCTTCCGTCTAACCATTTCGGTACGTGTAACTGTAACCATTGAGGGCAGGCGCTCCGCCGAGGTGAACGTAGAGGACTTTGGAGCCGTCAGGAAAAAATCCCTTGTTTATCAAATCAATCATACCCTGCATTGATTTGCCTTCGTAAACCGGATCGGTGATCATCGCCTCGGTCTGTGCTGCAAATCGAATGGCTTCATTGGTTTCATGACTGGGAACGCCATAAGCGGGATAGGCATAGTCTGGATTAATAATAATCTCGTCATCGCGAACCATTCGCCCCAGTTCGACAAGTTCAGCGGTATTGTCGACGATCTGACGAACCTGAGCGCGGGTTTGTTCTGGTGTGCCCGAGCCGTCAATACCAATAACTCTATCGGCTCTATCGTCATCGGCAAAACCGACGATCATTCCGCCCTGTGTTGAGCCTGTCACGACACAGACAATGATAAAGTCGAACTTGAAACCAAGCTCGGCTTCCTGTGAGCGAACTTCTTCTGCAAATGCCACGTACCCCAGGCCGCCAAATTTGTGAACGGAAGCGCCAGCTGGAATACCATATGGTTTGCCGCCAGCATCCCGTACAGACTGCATTGCCTCTTCCCAACTGCTGCGAATACCAATATCGAAACCATCGTCGACAATGCGGCTATCCGCGCCCATCAAGCGTGTCATCAAGATGTTTCCAACCCGATCATAGACGGCATCTTCGTGAGGGACCCAGCTTTCTTGCACCAACCGACATTTCATACCGATTTTCGCAGCCGTCGCTGCCACCATGCGTGTATGGTTGGACTGTACGCCACCGATGGAAACAAGTGTATCCGCTCCCGAGGCGATGGCATCGGGTACGATATACTCAAGCTTGCGCAACTTATTGCCGCCCATAGCGAGACCAGAATTACAGTCCTCGCGTTTAGCATAGATTTTTACTTTGCCGCCCAGAGCATCTGTCATGCGCGGCAAGTGTTCAATCGGGGTTGGGCCAAATGTGAGCGGGTAACGCTGAAATTTATCGATATTCATAACAAAAGCCTTTCATAGTGGATCCCATTTACAAACATGATAACAAAATCTTGTTGAGAGGTGCTCTCTAATGGTTGCATATTCTGCATGAATAAATTGATTTAGGTCATTAAGGTGATAAAAATATCTTTAAATGAAACAATAAAATGAAAGATTATTTCATGTATGATAGATTGGATCGCATTGATCGCAATATTTTAAAGCACATACAAAAAAATGGCCGGATCGCGAATGCTGAACTGGCCGAACTTGTTAACGTAAGTCCGGCCACGTGCCACCGGCGAACGCACAGGCTGTTTGAAGAAAAATTTATTAAATCTGTGCGGGCTGAAATTTCTCCTGACAAAGTAGAGCGTGCGACGCTGGTCATGCTTGGTGTTGTGCTGGACAGGTCAACGCCGGAAAGTTTTAAAGAATTTGAATCTGCAATAAAGAAACTAAAGTTTGTGCTCGATTGCCACTTAGTTGCGGGTGATTTTGATTATTTTCTCAAAATCCGTGTACGGGATATGGCGGCCTTCAACAAATTGCATGGAGATCAATTAATTGCGTTGCCGGGTGTCCGCCAGACGCGCACATTCTTTGTTATGAAAGAGGTAACTGATAACGCGCCATTGGAGTTTTGATCGAATGCCTACATCAGGATATAAAAGGGTTGTTTAACTGAAGTCTCATATGGCATTTCCAGTTAACTTCTGATGTCAAAAATTGGATTTAGAGAATGCGTAAACTAGGCCTTATTCTGATTGTGATATCGCTGCTCATTCCCGCGGCAGCGATGGCAGAGTTATTCAAGACGTATCCAGCACGAGCGCTTGTGAGTCAGTACTTTGGAATCGCCGCCCTTATTGTCATGAGTTTTGCTCAAATTTTGGCAACGCGGTTGCCGGGAATAGAGCGGGTATTTGGTGGCCTTGACCGCATCTATGTTCTTCATAAGTGGTTGGCCGTGTTCGCGATCATTTGTTTATGGTTGCACGATACCCTTGACGCTGAAATCAAGGGGCTGGGGCCAGAAACCAACTTAATGGGCATTGCGGAAGATGTCGGAGAAATTGCATTCGACGGGTTGATCGTCTTGGTTTTAGTTACCCTTGTGACACTTATTCCCTATCGACTTTGGCGCTGGTCGCATAAACTTATTGGTCTGTTTTTCGGGCTTGGCGTGTTCCATTACATTTTCATTCAAAAACCCTATGACGTGACGGACCCGTTGAGCCTCTATGTTCTGACGTTTTGTGGCGCCGGAGTGATGAGTTATCTCTATTTGGTGTTTTTGTACGTGCGGCTTCCTGGACCGTTTCGGTATCAGGTGCGTGAATGTAGATCGTTTCGCGACGCGACAGAAATCATTATGGCGCCCGAGCAGAAGCCACTTCCGTACCGGCCCGGTCAATTTGCCTTCTTCAGTTTTGAACTGGATGGGCTAACAGAAACGCACCCTTTTACCTTAAGCAGTGCACCTGATGACAGCCGCGATATCCGAATTTGTGTCAAAGGCCTAGGCGGCTATACGGATGATTTGCGCCGCTCAATTAAGCCTGACACGGTCGTAAATGTGTTTGGCGCCTTTGGGCATTTTCGAATGCCACAAAACCATGATCAACAAATTTGGATCGCCGCTGGCATTGGGGTTACTCCCTTTATGTCTTGGGCCCGTAACTTGCGACATTCAGGACATGGCGAGAAACGCGAAGGCAATGTGACACTATATTATTCGGTATCGTCTGAGGTGGATGCTCCGTTCATTGATGAGTTAGAGGCGATTGCTTCAGAAGTTCCTGGTTTCGAGGTTAAGCTCTATGTCTCTTCGCGCGACGGTCGGTTAACAGCGGCGCAAATCGCTGCGAATCATGAGCCTTTGTCGGCGGCATCTGCGGCGTTTTGTGGACCTAAACCCATGCGCGATGAATTGCGGTCGGGTCTCGTGGCTGCGGGTCTAAAAAAATCACGGTTTCAGTTTGAAGAATTTGAAATCCGTTCGGGGTTGGGTTTTCTCCAGCTTGCCCGTTGGCTACACAAACACTTTTCAGTTTTAAACGATCTGAGAAGAAAACCAAAACCGACACCCTAACCTCAATTGACGTATTGAAAACAAACATCAAATTCTATAGGGCTACGGTATGAAAACCGGACGCCGAAAAATGGGGTTGATGAGACGCGCAATCGCCGCGCTCTTGATTGTTCCTTTTGTGCTGCTGTCAATTGTTGCTTCAGGAACCATGCCGAATTCTTCCGGTACGCTTATGGAAGTGGTGATTTGTACGGGGTCCGGTTTCAAAACAATCACCGTTGAAACGGGCGACGGACCGACTGAGGAGCAGGCGCATGATCCATGCCCTTGGGCATCGCATGCGGATTCAGCCTTGGGTCCGGCAACATTACTATCGCTCGCTTCTGTTATTGCTTATGAGCGCGACTATCAATCGCGTGAAAAAACCCTGTGGCACGAACTGAAACCTGCCTCAAACATTCATTCGCGTGCTCCCCCTATCCTCTCCGTCTGATTCAATTTCCAGCTTAAAAATTTATTTATCAGAGGAGAGACAAATGGTCTCAACCGACACGCACTGTGTATCGGATACCGCTCCAGTGGCGGGCCGCGCACATAAACTTTATTCGGCTGCTTGGCGCTGGCATTTTTACGCCGGTCTTTACGTGGCTCCTTTCCTTATTATGCTCGCGACCACGGGGCTCATCATGCTTTGGGTTAGTGTGATAGAGGGCCGTGACGGGGAGTGGATATCCGTTGTGCCACAGGCCGAGACCCAAACTGTTTCGGCTCAGTCCGAGGCTGCTTTGGCTGCTGTTCCGGAAGGCACCCTTGTTCAGTACATTGCGCCGAGGGCTGCCGATCTGGCTGCCATTTTCCGCATTGATGTTGCCGATGACGCACTTATGATAGCGGTCAACCCCTACACGGCTGAGGTTTTGCAAACACTACCCCGACGCTCCGGGTTATATGATCTTGCCAATGAAATTCATGGCACCTTGTTAATCGGCGATACCGGGGACAGGATGATCGAAACAGCCGCGTCATTGGCAATGGTTCTGATCGCCACGGGCTTATATTTGTGGTGGCCCCGCAACGTTGGGGCAATACAGGCCCTTATTCCACGCTTCTCCTTGTACGGCCGGTCCCTTTGGAAATCCTTACATGGGACTGTCGCTGTTTGGGTATCGCTGGTTCTGGTGATCTTTTTGGTCTCCGGTTTGTCTTGGGCGGGTATCTGGGGCGATAAGTTTGTTCAGGCGTGGAATACCTTCCCGGCAGAGAAATGGAATGCGCCGCTTTCAGATCAAACCCACGCCAGCA
Source organism: Rhodospirillales bacterium (assembly GCA_048262655.1). GTDB lineage: Bacteria > Pseudomonadota > Alphaproteobacteria > Rhodospirillales > Casp-alpha2 > JABMNT01. Next base: position 145,742 of record JBLXEY010000001.1, on the reverse strand, counting down.
TGAACCACGGCGCTGTGAAAGAAGTGCCTTGGGCGTTGGAAAAAGCCCCTATGCCTGCGTCCGGATCTGATAAAGGCATCGCCGGGCTACAAGAGGGGACACCGCTGACAATTGATAGCTTGGTCGCCTATGCGCGAGAGCTTGGGTTCAACGAACGCTTTCAGTTGAATATGCCAAAAGGGAAGGATGGTGTCTGGACACTGTCACGCGATTCCATGAGCAATGACAGTGATGATCCAACGTCAGATCGAACGGTACATATCGATCAATATACCGGCAAAATTCTGGCGGACGTGAAGTTCGAGGATTATTCGCTATACGGTCAAGGCATGGCGGTTGGTATTGCCTTCCACGAAGGCGATATGGGATGGTGGAACATCGCCCTAAATACCATCTTCTGCCTTTCAGTGGTTTTTGTCTGTGTGAGCGGTATGGTTATGTGGTGGTTGCGGCGTCCGGCAAAGTCGTTGCGTCTTGTTGCACCTCCGATGCCCCGTGATATGCCTTTATGGCAAGGAGCTGTTCTGGTTGGGCTAGCTGTGTCATTAGCGTTTCCACTGGCAGGCTTAGCGTTATTATCGCTTCTCTTTTTGGATTACGTGATTTTTTCACGAATTCCTTTTTTCAAAAAAGTGCTATCCTAAAAATTATGCGCACCAGCTTTGTTGACTGGCACGCATAATTTTTCTGGTAATTGCGGCGGAGCGCTCGTAATTGAGCGCCCCGCTTTGCGATTATTGCTTAAGCTTCTGATTGATAAAGGCGATGATGCAGGAACATATTTCCTTCAGAGCGGCCTAACCCTTTGGCCACTGCCAATACACCAAGATCAATAAGCGGCTCAACAAGAACAACCAACATGTAAGCGCCGCCGAACGACGCGACGTTGGCCAGATTTTCTGCGCCAAATCCGCCACCAAAAAGCGCCCAGAAGGCGACCCATGCAACGACACCGCCCTGGAAAGCCGTGGAAAGCGCCAGCGCTTGCCCATAGCTAACATCTTTGTAGGCGGTTTGTGCAGGGATCATCTTCTTTGCCAGCAAACTCATCGCGTAGAGTGGAACTAATAATGTTGTCAGGTTAATGCCGTATTGCGGCAGATCGGCTGGTGCAAATAAGACACCTTGAAGCAACAGGCCAAGCGCCAGACCTATTGCCGTGGCGCCACCACCAAATACGAGAAAAAGGGTTGAGGCCAAAATAAAGTGAACTTCAGAAACACCAATTGGGTGATGTGGCAGAAGTTCAAAAAAACTGAAAACCAAAGCTGTTGTTGCCGCTGAGCGAACAACGAGCGCGCCCAAGCCTCCATCGTGTTTGATTGTATCCGTCGCCAGTTTTGCGGCAAGGCCAATTGAGGCGATGGCGGAGCCATAGCTGAAGACCAGTTTAGCACCGGTCACGATTCCTGGTTCGATATGCATAGTGATAGTCCTTTCCTTGCACCCGTCGTGCAATATATGTGGCAGCCATCAGCCGCCACGGATTGTGGTTCACGCCGGGCAGGTCTCCTGACTTACGCATCATCACTAACATCCCGCCTTCCCAGGTCTCCCCAGTGGCATTCAGGTGTAGCTCGCGCATACAGTTGCGAGGGCAGTCACGGATTTGGTCCCATTTGGGTCGTCCTTACCGTGTTCCCGTTTAATCCAGCAGGCTTGGCCTGCTTAGAACCCGACGGCTCATACATTTCATGATTTTTTTTGGGCGACAAGCAGAAATATATGAAGAATTCCTGTGAATGGTTGGCAACGCATACAACTTTGTGGAAGTGCTAAATACAGGCGTAAGTATCTCTAACCAACAGCCTTAGTTTCAACTCTTGGCTGGTCTAGATGATTGCAGGGTAGGGGGGGTTACTCCTGCCCCTCTAGCCCGTCGAGGGCGTTCGTCGAAATGCCTTTATCCATCAAATCGGCCATCAAACCTTCTTCCATTTCGATCCCGAGGGCTTGATTGACCTTGTTGAACAAACCGGTCAGGGCGATGCGCATGGTCAGTTCGACAATTTCACTTTCTGTGAAATGCTGACTGAGTCTTTCGAACATCTCATCGCGGATGCCCCAGGACCGTTCGGTAACAGCGATGGCATAGTCGCGGACCAGTAACTCAACTTCGTTTAGGCCAGGCACTTCATCGGCCGCCAAGTTTGAAATGGCGTCCGGGTCGAGTCCCAGATCAGCAAGGATGGTTGAGTGGTGCGCGACACAATAGGTGCAGCGATTTGCGTAACTGGCGGCGACCACAGCGATTTCAACCAATCGCCGGGGCAACGTTTCGGCTAGTCGGCTTTCCAAAGACATCCCAAACACATGTTTCATGCCGATGGGCGCATGCGCGTAGATGGGCACTTGATTTCCGAAGTCCTTAAACAGATCACGATATTTGACAAAGTCATCGCGGTGTTGTTCTGCGACATCATTTTCTTCTAGAGCCGATACGCGGGCCATTTGGCGGTCCTTTCAAAAATTGCTTTCTAAAATACTGGTTTTCCGGTGCTCGTGCCCCGGTAGGTATGGATCAATATTCTTCCAGATCAATCGTGCCACGTTCTGTCAGTTTATAAATGCCGCGCTCAACCCGCTCAAACCAGCCGTAATGATTGTCTCGTAAAATGTTTGCCGCTTTCGCGACGTCTGTCTTTTCCCTGACATCTTTAACACGCAATGGCCCGGAATGCGCCAGCAGCTCGGCGCACTTGATGGCGGATTGGCGATAGGCAGTCATGATTTTTGAACGCGTTGCACCACCGGTGTTTGGGTCACCGGCGCGCGCTTTAAACTCTTCTTTCAGGCGGGCTGATTTCTTTGCGTTGATGCGTGGCGTGTAAGGGGCTGGGTCCAGCAACACTTCGACTTTTCCGGGTTTGGACGCGTAAAGCCGGACCAGCATCAGCCCAAGCCCCAATCGGCGGCACACTTTCAAAATACCACGACGGCGCTTGTTCCACAGTGAACCCTTTGCGATTTTTCCACTAAAGCCCGCTGCAATATAGACGTTGTCGACCAATGACAATCGCTCGACACCTTGAATAAGCAGATCGAGATTGAAACCTTTCTTGAGTTCGACAATGACCGTGGTGCCATCGGCCTTTGCCGCGACGACATCACAAGTATTGACCTCTGCCTTGACCTCATAACCCTGAGCTTCGAAGAACGATTTTACCGGGAGGTAGAGATCGGTTTCGCTAAACGTCATTAACGTGCCTCAAAAAGATCACTTTATCGTCTCACCTTTAACGAATTCTGAATCTATTGGTCAGATGGTTAGGAAGGTGGCCGAACCATTGGAAACCCTTTGTTAACCCCCTTTATAACATACTAATCCCATTGACGCCCATTATTTCCCATGATATCCCATAATTACCCAATTATGTGATTTTGGGGAACCACCAAGAGGTCTATGCGGCCGATGGGGTGTCGATATCGGGAAGTTACAGAATGTCGCTTCTCACGTGTCGGAAGTATCCGGCATTAAACGCGTTTAAATAATGGGGGCCGTAATGGCATTGTTTGTTGGCAAACACGTCAACAAGATTGATAAAAAAGGGCGGGTTTCTGTGCCTAAACCCTTCCGCGCGGCCTTGCAGGCCCGTGGCTTATCAAGTCTGTATGTCTACCCTCGCTTCAAGCAGCAGGCGATCGAAGCCTGCGATGAAGAGTTCATGACACGACTGAGCCAAAGCCTCGATGATCTGGATTTATTCTCGGATGATCAGGATGATTTGGCATCTGTCATCCTCGCAAACGCCCATGAACTAAATTTTGACCCGGAAGGGCGAATCGTTTTGCCGTCTGATCTGGCTGATTATGCAGAAATAAAGTCGGAAGTTCTTTTTGTCGGCCAGGGGCCGCGTTTTCAGATATGGTTGCCTGAGGCGTTTGAGACCTTCAGTGCGATGGCGTTTGAACGCGCCAAAGCGCGTGGTGCAACCTTGAAGCTTACAAAAATGGACGATCGAGCGGAGGTCAGTGAATGACCACGCCGAAAGATCATATCTCCGTATTAGTGGACGAAGTTGTTCAGGGATTAGCACCTAAAAGTGGCGGCGCGTATGTCGATGGCACGTTTGGGGCTGGTGGCTATAGCGCCGCAATTTTGCAGGCGGCAAAGTGCACGGTTTGGGGAATTGACCGCGATCCTTTGGCGCAATCATACGCAGGCGCGCTGAGTGCTGAGTATCCGGGCCAGATTACGGTCTTGAGCGGTTGTTATGGGGATATGGAGGCGCTGCTTGCTGAGGTAGGGGTCGACAGGATCGACGGGGTCGCCCTGGATATCGGCGTTTCTTCTATGCAAATCGATGATCCCGGTCGTGGTTTTTCTTTTCGTGGTGATGGGCCGTTGGATATGCGAATGGGCTCGTCTGAGCAGACGGCGGCAGATGTTGTTAATCAATTTGCAGAAGAAGAATTGGCCAATATCATATATCAGTTTGGCGAAGAGCGGGCCTCGCGACGGATTGCTCACGCCATTGTCGAGTTGCGTAAAACCACTGCAATTACCCGTACCGGCCAATTAGCATCACTGGTCCGCAGTGTTGTCGCCAAATCCAAGGATGGGATTGACCCGGCAACGCGGACTTTTCAGGCCCTTAGAATTTTTGTGAATGACGAATTGGGGGAGCTTGACCGTGGCCTCTGTGCCGCCGAACGACTTTTGGCGCCCGGCGGCAGGCTTGCTGTTGTATCGTTTCATTCGCTCGAAGATCGTCGTGTTAAGATGTTTTTGAGAGATCGTTGCGGCGACGCGCCGCGCCCCTCCCGACATTTGCCCGATGCGGGTGAAGTTCGCGTGCCCACTTTTAAGGTGACGAAAAAGTCAGGTTTCAAGGCGAGCTCTAAAGAAGTGGCCATGAACCCGCGAGCCCGTTCAGCCAGGCTTCGTGTGGCAGAACGGACGTCCGCACCCGTCTTGGCTGCGGCGTGAGGAGGAAAGAGCCATGATCCGACGCTCCACACTATTCACGACAGTTTTGGCGGCCTCGACCGGGCTGGCACTGTTCGTTGTCAAATACCAGGTCCAGGACCTTGAGGATACGCTCACCCAGATAAATCGTGAGATCGCTAGCAACCGGCAGGCCGTGCACGTGTTGAAGGCGGAATGGAGTCATTTGAACGAGCCCAATCGGCTCCGCTTTTTGGCGGCACGACATTTAGATTTGGGGCCTCTGGAAAATGCACAATTTACGACAGAGGCTGATCTTGATGATCATCTCGAAATGCGGCCCAGCGAAGACCTAGGTGTCAACACGTCGCCAGATCAGAAGATTAGCGACGCCCTGAAGAAGGAAATATCGCAATGACCCCTCTGACGATGTCGACAGAAAATCGACGCCAGATGGACGGTGTTCGAAAACAAGCCCTGGAGACCGGACGTAACCGGCTTTTGGTCGCTGGTGTCGTTCTGACGCTGGCCTTCGGTGGCATCGCTTCTCGAATTGTTGATTTGACCGTATTGAATGCTGGTGGTGAACCGCATGTTGCATCGAACGAAGTCGAGCCGGATAACGTTATTGGACGCGGTGATATTACCGACCGGAATGGCATCATTATGGCAACCAGCCTGCCCACCGCTTCGCTTTACGCAGACCCTAAGGGTGTTATGGACCCGCAAGAGGCTGCGCTTAAAATCGCCAGTGTGATGCCAGAACTTGACCCGGCGGACCTTGCTCAAAAAATGCAAATGAAAGGGCGCTTTGTTTGGTTAGCGCGCAATTTGACGCCACAGCAGCATTATCAGATTAATAAATTGGGAATTCCCGGATTAGCCTTTCAGGAAGGGGAGCGTCGGGTATATCCGCACGGAAATATGGCGGCGCATGTTCTCGGATTGACAAATGTAGATGGGCTGGGAATCGCCGGGATTGAGAAGCAATTCGACCAACAATTAAGGTCCGGTGCGCGTGCCATTGAGTTGTCGATTGATCTCAGAATTCAAGCGATTTTGCAAGAGGAACTGGCGCAGACGATTAACGAGTTTTCGGCAATTGGTGGTGCCGGTGTCATTATGGACGTCAATACGGGTGAGTTAATAGCAATGGCTTCCGCCCCCGATTTTGATCCGAATACTCCTAACCAAATTATTGGTGATGTTGCCTTTAATCGCGCGACCAAGGGCGTCTACGAAATGGGTTCGACGTTCAAATTGTTTACGGCGGCTATGGCGCTGGATTCAGGCACGGTAACAATGAAGAGTGGCTACGATGCGTCGCAGCCGATCCGTATTGCGCGCTTCGCTATTTCTGATTACCACGCGAAAAACCGCTGGTTAAGCCTCCCCGAAATTATCCTTCACTCTTCAAATATTGGTGCTGCAAAAATGGCTGTCGACGTTGGTACGGAAGGCCAACAGGAATACCTGCGCCGGCTGGGCCTGTTAAGTGCCGCCAAGCTTGAGCTGCCGGAGGTTGGCAAGCCGCTGTTGCCATCCCCTTGGCGCCCTATCAACACGATGACAATTTCTTATGGTCACGGTATTGCAGTGAGCCCCGTGCAGTTGACGGGTGCAATTTCCAGTCTGGTGAACGGTGGCATTCGGCGTCCTGTGACTGTTTTGAAGGTTGACGGGGGAGCCCCTAGTGGCCGCCGTGTTTTGTCAGAGAAAACATCTATGCAAATGCGCCGACTCATGCGTTTGGTTGTCGAAGGGGGAACAGGGCGCAAGGCGGAAGTTAAAGGATATTTGATTGGTGGAAAAACTGGGACTGCCGACAAATTGGAAGGTCGTGGCTACGCAAAATCGTCGCGGATTGCTTCCTTTGGCGCTGCATTTCCTATGAATAATCCCCGTTATTCTGTTCTTGTTGTCGTTGATGAGCCGCACGGTACAAAGAAGACCTTCAACTACGCGACAGGCGGCTGGGTGGCTGCGCCGGTTGTCGGCCGAATTGTGAGCCGCATGGGGCCTCTGGTTGGGATCGCACCAGATACAGAAGTGGTTTTCGAAACACCATTTATCCCAAAACCAAAAATTCGAAAAGCCAAGGCGACGCCAAAGCCGAGCGTTCTGTTAAAGAAAGCGAACTGGCGTAAAAAGAATACTGCACCAAAAAGTGGCGACGAAGATTTTGCGAAACGAATGCGCTTGGCGCTGGAGCGGGAAAGTGCGCCTCAGTGATTTACAGTTTGGAGATGGAAACCCGGTGACGATAGCAACTGGCATCAGTGATAAGACGATAGTAGGGCTCACCTGTGATTCAAGACAGGTAGAGCCCGGCTTTCTTTTTGCCGCTCTACCGGGCACCCATGTCGATGGCCGCGAATTTATCCCTGAAGCGATGGCCCGTGGTGCAGTCGCTGTATTGGCATCTGAAGGCACCGACCCGGGTTTGCTGCCCGCCGATATTCCTTTATTTACGGACCCAAATCCGCGTCGTCAGTATTCTCTTGCTGCCGCCCAGTTTTATGTGGCTCAGCCGGAGACCGTTGTCGCTGTTACGGGAACAAATGGAAAAACATCGGTCGCCGGGTTTGTTCGACAGATCCTTGGCGGGCTTGGGCACAAGTCGGCAAGCGCGGGAACTCTGGGAATTGAACTCAGTGGAATTAGTCCAAGTCAGGCCGCTGAGCTTGACGTCTCCTACAATCTAACGACGCCGGATTCGGTCGATTTACATAAGAGTCTGGCGGCGCTGGAGGAATTGGGCATTGCGCGCTTGGCCATTGAAGCCTCTAGTCACGGACTGGATCAGTATCGACTGGACGGAATCAAAATATCTGCAGGCGCCTTCACCAATTTGTCGCGTGATCATCTGGATTATCACGGAACGTTGGATGCCTACCTGGAGGCAAAACTTCGTTTGTTCTCTGAGGTTGTTGTCGCGGGTGGAGCGGCCGTTGTGAATGCCGATGACATGTATAGCGATGCGTTCATCAGCGCCAGTCAACGAAGGGGATTGCAGTTGGTCCGTTACGGCACGGCCGGAGCCGAAATCGAGCTCGTCCGCGTCCAGCCAAAAACAAACGGGCAGGAATTGCAAATCCGGGTCTTTGGAGCATTGCACGAGGTCATGTTACCGCTCGTAGGTCGCTTTCAGGCTGAGAATGCCTTGTGCGCGCTTGGCTTGGTCGCCGCAATTGGTGAAAATATCGAAGCTGCAATTGGAGAGATTTCTACCCTTAAGGGGATTCCGGGCCGCGTGCAAAATGTCGCGCATTTAAAGAATGGGGCGTCGGTTTATGTCGACTTTGCGCATACACCGGAAGCTCTGGCGCAGGTTTTAAAGGCTATCAGAGGACACACAGACAAGCGGTTACATGTTGTTTTCGGGTGTGGCGGTGACCGAGACCCCGGCAAGCGTCCAGAGATGGGTATGATCGCTGGTAAGCTTGCGGACAAAGTCATCGTCACGGATGATAACCCAAGGCATGAGAACCCAGCGACGATTAGAGCTGCGGCAATGGCGGGATGCCCCGATGCCATCGAAATACCGAGCCGTCTAGAAGCCATCGAAAGGGCAATTACGGATCTCGCTTCTGGTGATATTTTGATCATTGCCGGTAAAGGCCATGAAACAGGTCAGATCGTCGGTAGCGAAACTCTTCCCTTTAACGATGTTGAAGCTGCGGAACATTTTATTGCTGGAGAAGGGTTATGAGTTTGCCCTTCACACCCCTGTGGACTGCCGAGGAAGCGGCCAAGGCGTCAGCTGGCCAGGCATTTGGTTCCTGGCAGGCTGAAGGCGTTTCTATCGACAGTAGGCAAATTCAGCCGGGCGATTTGTTCGTAGCCATTTCGGGACCATCTCATGATGGCCATTCCTTTGTTGAGAATGTCATGGAAGCTGGCGCAGCAGCCGCCGTCATTGTAAAGAAACGCTTGGACGAGACTCTCTACTCAAAATACCGCACTCGATTGCTGTGTGTTGAAGACACGGTGAAAGCCCTTGAGGGATTGGCGCGCGCGGCACGGCAGCGAACAGCTGCAAAGATTGTCGCCGTGACCGGGAGCGTTGGTAAAACCGGTACCAAGGAAATGCTTAGAATGGTTCTGGCGGAACAGGGGCTGACGACGGCGACCGTTGGAAACCTGAATAACCATTTCGGATTGCCGCTAAGCCTGTCACGAATGCACCAGAATACAGAGTTTGGCGTGTTTGAGCTTGGGATGAGCGCTGCAGGTGAAATTTCTCCGCTTAGTGAGATGGTGCGCCCTGATGTTGCGATTATCACAGCTATCGAATACGCCCATAGCGCATTTTTCGATACCATCGAAGAAATTGCTGATGCCAAAGCAGAGATTTTCTCCGGGCTTGGGCCGAGCGGGATTGCGGTCTTGAACGCAGATAATGCCATGATCGAGCGTTTGAAAGCATCTGCAGAGAAAGCCGGTATTCGAGATGTCAGGACATTCGGTAGTGCTGCTGATTGTGATTGCCAGTTAAAAAGCGTCGAGATGAAAGCGAGCTCTAGTATTGTTTCCGCAGAACTTCGAGGTCAATTGATAGAGTTTGAAATTTCTGTTCCCGGTCGTCATTGGGTTCAGAATGCGCTGGCCGTTTTGTGCGCCGTTGACGCCTTGGGTGCCGATCCGGTTCAGGCTGCGGCCATGCTTGCTGAAATGCAAGGATTGAAGGGTAGGGGGCGCCTCCACACGCTATCGATATCCGGCGGTGTGTTTCAGTTGATAGATGAGAGTTATAACGCAAGCCCTGCGTCAATGCGTGCTGCGATTGGCGTCCTGGGTAATGCGCAGACATCTGACGATGGGCGCCGGATTGCAGTGCTTGGCGATATGCTGGAGCTCGGTGATCAGGCCGATAAACTGCACGCTGAATTGGCTGATGTGTTGCGTGATAATAATATTGATCTTGTCTTTACAACGGGCCAATTGATGTCGTTTTTGTGGGACGCTCTGCCGTCCGAAATGCGCGGCGGTCATGCACGCGAAGCGCAAGAATTATTCCCTCTTATCAGGTCCGTCGTCAGGCCTTCCGATGTGGTTATGGTCAAAGGGTCTAACGGCGCTCGCACAGGATTAATTGTTGAGGATTTATTGAAGTTGGAATTGGATATCGTTCCGGACAACACGACTGCTTATGCGGTTAACGGGAATTAGGGAGCCATCGTATGCTTTATAATCTTCTCTTCCCAATGGCCGAACAATTTTCTGCTCTTAATGTCTTTCGCTATCTGACGTTTCGAACCGGCGGTGCGGTGATTACAGCGCTGATTATCAGCTTCCTGTTTGGCCCCGTCGTTATAAACATGTTGAAGAACCGCCAGAGTGGCGGTCAACCGATCCGCGAGGATGGGCCGGAAAGTCATTTACTGACAAAAAAAGGGACTCCGACAATGGGGGGGTTCCTAATCTTGCTGGCGCTATCGATTGCGACTCTGCTGTGGGCTGATCTGAGAAACGGTTTCGTGTGGGCAGCCTTGGGTGTCACGATTGCATTTGGCACAATCGGTTTCCTGGATGATTATTTGAAAGTTAGCCAACGCGATACAAAAGGCTTGCCCGGCAAGCTTAAGCTTTTGATGCAAGTCGCTATCAGCGGTGTCGCAGCCTTTTGGATTGTCAGCCAAATGCCGGACGCATTGGCGACGATGATTGCCGTTCCGTTCATGAAAAGCACACTGCTGAATTTCGGCTGGATGTTTATCGGTATTGCAGTGCTGGTCATGGTCGGTGCATCGAATGCGGTAAACCTGACGGATGGCCTTGATGGTCTGGCGATCGTGCCGGTTATGATCGCTGCGGGCGTCTTCGCTTTGATTGCCTATCTGGTTGGCAACTCTGTCTTTGCGAATTATCTCCAAATCCACTATGTCCCGGGCAGCGGTGAACTGGCCGTTTTCTGTGGTGCAGTTGTCGGGGCGGGCCTTGGGTTTCTCTGGTACAATGCTCCGCCTGCTAAAGTTTTTATGGGAGACACGGGATCGTTGGCTCTTGGCGGAGCGCTGGGCGCGGTTAGTGTCATCACAAAACATGAACTGGTCCTGGCAATCGTAGGCGGTTTGTTTGTCCTGGAAACGGTATCGGTCATTGTGCAGGTTGCTTCATTTAAGTTGACCGGCAAGCGTGTATTTGCCATGGCACCGCTACATCACCATTTTGAGAAAAAGGGTTGGGCCGAAAGTACAATCGTCATTCGGTTTTGGATTATCGCTTCCATTTTGGCCTTGATTGGCCTTTCAACCCTGAAGTTGAGGTGATCCAGATATGATCGACCTATCCTCCTTCAAAGGCGTCAGCGTGGCTGTTTTGGGCTTGGGGCGTTCTGGCTTGTCTGCAGCTCGCGCTTTGCGGGCGGGTGGGGCAACCGTTGCGGCTTGGGATGACAGCCCGGTAACGCGGACTAAGGCGTTGGAAGATGGTGTTCCGCTAGTTGATTTGTCCGCATTTGATTGGAGTGGCTGCTCCTTGCTGATCCTTAGCCCTGGCATCCCTCACACCTACCCAAAACCGAATCCGATTGTCGCATCGGCAATTGCCGCCGACGTTGATGTTGTGTGTGATATCGAGCTTTTGCTGCGCGCGCAGCCGTCGTCTAACTACATTGGGATTACCGGGACAAATGGGAAGTCGACAACAACAGCTCTGATGGGGCACATCATTAACCGAGCTGGCAAGCGGGTTGAAATCGGTGGCAACTTTGGCATTCCTGCACTGGATTTGCAGGCACTGGATGAAAGTGCGTTTTATGTGCTTGAAATGTCGTCTTACCAGCTTGAATTGATTCGTCCGGTTCCGTTCGACGTCGCCATCCTTCTAAATATCAGTGCAGATCATCTTGAACGCCACGGTGGGATGGAGGGTTATGTCGCCGCAAAGACCACGATATTTGACGATCAAACCACAACGCAGACCGCGGTTATCGGTGTTGATGACACTCATTGCCAGGACATATATCAGGACCTTAAACGCGCGGGTAACCAAACCGTTGTTCCCATATCGACCGAGCGGAGAGTAGAGGGCGGTGTATATGTATTAGATGGTCTTATGATAGATGATGTGGACGGCGGTAAGACGGGCGTCTGTGATCTCACAACCATGGCCGGGTTGCCAGGTCGCCACAATTGGCAAAATGCCGCGGCAGCCTATGCAACTGCGCGGGCCATCGGGATCATACTCGATGACATTATCGATGGACTGCGAAGCTATCCAGGCTTGGTTCATCGCCAGGAGCCAGTTGAAGTTGTGGATGGTGTTGCCTTTGTTAACGACAGCAAGGCGACAAATGCGGAAGCTGCGACGCGGGCGCTCGCTTGCTATGAAAACGTTTATTGGATTGCCGGTGGGCGCTCGAAAGAAGGAGGGCTGGACGGAGTTGATGCCTACCTGAAAGATGTTCGTCACGCCTATCTGGTCGGCGAATCTGCCGAAGGCTTTGCACGCTATCTGGAAGGTAAAGTAGAGCTTACCGTTAGTGGCGAAATTGGAGATGCGGTGACAAGAGCCTATGAAATGGCGAAAGAACAGGGGGCGGGGAAACCGATTGTCCTGCTGTCGCCGGCCTGCGCATCCTTCGATCAATTTGTCAGTTTTGAGGCGCGCGGTGATGCCTTTAAAGCATTTGTGAAATCGTTGCCTGGGGTTCATCAGGCTCCTTTTGATGTTCCCGGCCTATTTCCCATTAAACCGTTTGTTTCATCTGCTGGGGAGGCTGCCTGATGGCGACACTGGCGCGGACGGATACAAGTCTTGTCGGACACTGGTGGTGGACGGTTGATCGATGGAACCTTGGCGCGATTGCGCTCCTGTCTCTAATCGGCGCATTGCTTACCTTGGCCGCGTCACCGGCAGTTGCTGAACGGATCGGCCTGGATACCTTTTATTTTGCCCAGCGTCAGATCATTTATCTGGTTCTTGGGCTGGGCGCAATGGTCGCAGTTTCGTTTTTGTCGCTTCGTGGTGTGCGTCGGTTCGCCGTTGTTTTAATGATGGTTTCCATCGTCTTTATGATTATGACCTTGATCTTTGGAGCCGAAATAAAGGGGGCGACCCGTTGGCTGCATTTAGGCGGGTTTTCGCTTCAGGCTTCCGAATTCGTTAAGCCTGCTTTTGCGGTCCTTGCGGCCTGGATGTTTTCTGCTAGCCGTCTTGACGATCAAGTTCCTGGCTATGCCATTGCGGTAGGCTTGTACGTCTTTGTTGTCGGCTTGCTGTTGTTGCAACCCGACGTTGGGATGTCGATTGTCGTATCTGCGATCTGGGGAATACAGATCTTTGTAGCTGGTTTACCATTGATTATTGTCATTGGCGTAGCCTTGTTCTTTTTGTCTGGCAGCGTTGGTGCTTATTTCATGTTTGATCATGTGCGCGGGCGTGTTGATCGGTTTTTAGATCCGGACGCGGCCGAAGGGTACCAAGTGGCGCGTGCTCTCGATGCGTTTCGGAATGGTGGCTGGGCGGGCCGCGGGCCGGGCGAAGGACGAGTTAAAGAAGTACTGCCCGACGCGCATGCCGATTTTATACTTGCCGTTGCGGGTGAGGAATTCGGTTTGATCATTTGCCTGGTTATTGTTGCCCTCTTTGCGTTCGTGGTTTTACGTGGTTTCGCACGTATCTTTAAAGATGATGATTTTTTTGTCCTGTTGGCGGTTACAGGATTGCTGGTGCAATTCGCGATTCAGGCCATCATTAATATGGCATCGACGCTTAACCTGATGCCGCCTAAGGGGATGACATTGCCGTTTATTTCCTATGGTGGTTCATCGACCCTCGCATTGGGGCTCGGGATGGGCATGATCCTGGCGCTGACCAGAGTTCGCCCGGCAGCGGGGAGTCAGAGATGACCGTGTCAGAAAAACCGCTTGTCGTTCTTGCAGCCGGTGGCACCGGCGGCCACGTTTATCCAGCTGAGGCTTTGGCGGGGGAAATGTTAAAACGTGGCTATCGACTGGCATTGATAACAGATCGGCGCGGCGATGCTTATGGCGGCGTATTAGGTGACCTGGAAACATTCCGAGTTCGGGCTGGCGGAATAGCCGGGCGCGGTATCGTCTCGAAAATTAGAAGTGTTTTTGAAATCCTTCTCGGTATTATTCAGGCGCGTTCAATCATGAAGCGCATTAAGCCGAAAGCCGTGGTTGGTTTTGGCGGGTATGCTTCCGTACCGACGATGGTTGCCGCTTGCATCGGTAATTACAAAACAGCCATTCACGAACAAAATGCTGTCCTTGGCCGCGCGAACAGAGCATTGGCACGGCGCGTAGACAGGGTCGTGAGCTGTTTTGCTGAAATTGAAAACGTACCGGACGGCGTGGACAAAAAAATAGTGCAAGGTGGAATGCCGGTAAGGCGCGCTGTCTTGGATGAGCAAAATGTCGCCTATCCGGAACTGGCTGATACATCCCCCATAAACATTCTGGTCCTCGGTGGCTCACAAGGTGCGCGTGTTCTTAGTGACGTTATCCCGGCGGCTATCGTCGCACTTTCTGAACCTCTCAGGGTACGTATTCAAATTACACAACAATGCCGCCCAGAAGATATAGATCGCGTTAAAAAGTGTTACGCAGACGCAGATATAAATGCAGACCTTTCGGTCTTTTTCGACGATGTACCAATCCGCATGGCGCGATGCCATTTAGTCATTGCCCGATCGGGCGCGTCGACTGTGGCGGAAGCTCTGACGATCGGTCGTCCTTCAATCATGGTTCCCTATCCATTTGCTGTAGATGATCATCAAACAAAAAATGCCCATGCGGTAGATGACGCTGGCGCGGGGTGGTTGATACCTGAACCCGCGTTTACATCTGAGGGCTTAACCCAGCGGATAGAGCAATTGTTTTCTGTGCCTAGCACGCTGCAAAAAGCGGCGGAATGTGCGCGGTCTGCCAGTCAACCGGATGCGGTAAAGCATTTAGCGCAAATTATTGAAAATTTGATTCGACCTGACGGCTCAAATGACAACGGAGACAGCAAGAGGAGAGACGCGGCATGAGGGCTCTACCTCTTAATATTGGAACTGTCCATTTTGTTGGAATTGGTGGCATTGGCATGAGTGGTATCGCTGAGGTTCTGCATACTCTTGGCTATACCGTGCAAGGGAGCGATATGGCGGCAAGCGCCAATGTGGAGCGTCTTCGTGGGATGGGGATTGACGTTCATATTGGCCATCGCGCAGAAAATTTGGGAGAGAGTCAGGTTGTTGTCGTCTCGACGGCGGTTAAAGCCGACAATCCCGAAGTTGTCGCGGCACGTCAAAAATTGATACCGGTTGTGCGACGCGCCGAAATGTTGGGCGAACTGATGCGGTTGAAATGGTCGATCGCTGTTGGTGGCACGCACGGTAAAACAACAACAACGTCGATTGTTGCAGCGATGCTCGATGCGGCCGGGCTTGACCCTACCGTTATTAACGGTGGAATAATTAACGCTTGGGGCACCAATGCGCGCCTTGGGAATGGCGACTGGATGGTTGCTGAAGCAGATGAGTCAGACGGGACATTTTTAAAATTACCGGCAACGATCGCTGTGGTCACAAATATTGACCCGGAGCATCTGGATCACTATGGCACGTTCGACAATTTGCGTGCCTCCTTTGATGCCTTTGTTGAAAATATTCCTTTTTACGGGTTCGCGGCTCTTTGTCTGGACCATGCGGAAGTGCAAGCCATGATCCCGCGTGTCTCGGACCGACGTATCATGACTTATGGCCTAAGTCCTCAGGCGGATGTTCGGGCAGTAAGGCTGGAGCCGGCCGCCGATGGGACCCGGTTTGATATTGTTCTTACGGACCGAAAGGCCGGTTCGGATCGCACGATAGAAAACGTCCATTTGCCGATGGTCGGACAGCACAACGTTCAGAATGCATTGGCGGCAGTGGCCATTGCTTTTGAGATGGGGATTGAAGACGATGTCATTCGCCATGCCCTTGCATCATTCGAGGGGGTAAAGAGGCGTTTTACGAAAACTGGCGAAGTCGACGGTGTGACAATCATTGACGACTACGGTCATCACCCCGTCGAAATTTCTGCAGTTCTTTTGGCCGCACGTCAGGCGGCAAGAGGACAGGTTATTGCTGTTGTTCAGCCGCACCGCTACTCGCGCTTGCATGATTTGTTTGAAGATTTCTGCACCTGCTTTAACAACGCAGATGCCGTTTTCGTCGCAGATATTTATGCGGCGGGTGAAGAGCCGATAGAGGGGGTAAGCCAAAGCAGTTTTGTTGACGGCTTGCGTCACCATGGTCACCGCAATGTAGAGCCACTTTTAAGCCCAGAAGATTTGCCATCCGCGATCCATAAAATCGCGCAACCTGGTGATCTGGTCGTTTGTTTAGGCGCCGGAAATATATCGCAATGGGCAAATGCCCTACCAGAGAACCTTGTCGCATATCGGGCTTCAGTCGGGGAGGTTGCACATGATGGCGACTAGCTCTTCCGGTGGAACACTAAGGGATCAATTGCCCGCTGTACGCGGAGAGTTGATGGCTCATGAACCACTCGCCAAGTATACCTGGTTTAAGGTGGGTGGGCCTGCCGAAATTCTGTTTAAGCCGGCTGATGAACTAGACCTGTCTGAATTTTTGGCAAATTTACCCGCTGAAATCGCGGTTACTGTTATCGGAAATGCATCTAATCTATTGGTTCGTGACGGAGGCATTGACGGCGTCGTGATCCGTCTTGGTCGCGCCTTTTCGGCGATTGAGGTTTCTGAACAATCGTTAGCAGTTGGGGCTGCCGCAGCAGACTTGACCGTCGCGCGGAAAGCCCGTGACAATGACATCGCGGGGCTTGAGTTTTTGTCTGGTATTCCTGGGACCATTGGCGGCACGGTGCGCATGAATGGCGGCGCCTACGGCGCTGAGATAAAAGACATATGCCAGTCTGTAAATGCTGTTGACAGAAAGGGTGTTGTCCACACGATAGCAGCAAAAGACCTGGGTTTTTCCTATCGTCAATCGAAACTCGATCCGTCCTGGATCGTCACCCAAGCCATTTTACAGGGGCGGGTTGGGAACAGATCAGAAATAGCGGCACGAATAAAGGCCATACAAACCGAGCGTGAAAAAAGTCAACCAGTCCGCACCTTAACCGGTGGCTCGACGTTCGCCAACCCGCCAGGGCACAAGGCCTGGGAGCTTATCGATCAAGCCGGCTGTCGGGGGTTGACCCGCGGCGACGCGTCCGTTTCGGAATTGCACTGCAATTTTCTGAACAATTCAGGAAATGCATCTGCTAGCGATATTGAAGGCCTGGGTGAAGAAGTGCGCCGCCGTGTTTTTGATGCCAGCGGTGTTCATCTGGAATGGGAAATCCGGCGTATCGGAAAGCCCTTGGCAGGGGTCATAAAGGAGGTCCAGTCATGACCAAGCATGTTGCTGTGCTTATGGGGGGATGGTCCGCGGAACGCGAAGTTTCGTTGGTTTCCGGAGCCGCCGTTGCGAACGCGTTACGGGAAGAAGGTTATGATGTCGCCGCGATTGACGTTCAGCGCGATATGGGAACCCTGTTAACACGTCTCTATCCGAAACCGAGCGTTGTCTTTAACGCCTTGCACGGACGCTTTGGTGAAGATGGCTGTGTGCAGGGGCTTCTTGATATTCTGAATATACCCTACACACATTCCGGTCTTCTGGCCTCGGCCCTGGCAATGGATAAAGTCATGGCGAAAAAGCTATTTCAAATGGCCGGTATTCCCGTCGCTGATCATGTAATTGCAACGCGAGACCAGATTGTTGCCGGTGCTGTCATGGAGCCACCCTACGTCGTGAAGCCGACAAATGAGGGCTCGAGTGTGGGGGTTCGCATTGTGCGTGAAGGTGACAATATGCCAGCACTAATGGAAACAGAATGGCCTTATACGGAAACCGTTATGGTCGAGAAATTTATTGAAGGCCGCGAGCTGACGGTTGCTGTGCTCGGTGACCGTCCGCTGGCAGTTACCGAGATCACAACAAACCGCGGGTTTTATGATTATGACGCAAAGTATGAAGTAGGCGGCTCTCAACACGTCGTCCCGGCAGACATCGAACCGGCCATTTACGAAGAAACGATGCGGCTGGCGTTGCTCGCGCATCAAACTTTAGGCTGTAGAGGCATAAGTCGTGCTGATTTTCGTTACGATGGAAAGGAAATCTACATACTTGAGGTGAATACTCAACCTGGATTGACTCAAACATCGTTGGTACCGGAACAAGCAGCACACATAAATATGACTTTTAACGATTTAGTCACTTGGATGGTTGATAACGCGGAGTGCGACGCATGAGCGTCAAAAAGGGTAATATGAAAGAAAACGCGAAAACGACCAAATTGGGAAAACCCCGTCGCAAGGCTGTTCCGCTTTGGCGCCGACGTTCTGCGCGCACGGTGTTTATGCTTGCAATCATTGGTGCGCTTGGCGGCGGTGCGTGGTGGGCTTGGTCTAATGATGTTGTCAGTAAGCTTGCCGATGGAGCGAAATGGAGAACAGTTGCGTTATCCGCGAAGATTGGTTTTCAGGTAAATGAGATTCTGGTTGTTGGGCGAAAGGAAACGCCATCGAAGACCCTGCGCAACGCCATCCAGCTTTCACGTGGCGCCCCCATTTTGGCTTTCGATCTTGAAGCTGCAAGAAACCGGGTAGAAGAACTGCCGTGGGTTCGTCGTGCCACTGTCGAACGCATGTTACCGGATACGATCCTTTTATCCATTGAAGAGCGAAAACCCCTGGCGATTTGGCAGCACGAGGGTAAATTTGCGCTTATCGATGAAACAGGTGAAGTCATTCTCCGAAAAGGCCTGGAACGGTTTAACGACCTCCTCATTGTTGTTGGCGAAAATGCACCAACCGAGGCCGCCAGCTTGTTAAGTACATTGAAAACGCAACCTGACTTACTGAGTATGGTGAAGGCGGCTGTCTGGGTTGGCGGGCGACGATGGAATTTGCGTCTGACGGGCGATATTGATGTCCGCTTGCCGGAAGGCAACCCGGCGGCGGCCTGGTCCCGGTTGGCAGAATACGAACGCGTGCACCGCGTGCTGGAGCGCGATGTCCAAGTCTTGGATTTACGTATTCCGGACCGCCTTATTGTTCGAAAATCGACGATTAAAACCCCTGTTAAATTAGATACCGGCCGAGAGACCTGAGGGCTGGATGTTGAGAATGAGAAGAAAGTAAAGATTGATGAGAAACGTCGTTAACCATAATCGATCAAGAAGTGGCCTTGTTGCCGCGCTGGATATCGGCTCGACCAAGATTGGATGCTTGATCGCGAAGCCGGGTGGCGACGCGTCGTTAGACCCTATCCAATCTGCCCGTATCGTAGGTTTCGGTCATCAAGTGTCTAAAGGGGTTCGCTCAGGTACAGTTGTTGACATGGATAGCGTCGAACAGGCGGTCCGCTCAACGGTCGAGACAGCCGAAAAGATGGCGGGCGACAATATTCAGGACGTCGTTGTCAACATCAACATTGGAAAACCGAAATCACGTCTGATTGCCTACGAAGTTTCAATTGCTGGCCATGAAATTGGTGATGCAGATTTACGCCGTATCCTTGATCCACAAGGGTTGGTTGAGACAGAAGCAACGGGGACTGAGGTGATCCACAGTATTCCTGTGGGTTATAGCATCGATGGCAATAAGGGTATCCGTGACCCCCGTGGGATGTACGGGGAACGCCTGGGCGTGAACATGCATATCATCAACGCGGAAAGTGGCCCTATTCGCAATCTGGAGACCGCAATTGCCCGCTGTCATCTGGGTATTGAAAGCAAAGTTTTAGGCGCGTACGCGTCGGCGCTTGCCTGTGTCGTCGAAGATGAGCGTCAAATGGGCGTGACCTGTGTTGATATGGGTGGTGGCACGACTTCGATTGCGGTCTTCTTCGATGGAGAACTGGTTCACACCGATAGTATTCCTGTCGGTGGGCAGCACGTCAGTAATGATATCGCCCGTGGTCTAGCGACATCATTGCAACATGCGGAGCGCATGAAAACGCTATACGGGAATGCGATCCCGTCGGCCAATGATGATCGTGAAGTTATCAAAGTGCCGTTGGTCGGTGAAGAAAGCAATCCGGAAGCAGGACAAATTCCGCGATCCATGTTGGTGGGGATTATCCGTCCACGCATGGAAGAAATTCTGGAAATGGTCCGTGATCGTTTGGTCGCCGCCGGGTTCGATAAGGTCGCCGGGCGTCGCATGGTCTTGACGGGCGGTGCGGCTCAATTGCCCGGTCTGCCCGAACTAACAGGCACGATCCTTGATAAACAGGTACGCGTTGGAAAACCGATCAGTATCAGTGGATTAGCGGAAGCCGCGTCAGGGCCTGCATTTTCGGGTTGTGTGGGAATGTTGAATTACGCTTTGAGCGAAAAACATAATCTGCCGAACGACATGTATCGACAAGAAAATATCAAGGCCGAAGGCCGTTTTGGACGGATCGGTCATTGGTTGAAGGAGAATTTTTAATGACTTTGGTCAAACGTACGCCGCACTGGGGCGGCAAAAGAAGGTCAACGGCTAGGGCGGCCAGCGTACCTTCTTTCCACACTCTGCATTTATGTGAATCTAGGAGATCGATATGAGCATCAATCTGACAGTACCAACTTCTACTGAAACACCGGAGTTGAAACCCCGCATTACCGTCGTTGGTGTCGGTGGTGCTGGTGGCAACGCGGTCAACAATATGATCCGGCGTGAACTTGAGGGCGTTGATTTTGTTGTCGCCAATACGGACGCACAATCTTTAACCCAATCATCAGCGGATCGGCGCATTCAGCTTGGAACGAGCTTAACGCAGGGGTTGGGCGCAGGCTCGAAACCGGACATTGGTCGGGGTGCCGCTGAGGAAGCTATTGAAGAGGTTCTGGCTGAACTCAAAGGTGTTCACATGGCCTTCATCGCCGCCGGTATGGGTGGTGGCACCGGAACGGGTGCCGCACCGGTGATTGCAGAAGCGGCTCGCGAAGCGGGAATACTGACGGTTGGCGTTGTCACCAAACCATTCCAATTTGAAGGCTCTCATCGCATGAAAATGGCGGAACAGGGAATTGCTGAACTGGAACGCCATGTCGACACTCTAATCATCATTCCGAACCAAAACCTGTTCCGGATTGCAAACGAGAACACGACCTTCGCAGATGCCTTTAATATGGCAGATGAAGTTCTTTACTCAGGTGTTCGCGGTGTGACAGATCTCATCGTGATGCCAGGCTTAATCAACTTGGACTTTGCGGACATTCGCTCCGTAATGGGCGAGATGGGTAAAGCCATGATGGGTACGGGCGAAGCCAACGGCGATCGTCGTGCATTGGATGCTGCGGAAGCGGCTATCGCGAACCCACTGCTTGAAGATATGTCCATGAAGGGTGCGAAGGGTGTACTTATCAATATCACAGGTGGTCAGGATGTAACGCTGTTTGAAGTTGATGAAGCCGCGACCCGCATTCGTGCGGAAGTCGATGCGGATGCACATATCATTGTCGGGTCGGCGTTTGATCCTAATCTGGATGGAACAATGCGTGTCTCTGTGGTTGCGACGGGCATCGATGCCAACTCGGCGACGGCAGCAACACCCACCATGTTCAATACAGCGGATCAGGCAAATCAGCCAGTGGTGTCTCCCATGAAGGTGCTGGAACTTCCAGACGAGGTTGTTGAGGACGCGGAACCTGTAAGCCAGGAGCTGCCGATCATGGAGCCAGAGGCAGAACTTAAAGCGGAATCATCCGAAGAACTGGCAACGAATACAGCCGAAGAGTCTCCGCTTGAGAAGCTAATTGAAGAAATTGATTCAAATACGGAATCGCTCATGGCAATAGATACGCCTGCTGCCGGTCCAGAAACCACAACTGCAGTTGTGGAGCCGACAGCTGAAGTGCCTGAGACACCCGCAGCGGCGGAAACCGCTGCATTTGCTTCTGAAGATGAAGCGCTGGAAGTTGCTGAAAAGGTTGAAGAAGAACCTGTCAAAATACCGGCAATGCCAACAATGGGTGCAACGGACGCGTTTATTCCACCGAAGCCTGTTTCGGTTGAACCAGTTGAAACCGTCGCAGAGCCTGATCCGTTCCGCGCTGCTGATATGGCAAATGGTTCTCGTCAAGAGGCTGCCCCAGCGGCGGCTGAAGTTCGCAAGCCAAGCCTGTTTGAGCGGGTCACGCGGACCGGGCGCGCTGCGAAGCCCGCTGCACCAGACATGCAACCGCCTGCCGCGCCTGTTCCAGAAGCTCCAAAGACGGAAGCCATTTCGGCACAGGCAGATACGGTAACCTCGTTCATTCCGGCAAAGCCTGTGACCGCGGAAACAGGTCAATTGGATGTTGTTGTGCAGAATGAAATTGGCGGTTTGGCGGCTCAGGCGGAACCTGCCCGTAAAGAAACGCAAGCAGAAGACGATATGTTGGATATCCCTGCTTTCTTGCGTCGGCAAGCAAACTAAAATCAAGGGTTTGCATCCACTGACCTAGAGCTTTGCTGTTTATCAGCATCAGCAGGTACATAATGAAAGGGCGCTCAGAAATGAGGGCCCTTTTTTTGTACAGATACGCGGGCCGACTCTTTTTTCAAAACATTACAAACTATCCATGTTTCAGAAATACTGGTGAAAGGTCGGATCTCTTATCTTCAGAATGTGTTCAACAGTTAATTTTGGAGATAAAAATGACCACGCACAGTCAACTCAAAAAAAACCGCATGATTGTCGCCGGATTATTGGCAACAACGATGCTGGCGGCACCGTTCGCTGTCGCTGCCGCCAAATACACTCAAGACAAAGCAGTGAAAATTGAACAGCCAGCGAACGTTGTTGACTTTTCGCCAGTGATCAAAGCTGTAAAACCGGCTGTTGTCAGTATCTTCGTCGAAAAAATGGCAACGAACGTATCAGCAGATAATATGCCACATATGCCGCAATTTGGGCAAAACAGCCCGTTCCGTTTTTTCTTTGATCATCCTGAGCGGTTCAGCCAGCAGAGACCTCAAGGTCCACAGAAAGGAGTGGGTTCTGGTTTCTTCGTCTCATCAGATGGATACATCGTTACCAACAATCACGTCGTTGGCGAGGCTGACAAGATTACCGTTCGTATGAGTGACGGAAACGAATTATCGGCCAAGTTAATTGGTGCTGACCCAAAGACCGATCTTGCTTTATTGAAAGTCGAAGGCAATGATTTTGTTTACGTCGGTTTTGGAGATAGTGACGAGGCGGAAATCGGGCAGTGGGTGGTTACTGTTGGGTCGCCCTTTGGGTTAGGCGGTACGGCGAACGCGGGCATTGTTTCTGCCCGGGGTCGTGACATCGGTTCTGGTCCCTATGACGATTTTCTACAAATTGATGCTCAAATCAATAAAGGCAATTCGGGCGGGCCCGCGTTTAACTTGGCGGGTGAAGTGATTGGCGTTAACTCAGCCATTTATTCGCCAAGCGGCGGTAACGTAGGAATCGGGTTTGCGATACCTGCGAATATTGCCGCTGATGTCATCGCGGATTTGAAAGAAGATGGCGTCGTTGAACGTGGTTGGCTGGGTGTCAATATCCAACCTCTGACAGAGGATCTTGCCACGGCACTTGGTCGTGAAGACCATGAAGGGGCATTGGTTTCAGCTGTGGTAGATGGAACACCAGCAGAGAAGGCGGGCCTTGAAGCCGGTGATCTTATTATCAGCATAGATGGTAAAAAAATTAAGGAAGTGCGTGATTTGACGCGGCTCGTCGCTGCGGCGGGACCCAAAACGGATGTAACGTTTCAGTTAATCAGAGACGGTAACAAGATACAAAAATCTGTGACCCTTGGTAAAATGCCAGGTTCAAAAGTCGCTTCTTTGTCAGACAAACAATCGACGGAAGGACCGAAGATCGGCCTTACCCTGGCTGATGCCGAGAACAAAGCGATTGTCCGCGCGGTTTCGCCAGGCTCCAAGGCGGCAGAAAAAGGCGTTCGTGCCGGTGATGCGATCATTTCTGTGGATGGCAAGGAAACAACATCGTCGGCTGACGTCGTCGCCGCTCTTAATGCCGCTCAAAAACAGGGAAATAAAACTCTGTTGATGCGACTGGAAAATGAACGGGGTAAACGATTTGTCGCGTTCGACCTTGAAGATGCGTAAGGCTACGCTTTGATGTCTTCAGTTTCAGGGGCTTCTGGCCCCTGAAATTGTTTGTCTTCGGATCGTCCGGAAATTATACGTTAGGGGAATCGAGGGTCGATCGTTATGCACATTTTAGTTATAGAGGATGATGTTGCAGCGGCTGGTTTTCTTGTCAAAGGACTGACGGAAAACGGCCATGTTGTCGATCAGGCTTCTGATGGTGAAACCGGTCTGCAAATGGCCATATCAGCTCCCTTCGATGTGTTAATTGTGGATCGCATGTTGCCGGGGCTTGATGGACTGTCATTGGTAAAACGATTGCGTGCCTTGGACATTGTGACGCCGGTTCTGTTCCTGAGTGCGCTGGGTGATGTTGATCAACGGGTTGAAGGTCTTCAGGCCGGTGGCGATGATTATTTGATCAAACCTTACGCAATGTCTGAGCTTTTGGCGCGTATTGAAAGTCTGGTACGTCGCCATGCGCCAGATCAGGTTGCAAGTAAGCTCGAAGTTGCCGACCTGCGACTGGATGTATTGACCCGCGACGTGCGCCGGGGCGCCGAACGTATTTCACTTCAGCCACGCGAGTTCAAGTTGCTGGAATTTTTGATGCGTCATTCTGGGCAAGTTGTGACCCGCACCATGTTGCTTGAACATGTCTGGGATTATCATTTCGATCCGCAAACCAACGTTATCGATGTGCAGGTCTCGCGGCTTCGCGGAAAAATTGATAAAGGCTTTAGCGTGCCGTTACTGCATACCATACGGGGTGCGGGGTATATGTTGAGCGAACGTAAATGAAACCGATGCTAAAAGGTCTCAGCATTTTTCGGATTTCTGTGGTTCGTATCGCGTTCGGTTATACGATTCTGTTTTTTTTGGCAGCGGTCATTCTGTCTGGTTTCATTTACATAAGCAGTACCGAGCAACTGTCGCGACAAACGGACGAGACCATTAATGCGGAAACGCAAGGGCTGGCTGAGCAATATGCCAGCGGCGGTATTTCCCGATTGGCGCGGACAATTCGGGGGCGCAGTAGCCGTCCGGGAGCCGGGTTATATTTCGTTGGAAATAAAAGTGGTGCATACATTGTTGGCAATCTGAAAAACCTGCCAAAGAATGTCGATGCGGCCGATGGCTGGATAGACTTTACGATTAATCAATCGTTGGAATTAGAGAACGGCAAGGACATAACGCTTCAACACGCTGCGCGGGCCCGCGTGTTTCATTTGCCTGAAGGTGCGATCCTTCTGGTTGGTCGCGATATTCAGTCCATTCGGGATATCGAGTTCACTTTACGAAGAATGTTGATTTGGGGGCTGGTCGCGACACTTTTTTTAGGCGGAATTGGGGGTGTTTTTGTAGGTCACCGGATGCTGGTTCGGGTCAATAACACCAGTCTTGCGGCCAATGAAATTTCTGTGGGGGACCTGACCGGGCGTCTGCCGTTATCAGGGCGTGATGATGAGCTTGATCGTCTGTCAGCGACCTTCAATTTAATGCTCGAGCGCATCGAGCATCTCATGATCGGAATGAGCGAAGTCTCAGATAATGTTGCGCATGATTTGCGCTCTCCTCTCGCACGGGTCCGGGCAGAGGCTGAGAACGCGATTTCCAGTGCAAAAACCCTTGATGAAGCCAAAGACGCTTTGGCGGCAATCATTAAGGAGATTGACCGGTTGTTGGGGGTGTTTACATCTTTGCTTTCCATCGCCCGGCTTGAAGCCGGGGTTAAGCACGAGCCCTTTCAAACAATTGATATCGGAGCCATGCTAACCGATTTGGCGGAGCTGTATGAACCGAGTGCAACGGAGGCGGGCGTGGCCTTCAAAACCGATTTCGAAGCCGGCATCTTGGCCGCTGCCGATCGAACCTTGTTGTCCCAATCCGTTGCAAATTTGATCGAAAATGCCCTGCGCTATGGGCGCGATGAAGTCTCCATTACTCTAAGGCGAGGCACGGGCGCATATGAAATTACGGTGTCGGATCGGGGGCCGGGGGTTCCCGATGACAAGAAGGCCGTTGTCTTCGAACGGTTCGCTCGCCTGGATAGTCAACGAACAACTTCCGGCTCCGGCCTTGGCTTAAGTCTCGTCCGGGCAATCGCAATTGCTCATGGGGGGAGTGTCACGCTGTCCGACAACCATCCTGGCCTGAGCGCGACAATTCGGCTTCCAATTACCTAAGCGACGTGCAGGGCGATATTCGGCTTAATGCGCACATCATGTGTGATCACGTTAGAACGATCCTATTGTGCTTAAATTGTCCCGGTTAGCTATCTTGCCCTAAGTCGATTCTACAATTTTGACAAAACTTTCGTCAGAAATCGGCAGACTTTTACACATAATTTACATAATGCAGGGTAAACAGGTCGGGTTAGAGTGAGGTTCCGTGTGTTTCGGGCAATGCAGTCATACCTGTAATTATCCTAACCCGTTAAAAACATTGGATACTGTTTCTAACGTTGAGCGTGATGACTTATAGCCAAGAGTGTGAAACGTTCGGAAACAAAGAGTGATTTGTGTGGACAATGGGGTATTGCTAAAAACATCCTCAGACGACTGCGCCTAAGTATAATTAGGTTGGGATCGTCTGGATAAGCTGAGTTTTTAGATTATTCAGATGTTAAAAAGATAAAAAGACTTAAGCAACGGAAACGATGTCGATTATGAGCACACCAAACATTGAGCTGACTGAAAACCCCGCAGTAGAACAAGTGGTTTATCAGCGTACGCTGAAAAGCGTTGTTAATTGTGATGGTGTGGGGCTGCATTCCGGTGAGCCGGTTAATCTGGTTCTGAAGCCAGCGCCTGCGGGCAGCGGTATTGTTTTTAAGCGCACCGATGTTGAAGATGATAAGTCGATCATTCCGGCGCGTTGGGATCATGTGGTTGATACCCGTTTGTGCACGGTGATTGCCAACGCACATGGCGTTCGGGTTGGAACCATTGAGCATCTGATGGCGGCGCTTGCGGGGTGTGGCCTTGATAACGTTGTTGTTGAAGTGAGTGGGCCGGAAGTTCCCGTAATGGATGGCAGTTCCGGGCCGTTTGTCTTTTTGATTGAGTGCGCAGGAGTGGTTGAGCAGGATCAGCCGCGTCGCGTCATTCGTATTTTGAAGCCGATTTCTGTTGAAGAAGGCGAGGCAACAGCAACGCTGGAGCCAGATTCCAGTTTCTCCATTGATTTTTCCGTTCATTTTGAAGGGACTGCTGTTTCCAGTCAGGCGCTTCAGGTGGGGATGAAAAATGGCAGCTTTTGCAAGGAATTGGCGCGGGCACGGACTTTTGGTTTCCTGAACGAAGTGGAAGCGATGCAGGCGGCGGGCCTTGGTAAAGGCGGCTCTCTGGATAACGCCATTGTCGTCGATGGCCTGGAAATTATGAATAAAGATGGTCTTCGTTTTGACGATGAGTTTGTGCGTCACAAAATGCTGGATGCTGTTGGCGATCTGTTCCTTGCGGGCGGGGCGATTCTTGGCAAATTTGCGGGTAAGCGTTCCGGGCATGCGTTGAATAATGCTTTGTTGCGTGCATTGTTTGCGGATGATGACGCGTGGAGCTTTGATGAACTGCGTGGCGATGCTGTTAAAACGGCGATTGATGGTGGTATTTTCGCAGAAACACAGGCTTTATCCGCTTCTGCATAAGCCGTTTTCTTTTAAGCAAGCCTACGAAACCCTGCCCTTTGCAGGGTTTTTTTGTTAAACAGACTTTTATCAGGCATTGTCTTGCCATGCGCCCCTGCACATATGATATAATCCTCAAGTCGTTTGGATAGAAACAGGCAACCCTTCGAATGGTTACACGTCAGGTACTTTCTTTGCGTTATTCGCGGTTTCAAAAAATCGGCTTGGCCGCGTGTATGGCCATCATCGTCGGTGGCTGTGCGTTGGGCACAGAAAAGAAAGAATACGTCGAAGCGCCCGTTGAAGACCTTTACAACGCCGCGATCGATTTTATGCAGGAGGGCAAATATAGCTCCTCCACAGAAAAGTTTGATGAGGTTGAACGCCAGCATCCCTATTCCGTGTGGGCGACCAAGGCCCAGTTAATGGCCGCTTATGCCTATTATCAGGCGAATCGCTATGATGAGGCAGTGGTTGCCCTGGACCGCTTTATTCAACTTCATCCGGCGAATAAGGATATCAGCTACGCCTATTATTTGAAGGCATTAAGCTATTATGAGCAAATATCCGATGTGGCGCGTGACCAAAAAATGACTGAGTTGGCGCTGACATCGCTCCGCGAACTCGTTACGCGATTCCCCAACTCCAAATATTCGCGCGATGCCAGGATCAAACTGGATTTGACCAACGACCACTTGGCCGGAAAAGAGATGGAGATTGGTCGGTATTACCATTCACAGGGCCAATATCTTGCTGCGATCAACCGCTTTAAAGCGGTTGTAGAAACATATCAGACGACGACCCACGTGCCGGAGGCGTTGCACCGCATGACAGAAGCCTATTTTGCTCTCGGATTGCCGGTTGAAGCCCGCAAGACCGCGGCTGTTCTCGGGCATAATTATCCGGGGAGCGAGTGGTATATTGATTCTTACGAAATGATGGAAAATAAATCAGTTCGCGTCAGTAGTGTCGAAGACGGCAAAGAGGTCACCATAGAAGGCGAGCCGGAAAATGAGGCTGCCTGGTATGAGATCTGGAAGAAATTCTAGACACTGGTAAAAGGCCGCCCCAAAAATGCTGACCAGTCTCGCCATACGCGATGTTGTTCTCATTGAGCATCTTGATTTGAAATTTGAACCGGGCCTGTGCGTTTTGACGGGTGAAACCGGTGCCGGAAAATCCATCCTCCTGGACTCATTGGGCTTGGCCATGGGGGCCCGGGCTGAAGCACGGCTTGTGCGCCACGGAACGCCACAAGCCTCTGTCACAGCGGATTTTGATTTGCCAATGTCTCATCCGGCCTTGGAAATGCTGGAAGCACAGGGCATTGCATCTGAAGGCGGGGAGTTGCTTTTGAGGCGCGTGCTCGGCCAGGATGGCAAGTCGCGGGCTTTCATCAATGATCAGCCGGTCAGCGTTGGCCTGCTTCGGAAAATTGGCGAGTTGATCGTTGAAATCCACGGTCAATTTGACAATCAACGCTTATTGAATCCGGCGCATCACCGAACCATTCTTGATACCTTTGGCGACTATCGCGACTTATTGGCTAACGTTTCGCGGGGCTTTGCGACGTGGCATGCAAAAGCCCAAGAAAAAGCGCAATTGGAGCAGGAAATTGAAACCGCCCGCCGTGATGAAGAATTTTTACGCCATGCGGTCGATGAATTGGAGAAGCTTAACCCGGAGCCCGGCGAGGAAACACGGCTTGCGGAGAAACGCGCCCTAATGATGCATGGCGAACAGTTGATGTCAGCTATGAACGATGCGCTGGGCCAACTCAGGATGAACAATGGTGCCGACGAACGGTTGCAAAAAGCAGCACGGGAGCTTGGCCGGGTCGCTGAAAAGGCGGAAAACCGGTTAGATGGTGTGATTGGTATTCTCGACCGTGCGATTAATGAAACGGCGGAGGCCATCAATCAGTTAGAACGGGTCTCGCAAGAATTGGATCTGGACCCGAACGAACTGGAAAATGCTGAAGAGCGTTTGTTCGCGCTGCGGGCTTTGGCTCGGAAACACAATGTTCTGGTCGATGACCTATCGGAATTGAAAGATCGTCTGACCCATAATTTGCAAGCCGTTGAAGACGGCGGTGCGCGTCTTGCTGTTTTGCAGCGCGAGGAGGCAGCAGCGAAACAGGCTTATATTGATGCCGCCAACAAACTGAGTAGGCGCCGCAAAACTGCAGCTGAAGCACTGGATCAAGCGGTTTCAAAAGAGCTGGTCGCTCTTAAATTGGGGAACGCAAAATTCATCACGGACGTCAGTGAATTTGAAGAAGAGAATTGGTCCGCCAATGGCATCGACCGCATTGCCTTTTTAGTGGCGACCAATCCAGGAAATCCGCCGGGGCCGCTTAATAAAATTGCCTCTGGTGGTGAAATGGCTAGGTTCATGCTGGCGTTAAAAGTGGTGCTGGCAGAATCCGATACCATCGCGACGCTGGTTTTCGATGAAGTTGATGCGGGCGTTGGCGGTGCGGTTGCGGCGGCTGTCGGTGAACGCTTGTCTCGGCTGGCAAAAACCAATCAAATTCTTGTGGTGACCCACTCACCACAAGTCGCTGCGCGCGGTCGCACCCATTGGCGGGTCGCAAAATCCCAATCAGGGCAATCGCTGGATGCGGCTGAGGTGGCAGATCAACGGACCGCGACCACTGTTGCCGCGTTAGATCGCGACGAGCGAAAAGAAGAAATCGCCAGAATGCTGGCAGGAGCGCAGGTTACCGATGAAGCGAGGGCGGCCGCAGACAGTTTGCTTGCGGGCAGCACCCCATGACAGAAGTGCCGGTGGATGCGCTGTCGGAGTTGGATGCGCTGGTCGAGTTGAAACAACTGGCCAAGGACATCGCTAAACACGATATCGCTTATCATCAGAAAGATGCGCCTAAAATATCCGATGCAGATTACGATGCCTTGCGTAAACGTAATGAAGCCATTGAGGCTCGCTTTCCAAAGCTCATTCGTGCCGATAGCCCGACCAAGCGCGTCGGCGCGCCTGTCGCCAGTGGCTTTGGGAAAATCACGCATGCACGGCCAATGCTGTCACTTGGAAACGCCTTTTCGGACGAAGACGTTGTGGAATTTTTTACACGGGTACGACGGTTTTTAAATCTGGCGGCAGATGCACCTGTTGATGTTGTCGCCGAACCGAAAATCGATGGGCTGTCTGTTAACCTGCGATATGAGAACGCCCAATTGGTCTCGGCCGCGACGCGTGGTGACGGCATGACCGGCGAAAACATCACACAAAATATAAAAACCCTTAAGAATCTGCCGCATGTTATCAAGGCTGCAAATGTTCCGGAGGTTCTTGAAGTCCGGGGCGAGGTCTATATGGCAAAAGCCGATTTCAGGGCACTCAATGAGCGTCAGGAAGCGTCAGGTGACAAAGTCTTCGCCAACCCAAGGAATGCAGCGGCAGGAAGTTTAAGGCAACTCGATACCGCTGTGACGGCGTCCCGCCCGCTATCGATGTTTGCCTACGCTTTTGGCGAAGTCAGCGGTCATATTGGTGCCAGCCAGTGGGAGTTTTTTGCGAACCTGAAAAACTGGGGTTTTCAGGTCAACCCGCAGACAATGCTGTGTGCCAATGCCGATGAAGCACTCGCGCATTATCGCCATATTGGTGATATTCGATCCAGCCTCGATTACGACATCGATGGTATGGTTTACAAAGTGAACCTGTTTGATCTGCAAGAACGCCTGGGGTTTGTCAGTCGGGCACCGCGCTGGGCTACGGCGCATAAATACCCGGCGGAGAAAGCGCAAACGGTCCTCAACTCAATTGATATTCAGGTCGGTCGCACGGGAGTGTTAACCCCGGTCGCCAGACTGGAGCCGATCACCGTCGGCGGTGTCGTTGTCTCGAACGCAACCCTGCACAATGAAGATGAAATCAAGCGCCTGGATGCCCGCGTCGGTGACCATGTGATTGTTCAGCGTGCCGGTGATGTCATCCCGCAAATTGTTGAAGTCTTGCTGGATAAGCGTCCCGCTCATGCTGTCGCTTATGAATATCCCGATGTGTGCCCGGTTTGCGGCAGTGCCGTGATCCGCGAAGACGGAGAGGTCGCCAAGCGCTGTTCCGGCGGACTGGTTTGCGAAGCACAGGCGGTTGAACGCCTGAAGCATTTTGTCTCTCGCAACGCGTTTGATATTGAAGGCCTTGGTGGTAAACACATAGAGAATTTTTGGCGCGATGGTCTGATCAAATCGCCAGCCGATATTTTCAGGCTACCCGAAAAAAGCAGCGAAATTGAGGGCCGCGAAGGGTGGGGGGACAAGTCCCTTGAAAACCTGTTTGATGCGCTGGATGCGCGAAAGAATATAGAATTGCCCCGCTTTATATTTGCTTTGGGAATCCCGCAAGTGGGGCAGGCGACAGGCCGCTTGCTAGCCAAACAATATGGCACACTGAGCGCCTGGCGCGAAGCCATGGACAGGGCGCAGGATCACCAGTCAGACAGCTATCAGGACCTGATTAATATCGATGGCATTGGCGTTTCAATGGCCAATGATATCCTGATGTTTTTTGCCGAAGATCAAAATCGCGAGGTTCTTCGCGATCTGGATAGTCTTTTGGATGTGCAGGAGTTCGTTGCTCCCGATGAGAGCGCCTCTCCGGTTGCTGGCAAAACCGTTGTGTTTACAGGAACGCTGGAAACGTTAGGGCGCTCAGAAGCCAAAGCAAAAGCGGAGAGCCTTGGCGCAAAAGTTGCGGGTTCTGTCTCAAAAAAGACGGATATCGTCATTGCGGGGCCCGGTGCGGGCTCTAAACTCAGAAAAGCGGAAGAGTTGGGCCTTCAGGTGATGACCGAAGATCAGTGGATCGACTTTATTCGCTAGTCAGTTAAATCAAGAAAACCATGGGAGAACAAAATGTCTATTCGTGAACGTATGAGCCCGGAGAATTGCCTGCCAGATGATGGCTGCGCGGGAACTTTGATCACTCGAGTTTGGGTGCCTGGTAAAAATGCGGGCCCCGTTGTCGCCGTTGTACGCGAAGAGGGCGTTTTTGACATCATGTCGGTTGCAACAACGACTTGCGCCCTTCTGGAGATGGATGACCCGGCTGCTGCCGTGAAGGGGGCCACATTGGGCGAAAATCTGGGGACACTCGCGGATCTGTTCGCGAACAGTGTCGCGGAAGGTCGTGATACGTCGAAACCCTACCTCTTGGCACCAAGTGATTTGCAAGCTTTGAAGGCGGCTGGCGTTACCTTCGCTGCCAGTATGCTGGAGCGTGTCATTGAAGAGCGGGCCAAAGGCGATCCGCAGCGCGCCGTTGAAATTCGTAAAGAAATTAATCAATCCATTGGCGCTGATTTATCTGAAATTGTGCCGGGTTCTGACGATGCGCAGCGCTTGAAAGAGGAATTGGTCGAGCGGGACTTGTGGTCGCAATATCTGGAAGTTGCCATCGGCCCGGATGCGGAAGTCTTTACCAAGTCACAACCCATGTCAGCCGTTGGCCCGGGAATGGACGTTGGCCTGCATCCGCGTTCTACCTGGAATAATCCAGAGCCAGAAGTCGCCGTTTGTGTCAATTCAAAAGGCGATATCAAGGGAGCCACACTGGGCAATGATGTGAATTTGCGGGATTTTGAAGGCCGCAGCGCTTTGTTGTTGAGTAAAGCCAAGGATAACAATGCGTCCTGCGGTGTGGGTCCTTTCATTCGTTTATTTGATGATACCTATTCCCTCGATGACTTACGCGCTTGCGACTTGAGCATGGAGGTTGTTGGTGAAGATGGATACGTGCTGCAAGGGGCCAGTTCCATGTCGCAAATCAGCCGTGACCCGGCCGATATCGTAAGTCAGACGATTGGTCGCGTTCATCAGTATCCAGATGGCTTTCTATTGATGCTGGGCACGATGTTCGCACCTACCGAAGACCGGGACACCCCGGGCGAGGGTTTCACCCACAAGATCGGCGATATCGTCTCTATCTCGACACCTTTATTGGGACGGTTGGTCCAACGGGTTGATACCAGTGACAAAGCCGAGCCCTGGACGTTTGGTGCCCGTGCCTTGATGGAGAATTTAGCCAAGCGTGGCTATTTATAGGCGAACTAAGTATCACATTTGAAACAAAAAAGGGGAGCTGAAAAGCTCCCCTTTTTTATAATCTCGTTTTGAACAGGCCTAGTGAAGCTTGCTCGGTAACTCTTTGATCGCATCGTCGATCATGGCGTTGGCTTTGGATGCTGCAATTCCCTTCGCCAAAATGGCCTGGGTTGCATCCATTGCAATATCAACGGTTCTTACGCGAACGTCATCAATTGCAGCGGCTTCGGCCTGTGCAATTCGGGTCTTCGCAAGTTGCTCACGCCGGGCCAGTGTCTCGGCCAGCCGCTCGCGGCCTTGTACAAGCATTCTCTCAGCTTCTTCTTTTGCGTGATCAGCAATCGCCTGCGCTTCTTTGGCTGCATCGCGTTGCTTTTTCTGGTAAGTGGCTAATAGATCCTGGGCTTCTTTGAGCAAAGCTTCCGCTTCATCCAAGTCAGATTTGATCTTGTCAGCTCGTTTATCCAACTGTGCACCAACACTGCCAGGAACCTTGAGGTAAACAAGAACCAGCAGAAACGCGATAAATGCCGTCGCTACCCAAAATGTGGGATCATGTATCATTCTAAATCCTCCTAGTTTCGGGCTTTGGTGGCTGTATCAACAGCGGACGTAACGACCTTGGCTTCAACAGCTTCACCCAGCAACCGCTCGGCTGCTGCGGATGCAACTTCTTCTGCGACGTCACGAACGTTACTCATGGCTTCTTCGGTTGCCTTGGCAATGCTGGCTTCACTGTCGCTCAGCATTGTTTTAATCTTGGCGTTCAATTCAGCATCACGGGCTTCTTGTTCAGACGCCAGCGTCGCCTGAACATCAGCCATTGCGGCATGCGCCGATGCACGGGCATCTGCCAAAGACGTTTCGTATGCTTCAATAGCCGCTTCCGCTTCTTTTTGAAGTTCTGCTGCCTTTGACAAATTGTCATCCATGCGATTTTGACGCTGTTCCAGTGCATCCGAGATGCGTGGTACAGCAATTCGCCACATGACAATAAACAAGGCTGCAAACGAGATTACCAACCAAACGATTTGTGCCGAAAAGGTCGAGATATCAAGTTGAGGCATATTATAATCCTCTCATAAACCTACTGCTGGGCGGGACCCCCGCCCAGACATCAGGCGAAAACGCGTCTCTTAACCGAAGAGAATAACGAGTGCGATAACCAATGCAAACAGAGCGATAGCTTCAACAAGGGCGAAGCCCAGCATTGTCATCGGGAAAACAGCACCTTGAGCAGAAGGATTGCGGCCAACAGCCTGAATGAAGGAAGCGAAGATCGTTCCAATACCAATTCCAGAGCCGATAACACCAATAACAGCCAAACCAGCGCCTATGAGCTTTGCAGCTTCGAGTTCCATATTAAGTTCCTTTCTAATTAAATCAGCTAATTTTAGTAATAGGTAATAACACTCTTAGTGAAGATGTAGAGCGTCGTTGAGATACAGGCAGGTCAGGATCGTAAACACGAACGCCTGCAAGAATGCGATAACAATTTCCAGACCGGTCAGGGCAACCACGAAAATCCACGGAGCGACACCAAAAACGCCAAGTGCGACAATAAACCCAGCGAACACTTTCATCAGGGTGTGACCTGCCAGCATGTTTGCGAACAAACGAACGCTCAGGCTAATAGGGCGCGACAGATAGGAAATGATTTCGATCGGGATCAGCAATGGTGCCATGTACATGGGCACCCCGGGAGGCATAAAAAACGAGAAGAAATGCATCTTATGCTTGGCAATTGCGATGATCGTGACCCCCAAAAACACGAATAAGGCCATCGTAAACGTCACAACGATGTGGCTCGTGAATGTAAAGCTGTAGGGGATCATGCCGAACAGATTGCCGAACAGGACAAACATGAAGATCGTGAAAATAAACGGAAAATAGGGCCGCCCTTCAGATCCAACAGTGTCTTTCAGCAGGTTCGCTATGAAAATATAGCTGAGTTCAACAATCGATTGCCAACGGCCAGGCACCAGTGCGCTGCGCCGCATGCCAACGATCAGGAACAGACTAACCGCGAGGACTGTTGCCACCATGAAAGCCGATGAATTTGTGAACGAGGCATCAATACCGCCGATTTGCATCGGGATAAGTGTTTTGATCTCGAACTGTGCGAGTGGACTCTGACCTTCAGCCAATGTCTTATTTCCCCTCATCCTTACGATCCCCGGCATCGGGGCCCGTAGTTGAATTTTCCTTTTGATAACCGGCAGCATAACCAAAGCCGCTGGCCATCCGATAAACATTTATGATCCCTGCTGCACCGCCCAAGACGATAAATACAAGCATCAACCACGGTCGCGTATCGAGCCAATAATCCAGGCCCCACCCGATGGCAGTACCAACAGCGACGGCGGAAATTAACTCAACGCCCACCCGAAAAGCAAGACCCAGTGCGTTACCTTTTTCTGACTCTTGATTTGTCGGAATTCGGGTCGGGTCAATATGATCCTTTTTTGCCTCTTTCAAGCGCGCGCCAAGTGCGTCCAGGGCGTCTTTTTCGGGGTCATCTGCCATTAAATAATCCTAATTTTCAAGGACTTATAAAGGATTAGCCCGCATCACGCAACGCTGTTGCCTTTTCAAGGTCAACACTCACCAATTGAGAGACCCCGCGTTCAGACATCGTCACACCAAATAGCCGATCCATCCGAGCCATGGTCATTCTGTGGTGGGTAATTACCAAGAATCGTGTTTTTTCGTTCGCAGCCATCTCTTCAAGCATGGTGCAAAAGCGGTCGACATTGGCATCATCGAGAGGGGCATCAACCTCATCGAGCACGCAAATTGGTGCCGGATTTGTCAAAAACACAGCAAAAAGCAGAGAAAGTGCGGTCAGAGCCTGCTCCCCACCCGAGAGAAGCGATAACACCTGAAGTTTTTTGCCTGGCGGGCTGGCAAGAATCTCCAGACCTGCCTGAAGCGGGTCGTCGCTTTCTGTGAATTCCAAATGCGCGTGACCGCCACCAAATAATCGCACGAAAAGATCTTGGAAATGGCTGTCGACTTCTTTGAAAGACGCCAAAAGCCGGGCTCGGCCCTCCCTGTTGAGTTCTGATATGCCGTGACGTAATTTTTCGATGGCTTGAATGAGATCGTCGCGCTCTTCGTTCAGAGACGTGATTTGTTCATCCATCTCCTTGGATTCTTGTTCGGCCCTCAAGTTGACCGGTCCCATGGTTTCGCGTTCCTTGTGCAGGCGGTCTACCCTTCGTTCTGTCGCTTCCAACTCTGGAAGAGGCTGATCTTCCTTCAACTCTGCCAATTCGAACAGTTGATCTGTACGGCAATTCAACTGATCACGAACCCGTTCTGAAATTGCCAGACAGGCTTGTCGCGCCTGCTCAACTGAACCTTCTGTGCGGACCATTTGTTCGCGTGCGTGTGCCAGAGCGGTTTCGGCTTCGCGGAGAATGTTATCGGCTTCCCTGAGCGCATTTTCAGCCGTTTGCAGGGCATCAGCAGAGGCATTGCGCTTGACTTCCGAGGCTTCGATACTGGTTAAAAGGACTTCGCGCTGTTCGGCAATCTCTGCGGGGCGTTCATCAAGTTTCGCCAATTCGTCTTTAATCGACTCCCTCCGCTCGGCAAGGGCTTCCAGTTGTTCTGCCGATCCATCGCGGCGCTGTTGCCAGGATCGGACTTCGTTTGCGATGTCGAGTAATCGTTGTGCACGGCCCTGGGCTTCACGCTCCAGCGCATCATGCTGGCTCTGGCAATTCAATTGTTCTGCGCGGCGTTCGGCCAGTTCAGCACGCATCGCCGCGACCTGTTCTCGTTCTGCTGTCGGGTCGGCGATGTCGTCGAGTTGTCGTTTGGCCTCGTTATGGGCAATTGACGTTTCTTCCAGGTCCTGTTGATTGGAATGTGATGAGTCTGAAAGGCCTTCTACACGGGATGCATAAGCAGAAACCTTTTCCTTGATTTGTCCTAATAGATCGCGGGCTTCATTCAGCTTGCGCTCGGAAGCGGATACTGCTTCGCGTGTTGCATGCTCGGCGCCGCGCAATTCCTCTTCGCGGCGTCTCGCCAGGTCACGACCATTTTCGCAGGCATCGACTTTTTGTTGCGCATCGGAAAGCTGGGCGCGAATTTCATTAAGCCGGTTCCGTTGCTCAAGCCGTGCCGCCGCCGCCGTCGTCGCACCCGATGATACGGTAAAACCGTCCCACCGCCATAAACTCCCCCCTTTGCTGACGATACGCTGACCTTGCTGAAGGCGGGTGCTCAGGATTTTGCCCTGATCATCATCGTTGACGATCCCGATCTGGCTTAATCGCCGTGTCAAAGCCGCCGGACCTTTGACGACATCACTTAATGGGGTGATGTTGTCAGGCAGTTCCGGAATTGAATCGAACGGTGGATAGGAGCGCCAATGGGCAGGGGCAGCTTCATCTGACGGCACAGATAAATCTTCGCCCATGGCCACACCGAGCGCCGTTTCAAAACCAGGTTCGACGGTGACGGCATCAATCATTGGCGGCCAGAGTTCATCTTCGGTTGTCGCCAGAACACGGGCCAGCGCCTGTTCTTCCGCGACCAATGCCGTTTTTTGCGCTGTCGCTTCCTGCAGCAAAGATACGGCTTCCTGGGTTTTGTCCTGAGCTTCAATGCGCTGTTCTTCAAGGGTCTCACGCTGCATTTTGGCTTCTTCAACGGCGGCCCGTGCCGCGTCAAGGTCTGCTTCGGCCCCGACAACTGATTCCGCATCCGGGCTTTGCGCTTCAAGTTCTTCGCGCTGGCTTTCTATCTCAAGCGAACGGGCTTTTAAGCGCTCGAGACGGTTATCCAGTTCTCGCAGACGATTGGTTAAGCCATTCCGTTGCGCTTCGCTTGCCGCGACCTGCTCGGTCAACTGGTTCATTTGTGCATCCAGGGTTTCAACCGCCTCGTTGGCCTGCTCGAGGCGTTCGAGTGTGGTTTCCCTGGCTTCTTCCTCTCCCTCTCTGGAGAGTTCGACCTGTGTCCGTTCCTCTTCAAGTCTCTGCACGGCTGTGGTCGCATCTTCAGCGATTGTCCGTTCGCGGGCTTCGTCGCGTTCCAGTTGTTGACGCCGACTATCGGCCTCCATTGCGGCTTGCTGAACGCGGGCTTCTTCCTGATCGAGGCCTTCACGGGCGACCGTCAGGCGATGTAGTTCTGCAGCCGTCGCAGCTTCTGCTTCACGTAACGCGGGCAGCCTTTCGGCACATTCCGCCTGATTAACCGACGCAGCACCGGCCATCGCGGTGAGTTCCGTAACCTGTGCTTGGATTGTCGTAAACTTGGCGCGTGATTCCTCAAGATCAGTATCCGCAGCCGTCCAGCGCAAGTGAAACAACGTTGCTTCCGCTTTGCGAATGTGATCGCTCAAGTTCCGATAGCGGGTCGCTTGACGCGATTGCTTCTTCAAGTTTTGCATCTGGGTGTCCAGGGTCACCAGAATATCATCCAGACGCTCCAGATTGGTTTCCGCAGCGCGAAGGCGCAGTTCTGCCTCATGACGGCGCGAATGCAGGCCGGTAATGCCTGCCGCTTCTTCCAGTAACGATCGCCTTTGTTCCGGTTTCGCGGCGATGATCGCACCGATGCGGCCTTGGCTGACCATGGCTGTTGAACGCGCCCCTGTCGCAGAATCTGCAAACAGCAATTGCACGTCGCGTGCTCGAACTTCCTTACCATTTACGCGGTATTTAGAACCTTTTTCACGCTCAATACGACGTGTAACCTCGAGTTCTTCCGACTCATTAAATTGAGCAGGTGCAGAGCGTTGTCCGTTATCCAGCGCCAGCGCGACTTCGGCAATGTTGCGGGGCGGGCGGCTTGATGTGCCGCCAAAGATGACATCGTCCATCTCGCTCCCGCGCATTTGTTTGGCCGAGGTTTCCCCCATAACCCAACGCAGTGCTTCAACAAGGTTCGATTTTCCACAGCCGTTTGGTCCGACTACACCGGTCAAGCCAAGCTCGACCATAAGTTCGGTGTTGTCGACAAAAGATTTAAAGCCGCTGAGGCGTAATTTATTAAATTGAAGCACGCGTTAGACCTTTAGATTGATTTGTTAAGGGCTTTATCAAGTATTTTTTTGAAATCTTCATATGGCATGCCGCCAGAAATCGTTTCTCCATCGATAACGAAAGACGGTGTTGAATTGATTTCGAATTTCTCGGCGCCATCGCGGGCCTTGTTCTGGATATGCGTAAGAAGTTCCTGATTTTGCAGGCAAGCCCCGACATCGGTTTCGCTCATGCCACCAAAACGCGCTATTTTTGATAACGCTTGAAGCGGGTTATCGGCACGTGTCCATTGGGGCTGCCCTCTGAAAAAGATATCAACCATTCCAAAATAACGTGATGAGCCAGCACAGCGTGCAATCATCGCTGCCGCCAGCGCTGGGTTGCCGAGCGGGAAATCCCGATAGATAAACTTGATTTTGCCGGTATCAATATAGTTCTTTTTGATTTCCGGGAAGGTGTTCGCGTGGAAATTGGCACAATGCGGACAGCCCAGAGAGGCATACTCAATTACAGTGACCCGGGCGTTTTCATCGCCGAGTACCATTTCTTTCATGGCGTCTTCGTTATCGGCAATGGCTGCATGCGCAGATGTCATGAAAGCGGCAGAAAACGGTAAGGAAAGTCCCAATACAACTACAAAACCTAGTATAAATCTCGACAATATGGCCTCCTAAGCACAAGATGTTGGTGAATATAGAATCGTGGGGTTAGTAGAGTCGACCCCTTTTCAAGAGTTATCCACAAGATATGTAACGAAACACAGGTTCAGCCCGTGTTCGATTAACGTTTTCGTGAAGTCAGGTTGGTTCAGGCCTTGTTTCGGCCAGTCACGGAATGCCCCAGTTTTTCCAAAGCCTGCTTCAGGTCGGCATCTTCGACGGGGCTTAAGTTTTGAGCAAGGGCGCGTTCTTCTTGCGCGTCCAATGGCTTCGGTGCGAAGTGTGCTTTTTCCGTTTGAGCGGGTAGGGGCGCCTGAATGATTTTCAGACGACCGACGGCGCGATAACCAAAGTGGGCATTGATACGCTCGAGTATGGTGGGTTCCATGTGCTGTATATCGAGAGCCAACCCCGGATTGCCGACGCGCAGGTGCAACGTGCCGTCGCCATTTTTGTTGTTGGGGTAGATGATTTTTTCCGGCAAAGATGCTTTCGCCAATAAAGCGCCGACGATAGTTGGCCAGTGACGCAGAATTTCGCCGTCGGCGAATCCCCGTTTTCCATAGGTGTTTTGCGTCAACCGGGATATCGATTTGCCCAACGCCTGCGTTACATATGTGCGTTTTTGATCGGTCTTTTTCTGCGTCTCGTCCATTGCTGAGAAAATCCATCTGCACAGGGTTGGACAGCATGATAGGGAAAGGGGACTGATGTCGCAAATGCCTAAAACCAATGCCTTGAGGTTTGCATGCATTGATCGGGCGTTTCTGATCAGACATAGTCCGCATGCGTACTTTCCTTTGGCCACTAATTTGAATAAAGCGCCTTTTCTGGCCCCATTGCGGGAGTATAAGTCAGCAAATGTGGCCAAAAAGAGCATGTAAAACGTCAACAAAATGGCAATTGGCAAGTTTTGGTAACGCAAAGGGGCCCCGCATTGGGGTTGAGCAATTTGAAGGTTCTGGGATATCTGGCTGATGTTTTTTGCATAGGGTAAACGGATAATGCAGTCGGGCTTATCGCAATCTTTGTTGCAATGGTATGATGCGAACGCACGGGAACTCCCATGGCGATCTGTGCGTCCTGCCCGATCCGATCCCTATCATGTCTGGCTATCTGAAATCATGCTGCAACAGACGACCGTGGTGACTGTGACCCCCTATTTTCAAGAGTTCTTGACGCGATGGCCAACGGTGGAGGCAATGGCGCGTGCCGATTTGGATGATATCTTGCATGCATGGCAAGGGCTTGGTTATTACGCGAGAGCCCGCAACCTGCATAAGTGTGCTCAGGTGATTTATGCGGACTTTGGCGGCGAATTTCCAGCGTCGGAAGAGCATCTTTTAAAGCTGCCCGGAATTGGTCCTTACACGGCTGCTGCGGTTTCATCCATAGCCTTTGGCATCCCGACAGTTCCCGTCGATGGAAATATAGAACGTGTTATCTCCAGACTATACGCGATCAAAGAACCGGTCAGCCCGTCCAAGGAAAACGTCCGATCTCTAGCACATAAAATCATGCCACCGGATCGACCCGGCGATTTTGCACAGGCCATGATGGATTTGGGCGCGACTGTTTGTCGACCTCGATCGCCCGATTGTCCATCCTGTCCCTGGCAGAGCGACTGCAAGGCAGCAAAACAAGGTGACGCGGACACGTATCCGGTCAAGAGACCGAAGCCACCAAAACCAACGCGTTACGGTATCGCCTTTTGGCTAGAGAATGCGGATGGTGAAATTTGGCTAAGAAAACGACCAGAGAAAGGGTTGCTGGGAGGTATGATCGAAGTGCCTTCAACGGATTGGCGCGAACAGCCATGGTGTTCGGAAGACGCGACCGAACAGGCAACTCTCAATGTCGAGTGGAAGGAATTGGCGGGCGAGGTCAGCCACACCTTTACGCATTTCCACCTCAAAATTACCGTCTGGCATGGCGTAGCGACCCATCAGACTAATGCCGACGGGTTCTGGTGCAATCCAGATGGTTTTGGTGGGCTGGCATTGCCAACGTTAATGAAGAAAATCGTCAAACACGCCAGCCCATAAAAAGGAATGCCCCGATATCAGTCGTCGTAGGCAATCAGCGAGCTAAACGGCAGGTCACCGAGTTTGTCACGGCCGTTCAGAAATGTCAGTTCAATGAGGCAGGCGGCACCAACAGGGTTTCCACCGATTTTTCGAATTAGGTCGATGGACGCGCCCAGCGTTCCACCGGTTGCCAGTAGATCATCCAAAATGACCACGCGCTGGCCAGGCTTAACAGCATCGGCCTGTATTTCGATCGTGTCTGTTCCATATTCCAGATCATACTCATAGGCGATCGTTTCCCCTGGCAACTTTCCCTGCTTGCGGATCATCGTAAACCCAAGGCCCAACCGTGCCGCTAAAGGTGCTGCGACCAGGAAACCACGTGCGTCAATACCAGCCAGAACATCAGGGTTATGGCGGCTGATATCACGCGCCATTCGACCCAAAGCAACCTGCCAAGCGTCTGCATGTGCTAACAGTGTTGAAATATCATAAAAAAGGATGCCGGGTTTCGGGAAGTCGGGTATGGATCGGATGTGATCTTTTAGGTCCATGAAATGCTGCCTGTCGAATTAAAGAGAGCGAAACCATAAGACGCCAGATAAGTTCGATCAATGACAGGTTTATATTGAAACGATCTGATGTTCATAAAAATGGGTATGAAGCGTCTGGTGCATTCAGAGTTTTTTATCCTTTGGTTTCGCGCTATTATCTGATTCGATATTTGAAGTTGAGATAAAAGGGATGAGAAATGAGCGCTAATCAATTGCTGCGTGGCATTTTAATCTTTATTTGCGCTCAAATACCGCTCATGGCTCTTTTTATCTATTTGTTGTTCATTGGTGTTGGCATCTCGGATTTTGCCAAGCTTG
The DNA here is from genome assembly GCA_048262655.1 of Rhodospirillales bacterium. Taxonomy (GTDB): domain Bacteria; phylum Pseudomonadota; class Alphaproteobacteria; order Rhodospirillales; family Casp-alpha2; genus JABMNT01. The sequence goes on along the minus strand of JBLXEY010000001.1, from coordinate 102,515 downwards.
CCGTCAATCCGCCAAACTATGACGCTATTCTTGAGCAGCGCAACAAGCGGCTGTTGCAACAGATGAACGCGGCGATGGATCAGGTGAACCAAAGAATACGAAACGTGGAAGTGCAGATTACGGCGTTAAAATCGGATCGTGAAAGCACATCAAACGTATCTTCTGAGTGGAACTCCTTTGTTAAGAGTGGCGGTCCGCAAGCGATCGGCAAACTTCTCAAACAACTTGAAACCATGAATGAACAACTGGCGAAAACCGACACAGCGACGGCAGCCAATGGCAGGGACATCACGGCCCTTGGACAGGAATTCAAGCGCCTAACCCGCACATTGGGGACATTGCCAGATCAGGTCGCCAACGCCTCCACCGACGACGCGGGGCAGCGCCAGCAGATCAATCAAGAGCTCTCGCAAATCCGGGCGGACCTTTCCCAACATGTCGCACGCATCCAAACGCAACTGTCACAACAAGAAGAACGCACCCGAAAGGCGATTTCCCAACAAGAGGAGCATATCCAGGCTGCGCTTTCCCAGCAGGGTGACCGCATTCAATCTCGACTGTCACAACAAGAGGCTCGCACTCAGGCTCTGGACGAACAGACGCAGGCCCTGATGTCAAAAGAATATCCCGTGCTGCAAACGGAAGTGCCGAAGCGAGAGCCCGTGGCGGAACTCCGGTTCGGTGTGGATGACTGGGTCGTCAATCACAAAGCAGAGTGGTCTCTTGAAAAAGTACGACAGGAAGCGGCTCAACTGGGCAGGAACGCTGGCATCAATATTTATGGTTTCATGGCGCAAAAAGGGCCGCTTAACTTTAGCATGGCACTCGCAAACAAGCGGGCGCGTGCCGTTGCGGATGTTCTCCGTACGAAGGGAATTAAGAGTAATCCCATTACAATATTTGTCGTTCCTGAGTACTCGGCGTTTCGGGGCGGGGTCAGTCCAAAACCCGGCGATAAGAACAACGCGGTACATATATATGTGGAATCTCCCTAGGGCGTCTTCGGCGCAACAAATACCGACGTCTGATACTTTCTAGGCATTGCAAGGCCGGATCGGGTCGGCCTATGCTGAGAGTTAGATTTAAGTGAATAAAGGTCTTGGTTTTATGACGCACGTTTTCCATCGCCACTTAAAAATCGATCCCCCGATGGCCGTTGCTGGTGAGGGGATTTATCTCATCGACAGCGAAGGAAAAAGATATCTGGACGGGTCGGGTGGTGCCGCTGTGTCCTGTCTTGGGCATAGCGATCCGGATGTCATTGCAGCGATCAAAGGACAAGTCGATAAACTCTGCTTCGCCCATACGTCCTTTTTAACGTCCGAGCCGGCGGAACAACTGGCTGATCTCTTGATATCCAAAGCTCCAGACGGGATTTCGTCGGTGTATTTCGTTTCTGGCGGTTCGGAGGCAGTTGAAGCTGCCTTAAAAATGGCGCGTCAGTACCATCTCGAGAACAATGAACCTTCGCGAACTCGATTTATTGCGCGACTGCAAAGTTACCATGGAAATACACTCGGCGCGCTCGGTGTGGGTGGCAACGTCTTGCGTCGGGAACCTTTCAAGGAATTGATGGTCGAGCCTAGCCATATTTCTCCCTGTTACGCCTACCGGATGCAGCGCGATGACGAAACTGAAGCCGATTATGCGCTGAGGTCTGCAAATGAACTGGAGACAGAAATTCTGCGGCTTGGCCCAGAAAACGTTGCCGCTTTCATCGCTGAAACGGTTGGCGGAGCGACAGCTGGTGTGATCCCTCCGGTGCCGGGCTATTTCAAACGCATTCGAGAAATTTGCGATCAATATGGAGTGTTGTTGATCTTAGACGAAGTGATGTGCGGGATGGGACGAACTGGAACCACGTTCGCCTGCGAGCAGGATGGCGTTTCTCCTGATATTGTGACCATTGCAAAAGGTCTGGGAGCCGGTTATCAACCGATTGGAGCGACGCTGGCATCCAAGACAATCCATGAGGCGATCAGGTCTGGATCTGGTTTTTTCCAGCATGGCCACACCTATCTGGGGCATCCGGTTGCGTGTGCGGCGGCATTGGCTGTTCAGCAAAAAATAGCCTCTGAACGACTCCTGGAAAACGTACAAAAACAAGGCAATGAATTGGATCGCCAATTGCATGAGCGTTTCGGAAATCACGCAAATATTGGTGATATTCGTGGTCGGGGTTTGTTTCGAGGGATTGAGCTTGTTGCAGACCGTAATACCAAGGAAACACTGCCTGCTAATCTGAAAACGCACGCTCTGATCAAACAAAAGGCCATGGAGCATGGGTTGATCTGTTATCCGTCTGGCGGGACAGCGGATGGAAAGCATGGTGATCACATTTTGTTGGCGCCACCCTTTATTATTCAACAAGAACAGGTTGCTGAACTGGTTGAAAAATTAGGGGCCGCAATCGATTCCGTGCTTTCCGATCTAAAAGTTGCGTGAACTCATAAGATTTTAAGCACTTTTCGTTACGTGTTAGAGCTCGATTTGCCTGTGCCGCGGTGCTTGCGCCGGAGTAAGCCTGTGTTACACTTCTTGATGAATATGAGCAGCAAACATAAAACTGTGTTGCAAATTCGAAACGATGATCGTGTCCTGATAGAGCTGGATGCGGTCAACCCGTCGGTTTTTCTGGCGGTTATTGGTAGCCCTTAACGTTTAGGGTTCTTATCTCAAGGAGGCTTAATTAAATGTCATTTAAAAAAGTATGTGTAGCTACCGCTGCTGCGGCTGGTTTTGCGCTTGCAGCTGGAAGTGCCAGCGCAGTTGAGTTTATTACGATTGGCACCGGCGGCGTTACCGGTGTTTACTATCCGACCGGACAGTCAATCTGCCGTTTGGTAAATAAAGGTAAAAAGAGCCACGGAGTTCGCTGCTCGGCAGAATCCACTGGTGGTTCTGTTTATAACATAAACACCATTCGGGCTGGCGAGTTGGATATGGGCGTTGCTCAGTCAGACTGGCAGTACCATTCTTACAATGGAACGTCGAAGTTCAAGGATCAGGGGCCCTATAAAGAACTGCGGGCTGTGTTTTCCGTCCATGCAGAGCCCGTAAGTATTGTTGCTCGCAATGATTCCGGCATTAAAAATGTTGCAGACCTAAAAGGTATGCGCGTCAATATCGGTAACCCCGGTTCCGGTACGGAAGCCACTTGGGGCGTTATGTGGGGCGCCATGGGAATGCAAAATTCCGATCTTAAATTGACGGCTCAAATGAAATCTGCCGAGACGCCAAGCGCGCTTTGCGATAACAAAATTGATGCCTTCTTCTGGCTTGTTGGAAACCCATCAGCTTTGAACAAAGAAGCCGCAACAACATGTGATGTAACGTTTGCAAATCTCGAGCATCCTGCGATTGCAAAACTCATTGCTGATAACCCGTTCTATCGCTGGGCGACGATCCCCGGTGGCATGTATCGCGGAAATCCAAATGACATCAAAACCTTTGGCGTTGGCGCGACGTTTGTGTCTTCAACACGGACTGCCGAGAATACGGTATACCAGGTTGTCAAAGCCGTCTTTGGTAATTTCAAACAGTTTAAGAAAATGCACCCTGCATTTGGTAACCTGAAAGAAAGCGAAATGATTAAAGATGCGCTTTCTGCTCCGCTACATGGCGGCGCGGTCAAGTACTACAAAGAACGCGGCTGGATGTAAGCCTGAATTTAAACGAGGGGAGCTTGCTCCCCTCGTTTTATTTTTACATAACAATCAAATAATAAAATACAGTAACATTGGGGAAGCTTTGAAGGTCGCTATCTTTCAAGGCTGATATCTGGTTGGGGAGACATTCTATGTCGGATGAAAAAGAAGTGGCGCCGGTTGCATCTCAGGATGAATTGGCGGACATGATCGCGGATTCAGATACGGGTGGGCGAAACCCAACCGGTATTTCAGCGCAGGTGCTATGGGGGGTGCCGCTCCTATGGGCCTTGTTCCAGCTTTGGTACGTATCGCCTTTGCCTTACATATTTAACATCGGGCTCTTCAATTCAACAGAAGCGCGTTCGATCCATTTGGCGTTCGCCATCTTCCTGGCTTTTCTTGCATTCCCGGCATTTAAAGGTTCGCCGCGTAGCTATATTCCGATCATTGACTGGGTGCTGGCTTTTGTTGCTGCTGCCAGCGCAGGTTACATTTTTGTTGTTTACCGTGAACTTGCCGAGCGACCCGGATTGCCGACGACAGAAGATGTTGTTTTTGCCGTCATTGGTATCGTTATGGTGCTTGAAGCCACCCGCCGTGCCCTCGGGCCGCCGCTTATGATTGTCGCTATTATCTTCATGATTTATGCCTTTGGTGGCGCCCATATGCCTGAAATTATTGCGCACCAGGGCCCAAGCATTAACAAGGGAATGTCGCATTATTACCTGACGACGGAAGGGATATTCGGTGTCGCGCTGGGAGTTTCGACCAGTATGGTGTTCTTGTTTGTACTGTTTGGCTCCTTACTAGAGAAAGCTGGTGCGGGTAACTATTTCATCCGTGTTGCTTTTGCCTTGATGGGGCACATGCGTGGCGGCCCGGCTAAAGCTGCTGTTGTGTCCTCTGGACTGACGGGTTTGGTTTCAGGGTCGGCTATTGCTAACGTTGTCACGACTGGCACGTTTACAATTCCGCTGATGAAGAAAGTTGGCTTCTCCGCTGAAAAAGCCGGTGCTGTTGAAGTTGCATCATCGACCAACGGTCAGTTGACGCCGCCAATCATGGGTGCGGTTGCATTCTTGATGGTTGAGTTTGTCGGAATTACTTATACGGAAGTTATCACGCATGCCGCGTTGCCTGCGCTAATTTCCTACATCGCGCTCGTGTATATTGTGCATCTGGAAGCGGTTAAGGCTGACATGAAAGGGATTCCACGTCGTGCGCCGTCGAACCTGACGCAAAGCCTGATGAATTTCCTGCTGTCTTTTGTGATTATTTGCACGGTTTGCGGCGTTACTTATTACGGATTGGGATGGACGAAAGCGGCCTTTGGTGATGCGACGCCATGGATTGCAGCTGTGGCGATGACCCTTGCCTATATCGCCCTGGTTAAATACGCCATTCAGTTCCCTGAGCTGGCAACAGACATGGAGATAACGGAACTTCCTGACGCGGGCGAGACGGTTAAAGCTGGTCTTTACTACCTGCTTCCCGTCTTTCTTCTGGTTTGGTGTTTGGTCGTTGAACGTTTATCACCGGGCCTTGCTGCCTTCTGGGCGACGGCTTTCATGCTGTTCTTACTGCTGACACAAGGCGCGTTAAAGTCCGTCATGCGAGGAACGGGTGAATCGATAGCGGATCAGCTGCGTCTTGGATTGAAAGACGTGCTCGATGGCTTAATCAGCGGTTCCCGAAATATGATTGGTATCGGCGTAGCGACAGCAGCAGCGGGTATTATTGTTGGAACCGTTACCTTAACCCCAATTGGTCAGGTGATGGGCGAACTGGTCGAGTTCTTGTCGGGCGGTTACTTATTGCTGATGTTGTTTTGGACAGCAGTCTTTAGCTTAATCTTGGGCATGGGCTTGCCGACGACAGCTAACTATATTGTTGTCTCGTCGTTAATGGCTCCTGTAATCGTCACAATCGGTGCTGAGAACGGCCTGATTGTTCCGTTGATCGCCGCCCATATGTTTGTCTTCTATTTCGGAATTCTGGCGGATGATACGCCGCCGGTTGCGATGGCGGCATTTGCAGCGGCGGCGATTTCTGGTGGAGACCCGATCAAGACTGGTCTGCAAGGGTTTGCTTATGATATTCGGACGGCGATATTACCGTTTTTGTTCATCTTCAACACCGAGCTTCTAATGATCGGCGTAGAAACCTGGCATCATTTGCTGACCACAATTGTCACAGCGGTGATAGCGATGTTGCTGTTTGCTGCGGCAACACAAGGTTTCTTTATCGTGCGCTGTAAAATCTGGGAGATTGGGGCATTGTTGTTGATCGCCTTCACGTTGTTCCGGCCCGCGTATTGGATGGATCAAATCTATCCCCCACTGCTGGAGATCCCCGCCGCGCAAGTCTATGACGTGGCGAAAGCCTTACCTGAAAATAGTCAGATACGGGTTCGGGTGGTCGGTATTGATTTTGACGAAAAGAAAATCGACAAGGTCATTATGTTGCCTGTCGGCGCAACTGGTGAAGGTAAAGATCGACTGGCATCGGCAGCTGGTTTGGAGCTGCGTGAAGAAGGTGGAAAATATATAATCGATCAAGTTGCTTTTGATGGTGCCGCTGACAAACAAGGGTTGGGCGAATTGGATACGGGGGAAGTTACCAATGTGGTGATTGAGTCGGATGCTCCCGGAAAACAATGGATGTATATTCCCGCCCTTCTGTTGATGGCTTTGATAATTATATTGCAACGTCGGCGTCGGCCTCAATTGGCAACGGCATAAGGGAGAAACGATCGTGTTTAATACCATATTATTGCCTGTCGACTTGAACCATGAAAGTTCTTGGGCAAAAGCACTGCCGACCGCCCTGGAGTTGGCGCGTGCTTCTGGCGGAAACTTGCATGTTTTGACGGTTGTTCCGGATTTTGGCATGAGTATCGTTGGTCAATTCTTTCCGGAAGGATACGAGAAGGAAATGGCCGATAAAGTCTTGGCTAAACTTCATGAGTTTGTTGAGGCGAATGTCCCTGCTGAAATGAAAGTCCAGCATATCGTCGGCGAAGGATCGGCGTATGAGGTTATTTTGTCGATTGCTGAAAAGATAAATGCGGATGTGATTGTCATGGGCGCACATCGGCCAGAGTTGAAAGACTATCTTTTAGGGCCAAACGCAGCGCGCGTGGTCCGGCATGCCAATTGCTCTGTCATGGTTGTTCGCGATTGACAGCGGCTCTGACGGATTGACCGAATGTTCGTCATGCACATAAAAAAAGCCGCTGGTACGATAAGTTCCAGCGGCTTTTGTATGGATTAAGCGAAACGTTATTTTGTTTTCAGATACTCGATAACGGCTTTGCGATCGGCTTCTTTTTTAAGGCCGGCAAAAGACATTTTCGTTTTTTTGATAAACTTCTTTGGTTTTTTCAAAAACGCGTCCAGATTTTCTTCCGTCCAAACCAAACCTTCTTCTGATTTCGCCATCAATGCCTTGGAATACTTAAACTTGACGGCGCCAGCTTTGCGACCAACGATACCAGTGAGATCAGGACCCAGGGCATTTTTACCAAATTTATGGCAAGCCTTACATTTCTTAAATACTTTCTCTCCGTCGGCAGCATTCGCGCCTACGCCAGTCGTGAGCGCAACAGAAAAGCCAATCGCGGCCAAGGCGAACAATTTACGCAATTTATTCATTCATAATCTCCACTCGGAAAAACCAATTGAGCCAATGTTTATAGACAGCACCACCAGCTAGAGGGTTCCTGATAACCACTCCTTGGCGGACATATCAAGTTAAAATCATGAAGCCAGATTGCTCTGAAGAAAATGAAGCCAAAAAAACTGTTTTTAGACAATTAGTTAAGGCTGAGATATCTCTCGCCATATATCAAATTCCATTCGGAATTTCTGGAGAGAACGCCATACTTTGTTAAAATCAGCATCTTTTGCGGACTCATCTGACACGACATCGGCCCATGCGCTTTCGAGTGCCGACATGACTTCCGGTGGCCACGACTGGATATCTGCGCCCGCTGCAACAAGTTCTTTCAGGGCGGTAAACTGGGCGGCTTCACTCCGGGCGAGGCTATGGCGCACGTTATCTCCGCACATGACCTGGAGTTGGGATTTGCGATCTGGTGCCAATCGTTCCCACGTCTCCAAATTTATCATCAACTCGAATAGGGTTGTGGGTTGATGCCATCCAGGAAAATAATAATATTGTGCGATTTTATGCATTCCAAGCGACAGGTCGACAGAGGGTTGTGAAAACTCAGCGGCATCCAAAAGTCCCGCTTCAAATGCAACAAAGACATCTCCATCTGATAGTTTTTGTGTTTGTGCACCAAGCGTTTGCATCACTTTGGCACCCAAACCAGAAATCCGCATCCGCAGATCTTTTATATCTGCCACCTTATCTATTTTACGCCTGAACCAGCCGGAGGCTTCTGCTGGGCTGACCCCGCAAATCAAACTATGAATTCCCTGCTTGTTATAAATATCCTGATACAGCTTTTGTCCGCCGGAAAAATAAAACCAGGCCATGAATTCGCGGGGGGTAGGGCCGAAGGGAGCTGACGAAAATAGGCCGAGCGCCGGAATTTTCTCTGTCCACTCAGCAGGGCTTGTAAATGCGGCATCAATGGTACCAGACCGCACGGCGTCGAACATTTGATCTGGGGCTACCAGAGAGCCCGGGCCATGAAACTGGATTTTGAACTGACCATCAGATAACTGCCAGATATCGTCTTCGATTCTTTTAGCCAGCGCGCCAAGTTCTGGCATATCTATGCTGTAAGCGCTGGCCATGCGCCATTCCGTTACATCGCGCTGTGTATTGTTGGTTGTAGGTTTAAATACTTCTTTCGTCGCGACGGGTTCGCTTGTCTTGGGTATTACCGATGGTCGGGAATAGTCGATCGCTGTTCTGTTTTTATTGAATCCGGGAATTTGCTCGACGAGCTGAGGACCAATAAGCGTAGCGCCGATAACAGCGCCAAAAACAATGCCAAAAATCGCTCCGATAATCAAATTCCGCACGATCGATATTTCCTCAAGCCATTATTATCAAAATTTTATTATAACTGTGTCCGGGGTCAATAACCGCATCTTTTGTTTCGGCATCCTTGACTATCGAAACACCCCACTTATAAGAACCGTTCTAATAAACATTGAGGTTCCCGAAATTTTGAGCCTCCTGACAAGAAACGACAAATATTTTGAGGATGTCCAGATGAGTTCTTATATTTCTAGCGGAAAATTAAGTGTGGAAGAAGGCCTTTATTCATTTGTGAACAATGAAGCCATTCCAGGCACAGATATTGACGCTTCTGCTTTCTGGTCAGAATTTGAAGCATTGCTAGCTGATCTTTCCCCCAAAAACCATGCTCTCGTGAAATTCCGCGCAGATCTGCAGAAACAGATCAATCACTGGCATCGTGACCATATGGGGCAACCATCATCCATGGATGAGTATAAGTCGTTCCTGAGAGACATTGGGTATCTGGCAGACGAGCAAAATGCCTTTGAAGTGACAACTCAAAACGTTGATGATGAAATTAGCCGGATTGCCGGGCCGCAGTTGGTCGTTCCCGTAACCAATCCGCGCTACGCATTGAATGCAGCAAACGCTCGCTGGGGAAGTCTCTACGACAGTCTTTATGGCACGGACGCGTTAACCGAGGACGCGGGCTGCGAGCGGACAACCGAATTCAATCCAAGGCGAGGTGAGGCGGTAATCGCATGGGGGCGGGCGTTCTTGGATGATGCGGTCCCTCTGGCTGAAGGATCACATGCAGACGTTACGTCTTATAAAATTGAGGGTCAGCAGGTCGTTGTTGGGCTGGGGGAGGCGACCACTGTTTTGCGCAACCCACGTCAGTTTGCCGGGTTCACGGGTGACGCGACAGCGCCAAAAGTTATTCTTTTACAGAATCACGGGATGCATATCGAAGTACATTTTGATGCGTCACAGATGATCGGTAAAACGGATAAGGCTTCTGTTTCTGACATTGTTTTGGAAGCTGCACTGACAACGATCATGGATTGTGAAGATTCTGTTGCCGCTGTTGATGCAGAAGAAAAAACAGACACCTATCGAAAATGGTTGGGCCTTATGAAGGGCGACCTGTCGACGGAACTCTCCAAAAATGGGAAACTCATATCTCGTAAACTGCAGGGTGATAGGGAATATACAGGTCCCGACGGTGAACCTCTGATCCTTCATGGAAGATCACTGATGCTTGTTCGTAACGTTGGCCATTTGATGACGACGGATGCCATCCTGGATGAAAACGGTAACGAAATTCCGGAAGGAATCATGGATGGTGTGATTACATCGCTTATCGCACTGCATGATTTAAGAAAGACCGGAGGATTGCGAAACAGCCGAAGTGGTTCGGTCTATATTGTAAAACCAAAAATGCATGGGCCTGACGAAGTGGCTTTTGCCGATGAGTTGTTCGCGCGAGTTGAAGATCTTTTAGGCCTCGCGCGAAATACTTTGAAAATGGGGATTATGGACGAAGAGCGCCGAACAACGGTTAACCTGAAAGAGTGTATTCGCGCTGCCAAGACGCGTGTTGCTTTTATCAATACCGGGTTTCTGGATCGCACGGGTGATGAAATTCACACGTCGATGGAAGCTGGGCCTATCGTGAGAAAAGGCGATGTAAAAGCAACGCCATGGATTGCCGCCTACGAAGATTGGAATGTCGATATTGGCCTCGAATGCGGACTGCAGGGAAAAGCTCAGATCGGCAAAGGAATGTGGGCCATGCCAGACATGATGGCGGCCATGCTGGACCAAAAAATCTCACACCCACTTGCCGGCGCGAACACGGCTTGGGTCCCGTCGCCCACGGCAGCCGTATTGCATGCCACCCATTATCATCGGGTTGACGTTAGGTTGCGTCAAAAGGCCCTGAAGGAAAGGCCCAGAGCAAACCTTGATGATATCTTGACCATCCCGTTAGCTGAACAGCCCAATTGGTCACCGCAGGAAATTCAGGCGGAGTTGGACAATAACGTGCAAGGCATTCTCGGCTATGTGGTGCGGTGGATTGATCAGGGAGTCGGTTGCTCAAAAGTCCCTGATATCAATAATGTCGGTCTCATGGAAGATCGGGCAACCTTGCGGATTTCAAGCCAGCACATAGCCAATTGGCTACATCACGGGATATGCACGGCGGATCAGGTGCGTCAAACACTGGAGCGCATGGCAAAAGTGGTCGATGATCAGAATGCGCATGATCCGGGTTATCGCAATATGGCTCCGGATTTTGATCGTAATATCGCGTTTCAGGCTGCGAGTGATTTGGTGTTCCTCGGACGGGAGCAACCTAGCGGCTATACAGAGCCTGTTTTACATGGGCGCCGTCGAGAGCAGAAAGCAGCACAGTAGATGCTGCAATCAGCAAGCCGATTATTCTAGAAAAGCACCGATAAATCGTTGGTGACGGCTCTGTGATGTGCCAAAGAAGATAAGATCATCGCGATGTGTTTATCCTAACGATGGTGTTTTTATCTTTGCGGCCTCCCTCTAACATATCTGCAATTATAAGGATCGCCAGCATTTGGAATGCTTCTTTTATTCTAAATAGCGATGGCGACAGCATACATTTGTGCTTGAATTTGAGTGGTTTGGTTATCGTCCGCGTACTTGTTTTATAATACGGAGAACCACGCCGATATGGCTATTTCGCAGAATCCCGAGGTTTCACTGCCGATAAACGCGTTGGGCGATGCCCAGCCCGTTCTGGAATCAACCATTGTTAATGCCGAAGGGCTTTCCAAAATTACGCTCGAGGGAGACCCGTGGTTTTTACGTGCGGAATTTGATCGGTCCGGCCCCGATTTGCGATTGAGTGGGCCTGATGGGCAGGAGCTCATTATTCGTGACTTCTTTAATCAGACGCCTCCTCCGGATATTGCGACTGCCGATGGTGTGGTTTTGAAAGGTTCCGTTGCGACGCAACTGGCGGGTCCGTTAGCCCCGGGGCAATTTGCACAAGCGGCCCCCGCTTCGGCGACGGAACCTATTGGCCGTGTGGAGACCGCTGCCGGAGAAGTCAAAGCAACGCGTGCGGACGGCACAGAGGTGACCTTAAATCAAGGGGACCCAGTCTTTGAAGGCGATATTCTGGAAACTGCCGGTGAATCAGCTGTCGGTATCGTTTTTGCCGATGAAAGCACGTTTTCATTGGGGGAAGAGGGGCGAATGACCCTTGATGACCTGATTTATGATCCGGGTGAGCAAGAAGGGACGATGTCTGTTAATCTTCTGCAAGGTGCATTTACATTCGTTTCAGGACAGATCGCAAAAACCGGGCCCGACGCAATGGTGGTGACAACACCAACGGCGACGATCGGTATTCGAGGCACGTTGCCGGGCGGCAATATTGGTCCTGACGGTGTGACAACAATTGTCTTGTTGCCCGAACTGGGCTTCGTTGGCGAAATGACAATTACCAACGAAGCTGGAACGCAAATCGTTAACCAACCTGGCTTGGCGATCAATATCGTAAGTTTTAATGCGCCGCCGTCGCCCCCGTTTGTTATGTCGCCAGAACAAATTGGTCAGGCTTTCGGGGCAGCGCTAAGTGCATTGCCAAATGTCGAAAACTTAATTCCCGCTGAAGTACGCGAAGGAGCGGCACAGGGCCAGGCGCAGCAACAAGAGGCTGAAGAGGCTGTGGCTGAGGCAGAAGCCAAACAGGCCGAGGCGGAAGCCGCTGCTGCTGAAGCAGAAGCGGTTGCTGAAGAAGCCGCTGCCGAAGCTGCGGCTGCGGAAGCTGCCGCTGCTGAAGCCGCTGCCGAAGCCGAAGCGTTAGCTGCTGAAGCGGCCGCTGTTGAAGCTGCTGCCGCAGAGGCTGCCATTGAGGCGGAGGCGTTAGCTGCTGAAGCTGCCGCTGCTGAAGCCGCCGCCGCCGAAGCTCAGGCATTAGCGCAATCTGAAGGAGCGACGGAAGCGGAACTGGCTGCTGCGGAGGAGGCGGCGCAGGCCGCCGAAGCAGCGTCGGCTGCTGCCGAGCAAGCGACACAAGAAGCGGAACAAGCGCAAGCCACTCAGGCCCAAGTGCAAACGCAAGCCGCACAGGCCAGCGCACAAGCGCAAGCCGCCGCAGCGCAGGCCGCACAAGCAGGTTCCGCTGTTGCTGCGGCGACGGCGGAACTGGCTTCTGCGGAAGCTGAGTTGGCCTTGGCTGGTGCTGAGTTTGCTCAAGCCCAAGTCGCGGTCGTGCAAACCAGTGCTTCTGGAGCTGTTGCCTCTGCGGCAGTCAGTGCGGGTGTTGAGGTGCCGGGGATCGATGATTTAAGCGCAGTCCAGGAGAGTGCTATTCAGGCTGAAGCCGCCGCGACGCAAGCGCAAGCGCAAGCCGCTCAGGCAAACGCTGCCGTTGCTGAAGCTGAAGCCATTGCTGAGGCTGCGATTGCTGAGGCAGAAGCTGCGGCCGTTGAAGCGGAAGTTGCCGCGGCTGAAGCTGCTGCCGCGGAAGCAGAAGTTGCCGCTGCCGAAGCCGCCGCCGCGGAAGCTGAAGGTGCCGTGGGGCTGGAATCAGAATCCGAAAACTTGCCAGCGCCAGAGGAAGGCCCTCTAGACGCTGCCGTTGATGCCCCTCTCGCAGGTTCGATTAATGAAGCGACCGGAACGCCAATTTTTACGCCAGTTGGAAGCCCTGTTGTTGATCCGCTTGGAGACCCGTTAACGGAACTACTGGGGTCGCTTGGTATCGATGATTTATTAGATACCACACTTAACATCCCCATCATTGAAACACAGGAATTTGCGGGTGATTTTGTAACGACGGATGGTGACGACGGTGACGATGACGATGTTGATTTGGACATCGATTTAACAACCATTTTCCCGGAAAATCTTGCGGCAACAACGGGAGATGATGTTCTTGTCGGCGGCGATGGCGATACGCGTTTTACAATGACATTGGGAGCAACAGAAGCCCTATCAAGCATGGGCGGTTTTGATCTCGTTGATGGGGGCGCTGGGACAGACGAAATTGCCTTTCTCAATTTAACGGACTTTGAGGGTATCTTTGAGGTTGATGCCAACAGTCTCACTTATGAAAGTGCCGACAACGTCGTTGGCACCGGCCAGGCCTTCTTCAATTCCGTTGAACAATTGTATGTCGACAATGGTACAGAAGACGAGGTGCGGCTCGATACAACCGGCGGGTCTGCTGGCGGTTTTGGCTATGTTATTTCACGCGGTTCTAACAATGACACGATTGATATTTCATCCGGTACGCTTTTGTCTGCGGCGTCCGCAACAGGTGTTCACTCCATTAACGACACGCTCACCATCGGCTCCGTCCTGTTTGGCGGTGGCGGAAATGACACCATAACCGGTTCGAGTGCGGAGGATATCATTTACGGCGGTGCTGGTTCGGATACATTGACGGGTGGTGAAGGTAATGATGAACTTTTCGGCGGCATTGGCAGCGACGTTTTTCATGTTCAAGGTACAGATACGATCAATGGCGGCGCAGGTGCCGACACAGTTCAGTTCTATTCTACCGGCGTCAATATTGCTGAGGTAAGCTCCGTTGAAACCATTATCGGCGGAGCCTCAAACAATGACACCCTTAAATTTTCTGACGATACAGGGGTGACGGTTACCGGCATTTACGACGTCGAGACGATAGCGGGTGGTTTAGGAACAGATAGCATTTCGTTAAGTAGTTCTGACAGTTCGCTGCAAGCTATCACCGATGTTGAAACTCTAACTCTCGATGGAAATACGCTGACCTTTGCCGGCGCCGTTGACACGATCATGGGCGGCAGCTCTGCAGAAGATATAACGTTTACGAGCACCACCACCATTGCCAATACGGTGAGCCTCGGAGATGGAAATGATACATTTGTATTCGGAACGAATATTGCGTCGGGCACGACATTTGACGGTGGTGCCGGAAGCAGTGACTCACTTCACCTGGCTGCCACTTCAGGCGTCAATACGATATCGATTGCCAATACAGAAACTGTTACTGCGGCTTCCGCGGATGATCTGATAACCTATACGAGTCTGGCAACATCAGGAACGTCAATTGATGGCGGTGTGGGGAGTGATGTTCTGAATTTGACCAATACGGGTAACAATGTCGTTTCTGTCACGAACGTAGAAACAATTGATGTGTTGAGTTCAAGTACGGGTAATAACACGATTACCGTAACGGGGTCCGGTGCGGCGACGGTTACCGGTGCAGGGGGGGCGGACACAATCGTTGGCGGCAGCGGGAATGATACAATTGATGGTGCCGATGGGGCCGATTTGCTGACGGGCGGAAGTGGCAATGATATCCTTGTGGGTGGCCTTGGTGCGGATACGCTAACCGGAGGCTCTGGCGCTGATGTCTTTCGCTATAGTTCGACTTCGGACGGTGCCAGTGTTAACTCGACATCGGGATATGATGTTATTTCCGACTTCGTGTCAGGAACGGATACATTTGATTTGTCTGGCCTTTTCGCATCGGCGATCGATGACGTCAGTACTCCTGATTTGACGCTTAATTCGGTCTCAAGTGGTGATGTGGATTTTGCCGCAAACGAAGCTTTGTTTTTACCATCGGGAATAACCCCAATTGCAATCACAGATGCAAATCTGATTGAGACAGGTTGGGTCACAATGTTGGCTGAAATCAACACCCAGTATTTCGACGGAACACCATCTCTATCTGCTGCCCTGGGTGCCGATGGTTTGATGGTCGTTGGTGGCGACACAGATACCGCTGTATTTTATTATAATGAAGATGGCGCCGCAGATAACAGTATAGACGCTGAAGACCTGACGATGCTCGCGCTTCTCGACAATGCTCTCGTTGTCGATACGGACTTTACCATATCCTGAGCCACGCCGGTTGCGATCGATATTGCATAGTCATTGACGGCTTTTAGATGGTCGGAGTGAGAGGATTCGAACCTCCGACCCCGTCGTCCCGAACGACGTGCGCTACCAGACTGCGCCACACTCCGACCGATGCACAGTTGTGCAATTTGTGGGCGCGTTTATAGCGCCCGACGGTAATCAGATCAAGAGGCCCTAATAGGCGCGTTCGATACAAAAATCGATTAGGTTATCGAAGGTATCCTTGATTTCACTATCTTTGAAGATGCCGAGCGAATCTCGTGCAATTGACCCATAGTGACGAGCGCGTTCAACAGAATCTTTAAGCGCCCCATGTTTTTCCATGAGATGAAGAGCATGGTCGAAGTCATCGCCGTTTTGCTCAAGCTCTTCCAGTGTACGCCGCCAAAACTTGCGTTCTTCCTCGTCACCACGACGAAATGCCAGGACAACGGGTAAAGAAATTTTACCTTCTTTAAAGTCGTCTCCAATCGACTTACCGAGCGTCAATTGCTTTGCAGAATAATCGAGTACATCGTCGATTAACTGAAACGCAATCCCAAGGTTCATGCCATAGGATTCAAGGGCTTCTTCTTCAACTTTGGGTCGATCCGCTACCACGGCACCAATTTGGCAGGCTGCTGCAAAAAGCTGCGCTGTTTTTGCCTTGATGACTTCCAGGTAAGTATCTTCACTGGTTTGTGTGTCGTTTGTGGTCATAAGTTGAAGTACTTCGCCTTCGGCGATAACCGACGATGCATGAGACAAAATACGCAAAACGTCCAAAGAGCCATCTTCGACCATTAATTCAAAGGAACGGCTAAACAGAAAGTCTCCGACGAGGACGCTTGCCTGGTTTCCCCAAAGCGCGTTGGCCGATTCTTGACCACGTCGCAGATTGCTCTCGTCAACCACATCATCATGAAGAAGCGTTGCCGTATGAATAAATTCAACACAGGTCGCAAGCGCAATCTGGCGCTCACCCTGATATCCACATAGTTGCGCCGCGCCCAGAGTGAGTAAGGGGCGCAAACGCTTGCCACCGGCCGCTATAATATGACCCGCAAGTTGCGGAACCAGATCAACTTTTGATTCCATTCGTCTGAGTATTAGATTGTTGACGGCCTTCAAGTCGTCTGCAACATGGCGTCCAAGCGCGTCCAACGGTGATTGCTTGGCTTGGTCTTTATCCAAATTTACGACTACACCCACTTTGAGAAGACTCCTTTTCATACGAGACGCCTTGACGTCCTATCCTGTTAGAGACAGCATAGGAAGGCAGGTGCGCGCTGGTCAAGACAACATAAACGGACCCCATATTGGCGTCCGCAGGCGAAGTCAATTCCAATTGGCTGCGAGAGATAGAAAAACGGGGAAGCAATGGTGGAACTAACGAGATCGAATGACCCGGTGTTCTTATCCTGGTTGATCACTCATCTATCCGCTGAAGGCGTTGAATCAATCGTTCTTGATGCCCATGCAAGTGCGATGGAAGGCAGCATTTCAGCGATCCAGCGGCGTGTTATGGTATTGGAAGAGGACTTGGCGTCCGCCAAACTCGTGCTGGCTGAAGCTGAAGATATAGCGGATGCGGATGCAAATTGTGGAGGCCAATGACAGGATCTGGCGCTCATAACAATGTGGTGGATCATCTGATTGCCCACGATAAAACCCGACTTATGGAGGGGCGGGTGATTTTCCTGCAGCCAAAAAGTGGGTATCGGTCTGCCATCGACCCGATCTTTTTAGCTGCGGCGGTTGATGCAAAACCCGGTCATCGTGTTCTGGATGTGGGCTCTGGTACCGGGGCTGCGTCTCTGTGTCTGGCAGCGCGGGTGAAAAACCTCGAAATCACAGGATTGGAACTCCAGTCGGAGTACGCGGAACTGGCGCGCCAGAGCGCTCGGCTCAATAACGGGTCAACTCACCTTAAGTTTGAAATCGGTAATCTTGCGAATGTTTCGTCGCTGCCGGAACTTAGAGAATATGATCATGTGATGACAAACCCGCCTTTTATGGAACAAGGTCGCGGGCGAACATCGCCTGATCGGGGGAAGGCACTGGCAAATGAAGAAAATGCCCTCGGGTTATCGGCCTGGCTAGAGGCGTGTATCCGTATGATCAAATCACGCGGAACTCTAACGGTTATTCATCGTGCCGATCGATTGGAACATATTCTTGCGACGATATCCGGGGCGATGGGTGAGATTGTCGTCATCCCGCTCTGGCCCTATCAAAAAGCCGATGGTGAGGCGAAGACTATAATCGCAAGTCGCGTTATTGTCCGGGCCCGCAAGTCGGTAAAAACACCCGGTGTATTGTCGCAGGGGCTGGTGATCCACCAAAATCAATCGGGCCAATACAGCGATGATGCGGAGCGGGTTTTGACGGGCGTAAATTCTTTGAGCGAAATACTGGGTCTTTAAAACCTACCATGTTTACCTGAAACCAGCTGAGTCGCATAAATCGGCGCATCCAAAAAGACCTTATGGGCACCGATTTCTGAAATTAACAGGAATTCATGTCATGTTCATTTGGCGTCAATAAATCTGAAACAGAGGTGGGATAGTTTCATCCTTGAAACCGCAGTAGAAGCGAGAGGTGGTGCCAGAGGGTTTTGAGCGCAAACCTCTTGAAAAAAACAGCGGACAAGGATTTTAGCAGTTAGAGCCCGTCTAACAACGGGCTCCTCGCACAAGGGGCGGTTCTAAATGAGCCGTCCCTTTTTCGTTTTACTTCAATCGGGGTGATCGCTAAAAAGGCTTTATGTTCGGACTTTTCAGTTTACCAAAGCTATTGCTGACTGTTGCTATTATCGTTGTCGTTTGGCAGGGGTTTAAGTGGCTCAATAACCGTCAGGCCGCAACTCGAAGACCTGCACCATCAGTGAAACCCAAAAATAAATCGACGGCCTCGTCGGCCTTCTCTGAAGCTGATGTGGAGGAAATGGTGCCATGCCCTGACTGCGGCGCTTACGTTGCTAAAGGCGGTCGACATCGCTGCGGATAGTTTTTTTCGCAATTGCACAATTTTATCGACTTGGTTGCTTGATTCTGGCGAGGCCGCTGGTTACGTTCTCTCAATTCTCTAACAATCCCCAGTGATGGCCTGGAAGATTTACCCCGATGGCAAGTCAGCCCAATAAAGACACCTGTTTCCAAAAATTGATCTTAAAACTCCAGTCGTTCTGGGCCGATCAGGGCTGCGTTCTTTTGCAGCCCTATGATATGGAAGTGGGCGCGGGAACCTTCCACCCGGCAACGACGCTGCGGTCTTTGGGGAAGCCGGACGACGTCTGGAAATGCGCATATGTTCAGCCGTCACGGCGGCCGACTGACGGGCGCTATGGAGAAAACCCAAATCGTCTCCAGCACTACTACCAATTTCAGGTGCTGATGAAGCCCAGTCCTAAGAATATTCAGGATTTGTATCTTGAGAGCCTCGCTGTCCTTGGCATTGATAAGAATTACCATGATGTCCGTTTTGTTGAGGATGATTGGGAAAGCCCGACGCTGGGCGCGTGGGGACTGGGTTGGGAAGTCTGGTGCGATGGTATGGAAGTTTCCCAGTTTACCTATTTCCAGCAAGTTGGCGGCTTTGACTGCAACCCGATTCCCGTCGAAATAACCTATGGCCTGGAACGCCTTGCCATGTACGTACAGGGCGTTGAAAACGTCTATGATCTGGATTGGGATGGTGTCTCCAAAGATCAGGGCGGCAAGACCTATGGAGATGTCTTTTTGCAGGCGGAGCAAGAGTATTCGGCGCATAACTTTGAATTTGCCGATACGGATCGATTAAAATTGCATTTTGAAAACGCTGAAAAAGAATGTGCGGCACTTCTGGCTGCCAACTTAACACTTCCGGCTTATGATCAGTGTCTGAAAGCCAGCCATTTATTTAATTTACTTGATGCCCGCGGAGTTATCTCCGTAACTGAACGGCAGGCTTATATTGGGCGGGTTCGAACGCTTGCCAAAGGTGCCGCTGAAGGTTGGATGGTCAGCCAGGGAATGGATATATAGATATGGCTGAATTGCTTATCGAAGTATTCTCGGAAGAAATCCCGGCAGGGATGCAAAAACGGGCTTGTGATGATTTGCAGCGCCTCATTTGTGAGGGTTTGAAGGACGCTGGATTGACCTTTGCAAACCCACAGGTGATCGCAACCCCGCGACGAATTACGCTTGTTATTGAGGATGTTCCTGTCCGCCAGCCTGACATCAAGGACGAACGCAAGGGGCCAAGTGTTAACGCGCCAGAACAAGCCTTGCAGGGGTTTATGAAGGGCAATGGCCTGTCATCAATAGACGAGGCGGAAATAAGAGAACTTCCCAAAGGTAAGTTCTATTTCGCCGTTATTGATAAGAAGGGTCAGACGACGACGGCTGTATTGTCCGAACTTGTAGCGTCAGCGCTTCATGCACTGCCTTGGGCGAAGTCAATGAAATGGGGCGCGGAAACGCAAAGATGGGTGCGACCCATTCATTCTCTGATCTGCCTTTTCGACGGTGCCGTGGTCCCCTTTTCCTTTGCCGGCGTTGCGGCGGGTAACGAAACACAAGGCCACCGTTTCTTGTCTTCTGGCCCGATCACTGTCAGTGATTATGCTTCCTATCAGTCTAAATTGTTTGATGCAAAGGTGATGTTGGACCCACAGGAACGCCGGTCACTCATCGAGACACGGGCTAAACAATTGGCCGAAGCTGAGGGGCTGACGCTGAAGGAAGACCCTGGTCTTCTTGACGAAGTTTGCGGTCTTGTTGAATGGCCAATTGTTTACATGGGCTCAATTGACGACGTGTTCATGGATGTGCCGGCTGAGGCGCTTATTTCTTCAATGCGCAAGCACCAAAAGTATTTTTCCTGCCTTAATCCGGATGGAGGACTGGCGACACGGTTTATTGTGGTCGCCAATACGGAAACACCGGATGACGGAAAACAGATTATTGCCGGTAATGAGCGCGTCCTGCGGGCGCGTTTGTCGGACGCGAAGTTCTTCTGGGATCAGGATCGGAAGACCTCGCTGGCGTCCAAGGCGCCTGCGCTCAAAGACAGAATATTCCACGCTAAGCTCGGTTCCCTTGATGAAAAAATTGACCGCGTACAAGCGCTGGCAGCCGAAATTGCCAGTTATGTTCCGGATGCGGATAAAGATCGCGTCAGGTCAGCGGCGCGACTTGCAAAAGCGGATCTTTCAACGGGTATGGTTGGAGAATTCCCCGACCTTCAAGGCGTGATTGGGCGCTACTATGCAATATTCGATGGCGAATCCGATGCGGTAGCTGACGCCATATCCGAGCACTACTCGCCGGTCGGGCCTAATGACACGTGTCCGACAAAGCCAGTAAGTGTTTGTGTCGCGCTCGCGGACAAGTTGGATACGCTGGTTGGTTTTTTTGTGATCGATGAGAAACCAACGGGTTCAAAAGATCCCTATGCGTTGCGCCGCGCCGCGCTCGGGATTATCCGCCTCATTCTCGAAAACAATTTGAGAATGCCGCTGCGGACCCTGTTTGAACAATCCCACAAGCTTTTTGGCTTTGGAGATAATCCCGGGGAAGATTTGCTTTCTTTCTTTGCAGACCGTTTAAAGGTCCATTTAAAGGAACGGGGCGTTCGGCACGATTGCATCGATGCGGTCTTTTCACTGGGGACCGAAGATGATCTTGTTCGTCTGCTGGCCCGGGTCAACGCAATATCCGAATTTGTCGCGACGGACGATGGTGAAAACTTGCTGATTGCCTATCGCCGGGCAGCCAATATTCTTAAGATCGAAGAAAAAAAGGATGAACGTTCCTACGCGGACATGCCCAGCGAGGCGAAGTTGGCGAGCGATGAGGAGAGGACTTTGCATGCAAGTCTCGAGGTCGCAAGTACCGCAATCAATGGAGCGGTAGAGAAAGAAGTGTTTTCTGACGCGATGCAGGCGTTGGCGCGCTTGCGTGATCCGGTTGACCAGTTTTTCGAGCATGTAACCGTTAATGCGGAAGATTTAAACCTCCGTGAAAATAGATTAAAGTTGTTATCGCGTATTCGATCGGCACTGGATGGAGTTGCCGACTTTTCTAAAATCGAGGGTTAACCGGGTGGCGTAATTACCCCGTTCGTTAATCATCAAAAGGGGATAAGTTGCATATGACAAAATGGGTCTATAGCTTTGGAGACGGCAAAGCAGAAGGCAACGCGGAAATGCGGAACTTGCTCGGCGGCAAGGGAGCAAACCTTGCGGAGATGTCGAGTCTGGGCATTCCCGTTCCGCCCGGTTTCACAATTACGACCGAAGTCTGCACTTATTTTTATGATCATTCGCGGACATACCCGGATGATCTTGTCGACGCCGTCGACACGGCAATGGCGCAAATTGAAGAGACGCTCGGGAACTCGTTTGGTTCCGTAGAAAACCCGCTCCTTGTATCTGTTCGTTCCGGTTCGCGGGCATCGATGCCAGGTATGATGGATACGGTTCTCAATCTCGGTTTAAACGACCAAACGGTTGAGGCGCTGGCCGGTAAGTCCGGCGACCCCCGATTCGCCTATGACAGCTATCGCCGGTTTATCCAGATGTACAGTGATGTTGTGATGGGTGTCGACCATCACAATTTTGAAGACATTCTCGACGATCACAAGGATGACAACGGTTACACCCTGGATACGGATATGGGGGCTGACGACTGGAAGGTGGTCGTTCGCAACTATCTGGAGATGGTTGAAAGGACGCTTGGAAAACCGTTCCCACAAGACCCGAAAGAGCAATTATGGGGAGCCATCGGCGCTGTATTTGGCTCTTGGATGAACGACCGTGCCATAACCTATCGGCGTTTGCAGAGTATTCCGGCCAGTTGGGGAACAGCGGTAAGTGTTCAGTCCATGGTTTTTGGAAACATGGGTGACGATTGCGCCACTGGGGTTTGTTTTTCCCGTAATCCGTCAACAGGTGAAAATGCATTCTATGGTGAGTATCTCGTCAATGCGCAAGGTGAAGATGTGGTTGCCGGTATTCGGACACCGCAACCGCTAACCAAAGCAGAAGGGGTGTCGACTGATAGCGAACTTCCATCTATGGAAGAAACGATGCCTGAGATCTTTAATGATTTGGTCGCTGTGCGCGACACACTCGAGCGCCATTATAAAGACATGCAGGATATGGAGTTTACCGTCCAACAAAATAAACTCTGGATGTTACAAACGCGAAATGGCAAACGCACAGCCAAGGCAGCGTTAAAAATTGCCTGTGATATGGTCGATGAAGGTCTGCTGGATACGAAAGGTGCCATCCGTTCTGTCGATCCGGCTCAGCTTGATCAATTGCTTCATCCGACCCTTGACCCGAACGCAGAAAGACGAATGGTAGGGCGTGGCCTTCCATCCAGTCCTGGTGCGGGGTCTGGCCGCATTGTGTTTTCGGCGGAAGACGCCGAAGAATGGACGGGACGTGGCGAAAAAATCATTCTTGTCCGCATTGAAACATCACCGGAAGACATCACAGGTATGCATGTTTCGGAAGGTATTTTAACGACGCGCGGTGGGATGACGTCACATGCGGCGGTGGTTGCACGGGGTATGGGGAAACCGTGCGTGTCCGGCGCGGGTGATCTGCGCGTTGATTACGACTCAAAGACCTTATTGTGCATGGGACAAACCTTGGGAGAAGGTGATGTCATAACTTTGGATGGCTCTACCGGTGAAGTTTTCCTGGGTGCTGTCGCAACCATTCAGCCCGAACTCAGCGGTGACTTTGGCCGGCTGATGGGATGGGTTGACGAAGTCAGAACAATGGGAGTCCGGGCCAATGCAGAAACGCCCCAGGACGCACAAACAGCGCGGAAATTTGGCGCCGAAGGAATTGGCCTAAGCCGCACGGAGCACATGTTCTTTGATCCGGAGCGTATCATTCATATGCGGCAGATGATCCTTGCCACGTCAGAGGCTGCCCGTCGCAAGGCCCTGGAAAACCTGTTGCCCTATCAACGTGAAGACTTTGTTTCGCTGTTTCGGATTATGGAAGGTCTGCCGGTTACAATCCGTTTGTTGGACCCACCTTTAAACGAGTTTTTGCCCCATACCGATGAAGAGATATTGGATGTGGCGAAATCGGCGGGTGTTGATCCAAAAGCCGTAAAAATCCGCCGTGTCGAATTGGATGAAGCCAATCCAATGCTTGGGCACCGGGGTTGTCGCTTGGGGATTACCTACCCAGAAATATATGAAATGCAGGCGCGGGCTATTTTTCAGGCTGCGGCAATCATGGCAAAAGAAAATTTGAATGTCGTGCCAGAAATTATGATACCGCTAATTGTCGATAAACCTGAACTTGATATGCTCAAAGAAATTGTCGACCGGGTTGCGGGCGAAGTGGAAGCTGCGGAAGGCGTGAAATTGACCTACTTGGTCGGCACAATGATTGAATTGCCGCGGGCTTGTCTGCGGGCTGACGTAATTGCAAGTACCGCTGAATTTTTCAGCTTTGGTACAAACGATTTGACCCAAACGACTTTCGGATTTTCCCGTGACGATGCAACGCCCTTCCTCGATGTGTATCATGCGAAAGGCATAATGGCTGAAGACCCGTTCATGACGATTGATCAGGAGGGGGTTGGTGAACTGGTTAAGATTGGTGTGGAACGTGGCCGTTCCGTCCGTCCCGATCTGAAGCTGGGGATCTGTGGCGAGCATGGCGGCGACCCGGCTTCCGTCCGTTTTTGTCAGGAAGTGGGGCTGGATTACGTTTCGTGTTCTCCATTCCGCGTGCCCATTGCACGATTGGCAGCAGCGCAGGCCGCTTTGGACATGAATGACGCGTAATTTATGTCCCGTTGCCCATCATTATATCCGTAAGGGCTGAGTAGAGATGGTCCCATCTCTTGTGGTTTTGCCCATATTCCAAAGACCCTATTGAGGCTTCAACCGCGGCCAAAAATGGTTCTCGGCCAAGCTCTATGGCTGTTCTGTCTATTCCAATTCGCCGGTGCGCATCGCCTGTTTGTTTGAGTTGAGGCCACAGCGCTGACGGGTCCAACATTTCAGAGACGGCTGCGGCCAGCAATGTGGAAAACATCTTCTTTTGACGTGCGATATCGTCACCAAACATAGCTTTAACATGTGGTGCAACCTCAAATAATCTCTGATAAAAAATATCTTGTAGATCTTGCCCGGAACTCAGGCAGCGAACCAGCGCATCTTGCAAGTAATGAATGTCGTCAGCCTGCAGTCCATATTTTATGAATTCATCTGCCATCTGCAATCCTGATTGGTTACTTTGAAGTGAAGGGCTCACGTAAAGTAGTGAATACTAGTGTAGGGTTTCCTTGATAAAAGTCAAAAACCTCACTCCAGTAATATGGATCGTTTAGTCCCGACGAATAAAAAAAGTCCAATCTGGCAAAGGCGCATCATTCTGAAGCGTCACATTGGAACTTAAATGGCTGCTGCAGAAATCGAAAAGGTCATGGCCGTTGATATAATACAAACCGTCATAGATATCGTCGGCGTCGATACGTAACATATTGAACGCCAGTCCTTTTTTCGTCTTTGCCCATAGTTGTTGAAGGCTGTCCCGTACGTAACGTTCCCAGTCTTCCTCATCCTGACCAAGGTGCATATTGAACGTGCCTGATACAAGAGTGTAATCGGCGTCGTCGACGGCTTGCAGATGGCGTAAAAACCGTGCGCGCGGATCTGTGTACTTGCTGCGTGCCGCGGCTACCATTTTACCACTCATATCTGTTCCCAGATACTGCCCCTGTTGCATAATGGGTTTGTCAGCCAGATATTCGAACAGGGCACCATATCCACATCCAAAATCATGTATGGTAACCGCCTCGCTTAGATCCTGTTCGGTAAATATTTGGCTCAGGATTTCAAAGCGGCGTGTCTGGTATTCTTTGTTCTGCCAAAAAACGCCGCGTGGATCATTCCCAAACTGGTGTAATCTGCGTTCATACGCACGACTCACGGGCGAGAGAAGCCTCGCCGCCTGCTTTAGGTGCCTGTCGCTATCAGCCATGGCATAAACTATCGATTATTCGCAAAAAATGATAGTTAGAAACGTGCCCACTCTGGTCTGACAACTTGAACGACGCTATCGTTCGCGGTCAAAGTTGCCGACGGATCATTGAGATGTTCGAGCCTTAACAAAGCAAGACCTTGGTTGCCTTTGCTGGATCGCATTTCGCCTGCGGTCTTTTCTCCATTCATGATCAGTGCTCCGGGCTCAGGAGCAGCACCGTCAATGGTGACGGGTATCAGACGCTTCTTTACCAGTCCGCGATACTTGGTTCGGGCCGTTAGTTCTTGCCCCATATAGCATCCCTTGTCCCAATTGATACCATTCAAGTCATCGAAACCGCTTTCCAATAAAATTGACTTGTCAACGATGAGGTCACGGCTTGAATCTGGAAGTCCAAGTGTCAAACGATGCATATCATAGTCGTCAGGACTCGCGGGTTCTGCTTTCAGGCGCAAACGCACTTCTTCAAGCCATTCGGGTTTGCCAACGACACGCAAACCCGCGTCGCCAAGGCGCGGATCAACGCTTATGGTGCCGTCTGGATGTTCCTGTGCGCGACCTGCTGTTTGATCCAAGTCGAGACTAGCCCCAGGGTTCTCGCCCCATATGGCGCAGGCAGCAAATGTTGCGCTTTCATCTGATATTGTCGCATCGGCGCGAAGTTTGTACATCCGCAAGCGTTTTGTAAGTTCCGGTAATCGCTCTTTTTCACAGTCAATAAGGAGCCGGTCTTGATATTGGCTGACAAAAAAATCGAACAAGTATTTGCCTTGTGGCGTAAGCAAAGCGGCATAAATTGATCGATCCGAACTTACCAAAGCGATGTCATTGGAAATGAGGCCTTGCAGAAAATCTCGCGAATCGGGCCCATGAATAGCAATAATGCCGCGATCCGGCAGTTCGGTAGAGAGACATGATGCCATTGAAAAATCCTAAATCGATTATAAAAACACTAATTTGGCAGTTGATTTCTGGGCTTTAGCTAGAAGTAAGCAACCCAAAGATAAATGGCAAGATCGCAAACCTTTTCAAGTACGTGGCACCGCCGTATAAGTGGCGGAATCTTTGATGTTTGTTTGATGGCACATGCGCATTTTGTTTATAACCGCTACGCGTATTGGTGATGCGATCCTGTCTACGGGGTTGCTAGATCATTTGGTGCGCACTTATCCGAACGCCCGCATCACAATTGTATGTGGTCCTGCCGCTGCTGGTTTATTCGAAGTGTCCCCGAATGTTGAGCGCTTGATTGTCATGGATAAGATGGTTTTCTCGCTGCATTGGCTGCGGATGTGGGTATTGTGCGTTGGAAAAATCTGGAACATGGTTATTGACCTTCGGAACGCGCCGCTTTCCTACCTGCTGCCCTCGCTGCGCCAGCGTCACTTGGGGAAAGTCACAGATGACCGTCATCGCATTCTGACATTGTCGCGCGTCCTCGGACTAGAAAACGATCCACCTGCCCCAAAGCTTACGTGTAGCGATGCACACCGCGCCCTTGCAAAAAAACTTGTCCCTGACGGTCCCGCGGTTCTGGCGATTGGCCCGACCGCTAACTGGGAAGCAAAAACATGGTCGCCCGAGCATTTTGCGCGCCTGACCGAGCGGATTGGCGCAAAAGATGGATTGTTACCCGGGTGCCGAATTGCCTTGTTTGGACGCGACGATGAACGCCCGCAAGCGATCCGATTGATTGAAGCTATCCCGGAAGAGCGACGGATCGATCTTATCGGTCGATTAAGCCTCGCTGAAGTTTATGCGAGCTTGCAGCGCTGCAACTTTTATATTGGGAATGATTCAGGATTGATGCATTTGGCGGCAGCCTCTGGAATTCCGACACTTGGGCTGTTCGGTCCCAGCAAGGAGTTGTTGTACGGTCCTTGGGGAAGCCATTGTGCAAGCGTTCGGACACCTGAAGGGTTTGACCAAATTCATCCTGAAAACTTCGACCATGAAACCAGCGGTTCGCTGATGGATAGTCTCTCTGTTGATCATGTGGAAAACGCCGCTCGCGACTTGTGGCGGCGTGTTGAAGAGGTTGCCGCATGAGCATCGTCGAGCCAATCCAGATCAAGCTCTCCGCCGTGATCAGTGTCCATAATGAACAGGAGCAATTGGCGGCGTGTCTGGATACGTTGTCATTTGCGGATGAAATTGTCGTCTTGCTGGATAAATGCACTGATCGCTCAGCTGAGATTGCCCGGATATACACGGATCGTATTGTTGATGGCGCGTGGCCCAAAGAAGGGGCGCGGCGAAACGCTGGCATTGCGGCGTGTGCGGGTGAGTGGGTGTTCGAAATAGATGCCGATGAACGCGTGCCGGAGGAACTGGCTCAGGAAATTCGGAAAGTCATTGAGACCACGTCGGATGACTGGCATGAAATATTGGTCGATAACTACGTTGGTGACCGGCTGGTGCGCTGGGGGTGGGGCGCGTCTTTTGGCAAGGCAGCCTATCCGGGCTTATTTAAAAAAAGTGCGAAAGTCTGGGGTGACCAGCGTGTCCATCCGTCCCTGAAGTGGTCTGGCACCAAAGGCCCCATGCTCAAGAACCGGTTAATCCATTTTGTCGACCGAAACATCTCGGACATGATCCGACGCCTCGATAATTATTCAACTGCGCGCGCGAAAGACCTCAGAGAGAAGAAGGTTAAAGATACAACGCTGAACAACGTCCGCCGCCTTATTTCACGATTTTTTAAATGCTACATTTCGCGCAAAGGATATCGGGAAGGCGGTTACGGATTGATTATTGCGCTTTGTGCGGGTTTGTTCCCCTTGTTATCGCATTTAAAAGCAACCTTGGAAGACGAATGATGGCGCGCATATTGTTGGCCGATGACGGGATTGAATTTGATGGGCAAACGCCTGAGCAGCGCCCTTTAGGAGGTGTTGAATCGTCTGTTGTCAATTTGGTTCAGGAATTGGCGAAGAACGGGCATGACGTATTTGTCCGAAATAAATGCAAAGCACCGCTCGTATATAAGGGTGTCAATTGGCAACCCATTGAAGAAGGCGCGTGGCAAGAGGACATCGATCTCTATATCGCCAACCGCGGCGATAAACTCATTGAGCGGCTGCCCTCCGCGAAACGGACAGTTTATTGGACGCATAACCCGGCGCGCTACATGATGAAATGGCGTTACCTGTCAAAATTTTGGCGGGTCAAGCCAGCGATTATTTTTATTGGAGATTATCATGCAACAACCTATCCGGCGTGGGCACCCGGCGGCGAGCGCATTGTTATTCCTTATGGAATGTCTGATGATTTCTGCCAGGCTGAAGTATTAACAACACCGCCACCGCCACGTGCGATTTTTACATCAAACCCCCTGCGATCACTGGACTGGCTACTTGATTTGTGGGGCAACAGAATTGAGCCAGAAGTGCCCGGAGCTGAACTTCATTTGTTTACCGGTGCTGCTACTTACGGTTCTGTTGGTGATAAAAAAGCGGACGCCATGTCTGGTGTCATTCAGCAGGCAGAAGCCTTGAAAGAGCAAGGCGTTGTTGTCAGGGGACCAGTCTCCAAATCTGTTCTGATTGAAGAGTTTACAAAAGCCAGGTGCATGCTCTATCGCGGCGATATTAATGAGACGTTTTGTCTGGCCGTTGGAGAGGCGCAAGCTTCAGGCGTTCCGGCCGTTGTCCGCAACTTGGGTTCGGTTGTTGAGCGGGTAAAGCCAGGGCAAACCGGTTTCGTTGCCTTAACCGATGACGCGTTTGTTGAAAATGCGATTGAGTTGTTGAGCAAAAAGGAAACTTGGAAAGCGCAGCATGATGCGTCGTTGGCGTTGCAAAGAAGCTGGCGCTGGCCAGATGCCGCCGCGCGGTTTGAAGCGTTAATCCCGGTGTGATGGCGTACCGATGAAAATACTTCAGATCATGGCGGGTGCAGACGTTGGGGGGGCTGAACTGTTCTTCGAGCGCTTGAGCATTGCCCTGCAGAAAAAAAATTCAATCGAACAGCGTGTTATTATTCGCAAAAATGAAGCGCGCAACATACGACTCCAAACCGGTGGGGTAGACCCAATTGAGCTAAAGTTTGGCGGCAGACTGGATTGGGCAACACCACGGTCAATCAAGCAGGAAATTAAGAGGTTTAAACCCGATATTGTCCTAACCTGGATGAACCGGGCTTCGTTTATGTGTCCTCAATCTCAAAACGGCGAGTTTGTGCACGTTGCCCGATTAGGGGGTTACTATGATCTTAAATATTACCAGAAGTGCGACCATCTGGTCGGCAATACGGAGCACATTAAAGATTATTTGATTGAGGCTGGCTGGGATCAGAACAAAGCACACTATTTACCGAATTTTGTTCCGCGCGAACAGGCGCAGCCCGTAGCCCGAAAGACCTATTACACGCCGGACGGCGCCCCTCTCATTGTTGCGCTTGGCCGGTTGCATGAAAACAAAGCCTTTGATGTCCTGATCAACGCGATGGCCCGTGTCTCCGATGCATATCTATGGATCGCGGGAGATGGTCCATTATTGGATGAACTTGATAAATTGGCGGAGAAGATTGCGGTTAAACCCAGAGTTCGGTTTTTAGGGTGGCGTGACGATTCTGCGGCACTTCTGCAATCGGCAGATTTATTTGTCTGCCCGTCCCGCCACGAACCTTTGGGAAATACGATTATTGAAGCCTGGGCGCAGCAGACCCCTATTGTTGCCGCCGATAGCAGTGGACCTGGTGCGTTAATTACGCATTTAGAATCTGGCTTGTTGGTGCCGATTGATGATGCCGCGACAATGGCGAAGGCGATTAACAATGTTATCAAAGATCCGGCACTGGCGCATCGGATTGTTGAAAACGGTACCGCAGAATTTGAAACCAAATTCACAGAAGAGATCGTAACAGCCCAATATCTGGAGTTTTTTGAGAAGGTTTTAGAGCCATGTGCGGCATCGCCGGTATAATGACCCGTGATGGTTCGTCACCATCGAACCAGATCCTAGAGATTTTTGCGGGGGCATTGGCGCATCGAGGCCCTGATGGAACTGGCAATTATACCCACGGAGATACGGCGCTTGTTCAAACCAGGCTTGCGATCATCGATTTGGAGACGGGGGACCAGCCGCTATTCGGTGATCAAGGTTCTGATAAATCGCCACTGGCGCTGGTCGCCAATGGGGAGATTTATAACTATATCGAGCTCAAAAACAGAACTGCAGGCGTAACCTATCAGACACACTCAGACTGCGAGCCGCCCCTTTATCTGTATCAGAAGTACGGGATTGAATTTGCGGAACATTTGCGCGGTATGTATGCAATCGCCATACATGACCCGGAGGTGGATCGATTGATTGTCGCACGGGACCCGTTTGGCATTAAGCCGCTTTATTATGGGGCGACCCGGGACGGATTTGTTTTTTCTTCAGAATTTCAGGCCTTCCAAAAAGCAGGTATCTGTTCCTCAAAAGTAAATGCGAGCGCGCGTGACAGCCTATTGCAAATGCAATTTACCTCGGGTGCAGAAACAATTTTGGAGGGCGTGTATCGAGTGTTGCCAGGCGAAACACTGGTCATCGAAGGTGGTGAAATCGTCAATCGTATTCTCTTGGGGGCTCTACCAATCACAAGCCCGCAAGTAATTCGCAAGGATACAGCTGTCGAGCAACTGGATAAGGTCCTGCTTGAAAGCGTAGATATCCATCAACGCTCCGACGTTCCCTATGGAATGTTCCTTTCGGGTGGCGTTGATTCGTCTGTTATTCTTGCCCTGATGGCCCGCTTGAACCGGACACCGGTTGAGGCCTATACCATTGGTTTTAGCGGAACAGGAGCTCGTGACGAACGAGAGCATGCACAGGCTGTTGCAAAAGCAGCAGGAGCCAATCACCACGAACTGGATTTCTCCGAAGCGGATTTTTGGGGTTTGTTACCAGAGGTCGTGGCGGTCATGGATGACCCGGCCGCAGACTATGCGGTTTTGCCGACCTTTAAATTGGCGTCTGAGGTCCACAAGGATGGCTTAAAAGTCATTTTGTCGGGCGAAGGTGGCGATGAACTGTTTGGTGGTTATGGGCGGTATCGCCGGGCCATGCGCCCTGGCATTTTAGGAGGGCGACCGATGCGGCACGCTGGCGTGCTTGATGGTTTGGGCGTGCTGCGTGACGGCAATTTGGCATGGCGGACTGCATATGATTTTGCATCCGATGACATGCCTGTTGTCTATACCCGCCTTCAAAAGGCTCAAGCCCATGACTGTGCGGACTGGCTGCCAAATGATTTGCTGACAAAGCTCGATCGGTGTTTGATGGCCCACGGGATCGAAGGACGGGTTCCGTTTCTCGACCCGAAAGTGGCTGATTTTGCCTTTGGTTTGCCGGATGCTTTGAAAGTTAAATCGGGTCTTGGCAAATGGGTGCTCCGCAAATGGCTCGATCTGCATTTGCCTGAGGCTCACGCCTTTTCCAAGAAACGTGGGTTTACGGTACCGGTTGGTGAGTGGATCGCAGGCAAGGCATCTCAGTTGGCACCTCTGATCGCAAAACAGCCGGGTATTGTTGAAGCCTGTCATCCGCAGTCGGTGATCGATTTATTTGAGGGGCTTGGTTCTGCATTTGACAAGAAACAAAGCCAGGCTGCGTGGCATTTGCTGTATTATGCATTATGGCATAATACCCATGTTTGTGGCGGCACGACGGCTGGAAACGTTATGGATACTCTGGAAGCAATTAAAGGCTGAATTCACATGGACGAATTGACACTTCGAAGACCGGACGACTGGCACCTGCATGTGCGTGATGGGGATATGCTAAAAGCTGTTGTTCCATCAACGGCGCGACAATTCGGTCGAGCGATCATTATGCCAAACCTGGTGCCTCCAGTAACCACAGTTGAACAAGCTACGGCCTACAAAAATAGGATCATGGAAGCCGTGCCGGAAGGCGTTTCATTCGATCCTTTGATGACTGCCTACCTCACCGACAGCATTGATCCGCAGGAACTCCGGCGCGGATTCGAGGCCGGTAGTTTCACCGCCGTCAAATTATACCCCGCTGGCGCAACCACCAATTCAGAATCTGGTCTTACTCATATCTCGAAAGCAACTGACGTTCTTACAGTGATGCAAGAAATCGGCATGCCTTTGCTCGTACATGGTGAAGTGACAGACCCGGCTGTTGATATATTCGATCGGGAAGCCGTGTTCATTGAGCGGGTTATGAAACCTCTACGGGCTGATTTTCCGGAATTGAAAGTTGTGTTCGAGCACGTGACGACAAAACAGGCGGTTGAGTATGTTGAAGATGCTGGTGCTTATACAGCGGCAACAATTACTGCCCATCATCTGATGATCAATCGCAACGCAATTTTTCAAGGCGGTATTCGCCCTCATATGTATTGTTTGCCTATCGCCAAACGCGAGGAACACCGATTGGCGTTACGCAAAGCCGCGACGTCCGGTCACCCCAATTTTTTCCTGGGCACAGATTCGGCGCCGCATCCACAAGATGCCAAGGAATCGGGTTGTGGATGCGCTGGCGTGTTTACGGCAGAAACGGCGATCGAGCTTTATGCGGAAGTCTTTGAGGAGGACAACGCGCTCGATAAACTTGAAGCCTTTGCATCGTTGAATGGACCGGCATTCTATGGGCTTGAGCCAAATTCTGATCACCTGACTTTGGTCCGTTCACAACAGACCGTGCCACCACAACTCAGCGTTAGCGGCGGTGAACCCGTGATCAATTTTAAAGGCGGAGAGACGCTTTCGTGGTCGATCAAAGTCGACTGACCCTCCGGCCTTTTCAGGCTTCCGATGTTGACGACCTGATCGTGCTCTTTAGGACAACAGTTCATCAGGTTAATGCCGCTGACTACGAACCCGAGCAGCTTCATGCCTGGGCTCCTGATACAATTGAGCGAACCCAGTGGTTGGCGAGAATGGAAAAAAATCGCACGACTGTTGCCATTGTTGAGGGCACCTACGCAGGGTTCGCCGAACTGACAAACGCGGGTATTGTTCACATGTTATTTGTGTCCGCTGGACACCAACGGTGCGGCATTGCGACTGCGATCTATGGGGCTATCGAAGAACAGGCCCTATCTGCGGGCTACAAGTGCCTGCAAACCTATGCGAGCCTCACCGCGCGCGGCTTTTTTAGCCGCGTGGGTTTTATTAAGGTTAGAACGAACGTTGCTGAAATAAATGGCCAGAAATTGGATAATTTTTTCATGGAAAAAAAACTGTCCTGATCTTTGCTCGCGTTTTCTCAAATTACTTTTAACAACAAGGCAAGGGCGGCTGCGATTGCCAATACGCCCGGTATATTCCAGTGGAAGCGCAGAAGCAGAACGCCACTAACCACGGCGAGAAGAACCACATTTAAATCGAGTGTCGCAATGTCCGGTGTCCAAAAATGAAATACGCCCTGCTCGACAAGGGTGACATCTCTGAAAAATACATGTAGGGCGAACCAGATCGACAGGTTCAGGATGACGCCGACGACAGCCGCGGTGATGCCGGAAAGTGCCCCCTTCAGGCGGGGGTGATGGTTGATCCATTCGATGTAAGGTGCTCCCGCAAATATCCACAAGAAGCAGGGAGCAAATGTCGCCCAAAGGGCAATTCCGGCACCCATGATGCCCAGGGTAATGTCTGGTGTCTCCGGGCTTTGAAAGGCCGCCAGATAACCGACGAACTCAGTTACTAAAATTAAAGGTCCCGGCGTGGTTTCTGCCAACCCGAGCCCATCCATCATCTGACCCGCGTTAAGCCAGCCATGGGCAACAACAACGTCCTGGCCCATGTAAGCGAGCACCGCGTAGGCGCCGCCAAAGGTCACAACGGCGAGTTTGGAGAAGAACCAACCGATATCGCTAAGAATGTCGCCTTGCCCGACCAGTGCAGTCAGGCCAACAAGCGGGAGCAACCAAATAACCGCCCATATCAGAACCGTTTTAAGTGTATGCCCGGCCCTGGGACGTGTCGCAGGGGTGGTTTCGGCGGTTGCCGGGGCTGGCATGCGCACGAAGCCATAAATGGCCGCCAGCAGGACAATAAGTGGGTAGGGCAGAGCCAGAAAAAAAATGGCGACAAATGCGGCAGTTGCGACCAATCCATGTTCCCATCCATTCAGAGCTTTTTTCGATACCCGCAACAAGGCTTCGATGACAATGATCACAACGGTCGCTTTGATGCCAAAGAAAATGGTTTCAACGAAAGGAACGTTGCCATAAAGGCCATAAATCATTGCCAGGACCAATACGACAAGGGCGCCGGGGATGACAAATAGTAGCCCGGCGATCAGCCCGCCGACAACGCCATGTAGGCGCCAGCCCGCATAGGTCGCCAATTGCATGGCTTCCGGTCCGGGTAACAACATACAGAAACTGAGCGCGTTGAGAAATTGGGTCTCACTTAGCCATTTTTTTTCGTCAACGACCATGCGGTGCATAAGCGATATTTGCGCTGCCGGTCCGCCAAATGACAGCAATCCTATTTTTAACCAAGCCCAAAAAGCTTCCGATAGGGAGGGGGTGTTTTCTTGTTTGTCCATGCCCTTAATTCCGTCCCGTGTGTGCGGGCCAATCGTGTGTTTCATCTACGGCGTCGCGGGCCCAGCGATACAAGGCATCGTACATCGACATGCTTGCATCCAATTGGTTTAAATCATCGCGATGCATCCGTGAATAACCCAAAGATAAGGCCAATAGCCCGGCTGACTGCGGGGCTATTTCCAGCTTGTCAGTATCGGCCCCCCGGACAATTGTTGCCAGCCGATTTAGCGCCGGTGTTTTCAGTGCGAATTCATCAAGCATGGTATCGAAGGTACATCTGTCTCCCCGGTGGCTCCAAAAGACATCCTCCACGTCAAATGGGGCTGCGTTAAACTTTTCGGCAACACTCATGACTTCGGAGGGCGACACAAAGAGAAATTGTGCATCAGGATCAATAAAGCGGCGTATAAGCCAAGGACAGGCAATGCGATCTATTTTGGGGCGCAGCCGTGTAACCCAGACAGTTTGCCCCTGTGCATTGCGTGCCGGCAATGCGTCAGCAGGGACCAAAGGCTCCCCCGCATCCCGCCAGGCAAAGTTGCCGCCCTCCAGAGTTTCCGCCGTGATGCCGCTGGCTCTTAAAATTGCAGCGGCGCCCTGACCCATTTTTTTACCTTTTTGGCAAATGACGACAACGGCGCGGTCCTTAAGTTCAGGGACCAGGGTGTGTATGGCGTTGGCCGGGTGGCGGAATGCGCCTGGAATAAGCCGGGGGTCATCAGCGAAGTCTGGGTCAAGACAAACATCGATCAAGACAGGAGCGCTAGGCGTTCCGATCAGGCGGGATAACTGAGATATGGTTATTTCTGTGGGTGACGGCATAAGGCGTCCTTCCTTAATTTTAAGGTTTATAAATGGACGCGAATCTTTGGCTGTCGCCTCACGGGGTGCTCGCAGCCCCCATAGGCCTATCCCAACAGAAAAGGGTCACGCTGTCAACGCGAGCCTATCTCGTTTCTGTTACATTCTTATGTCAGTCTTCGATCACTCGATTGACCTGCCCGACTGGAGATTTATAAAGGTTAACACCTAATTTTAGTGAAAAGGCATATGATGATGACTGAGACGGGCACCTTTACCGCATTACTTTTGGAACAGGATGAGGATCGTAAAGTATCCCATTCCCTTCAGGAGCTCTCCAATGATCGGCTACCGGATGGCGACGTAACCATTGCCGTTAAATATTCAACGCTGAACTATAAGGATGGCATGATCATTAATGGCTTGGGTCGCTTGGTACGCGATTACCCACATGTGCCAGGTATTGATTTTTGTGGTGTTGTCGAAGAATCCTCTTCGCCAGATTTTAAGCCGGGCGATGAAGTGATTTTAACTGGCTGGCGGGTCGGTGAAATTCACTGGGGTGGCTTTGCGACACGGGCACGGGTCAAGTCCGAATGGCTGGTGCCGTTACCCAAAGGGTTGTCACTGGAGCAATCTATGGCCATCGGGACCGCAGGCTTGACCGCGATGCTGGCTGTTATGACGATAGAAGAACATGGTCTAACACCGAAAAAAGAAGGAGAGGTTCTGGTGACGGGCGCTGCAGGCGGTGTTGGCTCGATAGCGGTTAGTATTTTATCGAACCTCGGATACGACGTTGCGGCGGGAACCGGTCGGGCGGAACAACATGACTATCTGCGCGGTTTGGGTGCGAAAACAATTGTCGGGCGCGATGAACTGGCGGAAGCACCCCGTGGACCGCTAGGCAGCGAACGCTGGTTATCCTGCGTCGATAATGTGGGTGGCGAGGGGCTTGGAACACTGTTGTTGTCAATTGCTTATAACGGAACAGTGGCTTCTGTGGGCAATGCCAGTGGCATTGAGTTTACGTCGAACGTTCTGCCATTTCTCCTGCGTGGTATTAATTTGTGCGGGATTGATTCAAACACCTGCCCTAAAACCCGGCGCATGATCGCCTGGGATCGCCTGACCAAAGAGTTGCCAATGGATAAACTGGCTGAAATGAGCCACATGGTAGGTCTTGCCCAGTTACCGGAGATGGCCGGTAAAATCTTGCAGGGTCAGGTGCGCGGGCGCACAATTATCGACGTAAATGGATAGCAGATAATCATATAACCTATTGAAACTAAAGCAGCCTTGAGGAAGCTCAAGGCTGTTTTTTGGTTTGGCATGGAATCTGCGTTTGTTTCCCCGTCAGGCGGCGATATGCCGCAGAAATTACGGTGGAGATAGCGAGATGTATAAGTCCCTGATCATTGGATTAGCTGTTTTGAGCGCGACTGCATGCACTCAAAAATCAGCTTACGAGGCAGCTGTTGAAGATTTAGAGCCGCGTTATTGCTATAAATCTCTGGCAGGGGTGACCTGTTACGACACGCCATATCATCGAGATGAAAAGCGACTCGTGAATTATTTTGGCCCCGCGCCTAAACGCTACGAAAAACCCGAGTTGCCAGCGAAGCCCAAGTACTTCGCCCCTGAGACTGTTAATTATTGGGTCAAAGATCCGGAGCCGATCCCGGAACCAGCACCAAGCGGCGATATTGCCGACAGGCCCTGGTTAGCAAAGAAGGTCGGGGTTGAAGTGGGCCCTTCTTTAAATCCCAATACCTATCGGGTCCGCCGTGAAGGGGCGACATACATCATTCAGGAATTGCCCGCGGAAACTCCAGAAAAACCTGTGATCGTTGATGCGGAAAAGCTGAAAGAGACTGCGGAAACAGGTTCGTTTTAATATATTTAGCCGAACAGGCAAAAGTCCGGTGAATGCCGCTTGACAGTCTATGGTGTTTGGCCTTAATACCCCTGTCGCGCGGTGCTAACCGTGCCACGATGGCTGGGTAGCTCAGCTGGTTAGAGCGCAGCACTCATAATGCTGAGGTCGGCAGTTCAAGTCTGCCTCCAGCTACCAATTCAAAATATCCCGCAGGAGTAATCCTGCGGGATATTTTTATGCCTTCGCAAAATGTTTGTTG
This sequence comes from Rhodospirillales bacterium, assembly GCA_048262655.1. Taxonomy (GTDB): domain Bacteria; phylum Pseudomonadota; class Alphaproteobacteria; order Rhodospirillales; family Casp-alpha2; genus JABMNT01. The sequence goes on along the minus strand of JBLXEY010000001.1, from coordinate 64,590 downwards.
CCTGCAGAAAACAAAAAGGCGGATAACGTTGTTTCGTTATCCGCCTTTATCAGAAATTTAAGCAACCCTAATCGCCGGAGTATTCCGACGACTGGCTATTTTTTTACGAACTGGCCGCTGTGCGCTTATTAAAGTCTTCAATAGACGTCACCGGTTTTTCGTCGAAGAACCCGTAATTGCCTTGAGTTAACATCATGGCTTTCAGATAAGTGCTATTACCTTCGGTTTGCGTGGTGTCACTTGCCAAGCTAGCACTCAAGCGGGCGTCGATTTCAACGGCAATCAAACCTTCAATGGTTTGGCGTTGCAGGGGAGTGACCTCCGACAGGGACTCTGGGGTTAAGCCCATGAGATTAAGAAGTTCGTGGCGAATTTCTTCGACAATCTTCTTTTGCAACTCCTCCGCGTAGGCGCGCGCGCCGTGCGCTTTTATGTAGGCGATATCTTCTTCATTCAGAGGGGCGATTGCATGTGGTTTGCTACCCGAGAAATCATTCGTATCGGCTTGAAAACCCGCTGTTGTGGAGCGCGATTGTCCATCGATCTCACTAAGAACCTGTTGAGCGGATTGGAGGAATGATTGGTCAGGGTTTTTTTCTGCTAATGCGGCATTTGTCATATCTACAAGACCTCTATTTCGTTGTTAGTAAGCTATCATCAGCAATTTTGATGCCAATTCTGTGCAAAGATCATTTTGTGCATATGTGCCTTGCTGAGCGCCAATGTTGTGTGGTGCGGGTCTATACGGTTTGTTGACGAAGTTGTCTTAGGGTGGAACTTTATGCATCAGGAAGGAAGATTTTGCCGTTGTCTGATAAACCCGCTCATCGCCAGATGCCTGTGTCTGACGCTCTTCATCTGGCTGTCGAGCATCACCAAGCGGGAAGGCTGGCAGAAGCCGAAAACCTTTATGGACAAATTTTGGCGGTGGAAGCACGTCATCCTGACGCCCTTCATTTAGCGGGTGTTGTGGCAATGCAGACCGGGCGTAATGATCTGGCCATCGAACGCATTGCCAACGCAATCAAGGTTCGGCCGGAGTTTACGGAAGCCTACAATAATTTGGGGAATGCCTTAAAAAATCTGGGCCGCCTGCGCGATGCGGTGCTGAGTTACCAAAAGGCAATCGAACTGAACCCCAAACTTGCGGAGGCTCATTATAATCTTGCCGGGACATTTCAAGGATTAGGAGATCCAAAAGGGGCGTTGGTTGCTTATAAAGAAGCCCTCGCGATCCGACCGGATTATCTACAGGCCCTGATAAATATCGGCAATACGTACCGTGATCTTGGCGATTATGATGCGGCAATAAAAGCCTATGACAGGGCGATTACGATCGAGCCGAACAGTGCCGGAAGAATCTATGCTGAATATGCACAGCTCTTCAACATGCAGGGTGCTTATGAGCAAGCTGTATTGTGGTCTGACAAAGCCTTGTCATGCGATCCCGGAGATGTTGAGGCGTTGAATTGTAAAGGATTGGCGTTGTCAGAAATAGGGCGGGCATCAGAAGCCATCCGCTGGTTTGAGAACGCGGTTAGTCTGGCCCCTGCCCATGCCATTGCTCATAACAATATGGGGAACACGTGGCGGATCTTAAGACATTATCCAAAAGCGCTCAATTGCTTTGAAAAAGCGGTCGCCCTCGACCCGAAGTCTGCTGATTTTCTTTGCAACATGGGAATTGTGCTTTCAGATCTGGGGCGTCCTGATGAGGCTGTCGCGACGTTTCAGGCCGCGTTGGAGATTGACCTAGAGGCCGGGAATGCCTGGGTCCAGATGGCGTCTGTCAAGAGCCGGCAAGGAAAGATCGAAGATGCGATTTTAGGCATGGATAAAGCGCTTCTCCTTGAGCCAGAGAGGGCAGGGTGGGGCGTTCGCTCTGCATTGCTGCTTCCTGTGATCGCGCAGTCAAGGGATGACTTTTTAAAGTATCGCGATCGGATGAGCCGCACGATTGCGGAAATGGACGGGCGTTCGCTAAGCCTTGCCGATCCCTACGTGGATATTGGGATGACGAATTTTCGTATGTCCTACGATGAGATCAGTAATCGGGAGATGGCGCAGCGCATTTCCAGTTTCTATTTAAGTCTCTGCCCCGACCTTGGATTTGTTGCCGATCATTGTCTTCAGAAACCAATATCTCGCAAAGCTCGGCTGAAAATTGGCTTTGTCTCAGCGCATTTAAGATCGCATACAATTGGGAAATTAAATGCGGGCATTATCAAAGGTTTCTCAAGCGATCGCTTTGAAGTGGTTATCGTCCGGGCACCGGGTGGTGATGATGCCTTTGCGGCGCAAATTGATGAGACCGCAGCTTCCGTCATGAATTTAGCCGGTCAGTTAATGGCTGATCGCCGAGCTATTTCCGAGCAACATTTTGATGTTTTATTTTATCTGGATATTGGTCTGGAACCCTACACTTATTTTCTTTCCTTTGCCCGCTTGGCCCCGGTGCAGGCCGTCACTTGGGGGCACCCTGACACGACCGGTGTTCCCAACCTCGATTATTTTGTTTCTTCAAATCTGATGGAGCCAGAGAACGCCGACGATCATTATAGCGAAACCTTGGTTTTATTGAACCATATGCCGACGGTTTATCAGTTGCCTTTGCGACCCCATGAGGCAATAAGCCGCCGTGATTTCGGGTTGCCTGAGAATGTCAATCTGTATGTTTGCCCACAAACGTTGTTCAAGTTTCATCCTGATTTCGACTCAACTTTGCGTAAGATGTTGCGAAACGATCAGAATGGACGGCTTGTGCTGATTGCGGACCCATCCCCTGAACCATGGCGAGAGCTGTTGTCTGAGCGCTTGCAAGAGACGCTGGGTGAGAACTTCGAACAGGTCGTGTTTGTACCCTTTATGTCAGAACCCAAATATCTTGGCCTGTTGTCCATCAGCGATGTCATCATTGATATCCCGATGTTTTCTGGAGGGAATTCGACCCTGGAAGCCTTTGCCATGGGCACACCCGTAGTCACATGGCCCGGCAAGTTTATGCGTGGACGTGTGACAGCTGGCTATTACCGGCAGATGAAGATGGACGATCTCATAGCAACATCAGAGGATGAATATCTCGAGCAGGCTAAACGCCTTGCAACTGATCCGGACTATCGGCGCGAGATGACAGAAAAGATTGGAAACAATCGTGCCAAACTGTTCGAAGAAATAGCCGTCGTGCATGAAATGGAAACGTTTTTTGAGGGGGCCTATGAAACCTGGCGTGTGACCTGATTAATTTGATTGGGCATATTAAAGCGAATGATCCATTTATCGTTAATGGCGCAGCATAACTGTATTTGTGTCACTTAATTGGCTGGTTCGTATAGCGATAAATGACAGACAGGGAGGCTTTGCCTAAGCCTGTCAGGCTTGTTACTTTAAAAGGGTATGGCACGTTTTAAGGATCAAGAACATGCGACGATATAAAGCCGTTATATTCCCTATAATGGCTGGCTTGGTTAGCTTAACCCTTAGCCATGCCCTTTGGGCAGCGCCGTTGAGCGAGTCTTCGAGACATCTTTTAGATGCGGTTTGGCGCAACGACCTTAACGCTGTTCAAAAAGCCATCGGCGAAGGTGCGGACCCCGCCGTCGTTGATGATGATGGTCTTTCCGCGGTCGATATTGCTGTCGACAAGGGGTACTTTGATATTGCCCACTATTTGTTGGCGGCTCAGGAGCAGGTTGAGGACGCAGAGACGACGGGGGAAACGCAAGCGCCACGCCAAAACATGGGGTCGGCGCCACTAACTTCGGTCACGGTCGTGCCACTGGGCGGGCAAACGCTGGTGACAGAGGCGGGGACTGAAAAGAAAGCTCAGGCAGAGAGCTCCGCATCTGACAGGGCCCCACAAAGAGCCGAGGTGATGGAACTCCGGGATGAAAAACCTGAACCTATCGTCGTTTTGCCAGAGGTGCTTGAAGCCGACATAAAAAAGCTTGAGAACACAGGGAAAAGTGTATCGTCCTCGCCAGAAGAACGAACGGGCGATATTATATCTGGAGCGAATGCGGCACCCGAACCCAAATCACTAACAGAACCTGATTCCAAGCGGGCAACAAACCCCGATCCGGATATTCATCCCATTCCTGTTCCGCTGAAAACACCAGAGGCCGCATCAAAGTCTCCGGCAGAGCCGGTTCAACAAATCATCGATGATAAGACGAACGCGACACTCGAAGTTGGCGATGCTTCCTCAGATTCAGATATGGCTTCACAGTCATCGACAGCAGAAACACCAAGTGCTGATCAAATTGTAGGTCCAGATGACACAACATCACAATGGAACCTTTTCGAAAAGATCGAGAACCTTTTTTCTGCAGATGTAGCCCCTGAACCAGATCCTCAACGGGTTTCCAGCTCAATCGATGAACTTGAAACGTTTGATCCGAACGCTCCGGAGCCCCCCTCGACAGTTATCGACATAACACCATCCGCAAATGCGCTCGAAGAGCCAGAGCAAGCCCCAACACCGGGGCCGGTGAGCCGTGAGCCGGAAATTCAGGGAGCAGAAAAACCGGGCGCTGTGAACCCGACGCTTGAACCAAAAATAGAGAAAAGTCCGTCCTTTAACCCGTTCACGGAGTTAACGGATTTTATCCTTCGAATATTGCCTGATAAAAAGAAAACTGAGGATGTTGGCGTTAATGAGGCCATAAAAGTCGAACCGGATATCGGTTTGGATGGGCAACTGAACGCGCCAAAACCGCTGACCTTGGCCCCAGAACCACTTAAATATAAAGTGACCGATTTGGTGGGTGCCAAAAACCCTTACGCACCGGATCCCCCCACGGCATCTGATTTTGATGAACCTAACGGGGTGCCAAATTCTGCTTCTCGAAGCCCTGTTGTGCGACTGCAGAAAAAACAGACAGAAAAAGTTTCTGCGCCAAATCCGCAGTTAAAAGCGCGTGCCAAGTTACCAGAAGACTCTCTTCTTTTTGGCGATCGTGGGTTAATCAATTTGTCTATCGAGCAAGCAGGAGTGGCTCGGGAAGATTGTGTCGTAAAACCAGCATGGCGAAGTCATTTTTGCCTGCAGGTTCTAAGCTGGCCAGCGGAAGTCCAGCCTGCATTTGGAACGCCATCTTTCTTTATCGGTGGTGGGACAACGATCGTACATTATCTGGATGGGAATGCGGTGCAGTATCATGGCACCTTCCCGACGCGGTCATTTGATATCATTAAAAATCATTTGATCTCGTTGTATGGGGAGCCGACCGCTGTTCCCGAGATCATGACCGCGTTCCTGGCAGAACCAAAGCGCCGCAACCCGGCATTTCAATGGATCGCAACGGCCCAAAACGAAAGTCCTGAAATTGTTATGGAAATCCGGAAAATTGATGACCTGAGATGGTCTTCGCCACCTGATAAGGATAATGGGGTAATTCGCATGTACCGCCAAGGCGATAAGTCCGTTTTTCGGCTTTTGTCTGCGGCGGACCTGTTGCTGTTGCAGGTCCGAAAAGGAAATGTAAAACGCCTGCCATCGAATACGGAAATTCCGAAATAGGCGGTTTGATTTAATAACGTGTGAGGGGGTGCTGCGTGAAAACGATTGTCTATCAATCCTACAGAACCCATCAAGTCCATGACTGGCTCGCATCGGCGATGGCATCCGCAGAGGCGTGGAGCCAAGCATCAGGCTACGACTATCGATTTTATGGGGACGAAATCTTTGATCGGGTCCCAGATTGGTATCGCAGAAAGGCAGGAAAATACCTGCAAATTTCAACAGACCTAGGCCGCTTATACCTGGCGCGGGAGCTTTTGGATGCCGGTTATGAGCGGGTCATTTGGCTCGATGCTGATATGCTTGTTTTTGATCCTGAGCGTTTTTTTGTTCATATAAAAAGTGGATGCGCGTTCGGCCGTGAGATATGGGTGCAGAAATCGGCTGATGGAAAACTGAAAACATACAAAAATGTTCATAACGCCTTTGCCTGTTTTTGCCACGATTCCTCGTTTCTTGATTTTTACATCGATAGCTGCCTGTCAATTTTAGGCCGCTCAAGCGCAGGTGTCCCGCCACAGATCGTCGGAACGAAATTACTGACAGCGCTTCACAATATTATCGGGTTTCAACTTTTGGACGGTGTTGGAATGGCCAGTCCGTTGATTATTCGCGAATTGGCAGAAGGCGGAGATGACGCCATAGATTTGTTAGGGGAAATGTCATCTGGCCCCGTTCAGGCCTTGAACTTGTGCGCGTCACTGATTGGCAAACCAGTAGACGGTGTCACAATCGATGCAGAGATGGTGAAAACCGCCAGCGAGGTTCTGCTAAAAACCAGAGGTTCACGGCTAAACAAATAAAAAATGCTATTTATGTGCATTTTTTGTGGGCAAATACAAAACTACAGATTAAAAACAATGCAACTTTAAATTACAGGTGTGAGCTATTCTTTATAAGAGGCTCGAATATATCTGACAGTAGGGAGGAAGTACTGTGGGAGCATTATCGTTGCGACATTTATCCATCGTATTAGCGAGTTTAATTGTTGGCGCTACAGGTTCAGCGGAAGCTGCTGATGCGACAATTGATGGAGCAAATACGGCTTGGATATTAACCTCGACGGCTTTGGTTTTATTTATGACATTGCCCGGTCTGGCTCTGTTTTACGCCGGGTTGGTGCAGGCGAAAAACGTCCTTTCGGTAATGATGCATTGCTTTGCGATTGCCTGTTTGGCGTCATTGCTTTGGTTGTTTGGTGTTTACAGCCTTGCGTTTGATGAAGGCAACGCGATCATTGGTGGCTTGGGTAAGGTCATGTTATCAGGTGTTGGGTGGGATACGCTAAGTGGCGACATTCCCGAGAGCGTCTTCTTTATGTTTCAAATGACGTTCGCGATCATTACGCCGGCACTTATTGTGGGTGCCTATGTGGAGCGTATTAAATTTTCTGCAGTGCTAATGTTTACAGGGCTTTGGATGATTTTTGTCTACGCGCCCGTATGCCATTGGGTCTGGGGCGGCGGCTGGTTGGCCGAGATGGGTGTCATGGATTTCGCAGGCGGTTTGGTCGTCCACGCGACCGCGGGGACAGCCGCTATTGTAGCTGTCAAAATGCTTGGTAACCGGACGGGTTTCCCAACCCATTTACGGCCACCACACAATCCAGGCATGACGATGATCGGTGCAGCTATGCTCTGGGTTGGCTGGTTTGGTTTTAATGCCGGATCAGCGCTCGCTGCAGATGGCAGTGCTGGCATGGCAATGACCGTGACCCATATTTCCGCAGCAACGGCCTCTTTGGTATGGGTCGCGATTGAATGGTTTAAATTTGGCAAACCGAGCCTTGTAGGTGTTGTAACGGGTATGGTTGCCGGTTTGGCGACGATTACACCTGCCTCAGGCTTTGTCGGCCCTCTCGGTGGTCTGTGTCTGGGCCTCGCTGGTGGCGTTGTTTGTTATTTCGCGGTTAATTTGGTCAAAAACGCGTTCAAGATTGATGATTCTCTGGATGTCTTTGCAGTTCATGGCGTCGGGGGTATCATTGGGACATTATTAGCCGCGGTTTTTGCCGCGACGTCACTGGGCGGTGGTGGCCTTGCAGACGGCGTATCCATGGGCAGTCAATTTGGTGTTCAGGTCGTCGGCGTTGTTGCGACAGTAGCTTGGACGGCTCTCTTTAGTTGGCTCATTCTGCTGGTAACAAAGGCTGTGTGTGGCCTGCGTGTTACAGAAGATCAAATTACAGAAGGGCTTGATTTGTCTGGTCATGGCGAGCGCGGGTATAGCTTGTAAACGCGATACATAAATAGGGGAGAGTAAAGACCATGAAACTTGTTATGGCGATAATCAAACCGTTCAAACTGGATGCAGTGCGCGAAGCACTTACGGAAGTAGGCGTGCAAGGTTTGACGGTTTCTGAAGTCAAAGGGTTTGGTCGGCAAAAGGGTCAAACAGAAATTTATCGAGGGGCAGAATATAATGTCGAGTTTGTCCCCAAAGTCCGTCTCGAAGTCGTTGTCGGTGATGATGAGTACGAGCAGGTTGTTGAGGCCATTCGAAGTGCTGCGTTGACTGAAAAAATCGGCGACGGAAAGATTTTTGTGATGGAAGTCGCTCAGTCGATGCGGATCAGGACGGGGGAAACTGGCCCTGACGCCCTCTAACGTTAGCGTTTGCGCGCGAGGGTTAGTCCATCATCTATTTCAATCATTGTGATTGAAACGCGGTCATCCGCGAGCAGGGATCGATTAAAATCACGGATCGTTTCTGTGGTGCTTTTGGTGTTATCGGGGTCAATTACCTGACCTCGCCAAAGCACATTGTCTATGGCGATGAGGCCTCCGGGGCGCGCCAGCTTAAGGGCACGCTCGTAATATCCGGGATAGTTTTGTTTGTCGGCATCAATAAAGATAAAATCGAAGGTTCCTGCCTGCTGATCGGCCAATAGCGCGTCCTGGATATCGAGGCCCGCGCCTATTCTCAGATCGATAATGTCTTCTACGCCAGCTTCTGTCCAAAATGGCTCTCCCAGTGGGATGAATTCTCGCGTCAACTCGCAGGTGATAAGTTCACCATCCTTGGGCATTGCAAGCGCCATTGCGAGCGCTGAGTACCCCATAAATGTACCGATTTCCAGCACACGTTTGGCTTGGATCAATTCCACCATGAAGGCGATAAACTGGCCGTGTTCCGGGGCTATTTGCCATTCGACATAGGGGGCATTTGCTGTGCTCTCGCGCAGTTTTCTCAAGATCTCCGGTTCGCGCAACGATACGGAAAGCATGTAGTCGTGCAGAGTTTTTTGCTGTGTGGTGTTAGAATCCATCGGTGCGGATATTCCCTATGTTCTGATGTCTGAGTTTCATTATTCACGGGCCTTCGAATAAGTGCGAGATAAGCCGAATTCTCTGCCAGTTCAACCTGATTTGACCAGCCATTCCTCCTGGGTTCTGAATTGTGAAGCCATGGTTACACAAACGGGGGGCCGACGAACCAACTGACAAGTGAGCGCCGCTTTCCAGCCGTAATTTCATTAACCTTGTGATACAAATGCGACGGAAAGACGATTACGGACCCGCGTGAACGCGCCTGCGTCAGTGTTTTGATCCTCTTTTCCGGGTAATCGGGGCCGACCAAAACTTCTTCCAACATAAAGTCTCCGCCTTCAAAATCAGCGCCGTCGGATAGCAAAATTGAGATACTAACTTTACGAATGAGCCCCGGCCACCGAGAGCCTTCAGGGTAGGGTTTGCGCCTTTGATCCGCATGCCAAGTATAAAACTGGCCAGGGCCATACGATGTGTATTGCATGGATTCTGGAATTGAGATGTCCCAACGCCAATAAAGCTCATTCGTCTTGTAGACAAAGTCTGTAATTTGTTCATAAAGCCAGGCATGTTCTGGCGTGTTTGACAGCCAGGATACAGTCGAATCGCGAAGATTGTTTTCAGGATCCTTAGCGACTTCGCCTTTCATCGTTTCCGCGGCTTCACCCAATTTTATGACAGCGTCGCAAAAGGCGTCCGAAAAATGACCATCGATGATGCAAGCGGGGTGTTGTAACCTCAAGTGAATATGTCCTAACGGTAGTTGTAAGTGGCTTCTATTCTATCGAAATCGCGCTCTTTGTCTCATAATATTTAAGCGCATACACTTGAGCTTAAATGCAAATTTGCCCGAATTTAAATGACTTAGGCGGTGCTTGGCATAACATTGTCCCGAAGTTGGCGCCAGCCGTGGATTTTCGTGCTCTCAATTCAAGGTCTGGCTTTACGTGACAAATCCGAAAATGTGCGCATTCGACGATTAAACGAGGTTCATCATGGCTGAAGAAATTGAAAATGAAGAAGATCTGATTGAGGAAGAAGAGGAGGAGGACGTCCGGGAAACAGATGATCGCCAGAATCTCGACGACCTTACAGTTCTCTCTGAAAACGATGACGAGCTAGAAGAGCCCGAGGGGCTCCAGCGTGATGATGATCAATCTGATTGGGAAGAGCCGCTCGCCAGTAACTCACTATCTGCAATTCATACCGGTAGTCAGCCAACCGAAGCTGAATTGCTCGCAAATCTGGCGCCTGAAGGTGAGACAATTATTGAAGAAGGGGAGATCGTTCGACCGGATGAGGTCGCCGGTCAGCCCTTGCCCGAAATTGACGCGCCTGAACAAGAAATTTCCGAGCGGGAATTGGTTGCCGAAGAAGCACCGGATGATCAGGAGGTTCCCGTTCCTGATGCGGCTGGCACCGATAACGAAATCCTTGAGGCCGCGCCAGCTGATGAGCCGCTGGCAGAGCGCGAGGCGGAAGCTGTTCCTGCCGAGGAAGGGGCGCCGGCAGCAGCGCCACCGCCTCCTGCAACTCCAATTATCCCGCCGACTGTTGATAGCCCCGACCCGGACCCTGAGCCAGAACCCGAGATCGAAGATGACCCTGATGTCGCTGTTACCGCGGCGAGTGGTGATGAAGATTCTGCAATCCCTCTTACTATTGATCCGGCGGGCGCCGAAGTTGTTGTTATTGGCAATGTTCCGCCAGGTGCGAGCCTGTCAGCAGGTACCGACAATGGCGACGGAAGCTGGACGCTGACAGCTGGAGAAACGGGAGGTTTGGCAATTACACCGCCGCCAGATTCTGACGCTGATTTTACCTTATCTGTCACCGCTGACGGGGTTACGGTTAGCCTTGGTGTCACTGTTGATGCCGTGGCCGATGCGCCAACGGCAGAAGCCGACGACGCGATCGGTCGTGAAAACACAGCTATTGACCTGGATTTGGGAACCGCGCTTTCTGATACCGACGGTTCCGAGTCGCTTTCTGTGACGATTTCCGGAATGCCGGATGGAGCTACCTTAAGTTCTGGAACCAACAACGGAGACGGGACCTGGACGGTGGATGCCGCTGACATAGGATCGCTTTCGATTACACCACCAGATGGATTTGTCGGAGAAATCCCGCTGACATTGACGTCGGTATCAACGGAAGCGGACGGTGGAGATACGGCAACCACAGAAGTGCCGTTTACAGTGACCGTTGAAGATGCAGTTGATACGGTTGATGCAACAACGCTGGAAGACACCAGTGTTGCCTTGTCGATCGATGTCGGAGATGCCGACGAAATTACGATTAGTGATGTGCCAACCGGTGCCGTACTTTCTGCCGGTATTGACAACGAAGACGGAACTTGGACGCTTACAAACGAGCAGCTCGATGGTCTGACAATTACTCCGCCATCGGATTCTGATGTTGATTTTACCCTGACGGTTTCGGCGAATGGCACGAGTTCAGAACTCAACGTAACTGTAAATGCTGACGCAGATGCGCCATCGGCAACGGCAGAGAACGTTTCGGGTCAGGAAGACACGGCTATTGCGCTGGACTTGGGAACGGCTCTTTCAGACGTTGATGGTTCCGAGACGCTTTCAGTGACGATTTCCGGGATGCCTGAAGGTGCGAGTTTAAGCGCCGGGACGGATAATGGTGATGGGACTTGGGCAGTTGACGCAGGTGACCTTGCCAGCCTCTCAATTACCCCGCCTGCAGATTTTTTTGGTGAAATCCCCCTGACTCTGACGTCAACGTCTACGGAAACAGATGGCGGGGATTCTGAAACCACTTCAGTTCCTTTCACGGTTACAGTTGCCGATACCGTTGACGCTGAAAATGTCAGTACGTTGGAGGACAGTGCTGTTGCGCTGACTATTGATCCGGGAGAGGCCAGCGAAGTTGTTGTTGGTGACATGCCGACAGGGGCGTCGCTTTCTGCGGGTATAAACAACGGCGATGGCACGTGGACTGTTCAAGCGGCCGATTTAGATGGAATTACAATTACCCCTCCCGCAGATTCATCCGATGATTTTACTCTTTCAATCACGGCTGATGGTTTTACGGAAACCATGGATGTTGCGGTTGAAGCTGTGGCGGATACGCCAACCGTGGGCGCATCCGATCAAACGGGTTCACAGAACACGCCTATTCCGTTGGACCTTGCTGCCGGCTTAACGGATACGGATGGATCGGAAACTCTGTCTATAGAATTGTCGGGGATACCAGACGGTGCCGTTATTTCGGTAGGTGGAACTGAGGTTCCGGTAACGGACGGCCAAGTGACATTGACCGGTGATCAATTGGCTGACGTTTCGATCACGCCTGTTGATGGATTTGTCGGTGATTTCCAGCTGCAACTCAAATCGATCGCGACCGATACCGATCCTGACAGTGGGAATACAGATACAGCAACGAGCCAGACCAATTTCACCGTATCTGTTAATGAGCAAGGCGAGTTTACGGTCGGCAATGCAGTTGGCCTTGAAGACAATGCGATTCCTCTGACCATTGATTCAGGGGGAGCTGCGACCGTCACAATTGAAAACCTGCCCGACGGAGCCATGTTATCCGCCGGAACCGAAAACAATGGTGTTTGGACAATTAATGCGGCAGATCTTGACGGATTAACGGTTACCCCGCCGGCTGATTCCGACGTTGATTTTACGCTTTCTGTCACTGCAGACGGTGTCTCTCAGGCTCTTAATGTTACAGTGAATGCGGATGCAGATGCGCCGACAGCTGTGGCAAATGATGTCACTGGCGTTGAAGATACGGCTATTCCGCTCGACTTGACATCAGCTTTAACGGATGTCGATGGTTCTGAATCTCTATCGATTACGATTACCGGAATGCCTGATGGTGCCACTCTTTCCAGTGGAGTCCAAAACGACGATGGAAGTTGGACTGTCGATCCTGCAGACTTAAGTGGTTTGACGTTTACACCACCGGAAAACGAGTTTGGCCAGTTTGAACTGGGGCTAAAGGCGACATCGACAGAAGCGGACGGTGGCGACACAGAAATTACTCTAGACCCTTTCGTTGTCACAGTTGAATCGGATGGCGATTTCGGCGTAACCGACGCATCTGGTATTGAGGACACCGCTATCGCTCTGGACATCGATGTCAGTTCCCTGACTGATACCGAAATCGTCATTAGTGATGTCCCCGAAGGTGCCGTCTTTAGTGCAGGTACCGATAATGGCGATGGCAGTTGGACCATCCCGACCGCGAACGTACCAGGCCTAACCATTACGCCGCCAGCAGACTCCGATGCCGACTTTGATTTAACAGTAACAGCCGATGGCGCGCCGGAGATATTGTCGGTTACCGTTGCCGCTGATGCCGACGCGCCAACCGCATCGGCTGAAGATGTGGTGGGTCAGGAAGATACACCCATCGGGCTTAATCTGACATCCGAATTGACGGATACCGACGGTTCTGAAGTTCTGTCCGTTACAATTTCTGACGTGCCTCCCGGAACGACATTCTCTTTGGGACAATCTGATGGCGGAACGGGTTGGGACTTGGGCGATATTAGCCCGGAAGATTTAGCCAGCTTGACCATTACCCCACCTCTAAATTTTGAAGGGGATATGGACCTGACGCTAAACGCGACCTCTACAGAAACAGACGGTGGCGATTTTGAGACAACAAATGTCCCGTTCACCGTCACGTTTACGCCCGATCCGAACGAGCCAAATTTTGTTGTCGTTGGGGCCGAAGGAGATGAAGATACAGCCATCCCACTGGAGATTGACCCAGGCACTGCGACTGAAGTCGTGATCAGTAATATACCGGATGGTGCCGTATTTTCTGCCGGTACTGATTCTGGTAACGGGACTTGGACAGTTCAGGCTGATGACCTGGACGGATTGACCATCACGCCGCCACCTGATTCTGATGTGGACTTTACTTTATCGATCGCGGCAACAGATGCGGATGGTGTCACAGCCGTTGGTAACCTTGACGTTGCTGTACATGCGGTTGCGGATGCACCAGACTTGGATGTGACGAGTTCGATCGGTTTGGAAGATTCATCGATCCCGTTGAATATATCTTCAGCCCTCAATGATACCGATGGTTCCGAAACGCTCAGTATGAATATTGATATTCAGGGGGTGCCGGAAGGCTCTGTCTTGTCTGCGGGTACTGACAATGGCGATGGAAGCTGGACGCTGACTTCGGATGATCTGGAAGGGCTAACGATCACGCCACCAGATGACTATTATGGCGATATGACGTTGCAGGTTACGTCGACAGCGACGGAATCCAATCCTTCAGAAGCAGGTGATGTATCTGTAAGTTCGGCTACCTCGTCCGCGACATTTGGGGTTACCGTGCGTCCGGTTGCGGACAACCCTGATCTTAATCTGGTTGATGCGACGGGCACTGAAGATACCGTGATCGCCCTGAATATTGGCGCCAATATGGCTGACGATACGACAGAAGATTTGTCGACGCTGCAAATATCCGGCGTGCCCGATGGTGCGACACTTTCTGCGGGAACGGATCTGGGTAACGGGATTTGGTCCTTTAATTCAGATGAGCTTGCGGCAGGTGTTTTGGATGACCTGACTGTAACGCCAGCGGAAGACTATAATGGTGAGTTCACGCTTACCGTGTCCGCATTTTCGACAGACGGCGGTGTTGCAGTCCAACAAATGACAGTCGATGTCGAGGCGGTTTCTGACCTCGGCATTGTTGATCAGGCAAGCGGCACAGAAGATACTGCAATTGCCCTGAGTATAACGGCAGCGTCAGATGAGACTGTCACCATAACGGATGTCCCTGAGGGGGCTGTGCTCTCTGCAGGTACGGAAAATGACGACGGGTCCTGGACGTTAACATCTGCAGAACTTGAGGGGCTGACAATTACCCCTCCTGAAAACTCTGATCAGGACTTCACTTTATCCGTCGCATCTGGCGGAGAGACAGGTTCAATTGTGGTCGCAGTAGCGGCGGAAGCTGACGTGCCAACACTCGATCTTACAGCAGCTGCAGGCGCAGAAGACACCGCGATTGCACTCGAAATTGATCCGGGTTTGACGGACGCGGATGGATCGGAAACCCTTTCGATTTCAATTGGTGACATTCCGGCAGGATCGACACTTAGCTATGTTGATGAAGGAGGAGTGACACAACCCATCACTATCGACGGGAGTAGTGCGACGCTGACAACCGCACAACTCAATGGTTTAACAATTACCCCACCAGATAACTTTGATGGATCGTTTGATCTTTCTGTGACCGCTGCGGCAACGGAAACAGACGGGGGCTCCCGTGAAGTTACGGCAGGCACGATGACAGTTGATGTCGCTGCTGTTGCTGATGAAGCGGATGTGACAACATCGGCTGCGACAGGTGCTGAAGATAGTTCCATTCCTTTATCAATCTCCGCAACCGGGGATGATGATATTTCTTCAATTACGATTTCTGACGTGCCGACAGGCGCCGTGTTGAGTGCTGGAACAGACAACGGAGACGGATCCTGGACGCTGGACCCGTCTGATCTTGCCGGCCTGTCAATTACGCCGGCCGAAAATTCGGACGCAGATTTCACGTTGAATGTCACCGCGACGTCCGTCGATGGCGATGATACGATTGTTAATGGACCGACACCATTGAGTGTCAGCGTAGCCTCGGATGCGGATATGCCGACGCTGGATTTATCTAATGCAGCGGGCTCAGAAGACACGGCAATTGCGCTCGATATTGACCCCGGACTAACCGATGGTGACGGGTCGGAGACCTTGAGTATTTCGATCGGCGATATCCCTGTCGGGTCGACTTTGAATTATGTCGATGTGGGCGGCGTTACGCAAGAAGTCACGATTGATGGCACGACAGCGACGCTTAATGCGGATCAGCTCAATGGACTGACCATTACGCCACCAGACAATTTTGATGGCAGTTTCGACTTAACTGTAGCTGCGACATCGACGGAGACCGATGGCGGCGATTTCGAAGTTACATCCGGCACGTTGACCGTCGATGTGGCCGCAGTTGCTGATGATGCGGTGATTGACACCGTAGCAGCATCAGGGTCTGAAGATGCGCCGATTGCGTTAAACATTGCAGCGACATCTGATGACGATATTACGTCGGTTGTGATTTCCGGTGTTCCGGATGGTGCCCTGCTGAGTGCCGGTACAGATAATGGTGATGGGACCTGGACCTTAACCGAAGGTGACTTGACCGGTTTAACCGTGACGCCACCTGAGAACTCCAGTGACGAGTTTGAGCTGGGCGTGGCCGTTACAACAACCGATGGAACAGATAGTGCCACATCAACCGGGACATTGGCGGTTAATGTTGACGGGGTTGCAGATACCCCGACTCTCAATGTATTTGCAGCATCAGGTGATGAAGACGGCGCCATTCCATTGCAAATCAATGCGGGACTTACGGATACAGACGGGTCGGAAACGCTCTCCATTACAATTAGCGATGTCCCGGCAGGAGCTGTTCTTAATAATGGTTCTTTGGTCAGTACCGACCCCGATGGCACTCAGACATGGTCGCTAGATCAAGATGATTTAAGTGGGTTGACGATCACGCCCGCGGCAGATTCGTCAACTGACTTTAGCCTGGGTGTGAGTGTAACGGCAACAGAAGACGACGGCGATACGGCGACGACTTCCGGGACACTTGATGTTACCGTGGACGGTGTTGCAGATACGCCAACGCTTGATTTGTCTGTGCCAGCCAGCGGCACCGAAGACACGGCAATTCCGCTGACAATTAATGCCGGTGTGACCGATGCATCGGAAAGCCTGTCTGTGACGATTGGTAATATTCCAGATGGGGCATCACTGTCGTATTTAGACGCGGGCGGTGTGACACAGAATATCGACGTTACGGATGGTTCTGTTGAGCTTTCACCAGAGCAACTTAACGGGCTGGCGATAACGCCACCTGACGACTCAAGTGATGATTTCCAGCTCTCCGTGATTGCAACATCATCTGATGAAGGTGATGAGGCGACACAAGGTGGCGTTCTTAATGTCAGTGTAAGGGGCGATGCTGATGCGCCAACCCTTGATTTAACGGCGGCCTCTGGTGATGAAGATGGTTCGATCCCCTTGCAAATTAATCCGGGCCTGACGGATACGGACGGTTCTGAAACGCTCTCCATTACCATCAGTGATGTCCCCGCCGGGGCGACGCTGAATAACGGAACACTGGTTAGTACGGACCCGGAAACGGGCGTGCAAACATGGTCGCTGGATCAGGATGATTTAAATGGTTTGACGATTACGCCGGCCGCCGATTCTTCGGATGACTTTGCGCTTGGTGTTTCGGTCACATCTACAGAGGCTGATGGCGATACCGCTACCACGACAGGAACTCTGAATGTTGGTGTGGATGGCGTTGCAGATACGCCCACTCTTGATTTGTCGACGCCCGCCAGTGGTACGGAAGATTCTGCCATATCCTTGACTATTGATGCCGGTTTGACCGATGCATCTGAATCCCTTTCCGTCACCATCGGTAATATTCCGGATGGTGCGTCTTTGTCGTTTGTCGATGGAGATGGCGCGACGCAAACGCTCGATATCACCGACGGTACGGCAGTTCTTTCACCTGAGCAGCTCAATGGTCTGACGGTGACGCCGCCAACCGACTCGAACGAAGATTTCCAATTAACAGTTACCGCGACATCAACTGATGAAGGCGACGAAGCAACGCGTTCCGGCGTTTTGGATGTTGCTGTCACGGGTGTAGCGGATGCGCCAACGCTGACATTGAGTGATGTCACAGGTGACGAAGATACGGCGATCGCACTCGATATCCAATCAACTTTGACGGACACAGATGGTTCAGAAACCCTTTCCGTTACGATTGCTGACGTGCCGACAGGTGCCGTCTTGAGTGCGGGAACAGATAATGGCGACGGGACCTGGACACTGGCTCCTGAAGATTTGAGTGGGTTAACCTTGACCCCACCACAGGATTTTGGTGGCGAGATTAATCTGAGTGTGACCTCAACCTCAACTGAGAATGATGGCGATTCAACTTCTGTTTCTGATGCGCAGCGGATTACCGTAACGGTAGTTGATGATGCCGACGAAGCGGTCATTACCACCAATGATGCTGCGGGAACGGAAGACGGCGCAATTGCTTTGACTATTGGTGTCGAAGCTACCGATGATATTCAGTCGATTGTGATTACGGGCGTGCCCGATGGGGCAACCTTGTCTTCAGGCGTTAACAATAATGATGGCACATGGACACTTGAAGCCGATGATTTGACAGGCTTAACGGTGACGCCTCCTGCAGATTCAGATGCTGATTTCTCGTTGGGTGTTACGGTTACGACCGTCGATGGCTCTGATACGGCAACTTCCTCAGGCACGCTTGATGTTGTCGTTGCCGCTGATGCGGATGCGCCAACGCTTGATTTGACGACGGCGACGGGTGATGAAGATACCGCAATTGCGCTCAATATCGATCCCGCCTTGACCGATGTCGATAATTCGGAATCACTTTCCATTACCATTGCCGATGTTCCGGATGGGGCGACCTTGTCTGCTGGCGTGCAGAACAATGACGGCACCTGGACCTTGTCGACAGGTGATCTTGATGGCTTGACCATTACGCCGGCAGCTGATGCCAATGGCAATTTTGACCTGACAATATCTGCAACATCGACAGAAGCTAATGGAGGCGATACAGCGACGACCACGGGAACTTTGACCGTTGATGTGGCCGCAGTTAATGATGGTCCAGTTGCCAATGCTGACGCGTTGTCCGGCTCCGAAGATGAGGCGATTACGTTTACGGCTGCGGATTTGTTGTCAAATGATACAGATGCTGATGGTGATACCTTGTCTATCACATCGTTTGACCAACCCGATAGTGGTGCCATTGTTGATAATGGTGATGGCTCCTATACGTTCACGCCAAATGAGAACTGGAACGGCCAAACCGATTTTACCTATACGGTTTCTGACGGTGCTGGTGGTGAATCGCAAGCAACAGTAACGATTGATGTCGGCGGCGTTAATGATGGCCCGACGGCGGTCGACGATACACTATCTGGGTCTGAAGATAGTCCCATCACCTTCTCAGCGGCAGATTTGCTCGCCAATGACAGCGATAGCGATGGTGGTACGTTAGAGATCACCAGTTTTGATCAGCCCGCAAATGGCGAGATTGTCGATAATGGGGACGGAACTTATACTTTCACGCCGAATGAAGACTGGAGCGGTGAAACCAACTTCAATTACACCCTATCCGATGGTCAGGGGGGAACCTCGCAGGCGAGTGTTGGCATTACGGTCGATGGTGTTGCTGATGCGCCGGAACTGACGGCGACGACGGAAGGCGGTGATGAAGATACAGCGATTGCGCTTGATCTGTCGACGACGTCAACAGACGCGGATGGATCAGAGACACTTTCGATTACGATTGACCAAATACCAGACGGGGCAACCCTGAATTACGTCGATGGCAGCGGCGCTGCGGTACCGATCACGGTGACGGGTGGATCGGCTTCTCTATCACCAGACCAATTGACCGGCCTGACCATCACGCCCCCAGAGAACTCGACTGCCGATATGGAATTGTCGATCACCTCAACATCGCGGGAGCCGAATGGCGATGAGGCAACGACGACTGCACCGCTGACGGTTGGTGTTGATGCGGTTAACGACGGTCCAGTTGCCAATGCCGATACTTTATCGGGAACGGAAGATGGAACGATCACCTTTACGGCGGCTGAATTGCTCAGCAATGATACAGACATAGAGGGTGATACGTTATCTATTGCTGGATTCGATCAACCTGAGAACGGAGCGATCGTCGATAATGGCGATGGTTCCTTTACGTTCACGCCTGATGAGAACTGGAATGGTGAGACTGACTTTACCTATACGGTTTCTGACGGAGAGGGTGGGACTTCGCAAGCAACGGTCACGATTGATGTGGAGGGCGTTAATGATGGCCCGACAGCAACTGATGACACGCTGACAGGCTCTGAAGATGCGCCGATTACGTTTTCGGCTGCGGATCTGCTGGCCAATGATAGCGATCTTGATGGCGGCACGCTGGAGATTACCGGTTTTGACCAGCCTGAAAATGGTGAGATCGTCGATAATGGTGACGGAACTTATACCTTTACGCCAAACGACGATTGGAGTGGCGAGACGGACTTTAACTATACGATCTCCGATGGACAGGGCGGCACTTCTGCGGCGACTGTCGGGATTACGGTAGAGGGGGTCGCGGACAATCCTACAATTGCGATGGCTGATGTTTCTGGCACAGAAGATAGTGCCATCACATTGAATATCGACCCAAGCCTCGTGGATACAGATGGCTCAGAGAGCTTGAGTATCTCAATCGGTGACATACCCACTGGGTCGACACTCGAATATGTTGATGGTAACGGCGATACCCGATCAATTTCGGTTACGGATGGCTCTGCTGAGTTGACGACCGAACAATTAACCGGTTTGCAAATCACGCCACCTGAAAACTTCGATGGATCTTTCGATTTAAGTGTTTCGGCGACATCGACAGAAGGAGACGTTACTGGCGATACGGCGACAACGACTGGAACGTTAACGGTGGATGTGGCTGCAGAAGCTGATGCAGCGACATTAACGCTAGGAGCCGCATCTGGCCTCGAAGACACTGCGATTCCATTGAGTATTGGTGTTACAGCGGACGATGATATTTCTACGGTAACGATTTCCGGTGTTCCGAACGGATCTACCCTGACTTACGAAGATGACTTGGGTGCGACTCAAACACTCACCATTACGGATAATTCTGTCAATTTGACTCCAGATCAATTGAGCGGATTAGCCATTACCCCGCCGGAAAACTCCGATCAGGATTTTGCGCTGACGGTATCTGCAACAACCGTTGACGGCAGTGACTCTGAAACGGTCAGTGGCACTCTGAATGTATCCGTTGATCCCGACGCGGATGCGCCGACTTTGAATATTGCTGACGTGACAGGTGCGGAAGACTCCGCCATTGCCCTGAATATAGACCCGACCCTTGTTGATGCGGATGGCTCTGAAAGCTTGAGTATTTCGGTTGGTGATATCCCAGCAGGCGCAACCATGTCCTATGTCGATGGAGATGGCGTTACGCAACCGCTTACAGTGACAAATGGGTCCGTTGATCTGACGACAGATCAATTGAACGGCTTGACCATCACACCTGTTGATAATTTTGATGGGTCCTTTGATCTGAGCGTCGCGGCAACCTCCACGGAGGCCGATGGCGGTGATTCGGCAACGACTTTGGGCACCATGACTGTCGATGTGACGGCGGATGCTGATAACGCAACGCTCACGCTCGTCGATGTGACGGGTACTGAAGATACGGCTATCCCTTTGAATATAGAAGTGACAGCAGATGACAATATTGCAACGGTAACGATTGCAGATGTTCCGACAGGAGCAAGCCTGAGCGCCGGTACGGATAATGGTGACGGGACCTGGACGCTTACCGAAGCCCAGGTGGATGGCCTTACAATGACGCCGCCCGCTAACTCCGATGACGATTTCACTCTGACGGTGTCCGCAATGACCACCGATGGTGAGTACTCAACAACAGTTTCCGGCACGATGGATGTCTCTGTAGCTGCGGACGCGGATGCGCCGACGCTTGAGACAACGACGGCTGCGGGTGACGAAGACACAGCGATTGCCCTTAATATTGATCCGGGCCTGACGGATACGGATGGTTCTGAATCTCTCTCCATCACCATCGGTGATATCCCAGCGG
The DNA here is from genome assembly GCA_048262655.1 of Rhodospirillales bacterium. Classification (GTDB taxonomy): domain Bacteria; phylum Pseudomonadota; class Alphaproteobacteria; order Rhodospirillales; family Casp-alpha2; genus JABMNT01. Next base: position 43,059 of record JBLXEY010000001.1, on the reverse strand, counting down.
GTGCGACGCTGAACTATGTGGATGATGCGGGCGCTACGCAGTCGATCACGATTGACGGAACGACGGCTGAAC
>JBLXEY010000001.1:0-42977 GCA_048262655.1 Rhodospirillales bacterium | reverse complement strand
ACAGCTGATGACGATATCGCGTCAGTGACGATCTCCGGTGTTCCGGCGGGTGCGGAACTGTCTGCAGGTACGGACAATAATGATGGCACGTGGACGCTGAGTGCGGACCAGGTTGACGGTCTGACGATCACACCACCTGAGAACTCTGATGAGGACTTCACGTTAACGGTCTCTGCAACGACGACGGACGGCGACGACAGTGCGACGGTTAACGGCACGATGGATGTGTCTGTTGCTGCGGACGCGGATGCGCCAACGCTTGAGACCACGACGGCTGCGGGTGACGAAGACACAGCGATTGCCCTTAATATTGATACAGGTCTTGCCGATACAGACGGTTCAGAAACGCTTTCGATCACGATTTCTGACGTACCCAACGGTGCAACACTATCGGCTGGTGTCGACAATAACGATGGTACCTGGACCTTAAGCGGGAATGATCTGGATGGTCTGACGATTACGCCTGCTGAAGACTACAGCGGTAGTTTTGACTTGGGCGTAACAGCAACCGCAACCGAAGCGGATGGTGGAGATGTTGCCACGACGACGGGATCGATAACGGTTGATGTCACGGAAGTTGATGATTCTGTTGAAGGTTCTACGCTCGATACAACAGATGCTAGCGGTAATGAAGATACAGCGATTGCCCTTGATATTGATGTGACACAGCTGGATACGGACGGTTCGGAAACGGTTAGTATCACGATCAGCGATGTGCCAGATGGAGCGCTTTTGAGTGCCGGGACGGACAATGGTGACGGTACCTGGTCGCTTGATACGGATGATTTGGATGGTCTGAGCATTACGCCTCCAGACGATTCCAACGTTGATTTCCAATTGGGCGTAAGCGTGACAACGACTGAGGCTGATGGAGGCGAAAGCTCAACAGTAACCGCAACATTGGACGTTGATGTTGTTGGTGTCGCCGATGCACTGACGTTGGATGTAACATTGGGAGAAGCAGAAACCGTTACGACCGGTGCTTCTCCTGTCGATGTAACAATTTCTTCTGACAATGTGTTGGCTTCGGATAGTGGGTTTACCGTGACTGCGCGGACAATTGACAATGACGGAAACCTGACAGAAGCGTCAAGCGATAACGTTAGTGTTAACCCCGGCGGACCCACCGGGTTTGGCGTGTTGGGAAATGCGTCGGGTGCGAATACAGAAATTGGTTTTGATAGTGCCAGTGGGCAGTCAGAAGAACTGGTAATCTCATTTGATGATGACGTAACGTCCGTCGATGTTTCGATTGCCTGGCAACATAGCGGTGAATCCTCCCATTATGATCTTTATCAAGATGGTGTGAAGGTTGGCGAAGGTTCGATATCTGGTGGTACCGACGGTGTTGATGATGTGGGCACTTTTACTGCCGACGGTGGTGTCGCGTTTGATCAAATCGTCTTCACAGCTGAAGGGGCTGGCGATGACTTCCTGGTCAACTCGATTACGTTCGAAGCCTATGAGGGCGGGACTTCTTCCGTTGAATATCCACTGGATATTACATCTAACCTGACGGATACGGATACGTCGGAAACTTTGTCCATTACCATTGATGGTTTGCCTGACGGGGCTTCGTTATCCGCAGGAACTGAAAATGAGGATGGCACCTGGACATTGGATGCCGATGATTTGGATGGTTTGACAGTATCAACTCCTGTTGATGCTCCCGCATTTGATCTCGACGTGAGTGCGACTGCAACGGAAAACGATGGCGACACCAATACGGTTTCAACGACGGTATCGTTTGAAGCAACTGATACATCTGTGGAAGGGGCGACTGTCGATACAACGTCCAGCACTGGAAATGAAGATAGTGCAATCGCGCTTGATATCGATGTCACGCAAGCGGATACAGATGGTTCTGAAACGGTCAGCATCACAATTAGCGATGTTCCGGATGGAGCAGTGTTAAGTGCGGGTACAGATAATAACGACGGTACCTGGACGCTTAATGCCGATGATCTCGACGGATTGACGATTACACCGCCAGAGAATTCGAATGCTGACTTCCAACTTGGTGTGAGCGTTACGACGACAGAAAGCAATGGGGGTGCGAGCTCAACGACGACGGCTAGCATTGATGTTGATGTTGTTGGCGTCGCTGACGAAGCGACTGTAAGCGCGTCTACTGACTTTAGCGAGATCGTCTCTACGGAGACGACAGTTTCTGTCCCGTCATCGATAACGGATGAAGCATCCGGAAATACCATTACGGTTTCTGGTGTGCCGAGTGGCGCGACGTTATCAGCGGGTAGTGATAATGGTGATGGCAGTTGGACACTCAGTGATTCTGATCTGAGCGGTTTGACGGTAACACCCGCCGACGGTGCGACCGATGATATCGACTTATCCTTTAGTGTTGTCGAGACAGGTGCGGGTGATACGCTGGTCTCTGAAGACTTTTCCAGCAGTTCGTCTGGATGGAGTGGTGGCGCCGCCGCTAGTAATGGACAGCTTGTCATTGGTGGCGATAATTACGACGAGGCGGCGATTAAAACATTCGACTTCGGCGATGACCATGCCGGACAGACTGTTGAAATATCGTTTACGTCCAGTACGTTTGGCGGCTGGGAGACCAGTGGGTCCGCGACAGATTACTTCAACGTTGAAGCAAACGGCACGGAAATCCTAGATACTGTAAATGTCGCTGGCTCGTATACCTTCACGGCGACGCTGGATGAAAATGGTCAACTCGAGCTTGATATGAGTGTCGATGCGACTGATTGGCGCGAAGGTGTCAAGATTGATAACTTCGAGATCTCGGGTGGTGATGATTTTACTGCTGAAGTCGCAACAGACTCGGTAACCGTAACGCCTGATGCTCCTGGTATAGTTTATGACCTTGATATTACGGCGAGTTTGGCGGACACGGATTCGTCTGAAACCTTGTCAATTGACGTGGATAACCTGCCTGACGGGGCTGTGCTTTCTGCCGGAACAGAGAATGAAGATGGAAGTTGGACACTCGCAAGTGGCGATTTGGCGAACCTGACGGTTACCGTTCCAGAGGGAACGGCGACATTTGATCTGCAGGTCAGTGCAACATCGACTGAAAATGATGGTGATACGACGTCTGTGTCGACATCGGCCACAGTTACGGAAGTTGATACTACGGTTGAAGGAGCAACACTCGAGACAACGGACGCTAGCGGTTCCGAAGATAATGCGATCGCACTGGATATCGATGCATCGTTGATTGATACCGATGGCTCTGAATCCATGAGCATCACGATCAGCGATGTTCCAGCAGGCGCGACTCTGAGTGCTGGTACGGACAATGGCGATGGCACATGGACATTGGGTCAAGGTGACCTCAGTGGTTTGACCATCCTGCCGGCCGAAGATTCAAGTGCGGATTTCCAACTTGGTATCAGTGTAACAACAACCGAAGTCGGTACCGGTGATACAAGTACGTCAACGGCGACGTTGGATGTAACGGTTGAAGGTGTGGCCGATGCTCCTGAACTCAGCGTGACACTTGGTGACGGCACGGAGACTGCGGCTGGCGTTACGCCAGTATCCTATTGGAAGCTGGACGAAAGTGGCGACGGAAACGAAACGTTAGTTGATAGTGTTGGTGATAATGACGGTACCCCTAAAAACACACTGAAGGACATGGACGACAGCGGTCAATTTGGAACGGCGGCTGAGTTTAACGGCGGAGGTAAGGGGGATTCAGATGATGAGTACATCGAAGTCGATCATTCTGCCGACCTAAAGCCTGACAATGGGAGTCTTACGCTGTGGTTTAATACGGACGACGCAAATAATGGAACATTGGCATCCTCCGATTCCAGTGGTTACGATTCTGGAGGACATTTCAATTTGTCCATAGATGACGGCCATTTGAAGCTTCGTATGCAAGATTCAGACAGTTCGCATACCATTACCAGTTCCAGTGCCGGGTCTGCAGGTGATGTGAGCACGAATGAGTGGAACCAGGTTACCGTCTCATGGGGCGAAGATGGCATGAAAATGTACATGAACGGTGAGCTCGTTGCCTCGGACGACAGTTATACGGGCGGCTTGCAAGGTAATGAAAATCCATGGACATTCGGTGTCTCCCAAAGCACGAGTGATAATGATGTCGCAAATCATGATGATTTGTATGACTATTTTGATGGCCACCTTGATGACATTGCCATTTATGATCAGCAATTGACCGCTGATCAGGTGTCTGATCTGTTTGACCAAGGTGTTCAGGAGTTGATCGACAACGGCGGTGACAGCAGCGTTGAATTCCCGCTTACGATTGCTGCGAGCACAACAGACGGTTCCGAGACGTTGTCAATTATGGTTGATGGTCTACCAGATGATGCAATTTTGTCTGCCGGAACCGACAACGGGGATGGCACCTGGTCTTTGGAGACGAATGACCTTGATGGCCTGACCGTCACCGTCCCTGCGGGTTCTGAAGACTTCGCGATGACGGTTTCTGCAACGTCAACCGATGGTGATGACGCCATCACGGCGACGGAAATTGTTCCTGTCGATGTGGCGGGTGATGGATTTACCGGCGATGTTAACGGAACAAGTGGCGATGATACGCTCACCGGTAGTTCCGGTGCGGACATTATTGATGCCGGTGCAGGTAACGATCAAATCGATGCTGGCGCTGGTGACGATACCGTGATGGCGGGTGCCGGTAATGATGAGATTGATGGGGGTGCCGGAGATGATGTGATTGATGGCGGCGCCGGTAATGACACGATCGATAGCGGTGCCGGAGATGATCACATCATGGGCGGCGATGGCGACGACTTGTTTATTTTTGGCGCTGGCGATGGCAGCGATTACTTTGATGGCGGCAACGGTTGGTCTGATACGGTCCAACTCGAGGACGTGGGCGGTGGCCCTGGTGGCGATGGCGGTTGGGCGCTTCAGGTCGAAGGCGATATCGGTTACACGCAGACAGACAGCGGCATTGAATTTGATGAAGAAGTCGCAGGGTCCATCACTTTGTCTGATGGTAGCGAGTTGACCTTCGAAGGCGTTGAAAAACTGGAGTGGTGATGATACGAGCCGACTAAGGCCTGACAGCGCAGCGTTGCTTGAAATCATCGAAGCTAAAACGGCGTTCTTCGATCAGCTGTCCAGATTCTTTCAGAATATGGATTGATGGTAAGTTGATGCCGTTAAACCAATGTGATTGGCCATGCGTGTAAGCGCCGACTTTTCTGAAGGTTATGCGACTACCGATTTGCAGGGGGCTGGCAAATTGATAAGTGCCGAACAGATCACCGGCAAGACAGGTCGCTCCGGCTAGCGTGTAAGAGTATGCGCCGTCTCGCTGAGCCTCTTGAACGGGCGGCTTGAAGCCATACACCATGACTTCAGGCATATGATTTAAGGTTGTATCCAACACGGCGATGGTCTGTTCGCCGGATGTGAACAGATCAACAACCGTGGAAACCAAAACTGCGCAATCGCGTACCATCGCTGTTCCGGGTTCGATGTAAATGTCCACGGGATTGTATTTTCTTATATTTGCAATCGTCTGAACGAACGGGCCGCGCTTACGAATTAGATCAAAATTGTACCCGCCGCCAAGATTGAACCATTCGATCTGTTTAAATAGATTAGGCAGACATTCGGTTAACTTCCCGACCTGATGCTCAAGCATATTGAATGACTTCGTGCCACAGGCCGTGTGGATATGCAGGCCGGTAACGCTTTTAAAGCGGCCCGGAGTTTCATTGAGTTCACAAACGATCCGACTTAATGGAACCCCTAATTTCGAATTCGGTCGACAAGGATCATATCGAGGGTCCTTGATTTGAGAAAGTTCCGGGTTTAGGCGTAAGCCGCAGTTTGTGCGTTTCTCCAGTGCGCTATGAAATCGTGTATATTGTTCTAGGGAATTTAGCGACATGAAATCCGCATATTTTGCATAGTCCTCAATTTCTGACGGTATGAGTGCGGGTGTCGTGAGATGCACAGTCGCCCGATTTCCTGCGATCTGATTGGCTAACATGCTTTCAAAAAGTGAGCTACAGGAAAAACCTGCCACATAATCCTTGATTTCGTTCAGCACGGCTCCGACGGAGCACGCCTTAAGCGAGTATAAAAGTCTACAATCCGTTTCGTCGGCGAATGATCTCAGCGCTTGTATGCGTTCTTTAAGGCGAGCTATATCCCAAACCAGAGTGGGTGTCTTTGTGATGGATTTGAGAGCGTTATCCGCTAATCTGTTCATGGTAAAAACGCCGCAATTTGTTGTTATTAGTAAAGTGAAATACGCTACCAGCATCATGCCAAACGATTCGTACGAATGAAAACCAATATCACTAATACCTGTATCGCTGATTGTCAGAGTTTAATTGAACTGGCTGAAGGAATTGTTGCAGTGCGCCCCTCATTTTCTGATGAGGCTGAGGCTTGGTTTAATGAGATTCGGCAAGTTGCTGTTACCACTGACCTGCATTCTTTTGTCGGCGAACGTACCCTAGAAAGACTGTCCGGCGAGTTGCGTGAATTGTGGCTTAGGTCGGCATTTAATGTAACCGCGCGTATCATGAAATCGCCACCACACCAGCAAAAGAACCACCTGCCATCAGGGGATCGGGTCTGGTTTGATTACGAACGTGCCTATAAACCGGAACCACTGGAAAACAAACTCACCAAAATGCCTGAGGTGCCACCCCATTGGGAAAACCGAAGTATACTTTTCTCCAGCGCCATGGGCGCCCTAATGACAATTTCGCAGGTATTTGGTGCGCGACTTGATGGTGTGAGACCTGATACAGTCGTTAAGCTAGGCATGTTTGGAGGATACTTCGAGACCTGGCGAATGCTCAATTATCTACATGATCGTGACTTCGAAATTATTCATTTCGCGGACAATGCTGAATTACTCGATTCCATCGTGGGCGGTGAGGTTGATATCATGCTGGTCGAGCCCGTGTCCTATGATTGGGATATGGAGGTTTTTGATATAAAGGCATTTCATGCCGCCTATGATATCGCTGAAAGCAATGCACCCCGGTTGCTGATCATCGATACAACCCTTGTTGGCCCTGGTTTCTGTGTGTCGGATTTTCTGAACGGATTTAAGATGCATCGACCATGGATGGTTCTTTGTGTTCGCTCAGGTTTAAAACTCGATCAACAGGGACTTGAACTGGCGAATATGGGTGTGGTTGATATTTTCGTGCCGACCGACAGCGAGAGGCCAATCAATGCGTCAGAAGCTCATTTTCGGTTGAAGGTCGCGCGCGCCGTGTTCGGGACCGGGATTAACGTACAAGATGCAGGTGTTCTGGAAGTGCCGTGGGTATCAGACGTTCCATTGATAAAAGAATTTTCCGCAAAGGTCTTTGATCATAATGCGTATTTTGCGTCTAGAATAACCCTGACGGGGAAGGTCTTCACGCGGTTGGTTCATCCTGCCGTGAATATGGATTCTCTGCCAAACAGTGATGTCACTGCTGAAGCGCCCTTTGTTATGCTTCATCTGCCGATCAGTGAACAAAAAGCCTTTGGACACTTGGTTGCGATCCTGGTATTTGAGATCCAAGCCCGTGGGCTCAACTGGGATATGGGGTCCAGTTTTGGGTTCCGGGGCCATCGATTCGAAGTCATTAAGGCGAATGTGCAGGTTCGACCAAATGATGATCGCTATGGAATGTTGAAGGTGGCCATGGGCAGTCGGGGGGGGCCGTCAGTCGACGGGATTGTTGAACTTGTAAATGAGATCGCTGCCTATGCCGATTGGGAAACACTGAAATCAGCCTACGCACACGTTCCCCCGTTTGTGAGCGGCAAAGCCGGACTTTTTGTTGCACGGCCACGTCGCTCCGTATAAACCAGGGGCCATGGAAAAATTGATTTATCATATGTGCCGTGTGGACGAATGGGCTGACGCAGAAAAGTCAGGTTCGTATCCGGGGTCTTCACAAGATCAGGCAGATGGATTTATTCATTTTTCAACAGCCACGCAAGTCAGGACCAGTGCTGCGAAACATCGCGCTGGTCAAGACGGGTTGGTGCTGCTTGAAGTAGACACTGAAAAATTGGGGCCTGCGCTTAAATGGGAAGCGTCCAGAGGCGGCGCCTTGTTTCCACACCTCTACGGGCCGTTAAGGACGGATGCCATAGAAAATACCGTACCGTTGTTGCTTGGTGATGATGGTCTCCATATCTTCCCGGAGCACATACCGGATGCGGGTTAGGGCCGAGACGATATGAGTCTTTTTTATCGGATGGTCGGGCCTATCATACGGCTGTTGGACCCGGAAACAGCTCATGGCATTGCCCTTGCCGCCTTAAAGCGGGGGTGGGTGCCCGAGGCCCAGCAATTTAGTGACCCGTGCCTGCGTACGAACGTTTGGGGGCACGACTTTGCCAATCCGGTCGGTCTTGCGGCAGGCTTCGATAAAAACGCTCATGCGCCGGACGCGATGCTCCGGCAGGGTTTCGGGTTCGTCGAGGTCGGGAGTGTGACGCCACGTGCACAGCCAGGAAATCCGAGACCCCGATTGTTTCGTTTGACGAAAGATCGCGGCGTCATAAACCGAAACGGTTTTAATAATGACGGTATGGATGCTATGGCCGCGCATTTACACGGTCGGAATGATAAAGCCAAAGGTTGGGTCGGCGTCAATTTTGGAAAAAACAAAGATACTGAGGAAGCGCTGGACGACTATGTGCTTGGGATTAATAGGCTGGCGGCTTTTGCAGATTACATTGTTGTCAACGTTTCCTCGCCGAATACCCCGGGATTGCGCGCCTTACAAGGCAAAGAGCCGCTCTCCAATCTCATGGCTGGAGTTCGCACGGCACTGAATGACTTGAACCTGAAGACAACACCGCCGGTCTTGCTGAAAGTGGCGCCGGATTTGACTGATGAGGACAAGCGCGATATTGCCGATGTCGTTCTCGAACAGAAAATTGACGGTTTGATCGCAACCAATACGACGATTTCACGACCTGAGTCCCTGAAAGGGGGCCACAAAACACAAGCTGGTGGTTTAAGCGGCTTGCCGTTGCATGCGCTGTCAACCCGCGTGCTTTCAGACCTGTACAAGCTGACGGAAGGGCAAGTTCCACTGGTGGGTGTCGGAGGTGTTGGCAACGCAGCACAGGCGTATGCAAAAATCCGTGCAGGTGCATCGCTGGTGCAACTCTATTCGGCAATGGTCTACGAGGGGCCGGGTATCGCCAATGACATTAATAAAGGGCTGGTTAAACTGTTGTCGGATGATGGTTTTCGTCACGTTTCTGATGCCGTAGGTGCCGATCATAAATAAACCCGTGCCATAGAAGTCCCGCAGTTTAGCAATTAATGACCCATGCTTTGCGTTATAAATCGTTTGAATGGGGTTGCGGGCCGGGCTTGTTTCTGGGGGTGTCGCCTTCAATATGCAAGGCTGATTTCAAGGCTGTGAACACGATCGGGGCGACAAGAACCATAAACAGGACCCGGAGAAGGTGGTGCGTCGAAACAAACGCAGGGTCGATATTCAGCGATAAGCTGATCAATGTCATTTCCGCAAGCCCACCTGGCGCAAAAGCCAACCAAAGAGCGCGGAAGGGAATTCCCGTTACTTTTTCAAGCAACAAGGCAATAACCGCAGCCATAAAAACCAAAAAGACAGTTGATAGGATGGCTGCCGACATCACGCGAAATACCTGACGTAAGGCAATGCCGGCAAAACGCGCGCCGATCATGGCGCCGATCACAACTTGCGCAATGTTAACGATTTCAAATGGCGGTTTGGAAGAGGTAAATCCACTTGCATGGAGTGCAGCGCTTAGCAGCATGGGGCCAAGCAATTGTGCAGATGGAATTCGCAGAAGTTTGCCACCGTAAGCGCCGCCAACGGCGATGCAGATCATTACAATAGCATCAGTTAGGCCGAGATCAGAGACAGACCCAAGGGCATTGGTTCCGCCCGGCTGGTAACCTTCAAACAAACGAAACCAGAAGGGGATTATCAAAACCGTTAACAGGACACGAACCGAATGGGTCAGAGCAATCGTGCGTTCATCCCCGCCCGCATCTCGACCGATGATGACCATGGTCGCGAGACCACCGGGCGTGGCGGAAAAAAAAGCGGTTATGGGGCCGACTCCAACAAACCGGTAGAACATCGCCCCGATAAAAACCGCAGAAAACAATACGTAACCAAGCATTGAGCCCAAACTTGGCAACCACTGGACGATGCCCCCAACCGTTTCTGGCGTAAAGGCACTTCCCAGCATCAGACCGAGAACCGGGATCACAAAGGTTCGAATTTGTGGCGAGGCTTTCAAGGGGGCGCCAGACAGGCTGGCTATGGTTGTAAATACCATCGCTCCAATCATCCACGCCAGCGGCATCTCGATCAGATCGAAGACGTATCCTCCTATGCTGGCGAGGATCAAGGTGACGATGACCATGGGCAGATTCTTGCGCCAGGGTGGCGGTTCTGTGCTCACGGTGCGTATCGTTTCGAATGATCAAAATGGGCGATCACGGTTGAAATTGTTCCTTCAAAATGCGTTCTTCAAGGTTATGCTCCGGGTCATAGAGTAGCGTGAGCGCACGTTCCTTGTCTTCGCAGACAATGACCCGATCAACATCTCTGATCTCAGTTGAATCCGCGGTCGCACTGACCGGGCGTTTTTCTGGGCTTTTGACCTGAAACTCTATTTTGGCAGAGCTTGGCAATAAGGCCCCACGCCAGCGTCTTGGGCGAAAAACACTAATAGGTGTTAAGGCCAGAACGTCTGCTCCGACAGGGATAATCGGCCCGTGCGCCGACAGATTATAGGCCGTGCTTCCGGCAGGTGTAGACACCAAAGCGCCGTCACAGATCATCTCGTCAAGACGCTCTGTATCATCAATGAGGATCTTGATGTTGGCGGTCTGACGGGTTTGACGCAGCAGAGCGACTTCATTTATGGCAAGGGCTTCGTGTTTGGCACCGTTTCGATCCCATGCTTGCATCTTGAGCGGTTTTAAATCAGTCGCTTCCGCATTCGCCAGGCGTTCGAGCAAGTTGTCTTCTTCATATGCGTTCATCAAGAACCCGACCGTACCGCGGTTCATCCCGTATATGGGTTTGTTCGCACCCATATAGCGATGCAGGGATTCCAGAACGAAACCATCGCCGCCCAGCGCTACAATGACGTCAGCGTCGTCTGGTGCGACGTGGGGATACCGCTTCACTAACTTGGTCAGGGCATGTTGGGCTTGCGGTTGTTTCGCCGCAACGAAGGCTATTCTTTGATATTCCATGAGCAGAATCTAGCTTGCTTGAAGCCTTTCGGAAAGCCTTTGAATTCTTAATCAATAAAATTCTTGAACCGTTAGCCTAGTTTAGCGCACTTTATACCCAAGACGACATTTAAAAAGGAGATCGAAATGAGCGACCCGCGCAGACGAGTACGTATCGGTTTAGAGAAACATGCGATGGCCAAAGGCGAACACAAGGCATTTGAAGGTAGATTGGAGGACATATCCGCGAACGGAGCTTCTATGGTTTTTACAGGTGCCATGCCAGGAGATGCGGCTCCTTTTAAGCGCGGAGACTCAATCGAAATTGTTGTCGATAATTTATCCAGTTTAACGGGGTGGGTTATTCGATGCGATCAACAGTCAGCGGCGATCGAGTTCACCCACGATAACGAAGGTGAAGAACAGTTGATTGCTGAAATCATGGATTCTATGTAAAAATAGCGATTTACGATTGGCTGGTGTTAATATGTCGATCATGATCGCTGGTAAACGCCTGATTTGTTGTGCGGTAATTGCCACTCTGATGGCTGCTTATACGCTGCAGCCAAGGCCAGGACAGGCTGATACGACGGCCGATTGCGGACGGTTTTTTCTGAAGCTCAATAAAAAAACCAACCGCATGGAATGTGTTAACAAGAAAAGGCGTGGCGGAAGTGGTGGGGTTACAGCGCGAGGAATTCAGCTTCAGCAACGCGCCGTCGGACGAATTTTGCGTCAGGTGGCGGCGATATCGCAACAACAAGATCTGACTGAAGAAGACCGTCGCCGGGTTAAGTCGCTCTTGAACGAAGCCAGACAGCGGGTTCGGGAAATTCAGCAACAAACCGCAGAGTTGCGTCAGGAACAATTGGCGCGCACACGTTCGCTCGCTTCAGACCAAGATCGGCGGGCACGCCAACAAGCCGATGTGGCGCGCTCACTTCAGCAACAACAGGAAAATTTGACGCGTCAGCTCCTAACGCAACAGCGGCAGTTTACGAAAAGCGCTCAGGGCCGATAATCCATTGCGAATTTACCCGCCCGTAACACTCATGTGGCGCCGTTGCGATGGTGACTTCGTGTTGCGGTCGATAATAAAATCGTGTCCTTTGGGTTTGCGACCAATCGCTTCATCAATGGCATTTTCGAGCAGTTCGTCGCCTTCAGATGCACGGAGTGGCGCCCGCAAGTCTGCCGCATCGTCCTGACCCAAGCACATATACAATGTGCCGGTGCAGGTTAGGCGAACCCGATTACAGCTTTCGCAAAAATTATGAGTCATTGGGGTAATCATGCCAAGTTTGGCCCCGGTTTCCCCGACTTCGACATAGCGGGCAGGACCGCCCGTTTTGTAATCGATGTCTCTTAAGGTCCAGCGTGTTGCCAAATCTTCCTTAACACTGGAAAGAGGCAAATACTGGTCATTGCGGTCGCCAGTGATTTCACCCATCGGCATGGTTTCGATCAGGGTTAAATCATATCCCTGGTCGCCACACCACAGCAGCATTTCGTCAATTTCAGTGTCATTAAAATTCTTTAGGGCCACCATGTTGATTTTTATGCGAAGTCCAGCTTTGGACGCGGCTTCCAATCCCTTTAAAACTTTATCGATGTTTCCCCAGCGCGTGATGGCCTTGAACTTATCCGGGTCGCGTGTGTCCATCGAGACGTTGATACGTTTCACACCACAGTCGACCAGTTCATCGGCAAACCGTGCGAGTTGGCTGCCGTTGGTCGTGAGTGTTAAATCTTCAAGGGCACCGGTCTGTAGATGACTGCCCAAGCTATGCATCAGCGTCATAATGTTGCGGCGGACAAGGGGTTCCCCACCGGTGAGGCGCAGTTTCTTAACGCCTTTGCGAATGAATGCCGAACACAATCGATCCATCTCTTCGAGGGTCAAAACTTCGGTTTTTGGTAAAAAAGTCATGTCTTCAGACATGCAGTAAACGCATCTGAAATCGCATCGATCCGTTACAGATACCCTCAAGTAGTCGACCATACGGCCAAACGGGTCAATCATGTCTGTCATTTGTCGTCGCCAGTTTCTGTTTCGTTTACATGTAGCAGCGCTGTCGTACGCTCACTATGCTTATTCTATGATATATGTCAGCTTCGCGCACGAGCGCTATAAAGTAAATTATTACCCGTTCATATGTAGTCACTTATCTGTGTTTTGTCTCCCCTAAACTTTGCAGGGGCATCCCGTTTTAGCAGAGCGAATAATTGGCGCTATGCGTGGTTTTTGTTGATAAAAACGGTCAGATCATCAAGTACAGGAGCCAATCCCTGGAACGGATGCGTCAGGGCCAAAATAATCTCTTTATGTCCGATTTTTTCATAAATGATCAGTTCTGAATGATTACCGTTCCGGCGTAATCTCTCATCAAGTTGTTTGGCATTTTTTGCTGAGACTAAGCCGTCTCCGGCACCGTGCAGCAGCAGCATTGGTGGCGATGTGGCCTCGGCGAACGTAACGGGGCGGGCTTCGTCTTCTTGTGCCGCCGGCGGGAAAATATCGGCGATATAGGAAATCTTAGACGGATGCATGGCATAGGGACCTGCTAGCCCGGTGACCGAGGCGATATCATTCGCCGACAATTGCCATTTGGCCAGATACGTTGGATCGAGAGCAATCAGGGTTGCGATATGTGCTCCGGCCGAATGCCCAACCAGATGGATTGGCCCAGCGGATAGCCCAAAGCGGGCGCTGTTGTTTTTCAACCAATGGGTGGCTTGTGCCGCATCGAAGTTAAATGCTGGAAACCTGACATCGGGATATAGGCGATAATCTGCGACCGCGACCGCAAACCCTCGCGACGCAAGTGAATAACCAACAAAGCCATATCTGCTGCGTGAGCCCCATTTCCAGCTACCCCCGTATAAAAACAAAATCACAGGCGTCTCTGGCGTTGCATTTTCTGGCACATACAGGTCCAGTCGATGGCGGTTTTCCGGGCCATAAGCAAGATCGGTTGTCACGGCCACATCTGAACCGAGCCCAGCAACGCCGCTTAGCACGCGTGTACACCCCCCGAGCGCGAGAGCGGAAACCGATACCGTGATCGCACGAAGCGCTGTGCGGCGGGATAATGGTGGTGATTTGAGTAGGTCAGTCATACAGATTATACGTGCGCCTGCACCAATCGGATTACCTTGTCTTTGGATCACCTATTCGATTGTTTCTCAACCCGCTTTTTCTTCGATTTCCCAAGTTTCCACCAAAGCAGTTCACCTCTTACAAAAGCTTGGGCCAGGTCGTTTTCGGGTTGTTTGAAAAACTGTTCAGTGGGCGCGCGTTCGAGCAGGCGTCCGCGGAAAATAAACAGGATTTCATCGGCGATCCGTTTCGCCTGACTGAGATCGTGCGTGGTCATGATGACCTTGGCCCCTTGGGCATGGATCGCTTCAATGAGTTCTTCGACGGCATGGGTTGCGGCAGGGTCCAGACTGGCTGTTGGCTCATCCAGGAACAGGATTTGAGGCTTTAAAGCCCAGGCCCGCGCCAGCGCCAGTTTCTGTTGCTCACCAAAAGATAAAACCCGCGCCGGATGGTCGCGTAATCGTCCCAATCCAGCTCGAGACAGAGCTTCTTCGGTTAAAGCATTGCGATCGGCCTTTTTAATGCCCCGAAGTTTCAAGGGATAGTGAATGTTTGCACTCACAGACCGGCGCAACATCACAGGCCGCTGGAAGACCATGGCCTGGCTCAGGCGTGCGCTTGTTGGGTCAGGGTCGTTCCAGACCACCTTGCCTTCAAGCGGTGGGATCATGCCGTGGCACAACTTCAAAAAGAGACTTTTACCGGCCCCGTTTGGCCCGATAATGACGGACCGATGACCCTTTTCAAAGCGACAGGTAAGGTCCTTGATCAGTCGTTTTCCACCAGCTTCGAACGACACATTTTCAAGGCTTAGGGGCAGCAGCGGCGTTGGGTTGCTCATGCGTGCCTCTTTTCAGCGGTTTCTTTAATCGCGTAAACAGCACCATTTACGGTGATGGACAGGCTGAGCAAAATGATGCCGAGGCCCAGCGCCAGCGCCAAATCGCCTTTTGAGACCTCAAGGGCAATCGCTGTCGTCATAACCCGCGTCACATGATCGATATTCCCGCCGACGATCATCACCGCGCCAACCTCTGCACTCGCCCGCCCGAACCCTGCCAATACAGCGGTAATCAAGGAAAACCGGCCGTCCCAAAGTAGTGTGGGAAGGGCCGTAGCCGGGTTTGCACCGAGTGATCTCAATTGGTCTTCATATTCGAGCCACAAATCTTCAATAACTTGGCGGGTCAGGGCGGCGATGATTGGTGTTATCAGGATGACTTGAGCGATAATCATCGCCGTTGGCGTATAGAGCAGGCCAAAAACGCCGAGTGGTCCAGAGCGGCTTAAGGCGAGGTAAACAATCAAACCCACGACCACTGGTGGCAGTCCCATCAGTGCATTGAGGATGATTGCAAAGACCCGGCGGCCTGGAAATCGAAAAAGCGCAATAGCTGCGCCCAAAGGCAGCCCAATGACACAGGCGACGACAATGGCAGCGAGACTGACGCGCATCGACAATCCAACGATTTCCATTAAATCGCTATCGAGCGTAATCAAAAGCGTAAAGGCAGCAGAGAAGGCGTCGCTAAAATCGTCCATGTGACTGTTTTCCCAGTGCGTTTTCCGAGCGTTTACAAGTCTTAACGACTATGTCGCAGGATAGGGGCGAAAACTCAACTTTTACAGAACTATTAGCTCTTTTGAAGGCATGTCTTTTTCGTGTCCATGCGCTTGCAGGAAGCCCGATTGCGCTCCATAGTTTTGCATCGCAACTTGGCGCGTTAAACACCGGAAACAGGCTTAAATTATAGAATGTCAGATACATCCGAATTTCTGGTCCTTCCAAACCCCGATGATCCGCGCCTGACGGAGCGGGTTGAAGGGATATCCCATGAGGGTAAACGGGTGGAGACCTCGGTGACGGTGGAACGCCCGCTCACCCTTTATCTCAACGGGCGCGAAATTGTTACCATGATGACGATCTGTGACTATCCGGAATATCTGGCTGTTGGTTATCTGCTTAATCAGAACATGCTGAATTCGGATGACGAGGTTCTGGCCGTTGAATTTGATGAAGATATTGAAACCGTGGTTGTCAGAACAGCAAGGGAAACTGATTTCGAAGATAAATTAAAGAAAAAAACCCTGACGTCCGGCTGTGCACAAGGCACCGTGTTTGGTGATGTTATGGAGAAATTTGACGGGGCAAAGTTATCATCCACTGCCGTTATCAAGACATCCTGGTTGTATGCATTGACCAAACAAATCAATACGGTCCCCAGCCTTTATTTGGAGGCAGGCGCAATCCACGGCTGCGCACTTTACGAAAATGACAAACCTCTGCTCTATATGGAAGACGTCGGGCGCCACAATGCGGTTGATAAAATCGCCGGATATATGTTTCAGCACGGGATTACGGGCGATAACAAAATTTTCTACACGACGGGGCGATTAACATCTGAAATGGTGATTAAGACCGTTCAAATGGGCATTTCCATTTTGGTTTCCCGTTCGGGCTTTACGGCTTGGGGGGTTGAACTGGCGCGACAAGTTGGCTTGACCCTGATCGGGCGCGCAAAAGGCAAGCGGTTTATTGCTTTGGCGGGTGAGGAGCGCATTGATTTCGACGCAGACCAGTCCCAAATTGACGACGAGCCCGATCGTGTTGGCCGAAAGGGGGCTCAGGCGTGAGCAGCGCGGTTCCTGTTGCCGGCGTTCTTCTGGCAGGCGGCTTGTCGAGACGGATGGGCGGCGGGGATAAAAATCTGCTGGCCTTGGCAGGTCGCTCAATCCTGAGCCACACAATTGAACGGGTGCAGCCGCAAGTCGATACACTTGTCCTTAATGCGAACGGCCCTGCCGATCGTTTTTCAGATTTCGAGCTGGAAGTAATTCCAGATGTCATTGAAGGGTATGCCGGGCCCCTTGCGGGAATTCTGACAGGAATGGAATGGGTGTGTGAAAATAAACCTGATTGTAAGTGGCTGGCAACGTTTCCGACCGATGCGCCTTTTTTACCTCGTGACTTGGTGGCCAGGCTGCTGTCAGCGATTGATGATGAGCAAGCCGATTTGGCCTGTGCAACATCCAAAGGACGCACCCATCCGCCCATCGCGATTTGGCCCGTCCACCTAAAGAATGAATTGCGAAGTGCCATGATTGACGAGGAAATGCGCAAGATTGATCTCTGGACGTCGCGATACAAAATATCGCATGTCGCCTTTGAAGATACTGGCATTGACCCGTTTTTTAATATCAATCAACCTGAAAACCTTGCAGAAGCGGAACGCTATCTAAAAAATGAGAGGCCTGAAAGGTATTGATCAGCATATATTCTGTCTGCTGTATCTGAATGAACTCTACTTCTGAGATTTCCTTAACAGATCAACCGCAATCGCTTCGACTGTCGGGTTTGGAGCCGATCCGGCGCTGAGTGCGTCCGCTTGTCGCCGGACTTCTTCAACCAAATCAGTTTCTTCAAGTGGATACTTTTTCATTAGTGTCGTGAGGACAGATTCAATGGCCAGAATATGAGCCGCGATATTCTCTGATTCTTCCTGGCGCTGGTTGTTTGTTGCACTGAATGAATCAATCTCAACGACAATAGACTTGAGAGACGTCTCCAAGTTTGAAATTTGGTCGAAAAAACCGGTATCGGTTAACTGTTTAAGGAAGTCCTGTCCCGCGTTTGCGGCTAATTCGTCATGATCGGAAGTCATTTGATTCCTCGTATTGGGTTGTCATCAACGGGTTGAGTATAATGCTATTTTCCGTCGGTGCTTGTTTTATTCTGGTCACAGGGCAATACCAATGGACGATTCCGCCGATGGGGGCGCTATTTATCACAACCAGTGCGGGCAAAAGAAACGGTTCCTGTTGACAGGCGAGGGATAATGATGGGAAAATACGCGTGGAGTAAGAATACTCTTAATATAGACTAGGATTGGTCAAATGGATATCAGCGGATTCTCATCGCAGAGTTCGGTAGTTACGCTACTGAAAAGCGCATCGTCAAATACAAACACCCAAAATCAAGGCCTTTTGGACTCTTCTACAAGCAAGGGAAACGCTTTGGTCGAGCTACTCGAGAAGGCGAACCCTGAAAAGGCTGCTGAAGTTCGCAAAGAGCAAGAGCAGGCAAATTCTATCATAGCGCGCCTTGAAGCATCGCGCGTGGACCTGCAAGATCGAATTAAGGCCGCCGCCGCAGATAAACTTGCGGAAATCAAAGAGCAGATCGCGGTTCTTAAATTGACCGGCAGCGGGAACCCGGAAGCGACAGCGCGGCAGGTCGCGCGTTTGGCCAAGGAACTTGCTGGAGCTGCAAGCGATTATGCCAATGCAAGTGCCTATGCAGGCGATGTTTTATCATCTTCAGCCCTCGCTGAAGGCTTGGCTCCGGGTCAAAGCATTACCGTGACAACAACCGAGGTTACAGAAGTGACGGTTTCGACACTGACCTTCGATATCCCTGCAAAAGGGGAAGACGGACAAGCAGGGGGCATCGTGCAAGCCGCAGAACGTCAAATTGCGGAACTTAACCAGAAACTGGATGAGTCAAAGGCCGACAAGAAGTTTCTGGATGAAGCCCGTCGATTACTTGATGAGCTAAAAAGTATTGCATCGGCGGCTCGGGAAAAACTGGAACAGGAAGCAGGTGGCGTCACCAATAATGCTGATCTTAAAAGCGCTGAAAGTTCCTTCGCAAGAGCGGAGCAGTCCCTAAGCCAGCTATCCATTAGTATTACGTCGGTTTCAGTATCGACGACGACGACGGTCAGTATTTCCGCCTAAAGATGCATGGTCTCTCCGGCCAAAAAAAAGGCCTCCCCCGTATTATCGGAGGAGGCCTTTTTAAATGTCTCTAGAGATAGACTTTTGACTTAACTGTTGAGGTGATATCGGCCATGACCCGTCACTCGGCGGCTTGAACAGCGTCCGCGACTTTCTCTACGCTAACAGCGCAAAATTTGAACTCCGGGATCTTGCCGACCGGATCCAGTTGCGGGTTGGTCAGGATATTCGCGGCGGCTTCGTGGAAGCAGAAAGGGATGAAGACCATACCATCGGGCACATCGCGATCCGCACGAACTTTGATGGTAATGTCACCGCGTCGACTTGCGATCCGCACCGTGTCGCCGGGGCCACAGCCAAATAGCCCTAATTGATGGGGGCTCATGCTGGCAACGGCTTCCGGTTCAAGCAAATCCAGGGTCGTTGAGCGGCGGGTCATCGCACCCGTGTGCCAATGCTCAAGCATGCGGCCCGTCGTCAGGATCATCGGGAACTCGTCATTTGGCAATTCGGCCGGTGGGGTTAGAGATGCGGGGACCAGCTTGGCGCGGCCGTTTGCCGTCGGGAACCCGTCGGTGAAGATAATATCATTGCCAGGCTGGTCGGGCGCATCACAGGGATAGGTAACGGCACTCTCTTTGTCGAGGCGATCCCAGGAGATGTTTTCAAGCGAATGCATGGTGAGCGCCATCTCCGCATATACATCTGCCGGGCCAGCATAGTTCCAGTCCAGATCAAGGCGATTGGCAAGTTCCTGCAGAATCCACCAGTCCTGACGGGTATCGCCCCATAACTCTAGCGCGGGGCGTGCCATCTGAATTTGTCGGTTGGTGTTAGTGAACGTGCCGGCCTTTTCAGGGAAGGCAGAGGCCGGCAGAACAACATCAGCTAAAAATGCCGTTTCCGTCAGGAATATATCTTGGACAACCAGGTGCTTGAGCTTTGCGAGTCCGTGTCGTGCGTGATTTGCATCCGGGTCAGACATGGCCGGGTTCTCACCCATGATGTAAATGCCTTTAATGATGTCATTGTGAATGGCATCCATGATCTCGACAACGGTTAGGCCTTTTTTACTGTCGAGTTCTGCGTTCCAAAGTTTTTCATAGATGCTGCGTGTATCTGATGCTTCGACAGATTTATAATCTGGGAAAACAAAGGGGATCAGGCCCGCATCGGACGCGCCTTGAACATTATTCTGCCCGCGTAAAGGGTGCAAACCGGTTCCGGGGCGCCCGACCTGGCCGGTAATCATGCTTAGTGAAATCAGGCAGCGGGCATTATCTGTGCCATGCACGCTTTGTGAGATGCCCATGCCCCAGAAGATGATCGACTTCTCCGCCGTTGCGTAGGTGCGCGCGACAGAGCGAATGGTTTTTGCGTCAATGCCGCAGACTTCTGCCATGGCTTCTGGTGAGAAGTTTTTGGCATTCTCCTTGATGGCCTCAAAGCCTTCTGTATATCCCTGAATATATTGCTCATCCGTCAGGCCTTCTTCGATAATCGTATGGATCATCGCACCTAACAGAGCCACGTCCTGCCCTGGCTTGAACTGCAAGAATTCAGTGGCATGGCGAACCAGATCCTGGCCCCGGGGGTCCATAATGATCAAGTCTTTACCGGCTTTTGCCGCATTTTTCAGGAACGTCGCGGCGACGGGGTGGTTTTGCGTCGGTCTGGCACCGATGACGATAATGCAGTCGGCGTCTTCCGCAGCCGTGAACGGCGCAGTAACGGCCCCAGAATTGACGCCTTCCATCAGCGCTGCAACGCTGGATGCATGGCACAACCGGGTACAGTGATCGACGTTGTTTGTTCCGAAACCCTGGCGCACAAGCTTTTGCACCAGATAGGCTTCTTCGTTTGATCCTTTTGCAGAACCAAATCCCGCGAGGGCCTGGCTGCCTTCCTGATCGCGAATGGTTTTCAGTCCGGAAGCTGCGTAATCAAGGGCTTCCTGCCAGCTGGCTTCACGGAAATGAGTGAACGGATTGCTGGGGTCCAGGCTTTCATCACCGTCTTTTGCAACACCATCTTTACGGATCAGTGGAACTGTCAGGCGATGGGGGTGGCGGGCATAATCAAAGCCAAACCGACCTTTGACACAGAGCCTGTTTTCATTGGCAGGGCCGTCACGTCCTTCGACGTATTTGATTTCGTCGTCTTTAACATGAAATGTGACTTGGCAGCCGACACCGCAATAGGGGCATAAACTGTCAATTTGTTGATCGGGCGCGCCCACATGTACTTGATTTTCATCGACCATTGCCGCAGGCATTAAGGCACCCGTTGGGCAAGCCTGTACGCACTCGCCGCAAGCGACGCATGTGCTGTCGCCCATCGGATCATCCATGTCAAAGACGATTTTTGAGTGTGAGCCCCGCATCGCCATGCCGATCACGTCATTTACTTGAACTTCGCGGCAAGCCCGGACACATAAATTACAATTGATACAGGCGTCCAGATTGACAGCCATTGCCGGGTGAGAAGAATCGTTGGCTGGCATGTCGCGGCGCTCGAAACGACTATCCGATATCCCGGCTTTATCGGCCCAATGCCACAGTAGGGAATCCGGGTCATGCGCTGCAGCACGTTCGGGCTGGTCTGAGATCAGAAGTTCCAGAACCATTTTGCGTGCCGTTGTCGCGCGTTGACTATCTGTTGTGACTTTCATATCTGGTGTTGGCTCACGCCGACAAGAGGGGGCCAAAACGCGTTCGCCGTCGATTTCGACCATGCAAGCCCGGCAATTGGCATCGGGGCGGTAGCCGGGTTTGTCGCGGTGGCAAAGGTGGGGAATCGTATTGCCCGTCCGCTTGGCGACATCCCAAATGGTTTCACCCGGGTTAGCCAGAACTTCGCTGCCATCGAGTGTAAAGCTAATGGTATCGCTCATCTTACATCCTCCGCAAAAAATCTGAGGGCGCTCAGCACCGGATTGGGCGCGGCCTGACCAAGGCCACAAATTGATGCATCGCGCATGGTGTCACTCAGTTCGGTCATCAGGCTTTGATCCCAGACCGGCTGGTCAATCAACTTTAACATTTTTTCACAGCCAACTCGGCAAGGCGTGCATTGTCCGCAGCTCTCATCTTCAAAGAAGTGCAGCAGGTTTTTACAGACATCGCGAATGCTATCGTCTTGGGAGAAAATAACAACGGCCGAAGAGCCGATAAAACAACCAAACTCGTCAAGTGTCCCGAAATCAAGGGGAACATCGCCTTTGTCGGCTGGTAAAATGCCGCCTGATGCGCCGCCCGGTAAAAAAGCATAAAAGCTATGGCCTTCTTCCATGCCGCCGCAATAGTCATTGATCAGTTGGTTGGCGGTAACACCGGCAGGGACGAGCTTGACGCCCGGTTCCTTAACGCGGCCAGATACGGAAAAATAATGAGGGCGGCCCTGGTCCTGGTACCATTCACCCCCATTTTCAATAATTGCCCGCAACCAAAACATGGTCTCAACATTGTTGATCAGGGTTGGACGCCCAAATAGGCCCCGTTGTGCTGGGAAAGGGGGGCGATTTCGGGGAAGTCCTCTTTTGCCTTCGATGCTTTCGAGCATCGCTGATTCCTCGCCACAAATATATGCACCGGCACCTCGCCTTAAATGGATCGTGATGCCGTGCGTCAAGTTTTCGGCTTCGAGCTTGGCAATTTCCGCCTGTAAGATCATCTGTATGTGTGGGTACTCGTCACGCAAATAAATGTAAGCATCCTCGGCTTCAACGGCCCAACAGGCAATCAATACGCCTTCAAGGACTCTGTGCGGGTCGGTCTCCAGGCAATACCGATCTTTAAAGGTTCCTGGTTCCCCCTCATCGGCATTTACAGCAACCAGTCTTGGCTTCGGCGTGCCCTTTAGAAACCCCCATTTACGGGCCGTTGGAAAACCAGCGCCGCCCAATCCGCGCAAACCAGAACTATCGACAGTGCCGCAGATCTGCTCCCGGTCATAAGTCCCATCGACACACTTTTGCCAGATGTCATATCCCCCTGCTTTTCGATAAGCCACCAGACCGGTGAACGGGACGGCTTTCGGAGCCGTATCTTTGGTTTCAACCGCCAACGCGACGCTGTCAGTACTTGCGCCATGCACTTGGTTTTGACCGACGACAGCAACAGGGGCACGATCACAGGCCCCAACACAAGGGGCCGCGATTACCCGCACGCCTGAACCAAACTTGGCCAAGAGATCTTTTTTAAGAGATTGCGCTCCGCTCATTTCGCACGCGATACCATCGCAAACGCGAACGGTCAGAGGGGCTGGCGCTTGTTCGCCTTCCTTAACCACATCGAAATGGTGATAAAATGTCGCGACTTCGTATACTTCTGTCATGGAAAGGCGCATTTCTGCGGCCAATGCAGCCAAATGCGCTGCCGAAAGGTATTTGTAGGTATCTTGAATAAGATGCAAATGTTCGATCAGCAAATCGGCCCGTCGTGGTCGATCTCCCAATAAAGCCCGGATGTCATCGACGGCAGTATCGGTTACCTGTCTACCCTTTGGGCGGTACAAACCCGGTTTTTTTTTCCCAGATTTTGGTTTTCTCTCTATGGTATCCGACATCTCTTTACCTCCCACCCAATCAGAACTGCTGGGCTAATTTTGCCTAAAGTCTCCCTTGGCATTATGTATACCACGGAAATGTGCTTCTAAGAAAGATGCAAATTCGTTATCATTGTAACCAGTGTAGCGAATTGATCTTTGTTCCTCCGTCTAAAATCGACTACAAGAATTTCAGGTCCGCCATTTGCCAGACTGAACTCAAAATAAAGATACGGAACCTTTCGACAAATGACCACGGATATAAGTCTTTCACAGCTTTTATGTTCTCGCCTTTGCCATGATTTGGTTGGTGCCGCCGGAGCCATTAATGCCGGAATTGAGCTCCTGAATGAAGATCCATCAGATATTGCGGCACCATTGGGCCTTATGGAAACGAGTGCAGCACAAGTTACGCGGCGGTTATCGTTCTTTCGTGTTGCATTTGGTTCGGCCGGTGGACCCGACAGCCCGGTAGATGCAGACAATCTGCGCGGGCTGATCGAGGGTTATCTTGAAGATAAGAAACTTGATCTGGACTGGCGACTTCTGGATTTCGACGGGGCTCAGCCATCACAAGTATCGGCGAGCGGAAAATTACTGTGTTTGTTAATGATCGTCGCCGGCGATTGTTTGCCGAGAGGCGGTATCCTGAGCGTCCATGTCGCACCATTGGAAGGTGGGATCGGTATCGCAGTTGAAGGCCGTGGGACTGGTGCGCGTATTCCCGAGAATGTTCAAATTGCGCTAAAGGCTGAGCAGATAAACGCGCAAATTAACGCTCGAAATGTTCACGCGTTCTTTGCAAGTCGGCTCGCTGCGGAAGCCAATGGCTCTATCGAAATTGAGGCTGATGATGATAGCGTCCAGATTGCGAGTGTTCTTGCCCGGATTTAACCTGTGCTCGATGAGTGGGGGTGACATAAGATGAAACATCTTGAAATGAAAACATCAGTTAATAAGTGTTAATATGATTGTCATTGCATTGTAATTTGCCTCAGGTAATTTAACGCTGATGTTATTGTTGGTGGTGCGCCTAGCCTAAAGACAATAAGACTTTGCTTTAACGCGCTGGTTATCGTTGGATAATCAGAACGAAATAAATATTTTTTAGGAGTGGGTTTTATGGATGACCTGTTAACAGAATTTTTGACTGAAACATCAGAAAGTTTGGCGGTTATTGACGTCGAGCTGGTTAAATTCGAGCAGGACCCGCAGGATGAAGCCATTCTTGGCAATATTTTCCGGCTTGTTCATACGATTAAAGGAACGTGCGGGTTTTTAGGTCTGCCGCGTCTGGAATCCGTCGCCCATGCCGGAGAGAACATTCTTGGTAAATTCCGTGACGGCGCGCTTCAGGTCACTCCGGAAGCGGTGACGTTGATTTTGCGGTGTATCGACACGATCCGAGAATTGCTTGACGAATTGGAATCCACCGGTGAAGAACCAGAAGGCGAAGACCGCGAAATTATTGATGAAATGAATGCGATGGCTGAGGGGCGTGCTCCTGGCGCTGCACCGGCGGAAGCGCCTGCGCCTGCCGCAGCTGCAGAGCCCGCGCCAGCTGACGGAGAAGGAACGCCATCGGCAAACGAATTTGGCGCCCCCGTTGCGCAGGAGCTTCTTGATGAAGTTCTTGAAGCGGAAGCGGCTGGTGTTGTCGCTGCGTCTGATGCGGAGATGGTGACTGAAGACAATACGGCGGCGCCAAAAACAAACGATTTTGGTGCGCCAATTGCTCAAGAATTGCTCGATGAAGTTGAGCAGGCTGAGGCTGCAGGTATTTCAGCTGCGACGCCCGCCCAAATCAAGGCAGAAGTAGAATCAGAACGCGCCGCAGATACTGGCATGGGTGTACCAGAGCCTGCCGAACCGGCCCAGCTCCCCGCGGCACCGGTGAAAAAAGAAACTGCGCCTGCTAAAAAAGCTGACAAAGGTGGCAACAAGGAACCTTCCGTTGCCCAATCAAGTATTCGTGTGAACGTTGATGTCCTTGAAGACTTGATGACGCTTGTCAGTGAACTGGTTTTGACGCGAAATCAGCTGCTTCAGATGGTGCGTGGCCTGGATGATAGCGAATTCACGGTGCCTTTGCAGCGGTTGAGCCACATTACGTCTGATCTGCAGGAAGGGGTTATGAAAACCCGAATGCAGCCGATTGGTAATGCCTGGGCCAAGTTGCCACGGATTGTTCGCGACCTCTCTGTTGAATCAGGCAAACAGATTGATTTGGTAATGCTGGGCGCGGAAACGGAACTTGATCGTCAGGTTCTCGAACTGATCAAAGACCCATTGACCCATATGGTCAGAAACTCTGCGGATCATGGCCTCGAAATGCCAAATGAGCGTGTAGAGATTGGTAAGCCAGCGAAAGGTACGATTACGCTCAATGCGTTCCATGAAGGCGGTCATATTATCATCGAAATCGCTGATGACGGCAAAGGCCTGAATATGGACCGAATCCGACAAAAGTGCCTAGACAATGGTCTGGTCACGGATTCAGAGCTTGCGAGCCTCAGTGATCAGCAAATTCAACAGTATATTTTTGCAGCCGGTTTCTCCACGGCTGAAAAAGTTACCAGTGTATCTGGTCGTGGCGTTGGCATGGACGTGGTGCGGACCAACATCGAAAAAATCGGTGGAACGGTCGAACTCAAATCTATCGAGGGTAAGGGAACGACGTTTACAATTAAAATTCCTCTTACGTTGGCGATTGTGTCGGCTCTTATCGTTGCGTGCTGTGACGAGCGGTTTGCTATTCCACAGATCAGTGTTCTTGAGCTTGTTCGTGCGTCCTTGGATGCCGACAATGCGATCGAGATGATCAACGACTCTCCTGTTCTGCGGCTGCGAAACCGCCTGTTGCCGCTGATTTCCCTGCAAACACTTTTGAAGCTGGAGAAAAAGGAAGTTGAGAAACTGGTGCAGCCGCCTGTTGAAAGCGAAGGAGCCACATCCGCTGGAGCGGCCGAAGGGGAAGCCCCTGAGGCTCATGAAGCGCATGAGGTGCTTGAGGAAACCGACGAGCTGTTCATCGTTGTAACCCAGGTTGGAAATAACACGTTTGGCATCATTGTTGATCGCGTATTTGATACGGAAGAAATTGTTGTTAAGCCGGTAGCGCCTATTTTGCGTGATATTTCGTTCTACTCTGGAAATACGATCCTTGGGGATGGAAGTGTGATCATGATTCTAGATCCGAATGGCATCGCAAATGCTGCAGGGCAAATGGATACATCCGACATCGCTACGGATAAGCATGCAAATGCAAGCGTTGGCTCGTCGGATGAGAAGACATCCTTGTTGGTATTCAAGGCCGGAGCGGACGAGTTGAAGGCTGTTCCTCTGGCTCTGGTCGCCAGATTGGAAGAAATCGATATGGCGACGGCAGAAGTGTCTCACGATCAGGTCATGGTGCAATACCGTGGCCAGTTGATGCCGCTCATACCCTTTGATATGAACCATCAATTTAAGAAAGAAGGGCGCCAGCCCATTCTTGTTTTCACAGATCAAGAACGATCAATGGGCCTCGTGGTTGATGATATCGTGGATATCGTTGAAGAACGTCTGAAGATTGAGTTGGCAACGGATGCTGCCGGCCTCGTCGGAAGCGCAGTTGTCGACGGGAAGGCGACCGATATCATTGATGCCGGTTATTTCCTCACGAAAGGCTTTGCAGATTGGTTCGGGTCCGCTGATGAAACAACCTACCGCAATGAAAATGGCGGTCGCAGGGCCTTGCTTGTCGATGATAGTCCTTTTTTCCGTAACCTTTTGTCTCCGTTGCTATCGGTAGCCGGTTGGGAAGTTGTTACCGCGGAATCAGCTGATGCAGCGCTGTCTTTACGAGACCGTGGCGATGTCTTTGACGTTATAATCAGTGACATTGAAATGCCGGGAATGAACGGCTTTGAATTTGCGGAAGCCGTTAGAGGTGATGAACGTTGGCAGAAGACGCCAATGGTTGCCCTGTCCGGCAACGCGTCGGAAAGCGATCTCAGCCGCGGACGTCAGGCAGGGTTTGATGACTATGTGGCGAAGTTCGACCGAGAGGCGCTGGTTTCAAGCCTGGCACAAACGGTCGCACTCGCGAGTAAGACTGATATCTGATCATATCGCTTTTCGATAATGGTTGAATGTCTTCGTTAGCCTTGGCGCAGGAGCTTGGTGCGTTTGGTTTAAACCCACGTGCATGCTATCTTGCGTATGGAGAAGCAGAGCTGCATAATGCAAGCCTAGTCAGAATATAAATAGCCGCACTTATTTGTAGTGTTGTAGAGAAATTCACGGAACTGAAAGATACGACGGAAAAAATGAAATCTTGTTTAATTGTCGATGATTCCAAAGTCATTCGAATGGTAGCTCGCAAGATTCTGCAGGAGCTGGGGTTTGAAACGCTAGAAGCTGTTGATGGCCTTGAAGCTCTGAACGCGTGTAAGGAAAAAATGCCGGATGCGGTGCTGCTAGACTGGAATATGCCTGTCATGGATGGCTTGCAGTATTTGGTCGAATTGCGCGCCTTGCCGAATGGTGACTCTCCTGTCGTCGTATTCTGTACTACGGAAAACGATATAGAACATATTCAAAAGGCAATCGAAGCAGGCGCCAGCGAATATATTATGAAACCTTTCGATAGTGAAATAATCCAAGCGAAATTTTCACAAGTCGGCCTTATCTAGGCGAGCGAATAGATGATAAATAGAACCACCACGTGCCGTGTTTCGTGTTTACATATTGGGAATATGGGACGTTAGTGAATGATTCGCGTAATGCTGGTTGATGATTCTGCGGTGATCCGTGGCCTTATCAAACGAATGATTGATCCGGAACCGGATATCGAAGTTGTTGCCTCTGTTGGCAATGGAGAAATTGCTGTTAAACGTCTTGGAGACGGCGGCATTGACGTCATTGTATTGGATATCGAAATGCCGGTTATGGACGGGCTGACGGCCTTGCCGAAACTTTTGGCAATTGATCCCAAAGTAAAGGTCGTCATGGCGTCAACACTCACCCTCGAGAACGCCGAAATCAGCATCGAAGCGATGAAAATGGGTGCTGCCGATTATGTGCCGAAGCCGACGTCGACCACACAAATTGGTGGGGCGAGTGAATTTCGGGACTCCGTTATCGCAAAGATCAAAGCGCTTGGCAGCTCGCGCCTGTATGCGTCTAGAAGAACAGCCGTAACGGGTACCACAGCTGCAAAGGCTCCGGCTCCATCTGGCAAGCCTGATGTATCAAAGTTGGCTGCGGCTGCGGGAGAAATTAAACTTCGCAAATCGCCCTCCGGTTTTCCGCCAGATGTTCTGGCAATTGGGAGTTCGACAGGTGGCCCACAGGCGTTGTTTGAGGTCCTGAAAAGTGTTTCACCAAGTGTAAAAGTCCCTATCTTTATTACGCAACACATGCCGGCGTCATTTACGACAATCTTAGCCAAGCACCTTGCGAGTTCTGTCGGTCGGCCATGTGCCGAAGGTGTCGATGGTGAAATTGTTAAGCCTGGACATATCTATTTGGCGCCTGGCGATTACCACATGGTAGTTGAAGCAAGTGGCACCAATAAGGTGATCCGTTTAAATCAGGATCCGCCGGAGAATTTTTGCCGACCAGCAGTTGATCCAATGTTTCGCAGTATTTCTTCTGCTTATGGAGGGCGGATACTTTCCGTCGTTTTAACTGGAATGGGATCTGACGGAAGTCGCGGTGCAAAAGTAATTGCAGATGGTGGTGGTACGGTGATAACGCAGGATGAAAAGACCAGTGTTGTCTGGGGAATGCCTAGTGCAACCGCAGCGTTGGGGATTTGTAGTGCAGTATTACCTCTGAAAGAGGTCGCAGCGTATATTAATAAATTTGTGGTTAAGGGCGCAGCATGAAACCTCAAGACTTTGATCTGATTCGAAAAATATTGAGAGATCGCTCAGGACTCGTCCTTGGTGATGAAAAAGCTTACTTGTTGGAGAGCAGGCTGGTTCCGGTTGCGCGTAAGTTTGGCATGAAGGACATAGATGAAGTTCTTCAGAAGGTCAGGACCAGTGCACCAGAAGATTTGATTGTTGATATTGTTGAAGCAATGACAACAAATGAATCCTTCTTCTTTCGCGATGTGAAACCCTTTGACCTGTTCAAGGATAACGTTCTTGAGCATTTGATCGCTTCGCGTGCGGGTAAAAAGTCTTTCCGTATCTGGTGTGCCGCGGCTTCCAGTGGCCAGGAGCCTTACTCACTCGCCATTCTGCTTAAGGAAGCGGCGGCCAAACTCAACGGCTGGAGAACGGAAATTGTTGGAACTGATATTTCCAACGAAATTCTGGGTCGGGCAAAGCAAGGCCGCTACAGTCAATTCGAAGTTCAGCGTGGCTTGGCCATTCAAATGCTCGTGAAATATTTCACCAAGGATGGTGAGCATTGGCAGATAAAGCAAGAAGTGCGCGATATGGTAAGTTACCGCGAATTTAACTTGCTCGATGATTTTGCGCCTCTGGGTAAATTTGACGTCGTCTTCTGTAGAAATGTTCTGATCTACTTTGATCAGGAAACCAAGAAAAAGGTGCTAGAGAGAATTGCCATGCTTCTTCCTGAAGATGGCGTAATCTTCCTGGGCGGTGCTGAGACCGTTCTTGGTATTACGGATAAGTTTGAACCTGTTGCAGGACAGCGCGGCATCTACAAGTTGACAGGCAAGTAGCCAACTTCAGCTGATCCGTTATCAAGCGCGGGCTTGTTCCTGCGTTGATTCGGGGTCGCGCATAACGTATCCACGCCCCCATACGGTTTCAATATAATTATCGCCATCTGTAGCGGTTGATAATTTCTTGCGCAGTTTGCAAATGAAAACATCAATAATTTTGAGCTCCGGCTCATCCATCCCGCCGTAAAGGTGGTTTAGGAACATTTCCTTCGTCAAAGTTGTCCCCTTGCGCAAAGACAGCAGTTCCAGAATCCCATATTCTTTGCCGGTCAGGTGAATCGATTGTCCACCCACATCAACTGAACGCGCATCGAGATTGACGGTCAGTTTTCCAGTTTCGATAACCGATTGCGAATGTCCCTGTGAACGACGAACAATCGCCTGAATGCGGGCAATCAATTCGGCCTTATTGAAAGGTTTTGTCAGATAATCGTCTGCACCACCGGCAAGACCTTTTACCTTGTTCTCGGATTCTGTAAGACCGGATAAAATGAGCACGGGTGTAACGACGCGCGCATCCCGAAGACGACGCAGAACTTCCATTCCGTCTATATCCGGTAGCATCAGGTCAAGTATGATGATGTCGTAATCATAAAGCTTACCAATCTCCAGGCCATCTTCACCCAGATCAGTTGCATCAACCACCATACTTGATGATTCGAGCATCATCTTGATGCTCTGTTGGGTGGTTGGGTCGTCCTCTACGAGAAGCACACGCATATCTTTAGCCTCTTGACGTCAAATAAGATTCTGTTAACCATATTCCCGAGTTCACTTTTGTGCAAGAGTTGCCGACAATAAGAACGTAAACCCTGTTTGCGGCTTTCGCGTTTTTTACGATAACTTAATTGCTGGGTCGCATTGTGTTAGACTGTGCAAAACCCATAACTAACCCGCTGTTCAAATGGAGACTGATTTTGAGTGGATTTGGTTCCAATATTGTAAGTGAAATCAACCACTTATCGGAATTGGACGTTTTTGGGCAGGTAAAGAATATTGTTGGGTTATTGATCGAAGTCGGTGGCGTACAGGGCAACCTGTCCATTGGTGACCATTGTATTATCTCCACACGGGCAAACACGCGGGTTACCTGCGAGGTGGTTGGGTTTTCCAATGGCAACGTTTTGGTCATGCCTTTTGGCTCTTTAGAAGGAATCGGGATGGGGTGCCGTGCCGAAGTTGGTAATGCTGACCCCTCAATCTATCCCGATAAATCGTGGCTTGGTCGGGTTATAAACGCCTTTGGTGAGCCGATTGATGGTAAAGGCCCCTTGCATTCCGGGCAGACCGGATACCCCATTAGAAATTCTCCGCCCCCATCCCATACACGCCAACGGGTTGGGGAGAAACTCGACCTTGGTGTCCGGTCCATAAATACGTTTTTGACCTGCTGTCAGGGACAGAGGATGGGCGTATTTGCTGGCTCTGGTATTGGTAAATCCAGCATTCTTTCGATGATGGCGCGTCACACGAACGCAGATGTCGGTGTCATCGGTTTGATCGGGGAGCGGGGACGTGAAGCACGGGAGTTTATTGAAGATCATCTCGGCGAGGAGGGGTTGGCAAAAAGCGTTGTTATCGTTGCCACATCCGACGAATCTCCTTTGGTAAGGCGTCAGGCCGCCTATATGACCATGGCCATTGCCGAGTATTTTCGAGATCAGCCGAGCCAGGTTCTTTGTTTAATGGATAGTGTTACCCGTTTTGCCATGGCGCAACGCGAAATTTCACTGTCAACAGGAGAGCCACCAACAAGCAAAGGCTATACACCGTCGGTTTTTGCCGAACTGCCGCGCTTGTTGGAACGCGCCGGACCGGGGGCAGAGGGGCAAGGGAGTATCACCGGGCTGTTCACCGTTTTGGTTGAAGGTGATGATCACAATGAACCCGTGGCGGATGCGGTTCGCGGTATCCTTGATGGCCATATCGTCTTGGAGCGAGAAATCGCAGAGCGCGGCAGATACCCGGCAATCAACATTCTGAGAAGTGTTTCACGTACGATGCCGGGTTGTAATACACCCGATCAAAATGCGTTGGTTGCGCGGGCCAGACAACTGATGTCTGTTTATGAAGACATGGCAGAATTGGTGCGTCTTGGTGCCTATCGCCGTGGAACGGACCCAAAAGTGGATGAAGCGATCCGCTATCATGACCCTCTGGAGGCATTTCTCGCGCAGGAGATCGGCGAAGCAACGGATTTGGATGGCTGTTATCAGGGACTTGCCGATATTCTCGGTCTTAAGATTGAACCCGATGCGCCGACTGAAACTCCTGCCGCTCCTGCTGCCCCACCAGCGGCTGAAGGGGCCGCCTGATCATGGCTAAGGGGCTTAAATCGTTGATCCGGTTGAATGAATGGAAGGTTGATGAAAAGCGCCGCATTCTTGGAGAAAAGTTATCGCAAGTTTCTGAATTGGAAGATGGTATGGCGGCGCTTGAACGCGAATTGTTAGCCGAACAAAACGTCGCCCAGCAAGCCCCTCAGGAAGCCGGTCTTTTTTATGGGAATTATGCAAACGGAGTCATAAACCGGCGCGATCAGTTCAAATCAGAAATCGCAGAAATGGAGAATCAGGTCCAGGTTGCCCGAGACGACCTGAACGAAGCTTACCACGAGCTAAAGAAGTTCGAAATTATCAACCGGCAACGGGAAAAAAGAGAGGCTGCGGAACGAGACAAGAAGGAACAGGAGCTTCTAGATGAGTTGGGTCTTCAAAATAGCCAACGCAGCTAAGTCGTGCCAACAGCTAAGAGATTAACCGGGCAACCAGTTCGTCATTTTCCCATCCTGGTTGCGCATCCTCAGCACTTGTTGAATGTTCCCTCAGGACACGAAAGTCAGATGTTTTTTCGGTTATCCTGATGCGCACCCAGCGAGGTACAATTTCATTTTGGATATCTTCGAGAATGGACGTTGTCAGGAGTTCCAGCGTATCCCACTGTGCATCGCCAATAGCCTCCAGATATCGCTCCAGACTATTTGGCAGAATAATTAATTTATCAGGGACATAATAAAGATCGACGGTGTGTTCGAAAACACACCGATCCAGGTTGATATGCCCGGAAAAGTGGCTGACATAGTCGAGGCTAATATCCGGGTTATTGAGACTTTGGAGGAGTGCACGACGGTCGATCACACTGCCAGGAGCTGTTGGCTGGCTCATACAACGAGCCCCGTATTCTGCGTCGAAGCAGGACCGCTTTGGATCTCCAAAAAATGGGCTGGTGCAGCCTGAAACGTAAGTCCTCCTTGATGGCCTGTCTGATCCATTGCGGATACAAATATGCTACGGATCTGATTCTGTAGGGCGGACGAAAGCGGATCGTCAGATCTAATAATCAAATCGAATTGCTTTCTATGCGTCTTTACAAGGCCATCAAACTGCAGTTTTCCCAGCCGGCTGAGATCGAGATCAATAATAAATCTGGCGCCCTGATTGGCTTCTGTGTCTTCATCGGCGTCGTCAGATTTGCGTTTTATGAACAAGCGAATTTGCTCAACGCTTGACCCGTTCAAAAATGGTACCGGAAATGAACGCCAGTCGCTGGAAACCGTATCATCGGAGAGCTTTGCCAACTGACTGAAATCATCTCTTAAGCGGTTTAACAGGTCCGGCCGTACCCGTTGCAGAGCACGGATCGGGGCATCCCCAAACCAGTTTCTGATGTCACCTCCACGAATAGCGGAAATCAACAAAAGAATATTTGCCGCAAGCGTTGCATCGGCCTTAGGCAAAATTGAATTAACGACCTGTTGCCCTACTGTCGGATTGCTGTCCGTCAAAGTGCGAATGGCATCGTCAAGTTCTGGCCATTTATGCGTTTCTAGAATGACCTCTGCATTCCGACCGGCCAGTGGATTATGTGTTTGCGCTGGGTTAGGGATGGGCGCGTTAACAACGAAAGAGATTGTCGTGCCAGGCGGCAACGGGGTTGGAGTCGATAACGCAACGGGGCCTGCATGGGTTTGCACGATCGCTTGGCCCTGCGCGGTTGTCGCAGTGACGACGCCCGTGACGGATTGACCAACGCCAAGCAGGGCATTCCCGGCTGTCGGAAGCCCTCCGGCGCTTGAAAGTTGTGACGGGGGAATCAAGTTCGTAATGCGTACCGAAAACGTGCTCCCGGCCTGATTAAGGAGACCATTTGGGTTTGAGGGCACAGCAGCCCCTGATGTGAGGGGCGCGGCGCCTCCTTTGGCCGATAGAAGATGCTGTGGCCCGGTCAAGGTCGGGGATGACGCCTTGGCGCCTGCTGCTGGCTGGTTGGTATGCCCGATCCCTGTCTGTGCACCCGGGGTGGGGGGCGACGTTTGTTGCCCAGCAGCAGATGGTATCGAACTTAGGATCGCATTCGGGCCAAGTTTGGTTGCGATAACGGTTGTGCCGACCGTTAGAGATACGGATGCTGACGTGGCCCGTGATTGCGCGCTTTGCAGTGTTGTGTTTGTCGCTGTTGGTTGATTGCCCACGCCGGTTTGGGGCAGGGCTGAAGCATTGGGAGTGCCAGTGCGCAAAACGGATTGTGGCGATTTGCCTTGCACGGACGTAATGAGTAGTTGGAGTAATGGAAATTTACCGATGACTTGTAATTGCAAAGACCCGTTTGTCGGCAGAGGATAGGTAGTTGCCAGCTGGATTTTTCCAAAGGGGGTGTTGAGTTCAGCAACTCCTTTGCTTGTTGCTTGCAATACAAGAGCATCAAGTTTGGCGC
Source organism: Rhodospirillales bacterium (assembly GCA_048262655.1). Lineage (GTDB taxonomy): Bacteria > Pseudomonadota > Alphaproteobacteria > Rhodospirillales > Casp-alpha2 > JABMNT01. Next base: position 7,988 of record JBLXEY010000001.1, on the reverse strand, counting down.
CAATCTGGAGGCGTTGCAGATCAGGTGGCGGCGTCGAGACTTGCGCGGTTGGTGGCGGGGCCGTAACAGTCGCTCCTTGAGACACAGTACGAGGGACAACCGTTTCCATTGGCAGTACTAGACCTTAATTTGGCTGAACAGGTTATCGGCTATCTTCTCAACGTCCTGAGCCGCTTCACAATTGGGGAACCGCGTCAACAATGGGGTCTGGGCGCGGATGGCTTCGCGGACCCGGGTGTCACGTCGTATGACGCCAAGCAGCGGCGGAGAGATTTTAAGGAAACCTTCGCAAGCTTTCAGCAGCGTATTATAGGTCCGTTCCCCTTCTCGGGTAGAGTTTACAATATTGGTGACGATCTTGATTTCAATGTCGGGTCGATCGGCATGCATTATTTTGATGAATGCGTAGGCATCGGTGAGGGACGTCGGCTCGTCAGTTAACAAGACAATACAGCTTTTGGCATTATGAGCCAATTGCCGGACGGTACGTTCAATCCCGGCTCCTAGATCGAGCAGTACCATATCGTAGTTTGCGGAAAGCAACGCCAAGTCATCACCGACCATTTGCAATCGGCTGCTGGCCACATTTGCCAAGCCGCCTGAACCGGATCGACCGGCAATAATATCGAAGTCCCCGTCAGGATAGTCGATGATCGCTTGATTGAGGGTTAACCGGCCCCCGACGACGCTGCTCAGGTCATGCTTCGGCATCAGGCCTAATTGAATATCAAGGTTTGCCAGACCGAGATCGCCATCAAATAACAGGACCCGCTGACCGCTTTTACTCAAGGCATGGGCCAGCGTAATTGAGAACCAGGTCTTTCCAACGCCACCTTTGCCGGACGCGATCGCAAACATGTTGCGGCCGCGATTTCGGTTGATAGGTGCCGCGAGGGTATCAGTATCACTATTCATTGTGCAGCCTCGGTGGTTTGCTGGTTCGCGGTATCATCGTCTGTATGGGGCATGATCAGTCGTGCCAAAGATACCGGTGAAAGGGATTTAAGGTTGTCAGAAACAACGGAACTAACGCTTACATCACAAAATGCAAGAGGGACACTATTGGCCGCGGCCAAAATACCGCCGGCGCGCCGCGCAATATCCATCTGTGTAACGATGAAGCGCGTGACGCCTATATCGCCGTAGAACCGCGTCATATCGGCAATTTCCATCGGATCACAGCCAGCGGCAAGGACAAGTACAGGTTCCGCGCCGCACGCTTTGATCTTGCGGTTGAGGCCATCCATATCGGCTTCGTCATATGGGTTTGTCGAAGCGGTATCGATAATTTGCAGCTTTTCGGAAGCATCAAGACGAATATGATCCTTTAACGTTTCGGGCTTATCGACCGTTATAAGGTCAATTCCCAAAATATTCGTAAATGCCTTGAGTTGTTCCACGCCACCGGCGCGCTGTGTATCACAGGTAATTGCAATAATTTCTCGGTTCGCGAGTCTCGCCTGGGTGCATAGTTTTGCTGCGACGATCGTTTTTCCGCTCCCAGGCGGACCAACAAGCATAACCGGTTTGGCGCTGGACGTTGCATCAAGGGGGGAGAAGGCAAATGTCGTATCAATTGCTGCAGCGAGAGCCAATGTCGGGTTGGGAGCGTCAGACTGGGCGGCGTAACGTGCGAGATTTGTGCTCAGACGTGGTGGAACACCATGAAAGGAAAGAGCCTGACGCACGGTTTCTTCCGTATTGAGGGCATTTGGATGTTCGGGTTCTTCTTCAATGGCGTCATCGATATCCAGATCGATATCGGATTCAATCGCTGCGACAATTTTTACCGCACTGCCATCTTCAGATTTTCCAGCCGAAATAATGATCGCATCGTCGCCCATAGTTTCACGGACCATTTCCATGGCCTGGCTGTTGGTTGGAGCGCTGAAGGTCTTAATATGCATAAAACGTGTCTGTTTCCTGATGCGTTAAATCGATTTACACCTGACCAACAGTTTTGATTTGGGCCTTTGGATGAACCTCATTCTGTGACATGACGACGGTCATCGGCCTAAATCTCTCGACAATTGATCTAACGAAGGGACGTACGCCCGGGCTGGTCAGCAGCACGGGGGCTTCCCCCATCATAGCCTGGCGCTCAAAAGTTGCGCGCAAAGCCGTGATGAATTCCTGAAGACGGGTGGGCTGCATGGATAACTGTTTATCATCGCCCTGACCGACAAGGCTCTCGGCAAAGGCTTGTTCCCATTGGGGAGATAACGTGACCAAGGGAATGAAGCCTTGGTCATTGACATTTTGGTCGCTGATTTGCCGCGATAGACGGGCGCGAACATGTTCGGTAATCATCATAACGTTGCGGGTCAGGCCGCAGGCTTCTGATACGCCTTCCAAAATGGTTGGCAAGTCGCGGACGGATATGCGCTCGGCCAGAAGGTTTTGCAGGACCCGCTGAACACCACCCATTGATATTTGACTTGGGATCATCTCTGCAACCAGCTTTTGGTGTTCCTTATCCAGTTCATCCAGCAATTTCTGAGTTTCTGCATAAGAGAGAAGATCAGACATATTGTCTTTGATGACTTCTGTTAAGTGTGTGGTTACCACGGTTGCCGGGTCAACGACGGTATAACCGCGGAACAAGGCTTCTTCCCGATTGGCCTCTTCAATCCACATGGCCGGCAGACCAAACGTTGGCTCGGTGGTTTTTTCCCCGGGTAGTGTAATTTCTTCGCCACGTGGATCCATGACAAGGAGCATATTGGGCCGAAGCTCACCTCGCGCAGATTCAATTTCTTTGACGCGCACAACGTAACTGTTGGCGGGTAGCTGCATATTATCCTGGATACGGACAGACGGCATCACAAATCCAACTTCCATCGCCATTTGACGGCGCAAGGCTTTGATTTGGTCCGTTAATCGCTGGCCATCCTTGGGGGCGTTAATAAGCGATAACAAACCGTAGCCCAACTCAAGACGCAGAAAGTCAATTTTTAGGGCAGATGCTATCGGCTCTTCGCCTGTTGTTGCGGTATCGACATCCACTTCTTCAGCTTCCTGCAATTCCTTCTCAAGTTCAACTTTGCCTTTGTTATTGACGTAAAAGGCCCCAAGACCTGCCGCACTGGCCAGAAACAGGAATGGCAGCATCGGTACACCTGGTAGCACTGAAAGGGCAACCATCAAAAAGCTGACCAGTCCCAGTGCTTTTGGCTGACCCGCCAGTTGGCGTCCCAGAGCCGCTTCGGTAGTTCCTGCGACACCGGCCTTGGTGACCATAAGGCCTGCGGATGTCGATACGATCAAAGCCGGTATCTGCGAGACAAGCCCGTCTCCAACCGTAAGCTGAGTATAGGATTCAGCCGCTTGACCAAAACTTAGGTCTTTTTGAGCGACGCCAATAATAATGCCGGCCACGACATTGATAAACGTAATCAGAATGCCAGCAATCGCGTCTCCGCGAACAAATTTCGACGCCCCGTCCATGGCGCCAAAGAAAGCACTTTCTTCCTCAAGTTCCTTCCTTCGCGATCGGGCTTCGTCTTCATCAATCAGGCCTGTTGAAAGGTCTGCATCAATCGCCATTTGCTTGCCAGGCATGGCATCCAATGAAAATCGTGCGGTAACTTCCGCAATTCGTCCCGAACCCTTGGTGATGACGATAAAGTTTACAATTACCAAGATCGTAAAGACGATAATTCCAATTACGAAGTTGCCGCCCATAACAAAATTACCGAAGGCCTGGATCACTTGACCGGCTGCTGCGGTTCCTTCGTGGCCATCGCTCAAGATCAGGCGCGTCGACGCCATATTAAGCGCCAGTCGGATCATTGTTGCGAGAAGCAGAACAGTCGGAAAAGTATTGAAATCCAGCGGCTTTTCGATGAAGAGCGCGGTCATCAGGATGAGGACTGAAAACGTTATTGAGAACGCCAGTGCCACATCCAGAGCCCATGTTGGCATGGGTAAAACGAGGACGACAAGCAGCGTGACCACTGACATCGCAAGGAGAAAGTCGCCACGTAGCAGGTTGGTCGATATCCAAGAACCGATGTCGTTGCCACCAGATTCCGGTTCTTCCTGCGGGGCGTCGCTTGCTGCGTCGGCCATCTAACTTGGTTTCCTTTGTGGTATTGCCACTGTTAATTTTCTTTCGAAACTATGGCTGAGGCCGTTCTGCCTCTCCATGTTGCGGGACATTAACGCCCTGTTCTCCATAGAGCTTCAGTTTGTTTCTCAATGTCCGGATTGAGATGCCCAGAATATTTGCTGCGTGGGTCCGGTTCCCAAGACAATGTAAAAGCGTATCAATAATCAAATCGCGTTCAACGTCTGCGACCGTTCTGCCAACAAGGCTTCCCGCATCACCAGCCGCAGTTTCCGCGCCGCTTGCGCCAGACTGGGTGTCACCGTTTGCGTCAGCACCTTCCAGCAAAATGGCTTCAGCGCCAATCTCATCCCCGGACGCAAGTAAAATGGCACGATGCATGGAGTTTTCCAGTTCCCGAATATTGCCAGACCATCCATGCTTCAAGAGTAAGTCCGTGGCGGGCTGACTGAGGGGGCGATAAGGAACGTCATTTGCCGCCGCGTATTTTTTGGCAAAATGATCTGCAAGAACCGGGATGTCTTTTGGCCGATCTTTCAAAGCAGGTAATTTCAGGTTCATGACGTTGAGGCGAAAATAAAGATCTTCGCGGAAATTGCCCCGGGAAACTTCACTTTCCATATTGCGATTGGACGTGGCTAAAATCCGTACATCGACTTTCACAGGCTTTGAGCTTCCGACCCGGTCAATTTCGCGCTCCTGGATGGCTCTCAATAATTTTGCCTGAAGTTTGGGGTCCATTTCACTAATTTCGTCCAACAACAATGTACCACCATTGGCTTCTTCGAATTTGCCAATGCGTCGCGCCACAGCGCCGGTAAAGGACCCTTTTTCATGGCCAAAAAGTTCTGATTCCAACAGGTTTTCGGGAATTGCAGCACAGTTTATGGCAACAAAACGTCCATTCTTTCGTTTGCTTTTGTTGTGCATGTAGCGCGCCATCAACTCTTTGCCGGTTCCGGACGGGCCCGTAATTAAAATACTCGCTTCGCTTGGTGCGACCTGATCTGCAACGCGAATAACTTCCGTCATTTTCGGATCTGCATGAATGATTTTGTGCGATTCTTCGGCAACGGCTTCCAGAACAGCAGCAATTAATTCTGCATCTGGGGGCAGGGGAAGATATTCTTTAGCACCAGCACGAATGGCGCGGACGGCCGCTTGAGTGTCATTTCCAACCCCACACGCAATAACCGGTACGGTCATGCGTTCGCGCTCAAGCGACGTAATCAAGTCTTCCATCTGCAGATTTACATCTGCCATAATTAAATCAGCGCTCTGTCCTGACCGCAGAAGCTGCAAAGCCATGTCGATGTTGTCAGCTTGCTGAACGGTCGCGCCACGCTGAATAGCGATCTGGCTGGCTGCGCCAATTTGTCCGCCTAAGGTGCCTATGATTAATAACCGCATTTACTGGTCTTCCATCTGACGTTTCGTGTTAATCAAAATAGTGTATGCGTCGGGCCGGTGGCAAAATACTGTTTATGAGCATTTCAAGCCGTCTCGGGTTCTCTTGATTGCCAATCGACGTTGCAGCCATCATGTATACACTGTTTAACAGGGCTTCTTCCCGAGAATTCTTTTCAAGTTTGGCGGCCAATGGCAGAAAGACCATATTGGCAAGTACCGCACCGTAAAAAGTCGTTAAAAGCGCAACAGCCATGCTTGGCCCGATGGTTTTTGGATCATCGAGGTTCCCCAACATTTGAACCAGACCGATCAATGTACCAATTAAGCCCATTGCGGGGGCAAATTCACCCATTTTCCGAAGCACACTGGTGCTTTGAATATGTCTTTCAGCCGTCGCCTGAATGTCACGCTGCAAAATTGATTCGATTTCATTTCCAGGTGTCCCGTCGACAACCATCAAAAGACCTTTGTTTAGAAAGGGTTCGCTCTCAGTCGAACCCATGATGTTCTGAAGCGTCAGAACGCCCTTTTTTCGAGCGATTTCAGCTATTTGCAGTACCTGCATGGCGGCTTCGTCAGGCTCCCGGGCGGATTGGAAAACAGTCTTGGAGACGATTTTAAAGGTATTCGCAATATCGGCGAGAGAGAAACAAGCCGTAGTGATGGCAAACGTACCACCAATTACAATGAGGACTGACGGCGGGTTGATGAAACTTTCCGGGGAACCGCCAAGCACAATGGCGGCAACAATCATCGCAAAACCGCAAGAAATGCCAATTACTGTTGCCGCGTCTATTTTTGTGCGAACAGGCACAATGCGTATATGGGCTTCGTGGTCTACCATATGTTTCGCCTAGGTGGCGCGCTCCGTTTTAATGATTTCTGTCATCGTGATGCCAAGCCTATCTTCAACGACAACGACTTCACCGCGAGCGACCAAACGGTTGTTAACGTAAATATCAATGGCTTCTCCAACTTTACGGTCAAGCTCTATAACGGCACCGCGACCCAATTTCAGTAATTGGCTGACTTGCATCGTCGATTTGCCAAGAACAGCGGACACCTGAACAGGAATATCGTAGACAGCTTCAAGGTCTTTCGCGCTGCGGGGAAGGTCGCCAATTTCTGGCAGACCTGTCATTTCCATTTCCTGTTCTTCGCCACCATCAGGCGGGGCTGCGCCTCCGTCGAGTTCGTTGAGTTCTAGGTTTTCATCAGCCATCGGTTTCTCCTGAGTGTAGCAATATTCGAATGCACATCATTGACCTACACATGATACATGCGGTTTCCGTTAAATATAGTCTGTGTTGAGCAGCCTGACACGCATTGCGGCATGGTCTGCTCTGATAAAAGACGAGTATACGCGAATTTACGGCGCATTTGGTGCCGGTTCTTCGAGGTCTGGTTCGGCCACGTCATCTTGAACATCAGTCTCAGGCGCAGAATTCTGCGGTTGTGTTGCTGTTTCTGGCTGTTCAGTTGCTTCATCTGTAACAGGTTCCGAAGAGGCTGTTTCGGGTTCTTCTGTTTCGGGTGTTGTCGCATCTGATGGCTCGGGAATTGGATCTTGCGCTTCATTTTCGGCAGAATCCTGAAGCTCCGGCGCTGTTTCCTGTGTTTCAGGCGACGCCGATTCGTTTTCTTCGGCGGGCTTCAGCTTTTGTTGTTCAAGTTCTTCGGGAGAAAGAGCGTCTGGTGATGGTACGTAACCACCTTCGAGGGAACTTAAATTTGCCTCGATGATTGCGTCTGCCTGGGATATGAGGTCGTCCAGATTGCGTTCGGCGCCGCCATTGCTCCATTTGATTTCACAGTCGCCTTCTGCAACGTTCTCATCCGCTGTGATATAGAGGCGCCCGTCGTAATGCGTGTCAGCCGAAACCTTTTCAACGCGCTCCTGCAATAAAGATTGGATTGTTGGGTGCACGTGAACTTCGACGCGTGGTTCTTCTAGAACCTGTACAAGGACTTGTCGAATGACGTTTTCGATTTCCGTGGAACCTTGCTCGGTCGTCGTCATTGGAAAGGCTTTTTTAGTGACGGCATGTGATACTTTAATCGCATCAGAAAAAATATCTTTATTGGCCGTTAGTTGGCCAATAATAAGCGAGTCCAGTTTTTCAGAGATTGATTTGGTTGTTTCGACAATCTGGTTTTCGATCGCTGTCGCTGATTCGCTAAGGGCCTCTTCCTTGCCTTTATTAAAGGCTTCTTGTTTCGCAGCCTCCAACTCTTCTTCGCTGAAGGTTGGAACGACAACTTCGGGTTCTGCCTCAACTTCGGGCGATTCCTCGACGACAGCTTCCGTAGGGTTATCACCTCCAATATCGAAGGATCGGTCAAACATGAATTTTTCTAGTGCCATGGCCCCATTTATCGCAATTCTGTTGAGTTATAAATAATCTAAATCTACCTATCGACCCGGATCTAAACCTAGAACACCAGTTCGTCTTCTTCGCCGCCGCTGGCAATAACGATTTCCCCGGCATCGGCCAGGGCTTTGGCGATT